>SIAJ01000140.1 GCA_009691845.1 Gemmataceae bacterium
CGGAGAGGGAGGGATTCGAACCCTCGTTAGCCTTTCGGCTAAATTAGTTTTCGAGACTAACGCATTCAACCACTCTGCCACCTCTCCGGCACGGAAATCTTATCGGCTGAATCGGGAACGCCCATCTCCGATTGGCGTTCCCAGGAGCAACCTCTTATTCTTTCGCAAACGCCGAATAATGCTCGGCCACCTTGGCTGCTTTCGCATCTCCTGCATGAAGGAGTAGACCGTAGCGCAGCTTCAAATGTTCGCCCTTGGCCAGCTTGAAGAGTTCTTTTTCTTCTTTCAAGCTGGGAAACGAACCAGCACGGCCGAAGGGGTTGGCGGACATCAAGCCATAATCGCGGCTATGCCAGGAGGCGCGGACTTTGTTGCGTGGATCGTCGAACAGGGCAATGCCGGCCTCTTTCTCGCCCACTTTCCCCGAGTAATCGTTCCAGTCCGAACGTCGGCCCCAGACTTCCTTTTCGTTCTTTTTGCTGTCCGCGTTCACGTACGTCCCGTTCCCCTTCGCCACTCGGATTTCATCGTTGACGCGGACGCCCATCGAGCCTTCCTTGGTATCGCCGAACGTGATGGGGCAGACGCTCGCGTGCAGATCGATGTCGAGAATGACGAGGCGAGCGTTGCCGAGATTGCGAACGGTAATCGTGCGATTTTCGTCCATGATCTTCGTTCCGTCCGGACCGCGCCACTCGTTTTTGGTTGCCACGCGGGCCTGCGCGATCTCCGAGGTTGGTTTCACAACCTCAATCACAACAATCCTGCCGTGACCTGGAGTCTCCGACCAGAAATCGACCCCTTTCACGCGTTTGTCGGAAGATTTCGACTGCAATTCCAGGCCTTCCGGAATGACGTCGCCATGACAGAACCATGCGGACTTTTGGTGAACGTGGTCGATCGTCTCATTCGGAAGCCCTTTCTGCATGGGCCAACCACGTGTGACCGGCACCTCGCCGGGTGCATTGAGTGGCCAGAGGTAGGGCTTGGCGATGGCCTGGCCGACGTGATAGCGAGCGACGAGTTCGCTGCCGACGAAGAACTCGACGGCGGTCTCGGTCTTCTTGGCGACGACGGCGGCCGGTTCTGCCGCGACGGCAGGCCAAACGGCGGCCACAAGAACGGCAAAGGGGGAAAGGTAACGCAACATGGTTGGATCTTCCTACGGGCGGGGAGAGTCTACTATCGGTTCGCGAGATGCCCCCGTCAAGCGGGCCGCTTGCAGTTGACACGAATTACCGCTTCGTGCTATCACAACCCCGCTTTCGCAGTTTCCTCACTTGGCGGAGATGCCTCCACGGAATGGAGGGTCCCTCGAACACGCACTACGGATGGTTGCATGCCGCAATTGCTAGCTCCTCCGACCGACGCGCTCACCACGCGGCCGCGAGTGCCGGCTGGCTTTCGGAGTCAGCGTCCTTTTTATGGGCATGAGTCTGGCAGCCGGGTCGTCGATGTCTCGGTTTGCATCGCCAACTGGAATTGCCGGGACTATTTACGCGGCTGTCTCGAATCGCTCCTCGACGTTCCTCATGGCGTGAACCTCGAAGTCATCGTGGTCGATAATGCCTCCTCGGATGGTGCGGCCGACATGGTCGCGCGCGAGTTTCCGGAAGTCCTCCTGGTTCGCAATGAAAAGAACGAGGGCTTTGCCCGAGCCAGCAATCAAGCCGGTCGCCGGGCCACCGGCCGGTATGTCTTTTTCCTGAATAACGACACTGTGGTTCCACCGTTAACTCTGGCTCAGCTCGTTGGCTTCGCCGACACTCATCCACAAATCGGCATGATTGGCCCACGTCTGCGCGACGGGCAAGGCAAGCTGCAGATTTCTTATCGCCGCAAGCCCACGCTGCGTGCCCTGCTTCACCGAGCCGCACTTCTTCGTTGGACCGGCATCTTCCGTCAGGCCTACGACGACTATCGCCGGGATGGCTTCCGACCCAATGGCGTCTGCCGGGTCGAAGTTTTGATGGGAGCTGCCGTGCTCATGCCGCGAGCCGTGTTCGACAAGTGCGGCGAATGGGATGAAGGCTTTCGCTTCGGCGTCGAGGACGTGGAACTCTCGGACCGTGTCGGCCGCGATTACGCTTTGGTCCATCTGCCCGGCGTGGAGATAATTCATTTTGGCCGGGTGAGTTCACGACAGAACGCGAACTTCGTTGGTCCAAACTTGATGATCGGCTACGTGCGTTATCTGCGAAAGAGCGGCGTCTCACGGGCAAAACTGACGGCCTACAAGTTAGTCGTCACGCTCGATTCGCCGCTTCAGCTTCTCGGCAAGTCCTTTCAATACGCCTGGCGTCGCCTGACGGGTGCTGAGAAGCGCAAAGCGGAAAAGAGCCGAATGGCCGTCCACAGCGGCTGGAGATTCCTGACTCGCGAACTTGGCCGCTTCTGGCAAGCCTGATTCCCATCACGGCCAGGGTTGGCCATCGGTCCAGGCCTCCAGATAGACGCGCAGGGCCGGATGCTCCTCCGCCTCCTTGGCAATCGTTTCACGAGCTTTCTGGATTATTTCCGCTTCCCGTTCGGAAGAAATGTCTCCCGTCAGCACCCGCGTTCGCAAGAAGACGAAATAGGTGTCGAGCGTGTCGAACATGCAGTAGTCGTTGATCTCTTGCAGTTTCCCTTGCTTGAACATCTCGTAGACCTGGTCGCCGGACACACCCATTTTCCCCGGCTTGCCGATGAGTTTCGCCAACAGGTTCAAGCCGCCGGCGAACCCGCGGGTGGCCCCATAGTTCATCATGAAATCTTGCAGATCGATGTCGGCCGAGAAACGCTTGCGTCGTGTCGTGAAGTAGTCCTTCGCCGAACAGCCGTAGCGGTATGCAGCCAGTTCGAGCATCGGCAAATCAAACCCTCGCCCGTTGAACGTCACGAGTGCGGCACCGTCCGCGTAGTTCAACAATCCGTTCCAGAACTTCGTCGCAATCTCGCGGGTTCGATAGAGAGGGGCATCGATACAGCGGATCGACTGCAGAGCGAAGCGAATGTCCACACGCGCAGCACAGACCGCAACCGGAAGCTGGAAGGTGTAGTGAATGAAGTCCGATCCCGTTGGCGAGAGTGCCCGAGCCTCGGCCCGTGCCCGTTCGATGGCGTCTTCATCCGAAAGGCCCAGCCCCGGATACTTGACGATGTTGATGAGTTTGCCGTCCGGAATACTCTCGGTATCCATCACGACGAAGGCCGTCTTGGTGGCCGGAATCTTCGCGGTGGGCGACTGCGGCGGTGTGCTCGGCATGGCGATTCTCAAAAGGTGCGGTTGAAGTGCAGTATATGCTGGAACGTGCAGCGGAGCCTGAAGCGTAAGCGAAGGCGGCAACGAAACTCGGTAGCGTCTTTCCATAGCAGTTCACGCGATCTTTAATCGAGTAGATTCGCCTTCGCTTACGCTTCAAGCTCCGCACAACCTTGCACGAAGATTGACGCGGCACATTCCAGAGGTTCCACAAATCTCGTTGACAGAATCCGCTGCCCCGTTATAAGCACGTCTCGTTTCGGGCATTTCCGCGCGGGGGAGTTGGAAGCGCGGCAAGTTCGGACGAATTGGCGAACTACGAAAGATGGACGAATGGCCGATGCGGTGACGACCGTCGAGGCGTTAAAAAACGCCGTGGCTGCGTTCGCCTCTGCCCGTCAGTGGGAGTCGTTCCACACGCCCAAGAACATCGCCATGGCCTTGGCCTGCGAAGTCGGGGAGTTGCTGGAACCATTCCGTTGGCTGACCGGGGATGAATCCTACGCGGCCTGCCGGAACCCGGCGACCCGCGAGGCCATCGCCGACGAGTTGGCAGATTGCGTCAACCTGCTGATGCTCTTCAGTGTGCATAGCGGGATCGACGTGAGTGAAGCGTTCTTTGCGAAGATTGCCAAGAACGCGGTGAAATATCCGGGGTAGGGATCAGGGGACAGAAATCAGGAGCCAGGAATCAGGGAACATGAACTGTCCCCTGGCTCCTGATTTCTGTCCCCCGGTTTCTGACTCCTGGCCAAAGGGGGAATTCGGCTATGCGAAAAATCCATCTTGCCATGCTGGCTCTCGGCCTCGTCGGGATGCTGGGCTTCACCATCGTTCAAGTGTCCGCTCAGCCCAGCCCGTCCTCTAATGTTGGACGAAAAGGCAAAGAGCCGATTATCGTTCCCACCGATTTCGCGGTACCCCCAGTCGGCGAATCGAAGGACCTGCTGCCGGCCGGTCCCGCACTCGACCTCATGCTGCCGCCTCCGCCGATCGCTCCTGGTACGACCATCGACAAGACCGGGCCCGACGTTCCGGCCATGTTGCCGGCACTGCCTGGGACGTTCGCACCGGAAATGATCGAGATCGATCTCAAGCCGGCCGCAAAACCGGAACCGCTGAAGTCAGAGGTCAAACCGTTGACGCAGGTCGCCATGCCAGCGAGCCATTCGGGCTTCCCGGGCGGGCCGACCTCAAACCAAGTTTCGCCGAACGTGACCATCGAGACCGTCGTTCCCGATGCGGTGCCGCTCGGCAAGGACGCAAGCTACGAAATCGTGGTCCGCAACGCGGGCCTGATTCCCGTAACTGGGCTCAAGGTTGAAGAAGAACTTCCGCAAGGTGCCCGCTACCTGGGTGGCGAGCCGATGGCCGATGTCTCCCTCAATACACTTCGCTGGACGATCGGTGATCTGGCGGCGGGTGCCGAGAAGCGCATGAAGGTGAACGTGAAGCCCGTCGGCGACGCCGATCACAAGACCAGCCCGAAGATGACCTACTCCGCGAGCACGACCAGCACGCTGAAGATCACCCGGCCGAAACTGATTGCCACCGTGACCGGACCGGAAAGCGTGCTCCTCAACGAAGAGGCCGCGTTCACGATCCAGGTCAAGAACGAAGGCACCGGCCCCGCGACCAAGGTCAAGATTCACGTATCGCTACCGGCCGGCTTGAAGCATCCGCAGCAGCGAGAAGGCTCGCCTGTCGAGGCCGAATTGCCCGCTCTCGCTGCCGGTGAGACCAAGGCCGTCACGCTGAAGACGATCGCCATCCACCCTGGCCCACAGACTTGCGAACTCACCGTCATGGCTGAAGCGTGTGGTGCCGTGATCGCGAAGGCCACGTCGATGGTTCAGAAGCCGATGCTCGTAGCCAAGCTCGTGGGACCTGGCAAGGCCATGGTTCGCGGCGAGCCGACGTTCACGCTCGAAGTTTCGAACCCAGGCAACGCGACGACACCGAATGTTCAGGCGGCCGTCTCCTTCCCGGAAGGACTGGAGTTCGTCTCCGCCAGCGATAGCGGCAACTACGAGCCGGGCAGCCGAACCGTGACCTGGAACCTCGGCGGACAAGCCGCAGGCGGCAAAAAGAGCCTGACCTTCAAGCTGCGTGCAGGCATCGCCGGGAAGATCGAAGTTCGAGCGATCGCCGCTTCGCCTTTGAAGCTGGAAGACAAGCAACTCGACGCGAAGTCCTCGGCGGTGTTGCAAGTCGAGGGTGTGCCGGCCTTCGCTTTCGAAGTCCTGAATCTCGATAACCCAGCCGAGGTCGGCAAGGAAGTCACTTACGAAATCCGCGTGCTGAATCAGGGCACCTGCCCGCTGACCGGCGTGCGGATTGCGATGGCAATGTCCGAAGGACTGACGGTTACGAGCGTGACCGGCCCCAGCAAGCACACGGCCAACGGCCTGACCGTGAGCTTCGAGCCGGTCCCTCGCTTGGCCGTGAAGGCCGACATGGTGATCCGTGTCAAGGCCAAGGGAACCACGGCCGGGGATTTGCGATGCAAGGTGCAGCTCTCCTGCGACCAGCTCAAGCAGCCGGTCTTCAAGGAAGAGAGCACGGTGTTCTTTCAGCAGTGATAACGGTAAAAAGTACGGAGGACTCAGTACTCCGTGACTGAACTTGAGGGGCAGAAGACTGAGTACTTCTCAGAAAGCTCTCTTGAGCCGGTTGGCAAGCGGTGGTAGTATCCCGTCCTTCAAGTCCCGCGAATGGAATCTCGGGAACGGTGGACGGACTGTCATGGAATCGAGAACGGTCGGCGCGACGACCAGACAACTTGGATGGAAGCACGCGCCGCACGCAGAGGAGTCCGTCGATGAGCACGGGTCGTACGCAGACGAAGGAACGGGTTCGCGTGCATATACGCTGGATGATCCGGCGAGACATGCACGAGGTTCTCAGTGCCGAGCAGCAGAGTTTCGATTACTCCTGGACCGAAGACGACTTCCTCCGGTGTCTGCGGCAACGCAATTGCATCGGCATGGTCGCCGAGGTGGACGAGCAGGTGGTCGGCTTCATGATCTACGAGTTGCACAAGACTCGTTTGCATGTGCTGAACTTCGCGGTCGCCCCGGAATCGCGTCGGCTCGGCATCGGCACCCAGATGGTGATGAAACTCGTCGGCAAGCTTTCGAGCCATCGCCGCACGAAGATCACGCTGGCCGTCCGCGAGTCGAACCTGATGGCCCAACTCTTCTTCCGGGCCCAGGCGTTCAAGGCATCCAAGGTGATGCGGAACTATTACGAAGACAGCGGCGAAGACGCCTACCTCATGAACTACCGCATCGCCGAATTCGTGGACGATGCGGATGAGGAAGAAGTCTTTGACCGGATTGCACAGTACGAAGAGAACTGATTGACTCGCCCGCGGCCTCGCCGGAGGCCGCGACAATTCAAGGGGTCCGGTCTTAAGACCGGACCCCTTGAATTTCACCTGGAGACGCTTGTAAAGCAGAATGTCCCGTTTTCCGCCGACCTTTTGGCGTCGAAAACTAGCTTTGTTTTCCTGTACTTGTTTATCGCCTCAGACCATTTGTTCACTACAAAACCACGCTGTATTAGCCATGTGGTTATCACATTGGTCCCGAAATTGGCCCGCTGCGGTGAGCGATATAACAGGTGACCTCTGGAATCCTGCAGGAATTTTCGGTGTACATATGCTCTGAGTCGCTAAACAAGTACCACAAACGCAAGTGCAACCCATTCACTTTCGTGAGTCAGGCGCTCCGGGGCATGCTGGGATCACTGTTCGGCTCTTCTGGGGGCTAAACAAGTGCGAAAAAACGGGGAGCCCAAGCAGGCCATCCCGGCCACTCGCG
The DNA here is from genome assembly GCA_009691845.1 of Gemmataceae bacterium. Classification (GTDB taxonomy): domain Bacteria; phylum Planctomycetota; class Planctomycetia; order Gemmatales; family Gemmataceae; genus SIAJ01. The sequence goes on from SIAJ01000140.1 coordinate 7,069, forward strand.
TGCCAAGCCGATTCACATCGACCATCACGAGACTCTTCAATGTCCGGTGTGTCCCGGCTGCGGCGGACCGTTGCATCGCACTGGCCAGACACGCACCCGCATCATTGAAGACATTCCCG
>SIAJ01000141.1 GCA_009691845.1 Gemmataceae bacterium
CAGGAACTGGCGCAAGCGCTGGCGGCGTTCGACCCGGTTTGGGATTCGCTCAGCCTGCTCGAACAGGCCCGCGTCCTGCACCTGTTGATCGAGCGCGTCGACTACGACGCCCGGACGGATGACATTTCGATCACGTTTCACCCCACGGGGATCAAGACGCTGGCCGCAGAATTGGCCGACAAACAGGAGGACGCTGCATGACGACGCCCATCACGATCAAGACGAAAGCCCGGTTTCACCGCGGCCGCCACGGCTCTAAGGTGCTGAAACTCGGCGCGGCCGCCACGCCGGCCCCCCGACGCGGCCGTGTGCCCCGTGTGGCGCGTCTCCTGGCCTTGGCCCACCGGTTCGAGACGTTGATCCGGGACGGCGAGGTTCGCGACTACGCCGACCTGGCGCGGCTCGGGCACGTCACGCGGGCGCGGTTGTCGCAGATCATGGACCTGTTGCTGTTGGCACCAGCGATTCAGGAGGAACTCCTGTTCTTACCTCCCGTCGACGGCGGCGACGACCCGATTCATGAACGACAACTGCGGCCGATCGTGGCGGTTCTCGACTGGAAAAAGCAGCAACGCCTTTGGAGTTCCATAGCGAGCCGCGTTTCTGGTGGTCGAGACTGCCCTGGCGGCCGCGTGCAAGCTCGCGGATAGCCACGCGGCGTGACCCGGACAGGCTCACTTGCGGATTGCATCACCGTGATGTATGGTGATGCAACTCGATGGAGGCCAAGCATGGTAAGCCAGAGTGAACGTCTGAACGACCGCAAATCAGTCAGGACGACCGTCTCCATTCCCACCGACGACTACGCGGAACTGGAGCGAATTGCAAGCGGAAAGAAGGTTTCTGTGGCCTGGGTTGTTCGAGACGCAGTTGAGCGATACCTCAACGCCGAGGCACCCCTGTTTCGGCATGGGAACCGCCCCGCGGATGGATAAGCGGAAAGGCACCGTCATGGTTGAAGCTCTGGATCGTCCCAAAATCGTGCGATTGTCAGTGCCCGGGCCGGGGCGCACGCTTAGCGCTATCACTGAGGAACGCGCGCGACATGTCCGACGCGCCGTTCAGATCATCGAGAGATCGCTGCCAGTCCGCGGGCTTAACGAGAAACTCGATTCGCTTTTGCTCCCCCGATGGAGCTCGGCGTGCACTCTGACAAATTCCGAGCCGTGCAGGTCTCGTGCGGCATGGACAATCGTCAACATGTGGTTGCTCGCACTTCGCGGAGGGGTAGCCTCGTCTTCGTCCCAATTCGCGGATGCCGAGGACTGGTTTGTCGGACGATTCCGAAAATCTCTTCCATCATTGACGAGTGCCATCCCGACGAATGCGGCCCGAGACGCGCTTTTAGAACTCCAGCAACTTGATTCAGATGCAGCTTTGCTGCAGTTGCTTCCGTACATTTTGGAGCCGCATGGGCCTGGAAGCCGGCTGAGTGTGATGCGCGACCCCTCGACGCGCTTCGCCAGAGACACAAAGAAGCAGAATGGCGTTTTCTATACGCCTATGGACGTCGCTGAATACATGGTAGGTCGAGCCCTACCGGCTTTCAAAATTGCGCCCAAAGGCACTTTGTGTCTCGACCCCTGTTGCGGAACGGGCGTTTTTCTGGTGGCCATCCTTGGCCGCGCATCTCAGGAGGCGAATCCTGGATTCGACCGCCTTGATTTCGCCACAAGGCACTTGTATGGCATTGATGCCAGCATCCTTGCAATCGAGTCGTGCGCATTCGTGTTGCTCCACCACTGTCTGCCGACTCTCACTTCGCAGGCAATCACTCCGTGGTGTGCCTGGCAAGCACTTCGCCTGAACCTGACGGTGACCGATTCACTAAAGCTACAACGACCAACGCAGACGAGCTCTCCGGCTGCACGTAAGGCGACCGTGACACGCAACGATCTTCGAACTCGATTGCTTTCGGATTTGAGAATTGGCAAGCGTTCGCGTGTCGATGGCGTCCCCACAGCATTCACTGACGATTCGTTGGTTGTACCACCGGCCGGAAAGGGCGACCTACATCCAGTTAATTCGGTGTTTCCGGAAGCAGCGTCGGGCTTTGATGTCCTCGTTGCCAATCCGCCGTACACAACGCTTAACAGCCGCAGCGATCTCGAATCCTTTGCCGGCGAATATGCGTCTGTTGCGGCCTTCCGCACGTCGTCAAACGTCAGTGCCTATTTGCTTTTCATCGAAATGATGTGGCGCTTTGCACGCCCTGGCCGCAGTGCGTCGGCGGTCGTCGTTCCGCTTTCAATTGCATTTCATCAAGGGCAGCCATTCCGATCATGCAGAGCCGCAATGCAGAGCGCTGGCGGTCGTTGGCAATGTTCGTTTTTCGACCGCGAGCCCCACGCGCTTTTCGGCGAGGATGTGAAAACTCGTAATGCGATTCTTGTCCGGACTGACAGCTCCGGACGGCAAGACGTCGCCAGCGCCGCTTCATTCGAGACGACACCGTTGAGGAGATGGACCAGTCGTACCCGAGACCAGCTCTTTGCCACGATCGCGTACACAGCATTGCCAGGAATAGATGCGTCGCTGAATATTCCAAAGCTCGGTGGACTGTCGCAGGCCAATGCATACGCCGCATTGTCAAGCCGCGCCGCCTGCCTGGGCGAACTGTGGGAAGAGGCGGCATCGTGCCTACCGGTTGAAGCCTGCCATAACTCCCGCCCTCACTGCGTCTTTGTCGCGACGACCGCGTACAATTTCCTCAATTCGTTCCGAGGCCTCAGTGTCCGCCCAGCAATCGTCCGTAATCTAAGTCAGAATCGCGTGCATCGATTCAACTTCGGCGACGAATCGGATGCCGAGCTTGCATTCGCCATTATCTGCAGCCGTCTGTCCTTTTGGTTATGGCACGTCCAAGGTGATGGTTTCCATGTTGGGCGCAGGTTTATTGAGCGATTGCCGTTCAACAAGCGATCATTTTCCGCGACAGACTTACGTGCACTCTGTCAACTCGGCCGCGATCTCTGGCGAGAACTCCAGGACCACCGCATCGAGAGTCTCAACAAGGGGAGGGTGACGATTGCCTTCCGCCCATTGGGCTGTGAATCGATTCGCAACGAAATTGACGCGCTTTTGATCAAGGCTGCTGAATTGCCAACGGACGTGTCTCGGGAAATTCAAGGCTTCGTCAGGTCAGTTGTTGTTGTTGACGAGGACGATCAACGACGTGGCCACTTGAAAACCTACTTCCATCGGATGGATGAGTAATCATGATGCAGAAAACGCACGACGTGAAAGAGAAGAGCAAGCTCACTAAGGAGGAGTGGCGTGAGTACACAAAGACGGTCTGGCAGATTGCGAACACGGCGCACCCAAACCACCCGGCGGTATTCCCGGAAGAGATTCCCAAGCGATTGATCAAACTGTTCAGCTTTTGGGGAGAAACGGCTCTTGATCCGTTCGCGGGGGTTGGCACGACGGGACACGTGGCAGTTTCGCTCGGGCGGAAGGCCATCTGCGTGGACCAGAATCCCGAGTACGTTGCACTGATGAAGAAGGAACTCGGTGCGCACGACAAGACTGGTAGCGATTTCACCGCTGTGGCGGGTGACAGCCGGAAACTCGCCTTTATTGAAGACGAATCGGTTGGTGTAATCGTTACGAGCCCCCCCTACTGGAATAAGGCTGACTATGGTCCGCGCGCGGCGAATCTTGGACGGATCCTCAACTACCAGCAATTCCTTCATGAGATCGCACCAGTATTCGCGGAGTGCTTCCGAGTGTTGATGCCCGGCCGGAAGCTTTGCGTTGTAACGGCGCACGTTAATCAGCACACCGATCATGGCCTTCTGACATTTCCGCTTGCCACCGACCTCACTGTTTTGCTGCGAGACCTTGGCTTCGTCTTGGTGAATGAGATCGTCTGGTCGAAGGACGGTACTGGTGGGAAATGGGGGTCATACGGCAAGCAGCGGCCAATCTTCGGCAGTTATCCTTACCCTCCGAATTTCCATTTCAAGAACGTCCACGAATACATCCTGATCCTCGCGAAACCGCCAGCTAAGGCCACCAAGGGTCCGAAGGTGCTCGCGTACTCGGACCTTATGCAGCCGTTTCAAAACGGGGCCGCGAAGAAGAACGGCGAGACGCTGGCACACAACGGGTCGGCGGCGACTGCGTCGCAAAACGGTGCGACCTCCGCAGGCAAGGGCGGGAAAAAGCCACGGATCGCTCGCCGATGAGGCTGGCGTACTTTGCGTCGAGCGAACGGGCCGTACTCCCGGGCCGATACTGAGCGCGGCTCCAGTTCGCGCGTTCGGCGTTTTGACGCCTCGAGGCTCGCTGTCCTGCGACCATTGGCACGGACTCGATGAAGTCTGCTACCGCGATTGCCCAGCCGCTTGACGACAGTCAGGCCGACGACCGGATTTCGACCGCTGAATTCTCCTGGGCGGGTCGGGAGGATAGCTCAAGCCGCGGTCATGCTGATATGATCCTGCCATTCGTGAGTTCGTGCGTTCGTCGCGCCAACAGGCGGTTGAACCAGCGTTGGCGAGGGATCATTGATGGCCAGAATCTACAACCAAGCACTGGCACACCGTTTTGGCGTCGCCCTGATCGATTGCCTGGAGGGCGATGAATGGGAAACGTTTGAAGCGGCAGTCGCTTGGGTCCGCCGTTCCGGAATGAGACACTTGTTGCCGGCTCTCAGACGCTTTCTGGAACGTGGCAAAACCATCCAGTTCATCGTAGGCGTCGACATCGAGAACACGTCGATGGAGGGCCTCGAGGACATGCTCTCACTGTCGGACTCTGGCAACTGCACGACGTTTGTTCATCACAATGAATCGACCGCAGTGTTCCATCCGAAGATGTATCTTTTCACGAACTCAGAAAAGGGCCGTCTGATTATCGGATCGAGCAACATTACTGAGGCCGGTCTTTACGTCAACACAGAAGTGAGCTTGCAAATCGATGCCGGATTTCGGTCGCAGGTTATCGTAGACGCCCAGACCGCCCTCCGGTCCTGGAGCGACACGTCGGAGCGATTGGCACTCAAGCTCGACCGCGAGTTGCTGACCCATCTGGTCACCAGCGGATACGTATTGGAGGAACGAGCCCTTCGCAGTCGCAGACGGGACAGCGAGAGCGCAAGGGCTCGGAGTCGTGGTGGCGCGAGTGCGAAGGTGCTATTTGGGAAGAGGACCGTCTCGGCACCGATTCCCCCAGAAGGAGATCGCGATTCCGGCGGCAGCCGTTCCAGTCGTGGCGCGGCGGCAAGTGGTCCACGAGATGCTCGCGTCTCGGGACAACTGGCCGTTCGCGGATACGATCATGCAGTGACGATTACAAACGTTCTCCTCATGAAAGTCCGCCCGGCCCGTGGAACGCAGGTACAGATTCCGATTCCGTTGAGGCAGAGCGCATTCTTCGATGGGCAAGATGCTGTTACCAGCGGGCACGATGGCGCACGTCGCCCTATCAGCGCCACGCACCCAGAGAGGGCTGGAGGAAGCGTGAATACCTACAAGGTCGAGATCCCAGAGACTAACGGGATCGCCGTCCCGGTTGTGCGTCTGGATCGTTCTAACCAAGGCATTGTCTACTACGCATACGATGCCAGTTCTGTCCAGGGTCGGCCGATCCTTGATTCACTTGAGACAGGCCGCCACAAATCACCTGCAGACACGATCCTGACGAAGCCAAACGATCCTGAACACTCGACCTGGTATCGGTTCATCTAATGCCTGAGAATTCTCGTCGGTAGGCCATTCAGCCGGAATGCTGGCCCGAAGAGCCTTGCACGCGATGCTGGACGCCAGGCCGTGCGGACGCCGGCCCGAACTTCCCACACGGGTCTTGGCAATCTGGGCAGAGTTTCGATTCGTACGGTTCGGGCCGTCGAACCGTACCGCCTGTTAACCTACAGGGGGTCGTTAACCAGAGACAAAGAGAGTTTTGGCCCGATTCTTCGGGGTGCGATCCGAAAAGTGGCATTTCGGTTCGGACCCCGAAGCCTCTCTCTCGAACCAGAGAGTTTTCGCTCGACGGCCAAATCGCCGCAAACCCTTTGGGAAAGCCAAAGAACGACAAAACGCCGGGAGTCTCGACTCTCGGCGTTTCGCGTTAACCGGTGGGTAGCGCAGTTCCGCTACCGAATGAAAGGCTCCCCGACTAGGACTCGAACCTGGAACCTTGCGGTTAATCCCGGCGCGCCGGGGCTCGCTCGAAAAACTGGTCCAACCGTAAAACCGGCGGCGGAAACCTTCGCTCGCCCCTTTGGTTTCTTCTTGTTCACCGCATCAACGAAAAAATATGATGGTCGGCACCGTCAGTGCCATCCATGACGTTTGGGCACCTTTCCAGATTTGCGCACCGCGGTCTTATCGGGGTACCCCGCGGCGTGGTAAAATACAGGGCGGCCGATTCGATGTGAACTTTGCGAGAACCCGCAATCAAAACATAACGTCCCGAGACTCCTCACGCGGAGCGATGAAGGACTACATTAAAGTAGACATCATCGCTGGGCGTGATGTGTGCGAACGCCGGCAACAACCAACCGGGCAATCGCACAGATTCCATCACCAGGATTCGGGTCCCGTTGCCAAACCGTCTTTGGACGCAACGTTGCACGTATCCGCGATCACCATACGGTGTTTGCCAAAATGGCGTGCCAAACGGTGAGTTTGTTTCCAGATAGGGCAGATTTTGTCGAAGGGGTGTCGCGCCGGGGGGAGGAGGATCTTCGGCGAAAGTAATCGAATCCGGGCCGTTTTCTCGAAGATCCTCCTGTTCAACGGAGGAGTATCTTCGAGAAAACCCGTGACTTTCGAATGGCGATTGTGCAGAAACCGGCCGAAAACGACGTTTTTCAGGGGGTTCAAAATTGGCAAAGGCGAGCGGGGGGGTGTCGACCCCCTGTTTCTGTTTCGCCGCGTCGCTTGCGACTCGCGTTTCTGCGAACGGGGCAGCCTGAAGTTTGTCAGCTCGTTGCCCGAGCCTATGACGGACAGGAACTTTCGGAAGGAATGACACCCGATCGCCCACACATCCCATGCGAGAGTTTCTAACACTACAGCGCACGTTTGACATTCATCCTGGATCACATCGGGGCAGTTCGGAGAGACGAATGCCGAGTTGTCGGAGCTTTTTCTTCCGGCGTTTGACGTGGCTGCGGCGTGCGGTGGCGTTGCGCGCCTGCCAGTATTGGAGT
>SIAJ01000057.1 GCA_009691845.1 Gemmataceae bacterium
CATCCAGATGCTGCAAACTGAAATCGCCGCATGGTCAACCCGCGTCAACGTGAAGCAACGAGCCGTCGATTGGCAATTCACGATCGAGAAAGCAAGGGTCAAGTTGAAGCGGCTCTATCCCAAAATTTAGTTTGGACAGGGCACTAGTCTCCAATGTCGCTTTTCGCTCCGCGAAGGTGCGCTACGCTGGCCACTCCTGGCGGACGAACATTTCCGTCTGCGGCAAGTCGCTCGCTCTTTCGCGGAGCGAAAGGCGACAAGCACCGGACTCGTGAGCGAACGTCTCTTCTGCCGAAGGCGTGCCTGTTTTACGATGAGAGTAAGAAATCGCCAGCATGAGCGAGAGGAGATCGTGATATGCTTTCCGATGTTGCCAGCACGAACGGTCAGTTCGATCAAGGCGAGCGTTTGCTCGATGCCTGCAAGTGAGCGCGTAATCGTGGCTTCGCGATTTTTGTAGGCGTTCCTTTGCGAAATCGGTTACACTACACCATTACAAGCCTGCCGGATTTGTTGGAACCCGCCATGCCGAAAATGTTCCCCAAGCAAAAGTGTTCAGGCCCCTCCCGCCGTAGCTTTCTCCGCGTAGGCGGACTTGCACTTGGCGGGCTGTCACTGCCGAATTTGCTGCGTGCCGAGTCGCAGGCCGGTGTTACTCGTTCGCACAAATCAGTCATCATGATCTTTTTGTCCGGCGGGCCGCCGCATCAGGACATGGTTGATCTCAAGCCGGATGCGCCCGTCGAAGTTCGGGGCGAGTTTAACCCGATTCGCACCAAGGTTCCCGGCATCGACATTTGCGAGCATCTTCCCAAACTCGCGGCCCAGATGGACCGCTACGCTGTGATTCGCTCGCTGGTCGGGTCGGAAGGTCATCACGCGTCATTTCAATGTGTGACTGGGCGCACACAACAGGCCCAGCCTGGCGGCGGTTGGCCTTCGTTCGGCTCGATCGTCTCAAAGATTCAGGGGCCGGTTGTTGAAGCCATGCCCCCTTTCGTCGGCCTGGCACCAAAAATGAAGACCGGGACCTGGGCAAACAATGGCCCGGCAGGTTTCCTCGGGCCGGCGTATGCACCGATCAAGCCGAACGCGGACGGGCTTGAAGGCATGGTTCTCAAAGGCATGACCGTCGACGAACTCGAGAGCCGCAAGAACCTGATGCGACGTTTCGATACGCTGCGTCGCGAAGCGGATGTGACCGGCTCGCTGGCCGGCGCGGATGAATACACGCGGCAGGCCTTGGGCATCCTCACATCGAACAAACTGGCCGATGCACTCGATCTCGAAAAAGAAGACCCACGCATCCGTGATCTGTACGGTCGCGGTTCCGCGGAGCCCGCGGGCTACGGCGATGCTGGCCCCTTATTGAACGACTACTTCCTCGCGGCTCGTCGGTTGGTTGAAGCGGGCGTTCGTGTGGTCACCTTGGCGTATGGCCGTTGGGATTGGCACGGCAAGCCGCACGGGACCAACTTCGAAAACGCCCGGCATCATCTGCCGATGCTCGACCAGGGACTGACGACGCTCGTGGAAGATCTGCGTCAACGCGGATTGGACAAAGACGTGACCGTTCTAGTTTGGGGCGAGTTCGGCCGTACGCCTCGCATCAACAAGGAAGGCGGCCGCGACCACTGGCCGGCCGTTGCGTGCGGACTGCTTGCAGGCGGCGGCTTGAAAACGGGACAGGTCATCGGCTCGACGGATCGCCTGGCCGAGAAGGCGAAAGACCGTCCGGTGCATTTCCAGGAAGTCTTTGCTACGCTCTATCACAACCTGGGCATCGATGCCGGCCGCACCACGGTGAAGGATCACATCGGCCGGCCGCACTATTTGGTCGATGCGGACTACTCGCCGATGCGGGAACTAATTTAAGGACGCATCATCACCTGCGCCGGGTTGAGTGCCTGATATTTCCCCTTGTTCGCCGTGATCTCGAACGCCTTTGGCACGGAATCGATTCCTTCGAGGACGTGCGTGATTGTCGGCTTCAGCCGCACTCGGCCGGTTGCCACCAATCGCACCGTGTGTTCGAGATGGCCTCGGGTACTAATGTCCGGGAACACATAGCGCAGGCTGCGTTCGCGAAGCACATCGACGTTCAGCTCAATCGGTCCACCGAACCAGGAGACACCGACGATGGTGCCGCCGGAACGGACCACGTCGATGGCTTGCAGCAACGATTGATGGCCCGCGAGTCCTTGTTTCGGACTGCCGCCGGCACACTCGAAGACCACATCGACGCCAATGCCGCCGGTCAACTCGCGGATCGCTTCCACCACATCAACCGAGCGAGCGTTTAGTGCGTGATCCGCCCCAAGTTCGCGCGACATACGGCACGATTCATCGCGAACGTCCACGGTGATGATTTGCCCCGCACCACTCAGTCGGGCGATCTGCAGACACTCCAGACCCATGCTACCCTGGCCGAAGATGGCCACGCTGTCGGCAATGCGAATGTTCGCGGTCTCGACGGCAGCGACGCTGTCGCTGAGCGACTGCAGACAGGCCGCTTCACTGTCGGAGATACGGTCGTCGACTTTCACGAGGGAAATTTCGGGAAGAATCGCCCTCTCGGAAAAACAGCCGGGCAAGTCGAAGCCAATCACCGGGCCCTTGCGGCACAGATCGCTTCGTTCCGAATTGCACAGCGGACAATCGCCACAGGGCAACTTGGCCCGAGCCGCGACGCGATCACCCGGCTTGTAGCCGACGACACCTGGGCCTGTCTCCAGAATGCGAGCGCAGAATTCGTGGCCAAAAAGCTGAACCGGGGCCTCGGTCTCCAGTCGCCGTTTCACGCGGTCATAAGCCAGCGTCGGAATACCGAAGGCGAGTTGAGCTTCGGTGACGCTCGGCTGGACGCAAAGCGGCTCGACAATGACGTGGCCCGGCCGAGCCGTTGGCTCTGGCACATCGTCCAAACGCAGATCGCTGAAACCGTGAAATCGCCAGGCTTTCATGTATTTTCCTTGCGTTATCGCCGAACGAACTTCTGCAACGCATGACAATCGACCGGGACCAGACCGCGATTCGCACCGGCCGACCAGACGACCTCAGTTACATAGATGTCGCCTCGCGAATCGACGCAGATGTCGTGCGGTGCGAAGAAATCGCCCGCGGCACACGGATTCGCGCCGCCGCCCCAGCGGGCGAGCAGCTTGCCTTCGCGAGTGAAGATGCTCACACGGCCACCGGTCGAGTCGGGGGAAGGGGCTTTTGTGCCGGGCCACATGCCGGCCTTGAATCCCAACTCCGCCACATACACGTTGCCGTCCCGATGAATGAACACCTGGCTGGGTCGAGCAAGGTCGGTCCACTCGGAGAGGTACTGCCCATCGGGAGCGAACAGTTGGATCCGGCTATTCTCGCGGTCGCAAACGAAGACGATGCCATCACGATCAATGGCGATGCCATGCGGCACGCGGAACTGACCGGGCCTGGTTCCCGGTTCGCCCCAGGAGAAGAGCAGCTTTCCGTCCGGAGCGAACTTGTGGACTCGGGCGTTGCCGTAACCATCGGTGATGTACAGGTCGCCGCTCGGCGAGAGTGCCACGTTCGTCGGGTAGTGGAACGGCGGGCCGGCATGGGTGATGGTGCGAAAGTCGATGCTCGTGGCCCCGGTATCGGAGGGCACATCGCGAACGCCCATCGTCAGCAGTCGTTCGCCTTCGGCCGTGTACTTGTGAACCACATGACCCAGGTCGTCCGTGCAGTAGAGCAAATCATCCGTGCCGATGAATAAGCCGTGCGGCCTCGTGAACAGGCCTTGCCCCCACGAATTCAGCAGCGTGCCATCGCGGTCGAACACGAGCATCGGCACATCGGCGCGGGCGAACACGAACACGCGATCTTTCGAATCGGTTGCGACGGCCGCAACCTCCGACCAGCCGAGACCGAGTGGTAACTTCGCCCAATGGTCGTCGGCCGTGTAATCAAAATCGCGACAGGTTTTCATGCCAGGATCCCTTTCACGACGTGTGCTTCTTCCACGCCGGTTAGCTTTTCCTTCAGTCCGTTGGATTCAACGAAGAGTTGATCGAACTTCAGTCCCAGCAGATGCAAGATCGTCGCATGCCAGTCGGGAACGCTGACGCGCTTCTCGACTGCCGCGAGTCCGAGTTCATCGGTTTCCCCGTGAGTGATACCGCCCTGCACACCGCCGCCAGCCATCCAGGTGCAAAAGGCGTTTTTGTTATGATCGCGGCCGGCTTTCAGTTCGTTCCTATCGGGAGGAAGCTGAGCGATGGGAAGCCTGCCGAACTCGCCCCCCCAGACGACGAGCGTACTATCGAGCAAGCCTCGTTGCTTGAGATCGCGGATCAACGCAGCGATCGGTTGATCGGTTCGAGCGCACGCGGTCCGCAGCTCGGCCGCCATATTGGTATGTGTATCCCAAATCTGTCCGTTGATGAATAATTGCACGAAGCGGACCCCGCGTTCGACAAGTCGCCTGGCAATCAAGCAACGTCGGCCATACGAATCGGTCTGCGGCTGGCCGATACCGTAGGCCTCCCGCACGACGAGAGGTTCCTGATGGATGTCGAGTGCATCCGTGGCCGCGATCTGCATGCGGGCCGCGAGTTCATAGCTGGAAATGCGGGCGTCCAGAATTCCCTGCCCAGGCCGCTCGCTCTTGTGCAACCGATCCAGTTTCGAGATCAAGTCGCGTTCAATTTTCGTGATGCTCGAAGGTCGCTCCGTATCGGGCCGCAGGTTCAGCACGGGCGAACCGGTTGAACGAAAACGTGTGCCTTGAAACACTGGTGGCAGAAAACCCGCCTGCCAATTGTCGACGCCGTTCACGGGCATCCCGAGAGGATCGTCGAGGACGACATAGGCCGGTAAGTTTTGATTCTCGCTCCCAAGCCCATAGACGACCCACGAACCCCAGGCGGGACGGCCCGGGCTCATTTTCCCGGTGTGAATGATGTGGCCTGCGGGTTCGTGCGTCAGATTGGTCGTGTACATCGAGCGGATGAAGGCGAGTTCGTCCACCACGCCCGCAAGGTGCGGCATGACCTCGGATACCCAGGCTCCGCACTTGCCATGTTGAGCAAACTTGTACGGGCTGCGCATGATCGCGCCAGCGTCCTTGATGAACTCGACCTCACCAGCGATCTTGTCGAAGTACGCTTTGCCGTGCATTTTCTCCAGCATCGGCTTCGGATCGAACAAGTCCATCTGACTTGGTCCACCGTTTTGAAACAGGTGGATAACCGACTTGGCTTTCGCAGGAAAATGCGCTGTGCGAGGATTGCAGTCCGAGATCGGACCAGCCGCGCGGGAAGTCGCTTCCTGTCCAAGTAGCCAGGCCAACGCAGTTCCGTAGAGGCCCGTGGACGTTTGCTGAAAGAAGCCGCGACGAGACAGGTCACAATTCATGAGAAGAGATTCAACATGGAACTCGTTAAGAGTACAAGATAGCGATTGGGATGCGCCCGTTGGAGGTCTTCTCAACCGGTTCGGTTTGGAAGGGTGGTTTCGGTTTTTCCGGTCGGGAAATCTCTTCGGGAGTGAAAGCGCAAGTTGCGACGCATGTAGCGAGACGGTCGTCGCCAGTCGGCCCTCGACATTTCGCGAATGCCACCAAACTCTGGAAAGAGCGTGTAGGATTCGTATTGCACGCCCGCCAAGAAGGCGATCCGCGTACTCATTCCCGCGATCGAGTTGCTCGTCATGATGTCCATGAGCTTCCGCACGTTTGTGCTTTCCATTCCTGTGCTCATCGTTTTGGGTTCCACGGAAGAGGTCCGTGCCCAACCGCGTGGTCACGTGGGCGGACTGGGTATCGGCGTCGGCGTTGGTTATGGAATTGGCCCGACCTGGGGCCGGCCTTACTATGGGCCCTACTGGGGCGGGTTTGCCTATCAGCCGCCGTACAATTTTTACAACGGCACATGGGGGAACGGCTTGAGTTTGTATGGCCCGCCGGTCCCGACAGGCAAGCCGATCCCAGGCATGCTCGGCGGCGGCGATAGCCAATTCTTCGCACCGGCTCCGTTCTATCCGGGCTGGGGGTATATTCCCCTCTCGCATCCGGGGCATCTGCCAGCGGGTGTCTTCGAGCCGGGGGAGATGTTCCCTCCACCCGCTCCTTTTCTGAACAAGCCGGCCGCGATGGAGATGGAAGTCCGACTCCCTTCCGAGGAGGCCCGCGTCTTCATTGACGGTGAACCGACCAAGGCGACGGGTGCTGTGCGCGTCTTTCGCTCTCCGAGCCATCCGACGGCAGAATCCTTGACCTACGATCTTCGCGTCGAATGGAAGGTCGATGGCTTGACTACCACGCACGCCAAGCGTGTTACCGGTCGGGCCGGGGAACGGGTAGTCGTGGACTTCGCGAAGTAGTCATCTCACCAATTGACTCCGTATCACAATTGCATCTTGTGATGACGGAGTTTCGATGTCCTTCCACGCTTGGCCGAAGGCAGTCCCACTTCTCGTTCTGGCGGGCGTGCTGGTCTACGCGAATTGCGTCAACAAAATTTTCGTTTTCGACGACGACGCCTGGCTCGTCGATTCTGCCTCTCTTGATAACGAACTGACGTATCTAAGGTCGATTGAAGGGCGGCCATTGCTTGGGCTGACCAACATCGCCATGCACAAGGTGGGCCGGAACAATCCCGTCCCGCATCATGTCCTGAATATTTTCATCCACATCGCGGCCACGCTGGCACTGTTTGCCGTGGTACGACGCTCCTTATTACGGCCACGATTTCGCGGGCGATTCGACGAACGGGCAGTTTACCTGGCCTTCGCGATCGCGCTCTTGTTCATGCTGCATCCCCTTCAAGTCCAGTGTGTGACGTACGTCATCCAGCGTGGCGAATCGATGGCCGGGCTGTTCTACATGTTGATTCTGTACGCCATGCTCCGGGCGGAGGATGTCGATCCCGAGGCACCTCATGCGAACTACCGTCGCCTGGCCTGGTACGTCCTTGCCGTATACAGCCTCGTGCTCGGCTACCTGTCGAAGGAAATCATGGCCAGTGCACCCGCGGCCGTCATCCTGTTCGACCGCATCTTTCTGACCAAGAGTTGGCGGGATTTGCTTCGTCGCCGTTGGCTGTTCTACGTCGTTTTCTTGATCGTTTGGGGAGGGTTCACGGCCTGGCACATGTTGCGTGCGGCCGGTAGCGAGGGAGCAATCGGCTTCGGCATGGACACCGTCACGCCTAAAAAATATGCCCTCACGCAATCGGGCGTGATTCTCTACTACCTGCAACTTTGTGTTTGGCCTCGTGGAATGGCGATCGACTACCAGAGCTGGCCGTGGTGGAGCACGTTCGGGGAAGCAATGCCCGAACTCGCCATCCTCAGTGCGATATTGGCGGTAACTGCATTTCTCCTGCTTTGGCGTCCGGCCATTGGCTTCGTGTGTGCCTGGTTCTTCATTGCACTATCGCCCACTTCCAGCATCGTCCCGATCAACGATGCCGTGTTCGAGCATCGCATGTATCTCTCCGTCGCTTCGTTTGCCTGCATGTCCGTCTTCACGGGGGACTGGTTGTTGCGCGTCGTTCGACTCCGGTTTCTTGGCCCATATGTCCTCGTGGCAGTTGCCATCGCGCTCGGCGTGTTGACGATGCTTCGAAATGAGGAGTACCGCTCACGGGTAACTGTCTGGGAACGATCGCTCGCCAAAATGCCGGATAGCGTGCGCGCGGGAACGAACGCTGGCCAAGCCTTGCTGATTGAAGATCGGTTCGAGGAAGCTCTGCCGATCCTGGAACGGGCCCGCGAGTTGTCGCCTCACGATCCATACGTCTTGCAGAATCTGGCGTACGCTCACGAATTGAAGGGGGACTACACGGCTTACGCCCGCTGCAACGAGAAACTGCGCGATGCCTATTCGGAAAGTGCGGATCATTGCCGAACGTTCGCGGCCTCGCTGCTGTTATTCGGGAAATGGGAGGAGGCTGCGAGTGTTTACAAGAAGGCAAGCGAATTGAAGCCCGACGCCGCCGAACCACATTATGGCCGGGCGGTGGCCCTTTTCGCATTAGGCCGCGACGCGGAGGCCGACGAAGAAGCCAAGGCCGCAACAGCAATCGACCCGAAGTGGCCTGAGGCGGTCTTCGATTTGGCACGGGGTGTGATTCTGGATGAACGCCAGCGTGGCCACGCACTTGCTCGTCAGTCCGCTCTAGCCTGGGCCAAGTTTGGGCTTCAGTACACCACATCACCCACGGCCCGCCAGCGAGATACTCTGGGGCTTTGCTATGCAGCCCAAGGTATTTTTCTGCTAGCCGGGGCCCAATCGATCGCGGCACTGGAAGAAAAACCGGACAGCGTTTGGACCAGCATCCACCGCGATCGCTTGAAACTGTACCAACAACACCGCACGCCGTGGCCGGAGAAGTGAGTTCTACCGATGCCTTTCCTCGTTTACGAGGAGAGTTAGGAATCGCCAGCATGAGAGGAATCCCGATGTCGCGGATTGTCGCGACCAGGCATTGGTGATTCATCACCCTCTCTTCTTCCACCCCGCGCATTGCCGTAATCTGATCTATGCAATCTGCGAAATCTGTGGATGGTCCGTTACCATGCTCCGCGAAGAACAGATCGATCTCCGCCGGCAGCGGGCCAGGGCTGGCCATTTCACGATCGAGAACCTCGGCAAAAACCTCGTCTTTTCGGACTATCGCGTCAGCAATCCGCAGACGAAGGGCCGATACACCGTCACGATTCGCGGCTTCGATCCCGGTGACAATTCCTGCACCTGCCCCGACTTCAAATCGAACACGCTCGGCACCTGCAAGCACGTCGAAGCTGTGTTGAGTACGTTGCAAACCAATGGGGAAACGGTGAAGCGGCGGAAGGCAGCCATCACGCGGCCCGAGGTCAACCTCGACTACGGAGCCGCGAACTTGCGGCTGAAGTTGCAGCTTCCGCCGCGCCATTCGGATGCTCTGAAGCAACTCGTCAAGCGTTTCTTCGACGAGGCCGGCTTTTGGTCCGGCGAACGCGAGCATGACGAACTGATCGCGGCCATCGAGTCGGTGCCCGAACAGATCACCGTGATGTCCGACGCCATGGACTTCATCGACCGCGAGATCGTTCGCCGCGATTTGGCTCGCCGCGAAAAGGAGTTGCTCGCCAATCTGGAGGGCGTTCGCAATCTGTTGAAACTCCCCCTCTACGATTTCCAGGCCACGGGTGCGATCTTCCTGGCCTGCCGAATGCGTTCCATCCTCGGCGACGACATGGGCCTGGGCAAAAGCCCGCAGACGCTCGCGGCCATCGAACTGCTCGCTCGGGAACGCGGCGTTCGCAAAGTGCTCATCGTGGCACCGGCCTCCGTGAAGTATCAGTGGGAAGGCGAGATTCGCAAGTTCACGGACCGAACCGTGCAAGTCGTCGAGGGACTCAAGGATGCACGCGAGGAACTCTACGGCGAGGATGCGTTCTACAAACTCGTGAACTACGAGCAGGTCGTTCGCGATCTCGATCTGATGAACGAGTGGGCTCCGGACGTGGTCGTGCTCGATGAAGCCCAGCGCATCAAGAACTGGGAATCGAAAACCTCGCGGGCCGTCAAGAAACTGCAAAGCCGATATGCCATCGTGCTGACCGGAACGCCTTTGGAGAATCGGCTCGAAGAACTTTACAGCATCGTCCAGTTCGTGGACGATCGTCGGCTCGGTCCCGCGTTCGAATTCTTGCACGAACACCGGGTGCTCGATGCCAAGGGGAATCTCGTCTCCTATCGCAACCTCGACCGGATTCGCGAGAAGCTGGCCCCGATTCTGCTTCGCCGTACACGGGGCGAGGTGCTGAAGCAACTTCCCGAACGCACCGACAGCACGCTCTACGTGGCCCTCTCGGATGCCCAGCGCGTGCCATACGACGAGCAGCAGAAGAACCTGGCCCGTCTGCTGGCGAAACCCGTGCTGACCGATCTGGATCGCAAACGCATTCTTGCTTGCATCGTGAACATGCGGCTCGTTTGCGATAGCACCTATCTCGTCGACAAGAAGACGAACGTCTCGCCGAAACTTGACGAATTCGCGGCCGTCATCGACGACCTGATGTCCTCGGGCGATCACAAGGCTGTCGTCTTCAGCCAGTGGGAAACGATGTTGCGTCTCGCGGCGGAAGTGCTCGATCGGCTCGGCATCGGCTACGTGATATTGCATGGCGGGCTCCAAGGAAAAGATCGCAAGGTCGTCCTGGAACAGTTCAAGCAGGAAGGTTGCCGGGTGCTCCTGAGCACGGATTCGGGCGGCGTCGGCCTGAACCTGCAAGCCGCCGACACGGTGATCAACCTGGAATTGCCGTGGAACCCGGCCGTGCTGGAACAACGCGTCGCCCGTGTCCACCGCATGGGGCAAAATCGGCCGGTGCGGGCGATCCACTTCGTCACACGCGATACCATCGAAGAACGCGTGCAACAAGCGATCGAAGCCAAGCGTTCGCTCTTCGGCAGCGTGTTCGACGGCGACTCGGACACCGTGGCCTTCACGGCTCTCGGCACAACGTCGTTCCTGACCGGCGTCCAGGAAGCCATCGGCATCGAACGCCCCGCAACCCCGGAATCCGGACGCCTGGAGCCTGAAGCGTCAGCGAAGGCGGAACGCGGGTTGCTCGAAGCCAACGTGCAAATGCTCGAAGCCCTCGCCGCCTGGGAAGGCCCCTGGCCGGCCGAGTACCGCGACCGTCTCATCGGCGTGTTCAAAGACCTGGCGGACCGCATCCAGGACGAGTGAGGCCGATTTCGGTGCAGGAATCACATGTGCAATGCAATGAAATGCAATTTCGAACTCCCGCCCGCCGCAGACAACTTTTTTAGTGCGTCATTTTGTGACCGGTATTTCGCAGGGGGTTAAAGTGACGGAAGTGCTGGGAGGCGACTGGCCGAACGGCCCGAAGCGCAAGAAGGTTTTGCAGAAGTAGGGTCCGGTCAGTCCAGGGCCCTCTCAAATCAGGGCCCCACCCGATTTTGGGCACTCACCGAGTTGTTTGCCACGGCTTAGCCACCTTCTCCCTAGCCGGTACAATATCGACGAGCAATCTGTCCCCACGTTGAGCCGAAACCGTGAGTGATACTGCCGTTGCCGAGCGTCTCCTTCAAACCGTCGAGACTGCAAGTTGTCCGCCGAATCTGCCGTACTCCGGTCGCCTGGGGACGATGGGTCGCAACCAACTGATGGCGAAAGTGGGCGGCCCGGCCGTCCGACGACTGGCGCGAGCCGCCCTGCTGGTCCCACGCATCCGCCACTTCGAGCAACTCTTCGGCAAGCTTTCTCCGGACGAGATCAAATCGCGGGCCAACCAGCTTCGTGGCCGCTCGCGTGCCGGTGACATGAGCCGCGAGTTTATTGCCGAGGGCTTTGGCCTTTGCTCCGTGGCCGTGTGGCGAATGCTCGGCATGAGAGCGTTCGACGTGCAACTCGCGGCCGGGCACGTCATGTTTGAAGGGGCACTCACCGAGTTGGCCACGGGCGAAGGCAAAACGCTCACGGCTGCGTTCCCCGTGTTTCTCCGGGCACTCGCGGGTCGGGGTGCCCACGTCGCCACCGTGAACGATTATCTCGCCAAGCGCGATGCCGAGTTGATGACCCCGGTCTATCAGGCACTGGGTCTATCGGTTGGCTTCCTTCAACAGAAGATGGAGGACGGCGAGCGCAAGAAGGAATACCGGAAGGACGTGACTTATGGCACCGCGTCCGAATTCGGCTTCGACTTCCTTCGCGATCGATTGAAGCGAAGCGGCGGGCAAGTGGCCTCCACGCCGTTCTGGGGCCCGTGGACCGCGGCCGCCGGTCAGTCGCCCGCGGATCCGCGCGTGCAACGTGGCCACTACTTCGCCTTGGTCGATGAGGCGGACAGCATCTTCGTCGATGAAGCGAAGACGCCGCTCATCATCAGTGCCCCCACGCGGGAAGCCAAGCCTGAAGAATGCGTGATGTATTTTTGGGCCGACGACGTTGCTAGCAAAATGACTTACGGCGAGCACTTCACGCTCGACGTCAAGAAGGACAAGATCGAAGTGACCGAGTCGGGCCGGCAACTCGCTCGTTATTCCGATCCGCCGAGTGGACCGCACGCACCGGCCATGGACAAGCTCGTCGAGGCCATCGAGAAAGCGATCCAGGCGAATCATCGCTTCGTGCTCGATCATCACTACATGGTCATCGAGGGCAAGGTCGTCATCGTCGATGAAAGCACGGGCCGGCCGATGCCCGATCGCCACTGGCGTGAAGGCTTGCATCAGGCCGTCGAAGCGAAAGAAAAGGTCGCGGTACATTTGGCCGCGGATCATGCGGCGTCGATCACCTATCAGAGTTACTTTCGGCAGTACGAAAAGCTCGCGGGTATGACCGGCACCGTGGTGCAAAACTGGAAAGAGATTCGTCGGGTCTACAAGTTGTGGGTGGTGCAAATCCCCACCAACGTGGCCATCAAGCGGAAGAGGATGCCGGACGTGGTCTTCGCCACGGAAGACGCCAAGTTCGATGCCATCGTGGCACAAACCAAGAAGATGCGTGAAGCCGGCCGACCCGTGCTGATCGGCACACGCTCGGTCGAAAAATCCGAGGCACTCTCCGCGCGTCTGACGGCCATTGGCATTCCACATCGCGTGCTGAACGCCAGGCAGGACAAGGAAGAAGCACTGATTATCTCGCAGGCCGGCCAACAGGGCACGGTCACGGTCGCAACGAACATGGCCGGGCGCGGTACGGACATCAAGCTCGGCCCAGGTGTCGCGGAGGCGGGCGGCCTGCACGTCGTCGGCACCGAACGTCACGAGGCCGTTCGCATCGATCGCCAGCTTCTCGGGCGTGCGGGCCGGCAGGGCGATCCTGGCACCGGCCAAATGTTCTTGAGCATGCAGGACAAGCTGCTCGAAGCCTTGAGCCATGAACGGCATCTTCGGCTGGTCGCATTGGGTAAAGCCGGAGGTAACCGTAACTGGAACGAGTTCCGCCGGCTGTTCATTGCCGCCCAACGAAAGACGGAACGCAAACACTATCGCCAGCGACTCGACCTGATGCACTACGAACGCCAGCGCAAGGAATTGCTCGGCGATCTCGGTGCCGACCCGTTTGTGGATTGATCATGAGTACAGCGGTTGCACCGTTTGAAATGTCGATTCGAGTCGATGCCGCCGACATCGACGGACTTGGGCACGTCAACAACATCGTCTATCTGCGCTGGGTTCAGGATGTCGCCACGGCCCACTGGTTCGAGGCCGCGTTGCCGGAGGATCAGGCCGGCTTGATCTGGATGGTCGTCCGCCACGAGATCGACTATCAGTTGCCGGCCGTGTTGGACGACGAGCTGATCCTGAGGACCTGGATCGGTGCCGCGAGTGGCCTGAGATTCGATCGCCACACGGAGATCCTGAAAGCCGCCGATCGAAAAGTGCTGGCGAAAGCAAGAACAGTCTGGGTGCCAATCGACCCGGCAAGCGGCAGGCCCAAGCGAGTTTCGGAACGAGTCCGGACCATGTTCTCGGTAGTTGCCGCACAGTAAGGATCCGGTCTAAAACAACGTCCCGAAGTCCTCGATGATGGCCTTCGAAGAGCAATCCGTCCTGTCCTGAGTCGACCACTTCCTCCGGAAAGGAAGTTCGCTCGTGGTGATTGTCTTCAGCCCAACGGGCTGGAATCTTTCAGTCCGTTGGACTGAAGACAAGAGCGTTCTCTGAGACTGGCGTCAATGCCGGCAGTCGGATGGTGCGAAGGCTGAAGTCGGGAAGTGATTTCGCCGGGGGCCCTAACCCACACGTTGCCGTAGGTTGTACGTGTCGCACCCATTCGTTTGGCCTCTGTTCGGCCTGATCGGATTTGCCCAAGCGAACCCGTGTGGCCAGTTCGGCGACCGCGACGGCGGCACCGGGCGAATTATTCGACTTCTCGATTATTTTCCTACCGTTCCACGCACGTACAGCATAGATTGGAATCGGGATCGGCTCGACCGATCTCCTCGTCGGCCTTATGTTGTTGCGTCTCCGTGCCGCTTGATGCAGCCAACGCAGTAGTGAAGCCATGAGCACGCCCAACAACACGGGTCCGATCGAACCCCTGCACGTCGAACCTGGCCCGTTGGACGTGCTTCAGGAGAGTGCGTCGCGATATCGGGCACTGGTCGATCACGCGCCCTATTGCATCCACGAACTGGATGCCGGCGGGCGGTTCTTATCGATGAATTCCGCCGGGCTGCGCATGATGCAGATGAAGGATCCCTCGGGTATTCTCGGCCTGCTCTACCTCGACGCGGTGGCGACTGCCGATCGGCCGCGAATTTCCAAGCTGCTCGAACTCGCCCAGGCCGGCCAGATGTCTTCCTTTAAGTTCACGGCCGTCAACGGTCGCTCGTTCAGCTCGAACTTCGTGCCGCTTGCCGGCGGCACGATCATGGGAATTACGCTGGACAGCACCGATCGCAAGCGAGCCGATGAAGCCCTGCGCGAGAGCGAGGAACGCTTCCAATCCTTCATGAATCAAAGCCCGGTCGTGGCGTGGGTCAAGGATGAGCAGTTCAAGATGTGCTACGCCAATTCGGCGTTCGAGAAACTGTTCGATCGACCTGCCGAGCAGATCCACGGCCGGACCGATTACGAGCTTTACAGCAAGGAATCCGCCGACGAAACGCGGGCCAACAATGTCCAAGTGCTGGAGTCTGGGCAAAGCCTGGACACCATCGAGCACGTCTCCGGTGCCGATGGCAGAATGCGCCGGTGGCTGGTGCAGAAATTCCCATTGTATCGCACCGGCCAACCAACGTGGGTTGGAGGAACGGCGGTGGACGTCACGGCCCGCGTGGAGTTCGAGGAGGCAGTTCGCGAAAGCGAGTCTCGTCGCCAGCGCTATGCACAGGCGCTGGCCTCGCTGTGGCAAGCCAAGCTGTTCCGACCCGGTCACCGCCAGGCTGCCCTGCAAGAAATCACTCGAACCGCTGCCCGCACCTTGCAGATTCAACGGGTCAGCGTTTGGCTCTACAACGAGGATCGCTCGAAGATTCAATGCCACTGCCTCTACGATGCGAAGACGGACGACTATTCGGCCGGAGTGGAACTGGCGGCAGGCGCGTTTCCCGCCTATTTCGCGGCCCTGGAAGAAAATCGATCCATGGCTGCCGACGACGCTCACACCGATCCGCGAACCCGGGAGTTTTCCGCGTCCTATCTGACACCGCTCGGCATCGCGTCCATGTTGGATGTCCAGATCCGCCTGGACGAAGGCGTTCAAGGGGTGCTACGTCACGAACACGTCGGCAAAGTTCCGTGTCACTGGACGACCGACTCGAAATCGTTTGCCGCCGCCATGGCCGACCTGGTGGCGTTGACGTATCAGACGGACAGGCGATTCCAGTCCGAAACAGCGCTCCAGCAAAGCCTCCACCACCGCCAGTTGATTTTCGACGCCGCTCTCGACGCCATCATCGTCATGGATCAAGAAGGGATGATCGCTTCCTGGAATCCACGAGCGGAAGCGACCTTCGGCTGGTCGGGTGCGGAAGTGATCGGCCGCTCTCTGGCCGATACGATCATTCCGGCGCACCTACGCTCCGCCCATCAGGGGGGATGCAACACTATCTGGCCACGGGAGAAGGACCGGTCCTGAACCGCATCATCGAGATCACAGCCCTACACCGCGACGGCCATGAATTCCCGGTTGAACTCACGATTGTTCCGATCCCCGATGGCGACCGCGTTGCCTTCAGCGGTTTTGTGCGCGACATCAGCGAACGGAGAGCCTGGAATCGCAATTGCAACAATCGCAAAAGATGGAGGCGTTCGGTCAGTTGGCGGGCGGCGTGGCCCACGACTTCAACAACCTACTGACGGTCATCCTGGGGTTCAGCGAAATGCTGCTCATGGAAGTGCCGCAGCAAGATCCCATG
Organism: Gemmataceae bacterium; assembly: GCA_009691845.1. GTDB lineage: Bacteria > Planctomycetota > Planctomycetia > Gemmatales > Gemmataceae > SIAJ01. The sequence continues at coordinate 15,856 of SIAJ01000057.1, forward strand.
TGGTCGTCACTGAAGGCGATCGGCGATGCGGGGGAGCGAGCCGCTGGGCTCACACGGCAACTGCTGGCGTTCAGTCGTCAGTCCGTGCTGGAACTGAAAGTGCTGGATTTGAACGCCACTGTCGAGGAGACGGGGAAAATGCTCCGGCGGGTGATCGGCGAGGACATTCTGCTGGCGATGGTTCTCCATCCCAAACTCAGGTGGATGAAAGCCGATCCGGGACAACTCGGACAACTGCTGATGAACTTGGCCGTCAATGCCCGCGACGCCATGCCCAAGGGGGGAAGACTGACCATCCAGACCGGCAACGTGGTACTGGATCAGAACTACGCCAAGAGGCACTCCGAAGTCGTGCCAGGTCCGCACATCATGTTGACGATAAGCGACACGGGCGTCGGCATGACTCCGGAAGTCCTGTCGCGGATCTTCGAGCCGTTCTTCACGACGAAAGACGTCGGCAAGGGCACGGGGCTGGGGATGGCCGTGGTCCACGGTATCGTCAAGCAGAACGGCGGCAGCATCGAAGTCTCCAGCGAACCGGGCGTCGGAACGGTGTTCAAACTCTACTTCTCTGCGATGGACGAAGAGGTTGCCAAACTCAGTTCGCACCACTCCGAGAAAGCGTATCGTGGAACCGAGACCGTTCTGCTCGTCGAGGACGAAGATAACGTACGTGGGCTGGCCATCCTCATATTGCAGGCACGTGGCTACACGGTCTTTGCGGCCAGCGACGGTAAAGAGGGATTGCGAATAGCCGAGAACCAGAAGAAACCTTTCGACCTGTTGATCACGGACGTCGTCATGCCGAAGATGGGTGGGCATGAGCTGGCCGAACTGCTTCGGCCCCGGTTTCCGCGGATGAAAATGTTGTTTGTCAGCGGCTATACCGACGACGCCATGATTCGACATGGCATCCTCCATGATGAAGTCGCATTCCTCCAGAAACCCTTCTCGCCTCTCACGCTGGCCAAAAAGGTGCGGGAAGTTCTGGATGCGGGCGAAACAAGACGGCAAGAAACGCTGTAACTATCGAGCGCATATTTCGTTTGGAATGCGAATGGGCAACGGGAGTGGGGAAAGCCCAGTCCCGACCCGGACAACCATCTCCATTCCGAGGTCGATCATGTGATCATCGGTCAAGTCGCTCTTCAGTTCGCCGACGAAGCCTCGCCCTCCCAAACCACCGGCTTCACTGCGCACTTATTGATGAAACGGTCAGCTTTGAGGGCGGGCTGCTTAGCGGGAAATAAGCCAAGGTTTTGTGGGGACGGACCTCCGGTCTGTCCGTCCTCTGCCCGAGGAGTCGCATGAATGAAACTGAATAGGGCACGTTGAGTTTGGACAGACCGGAGGTCCGTCCCCCGAGGTCCACGCCTGGAACCTTTTTTTTCTGAAGGCACGGCCGCATTTCTCGGATCAGATTGGGTAGCTGCCAGGCGATCGAAATGCGACTCCGACGATCTTCGCGAAGGAGGCGTTGGAACGATTGAGAAAGAAGTGATCGCTTTAGCCAATTTCGCCAAACGCCACCGCTTCGATATGCTGCTCGGCCTTGTGGACTTCTTCCCTTTTCGTGCCATCGGTCGAACGCACCAGGCGGCCTTTCCAACGTGGGCCGACGAATACGCCGGCTCCGTAGACCATCGAGATCGGGGCATCGGCGTTTGCCGAGCGTTCCCACTTGAGCCCATCGCTTGAAGTGAACGTGGCCCCGACGCCGACGGCGACGAAGCGGTCCTTCGCCCAGACGATCGAATTGAGATGTTCCCCCTCGTCGCCGGTTTGGCGGTCTGTCCATTTCAGGCCATCGCTCGTGACCATCCGCAAGCCGTGCAGGCCGACGCCAACGAAGATGCCGTTGCCGAAAGCGACATCCACAAGCGTGTCGATCGCTCTCACTTCCGGTGCGTCCTTCCAGGTGCGACCATCCGGCGAAGCGGCTCGCCGCCCGCGATCGCCAACGGCCACGAACAGCTTGTTGCCGAATGTCACTCGTCGGACCATGAACTTGCCGGGGATATCGTGTGGGCCGTCCCATTTTTCGCCATCGGTGCTCGTCAATACGAACGGGCGCGCAACACCGACCGCACCGGGGTCGCCGCCGAGGGCAAGAAAATGGCCGTTGCCGAAGCCGAGGCCACGAATGTAGCGGGCGTATTGAGCGTCCTTGACCGAGGTTTTTCAGGTCGAGCCATCGGCAGTCGAGGCGAAGATGTTGCTGCCGCCGAAGCTGCCAATGGTGACCAAACGGCCATTTCCGCCGGCGGCACAGCGAAACGTCTCGCCTTCCTTGCCGAGTTGCGGTGCGGACCAAGCCTTTCCGTCCGACGAGGTCAATCGCGAACCGTTGTGGCCGATGGCGAGGAAGAGTGTCTTGGGCATGATGCAGCCAAAAATGGAGGTATACTTCGTACGGCCGAAGCCGAGACATTTTCAGAGCCGCGACCGTAAGGGAGCGGGATCTAGCCGGACACGATTGACCGCTCCCTTACGGTCGCGGCTCCGATGTCCCGTTCTTGCCCGTGTCGGGTATATTTCTCTCCCGCTCCGAAACGGGTGTGAGTTGAGTCATACCGAATCCGGTGGGCTCCGCAAAGCCCTGGTCCAGCCTACCGCTTGGGCCCCGTCGAATCCGCATTCGACCCGTTGCCGAGCGCACTTCGGACTTCACTCAGCATTTGTTCCTGTTCTTCCCAGCTTCTCTCACTTCGCAAATTCTGGTGTAGGTCGCGATCTGCGGGGGGGAAATTGGGCTCGCGATAGGCCCGCAGCTTTTCCGGTGCCGCACAACCGAGCACGAACAACAGAAAGAGGGGACGAAATCTTCGCATGGGGTCGCTATACCGCAAGGTGTGGTGTTCGCAAGATGAACTCGTTCAAGGCAAAACGTGGCTGACGAACCTCCTCGATTTTGGCCGTGGTCGCTCGTATGGGCCTGCCTATTCGCGCTGGCTCATACGCAGGCACCCGAGTACTTCTCGAATCAACATCACTATTTTCTGCACGGTTTCGCCCAGGCGAATGTCGGCCAGTTGAACGAGGATTGGCTCGCGAACACCAAGGACCCGACGCCTGTGTATAGCTGGCTGGTCGCGAAGGCGTACTCGTCGGTCGGACCGTTTGCGTTCCAGATTGTCTACTTTGTTCTGCTGGGAGTGTATTTCGAATCGATGCGGCAACTCATCGGGGCATTACCCGGTTTCCCGGATCGCGGCCCGGCCCGAGTCCTGTTTTTGACGTTGTTTCTGACTGTACATGCCGCGATTCTGCGTGTCCTGTTCGTCCGGCTGACTGGTGTCGATTATGCCTGGTACGCGCAAGCCGGGCTCGCGGCCCAGTATCTCCTGGGGCCAGGATTGCAGCCATCGGCGTTTGGCGTGCTGCTGATTACCTCGTTGGCGGCGTTCGTGAACCAGCGACCACTGCTGGCGAGTGTGCTGGCCGCAAGCGTCTGCGTGCTCCACGCGACTTATTTACTTCCCGCTGGTCTGATGGTGTTTGCTTACTGCGTCGTTCTCGTGCGTGAGAAGCAAATGCGAACGGCGCTGATTGGCGGTGCGATTGCTCTGGTGATCGTGGCACCGACTTTGGTTTTCAGTGCACAGACCTTCCTCGGCGGGGATGCGGACCAGCTTCGGGAAGCGCAGCGAATCTTCTCTCGAATTCGCATTCCACATCATACCTCGTTCGAACGCTGGTTCGATGTGGTCGCGGGTGTTCAGATCGGCGTGATGGGCGTTGGTTTACTGCTCGCCCAGAAAACTCGGCTATTCCTCGTGCTGTTGATTCCGGCCGTTGCCGGTCTGCTCCTGGCAATCGTGCAAATTCGCACGGATAGCGATTCCCTCGCTTTGCTCTTTCCGTGGCGATTTTCGGTACTCTTGATGCCGATCTCCGGTGCCATCATTCTCGGGAAGTTGGCGAACGGCCTCGCTTCGCTTCGGGCTCCACGGGCCTTGGTCGCTTCTTGCACACTGATGGCTGTCGCGCTCGCAATCAGCGGGATCATTGTGATGACGAACGGTCTCGGCTACTACACGAACCCCGATGAACTGCCGTTGCTTCATCACATCCGCGAGAACAAGAGGCCGGGCGAGGTGTACCTGATCCCCGCGAAGTTCCCGACGCTCAAGAAGGAATCGCCTGCCAGTCAGTCGAAGACGTTTGCGCCACCCGTTCGCTCCGGTGCGGTTGGAATTCCCGTGGATTTGCAGCGATTTCGCCTCTCGACCGAAGCGCCGATCTACATCGACTTCAAGGCCCCGCCCTACGAGGCGAGTGAGATCCTCGAATGGCATCGTCGATTAGGCAACGCGGAAAAATGGTACGCGAATCGAAACTGGGACAGCAATGGCTTTTGGATTCAAGTTCGCTCCGAGGGTATCACGCATGTCGTGACGACCACGGACAAGAAGATAGAAGGCGTGGCACTTGGAGAGCCGGTGTATGAGGACGCAAGTTATCTGGTGTATCGGATTCGTTAAGCCCCGTTGAGCGTTCGAGCCAACGGCTCGAACGGCCTACGTTCGCCCCAAAAACCAGCGCATCAGTTTCCATCCCGGGTCGAACTCCAGGCTCGATTCGGCCGCGACGACTTCATCATAACTCTTCTGCCCACCTGGTTCGATCCCCGTGCCGGCAACGACAAACGGCACCGCACCGTAAGCATGGGCACGGGTTTTCAACGTCGTGCGATGATCGGGGCTGATCAGAATTCGCCAGTCGCCTCGCTTCGGAAGTTCTTCGAGCAGCGGGCCGACAATGTACTCGTCGATGCGTTCGAGAGCCTTGATCTTCTCGTCGGTTCGCCCCTCGTGGCTCGCTTCGTCCGGGGCTTCCACGTGAACGCAAACGAGATCGTGTTCCTTCAGAGCCGCGATGCCCGTGCGGCCCTTGCTGGCGTAGTCCGTGTCGAGATAACCGGTCGCCCCCGGAGCGTCGATTCGATGCCAGCCGATCAGCATGGCCGTGCCTCGCACGAGATCGACGGCACTGACGATCGCGCCGCGTGGTCCGTATTCGCGAGCGAACGAGATCACGCTCGGTGCCCGGCCCTGGCCCCAGAGCCAAATTTGCGTGGCTGGCTTCTCGCCGCGGGCGATCCGTTCGCGGTTCACCGGATGGTTGGCAAACAACGGCTTGCTCTGTTCCATGAGGCGAATCAGCAACTCGGCCCCTGGGCCTTTCGGCAGGTGTTCCGCTGCGGGCCGATCGGGAATATCGTGTGGCGGCTGAGCTATTGTCTCGGCCGAGAACGGGGCGGCCTTGCTCTCGGGGCGATACAAGAGAGCGTTGCGATACTGGACGCCCGCGTGGAATTCCAGGCGACCACCATCGACTTGCCCTCCGAGATGTTCGTGAATGGTGGCCATCAGGCGGGCGCCATCTGCATTGTTGATGTGCCCGGCCGTGAAGTCGTGCATCAAGCCGTCCTTCACGGTCACGAGATTGCAGCGGATCGCCCAGTCGGTCGGCCCAAGTTTTAGGCCCATGGCCACGGTTTCGAGCGGTGCGCGTCCCGTGTAGACCGCCAGTGGATCGTAGCCGAACAGGCTCAGCGTCGCGACATCGCTCGCAGGAGTCAGTGGTTTCGGTACGTTGTTCGCCCGGCCCACGACGCCCATGCGGGCGGCCCGGTCCATGTTCGGCAAACGAGCGGCTTGAAGCGGCGTGAGGTTGCCAAGCGAGGCCTGCGGTTCGTCCGCACAGCCGTCCGGAATAATGATGGCGTATTTCATGCCGATAGTTTAGCGACCGGAAACTTGAGAAGAACGGCCAGAAGCGGTACAAGCGTTTTTGCCCGGACGAAAACCTGTTCTAGTTGCGGAGTAACCCTCACGAGCTTGCATTGGGAGTTTCCGTGTTGTGCTAGGCGGCGAACTCCTGGACCCCCTCAACCTTCGGCGGCTTCTTCGGTTGTTGTGCGAAGAGTGCAACGAACAGGGGTTTCAGTTGAGTCATTAAGGCCTCGGGGGAGTGAACGGAACGATTCCGTGTGTGCGGAAAACAGCATGTGCCATGGTGTTTGGACGCAAGCGGAAAATTCGAGCGTTCGAGCCGTTGGGTCGAACGCCAAACAAATACTCGGCTGCATTGCTGTATGCACTCTCCAATCGTCGTAGAACATTTGCATTGACGCGTGAATTAAACCGTGAGGCCAAACATCATGCAACCAGAAACCAATCCCCTCTGCCCCGACTGTTCACCCGAAGCCACCGCCCTCGATCGCCGTGGCTTCCTCTCCTCGCTCACCGCTGTGGCGGCGACGGGATTGAGTTCCGCGCTTTGGACCGCGCCGGCTTTTGCCGCCCCGTCGCCGAAGTCGGCGGCCGAGACTGCGGTCAAGACCTTTTATGACACCCTGAAGGACACGCAAAAGAAGGCCATCTGTTTCGACTGGGACTTCAAGCACCCAGAGCGCGGGTTGCTGCGCTCGCACGTCTCGAACTTCTGGCCTGTCACCAAGCCGTTCTTCACCAGCGACTTCTACACGAAGGAACAGCGGGCGATTCTGTTCGACATCTTCAAGGGGGTCTTCAATCCCGACTGGCACGACCGCTTCGTCAAGCAACTCAAGGACGACCACGACGGCAAGCCGTGGGGCGGCGGCCTGAGTTGTGCAATCTTCGGCAAGCCGGGCAGCGATCAATTCGAGTTCGTCATGTCCGGCCGGCACATGACGATCCGGGCCGATGGCAACACCGCGTCGCACGTCGCACTCGGCGGGCCGATCTTCCACGGGCACGCCCCCTCGGGCTTCACCGAAAAGGTGCATCATCCCGACAACATCTTCTGGAGTCAGGCCGAGTTGGCGAACAACGTTTACAAGATCCTCGGCGGCAAACAGCAAAAGATGGCCCTCGTCGAACGACGTCCGAAGGACGAGTTCACCGTGCCGTTCCAGGGCAACGAGGAACGTCTAGCTGGCATGCCCTGTTCCGAGATGTCCAAGGATCAAAAGGAAGCCGTGCAAAAGGTGCTGATGAGCCTGATCGATCCGTACCGCAAGGAAGACCGCGACGAAGTGCTGGAATGCCTGAAGAAGCAGGGCGGGCTCGATAAATGTTGGCTGGCCTTCTACAAGGACGGAGACACCGGCAACGACGGCGAGTGGGACAATTGGCGTCTTGAAGGGCCTTCGTTCGTCTGGTATTTCCGTGGCCATCCGCACGTACATATCTGGATCAACGTGGCCGATGACGCCAAGGTTGCGTTGAATGCACGGAATTTTTAGCCGCCTCGTGGGGCCAGCTCCTCTGTCAAGCGGCAGATGGTTTTGCCGAGTCAGCAGGCGTGAGGCCCTCAAGTGCGCCCCTGGCTTCGGACCAGTAATGGCAGTTACTGGGCCGAAGCCAGGGGCGCACTATTCAGAGGTCGTGCGTTACAACGTCGCGAAACCGAACCCCTCTCCCCAACCCCCTCCGCGAAGCGGAGAGGGGGAGAAATTCCCAGCCAATCTTGCTTATCAAACATAACCTATTCTGACGCCCCGACTCTCCGTAGCCGTATGACCATTCACGCCCGCCGACTCAAGGATTTGGCCCGTGCCGTGCGAGCGGCGCCGCTCGATGCGCTTCTGGTCGCCAAGGCTTGCAACGTCTCCTATCTCACGGGTTTCACCGGCGATTCGAGCTTCTGTCTGGTTACACCGAAACGCACCATCTTGATCAGCGACGAGCGTTATCGCATCCAGATCGACGACGATTGTCCCAATCTCGAAACCCACATTCGCGGGCACGACAAGAACACCTACCAGGCTGTTGCCGAGGTCGTTGCGAACCTCGGATTGCGTGATGTCGGCATCGAGGCCTCCGGCGTCACTCTGCAAGAATTCGAGACACTTCGCGATCTTTGCAAGAACGTGAACCTTGTTGGTCGTACCGGCTACGTCGAAAAATTGCGGGCAATCAAGGATGAATCGGAAATTGCGGCCTTGCGACGCTCGATTTCCGTCGCCGAAAAAGCCTTTGCCGCCATGCGTGCCACGTTGCAACCGGGCGACAGTGAAAAGCAAGTTGGCGATCTTATCGACCATTATGTGCGACGTGCCGGTGGGGAGTGCGTTGCCTTCCCGCCCATCGTCGGCGTTGGTGATCGTTCGGCCCTTCCGCACATGACCCTGAGTGATCGCCGAGTCGAGGAGGCCGACTTTCTACTTGTCGATTGGGGTGCCCGCGTTGGCCAGTATCACAGCGACCTGACGCGAATGTTGTGGGCACCCGGTGCGAGCCGCAAGCGTGCTGTTGAAAGCCGGTTGCGAAAGATATATACCGTCGTTCTTGAAGCGCAAACTCGCGCCATCGCGGCCTTGGGGCCAGGTGTCTCGGTCAAGGTTGTCGATGAAGCCGCTCGGGGGTATATCGCCGATGCCGGTTACGGCAAGAACTTCACCCATGGCCTCGGTCATGGCATTGGCCTGGAGATTCACGAAGCTCCGGCCGTGCGGTCGAACTCGGACGATGTGCTCCAGGCCGGCATGGTCGTGACGATCGAACCGGGCATCTATCTGCCGGAGTTCGGCGGCGTGCGGATCGAAGATGATGTGTTGATCACTCCCGGCGGCCACGAGATCTTGACCTCGGTGCCACGGGAATGGGAAAGTCTAGGTGAGGAGTAAGGAGTGAGGAGTAAGGAGTGTCCGTTACTCCTTACTCCTTATTCCTCACTCCCTACTCATGGGAGTCAGAGAGTGGCTGAGACGAACCAAAAAGGTCCCGGTCCGTTCGACGTGGCGACCGTGCGTGAATTGGTCGAACTCATGAAGAGGTTCGACCTCAGCGAACTGGACCTGAACGAAGGCGACCGGCGGATCCGTCTGCGTCAGGGCAGCCGCGTGATGACGACCGTTCCGGCCATGGCGGCGGCTGCTCCCGTGACGCCAACAGTTGCGCCGGCCACAATCGCCGCCCCTGTAGCTGCCGGGAAGAAGTTGCTCGAAATCAAGAGCGAACTGGTCGGCACGTTTTACACGAAGCCGGCACCGGACAAGGACGATTACGTGAAAGTTGGGTCGCGGGTTTCGACGGATACTGTCGTATGCAAGGTCGAGGCGATGAAAATCTTCAACGACATCACCTCAAAATGCTCGGGCACGATTGCGGAGATTTGCGTCCAGAATGGCCAGTTCGTCGAATTCGACCAGGTTCTTTTTCGGGTGGATCCTTCTTAATCAGTGGTCAGTGTTCAGTGATGAGTGGTCAGAAGAAACCACAAATCACGAATCACTAATCACCAACCACTGCCAAATATGTTTCAACGAGTGCTAGTGGCGAATCGCGGTGAGATTGCCCTGAGAATCATTCGGGCCTGTCGCGATCTGGGTGTTGGTGTTGTCGCCGTCTATTCGACGGCTGATCGCGGTGCGCCCTGGTTGCATCTCGCGGATGAGGCCGTCTGCATCGGCCCCGGACCGGCCGGCGAGAGCTATTTGAAAGTCTCGCGGATTATTGCCGCGGCCGAGAAGACAAACGTCGATGCACTTCATCCGGGCTACGGCTTCCTTTCGGAAAACGCGGAATTTGCCGAGATGTGCCGCGAGTGCAACATCGAGTTCATCGGCCCGCCGCACGACGCGATGCGGAAACTCGGCAACAAGAATGAGGCCAAGAAACTCGCCCGAATTGCCAAGGTGCCGCTCGTTCCGGGTTCCGAAGGCCTGATTGCAACCGAGGACGAGGCTCTCAAGATCGCCAGGCAAATCGGCTACCCGGTATTGATCAAAGCTGCGGCTGGCGGCGGCGGGCGCGGCATGCGGGTCGCCCGCAACGATCACAGCCTGGTCACGGGCTTTCAATCCGCACGACAGGAGGCCGAGGCCGCGTTCAAGGATGGCAGCGTCTTTCTCGAGAAGTATCTCGAACAGCCCCGACATATCGAAGTGCAACTGCTTGGCGATCAGCACGGCAACGTGATCCATCTGTTCGAGCGTGATTGCTCGCTGCAACGCCGACATCAAAAACTGGTCGAAGAATCTCCCGCTCCGAACCTGCCGGTGAAAGTTCGCGACGAAATGTGCAAGGCGGCCGTGCGGCTTGCGAAAACAGCCGGCTACTACAGTGCCGGCACATGCGAATTCCTGGTAGACAGGCAAAACAACTTCTACTTCATCGAAGTGAATGCGCGGGTTCAGGTCGAACATCCCGTAACGGAACTGGTGACCGGTATTGATATCGTCCGCGAGCAAATCAAGATTGCTGCGGGCGAGAAACTCAAGATTCGCCAGAGCGACGTGGTCCAACGTGGCTGGGCCATGGAGTGCCGCATCAACGCGGAGGATCCCGGAAACAACTTCCAACCCTCGCCTGGCACGATCACGCGCTGGCAACCGCCGGGCGGCCCGGGCGTACGGCTCGACACTCACGCCTGCACAGGCTACCGCGTGCCACCCAACTACGATTCACTCGTCGCCAAGTTGCTCGTCCATCAACCAACCCGCCCAGAAGCCATCGCGGTCATGAAGCGAGCATTGGCCGAATTCATCGTCGAGGGAATCAAGACCACGGTGCCGATCCACCAGAAGATTTTCAGCACATCGGCCTTCGTCGAGGGTCAGGTGGATACGACGTTCATCGAACGAGTTTTTTATGGGCAGGGTTCGGCGGAGCCGGGGAAGTGATAATCGGCCACGAGCAGGCCAAAAAATTCTTCCATGGTGTCGGCTAGTTCGAACGAGGTCCAACAGTATTTGAGTTTCAGACAGACGGAGCCATTACCATCCTCACCTACAGGCATGTAGAGTAGGTTACCCATTCCCGTGTAGCCGATCGGCAACACGATGAGCGGTTCGTTATCGTCAAACAGATCGACGTCGTGGCCCAATTCCGCGAATGTACGGGTAGCACCGATTCCCCAGAGGGCATCCAGGCCATCTACAGGACATTCTTTGTGGAGCGGTGTGATGTAGGATTCGGATCAGAGAAGCACCCGCCGTTGTACTCGAGGAGAAATCTTCGATAGTGCGGTGGAAGGGAAATTTTGAGGCGGGCTTCAAGGTTTGACACGTCCTCCTCGGAAGGAAGTGGAAACCGCTCGATGGGGAATGCTTCATAGACGGATCGGATGTTGTTGCCCATATTTCAGCCGGAAGGAGGCCTGAAACCCGGTGTCAGATCCTGCGCTGCACCGCAAGCCGGATAGCACGACAGTTCAACTTAATCGTAGCCCGACGAATCACCATAGAGAAAAACAACAAGCCAATCCCAATAAGTGCCACCAGCGAAATCCACTTCCCCCGCCGATACGATTGCGGCTCGAAGTGGAACACGACCTCCCGCGAGCCTTCCGGAACCATCACGCCTCGAAACGCATAGTCGGCCTTCCAGATCGGCACTTCAGTGCCATCAATTCGGCAAACCCATCCGGGATACCAGGGATCGGTAAGCACGAGCAATCCAGCAGCACTGCCATCGAGTTCGCAGGTTACCTCGTTTGGCTTATGCGATCGGATCTTCCAAATGCCGGGTTCACGTTGAGGCATCGGGGCAACTGCGGGATCCCAACTCTCTAGTGTGGCGGTCACGTCGAGATCTAGGGACTTGAGCTGACTAAGAACCTCCGTCTCGCCGGCTTGAGGCACTGCGTTGGAAACGAAATAAGCCCTACCGTAATTACGATCGGTCACATACTGGTGGGGAAGCCGCTCAATTCCTGGTCCAAGAAAGTTGTAGGCGAAGAGGGGCTCTTGCACAGTTTTCGCGAAACCTGCGTTCGAGCCTAAGACGTCAAACCGAATTCCAAGCAAGTGATAGAGGCTCACGTTGCGTGGAAAGAAAGCGGGTACAACCGGATGCTTGAATTCACTTGAGAAAGCGGCGTCGGAATTTCGATCGTTCGCGACAAAGTCCAGGAACGTTCGATATCTTGCTACATCGAGGGGGTTGTATCCTCGAGTCGACGGGATTCCATACACGGAGGCGACTGGAGAGCCCGGTCCAAGCAAACAGCCCTGCCGCTCGGTTGCGTTCCATTCGTGTACTCGTCCACCGTCTGGATTGTTTTCGCGAATGTGATCGATGACTTCCGACCGTGGATAGATCTTCTCGGCCGCCTTGGTCTCCGGCAACGGAGTCGCAAGTATCAACAGGTCGGCGACCAATAGGGTCATGATGGCAGGAATCACAAGCTTCGAAGCGATGTACGGCGACAACCAGAACAGACAGGCTCCAATCATCATGACGACCCAATACGTCCACCAGACCGTTGTGTAGTGCCAGACTCCAAGCTGGGAAGTGACGTACAAGATCGTCCCGACACTTGCGAAAACAAGCACCCAAATTGCCGACACGTCACGCAGGACATTGGATTCAGGTTCACACACTAGAGACTGAACGCCCTTCGCTGTAAAGTACGCCACCGGGAAGGCAAGCATCAGCAGCATTCGCGTCGGCATCCGGAAGTTATCGAAGCCCGGCAAGCGGTCGATGAAGTAACTCCCGCCCAGTGCGTATGTGAGGATTCCACCGGTGATGATTGCCGGGACGAGCGTTTTGCGACCCCCCATACGAATTCCGACAACCGCCAGTATCGCCCAGGTGAAGCCTATGCCGCTGCGTGTCTCCCAGTGAATCGGCTCCGCGACCTTTTCGGGCATCGGACCGATCAGCGTGCCAAATGCCGCTTTCGCTCCGTCCAGGCTCCACGACTGCCCCATCCCTCTGGCCCGGCTGGATTGGCCCGCTGCTTCGAATGTCGGAAGCAATTGCACGGCACAGAGCGAGATGCCGATGGCCACGACGATTGCTTCGACAGCGAGCCAGCGCAGGAGAAAATTGCGGCGTGAAAATGTGTTCGCCGAACCCCTCTCCCCGGCCTCCTCCCCGAAGCGGTGAGGGGGAGAAAGAAGCCTCAGCGGCCAAAAGCCAATCAGCAAGCTCGCATAGAACGTCCACTGCGGATGCGTCCCCAGGATCAACGTCGCATACGCCACGCCTCCGCCAACGGCCCAACTCCAGCGTTTGCGTTGAAACGCTCTTTCCACGCACAACAGCACAAGAGGCAGCCAGCAAATTCCTTGCGTGACGATGTGCCCGGCCAGGAAGAGTTGCATCATCCAGCGGGGCGACAGCATGAAGCCCACTCCCGCCACGAACGCGGCGAGTTCGCTCAGGCCCGCGTGGCGAGCATACGCGAACATGAAACAGCCCGCCAAAAGCACGTGAACAAACAGCAACCAACTCACGAACGGCCCGATGGCTGGTTCCGAGACGAAGTACAGCGGCAAATGTGGCGGGTAGAAGAGGCCGACCTGAATATCGTGAACGAACGGCGAGCCGGAATACTGCTCCGGGTTCCAGAGCGGCAACTCGCCGGTTTCACGAAGCGAGCGCACCAAGAAATACTTGGCAGGCAAATGTTGTGCGAGCAGGTCGCTGGAATCAGAGTAAAGAGTCTGAGTTGGATGCAGGACGAGCGGCCAAAAGGCGACGAGGGCGAGGAAAAGTAGGCCGAGATATGGTCGGAGAGTTCGCATCAGCAGTGATGAATGATGAGAGATGAATGATGAATTATCGCTCATCATTCATCTCTCGTCACACTCTTTCACTCCTCCAAATAAGTATACCCGTCCATGCCCTCTTCGTAGAAGCGCAAGAATTGCCGGGCTTCCTTCGCCGTGATCTTGTTGGCACGGACCGCCTTGTCCACATCCTTGCGCATGCGTTCGATCAGTTTTTCCGATGAGAACTGCACGTAATTCAGGACCTCGCTCACGCGGTCGCCCGGGATGAAGTCGTCGATCTCATAGCTGCCGTCGTCGAGCAGGTTGATGTGGACCGCGTTCGTGTCGCCGAGCAGGTTGTGCAGGTCGCCGAGGATTTCCTGATAGGCACCGACCAGGAACGTTGCGAGATAATAGGGCTCGCCGGTGAACGGATGCAGTTCCAGCGTGCCGCGAACATCGCGGCGATCGATGAACTGATCGACCTTACCGTCCGAATCGCAGGTGATGTCGCCCAGAACCGCTCGCCGGGTCGGGGCTTCATCGAGCCGATGAATCGGCATGATCGGGAAGAGTTGCTTGATCGCCCAGGAGTCCGGCATCGACTGGAACACGGAAAAATTGCAGAAGTAGGTGTCGGACATGATCGTGTCGAGGTTCTGCAATTCTTCGGGAACGAAGTCGAGTTCCGAACAGATTCGCTGGAGTCTGCGGCCGACGGCCCAGAAGAGACGCTCCGCCAGGGCTCGCAACTCGATCGACAGATAGCCGAGATTGAAAAGGTTAAGCACCTCTTCCATGCGCTCCTGTGCGTCGTGATAGCCTTCGAGGTAGTTTTTCTTGTTCAAGTCCCGGAGCGTGGTCGAAAGGTCGTGAATCGGCTGGGGAGCGTCTTCGGGAACCTCTTCTGCTTGTTCGTTGCGGTCGAAGTTGCTGGTGCCGACGACGTTGAAAACCAGGACGCTGTGATAGGCCACAATCGCCCGGCCCGACTCGCTGATGATGGTCGGGTGCGGCACGCCTGCTTCATCGCAGACGGTCTTGATGCGAAAGACCACGTCGTTCGCGTATTCCTCAAGCGTGTAGTTGATGCTCGATTCGAAATCGGTTTGCGAGCCGTCGTAATCGACGCCCAGTCCGCCGCCCACGTCCATGAACTTCAGCCCGGCACCGGCTCGATGGAGTTCGACGTAGACGCGGGCTGCCTCGTTCAAGGCGTCTTTCACTTTGCGGATGTTCGTGATCTGGCTGCCAAGATGGAAGTGCGTCAGTTGCAGGCAATCTTCCATGCCGCGAGCTTTGAGATAGTCGAGCGCTTCGAGCACCTCGGTGAGAGTCAGGCCGAATTTGGAGCGGTAGCCGGCACTCGAACGCCAACGACCCGAGCCACGCGAAGCCAATTTGACCCGCACGCCGATCACCGGGCGGACTTCCAGTTCTTGCGCGTGCTTGACAATTAGTTCGAGTTCGCTGAATTTCTCGACAACGGGGATGATGTTCTTGCCGCACTTGCGGGCAAGCGTGACCATCTTGATGAATTCGTCATCTTTGAAGCCGTTGCAGATAATCGGCGTCTCGCCGCCATTGGTAATCGCCAAAACGGCGAGCAATTCCGGCTTGGAGCCCGCCTCGATCCCGAAGCCGAACGGCTTGCCGAAATCGAGAAACTCCTCGACGACGTGGCGCTGTTGATTCACCTTGATCGGATAGACGCAACTGTAGCCGCCCTGATAGCCCGCTTCCGCGATGGCTCGGCTGAACGCATCGGCAATCTCGCCGACCCGGTGCCGCAAGATGTCCGCGAAGCGAATCAGGATCGGCACGTTGTAGTCTTGTTCGCCCAACTCATCGATGAGCAGTTTCAGATCGATGGCTTCCTCGGGCCTCTTGTTCGGATGGACGGTGACGTGTCCGAGTTGGTTAATCCCGAAGTAACCTTTGCCCCAGTGCTGGATGCCGTAGGTTTCGAGAGAGTCCGCAAGTTTCCAGGTGCGGGCGGAATGTGCGTCGGAATTGGATCGCTCGAGCGTTGTACCCATCAAAGTGTGGCCCTTTAGCTTGGTGCGAGAACTGGCCGTGTTACTCAACGACCCTGTACATGGTGAAGAATGAATAAATCTTATGTCACTGTCAAGCCACAGCAATCGCCAGAAGGGGGGAGAAGGAAATTTTCTTGATGATTTCTCGAGGCGAGACTCAGTTGCACTGACAGCAAGGCGAAGCGATTGTGATATAACGGCGAGACGTACACATCGACACGGACCTCCGCATGTGCCGTCTTTCCGCTATGGTGTTGGTCCTTGTTCCGCTTGCGGCCTCCGCCAGCGACTGGCCGACCTGGCGTGGGCCGCTTCGCAATGGTCTCTCGGACGAAACATCGGGCTGGTCGGACTCTCGTTGGCTGGCTGAACAACCCGCATGGTCGGCAAACGTCGGCGTCGGGGCTAGTTCGCCGTTGGTGGTCGGCAATTCCGTTTACACACTTGGCCGATCAGATGGCCACGATCTCCTTCGCTCCCTGAACACGCTCGATGGCAAGGAACGTTGGTCCGTCCGCTACAAGTCGCCGGAATACGCACGCTTCCACAATGGCGACGAGGGCTTTTACTCCGGCCCATCCTCCACGCCCGAATACGATCCGAAGACGAAACTCATCTACACGCTCGGCAGCGATGGCGACCTGCACTGCTCGAACACCACGGCCGAGGGCAAGAAGGTCTGGAGCACGAATCTCTACGACACCTACAAGGTGAAGCAACGGCCGAAGCTCACGCGGGCCCCGATGCGCGATTACGGCTACACCTCGAGCCCGCTCGTGCATGGCGACTGGCTTCTCGTCGAAGTCGGCGCGACGCGGGGGACGCTCATTGCTTTCGACAAGAAGACCGGCAAGGAAGTCTGGGCTTCTGAATTCAAGGACGAGGCCGGCCACAATGCAGGCCCGGTGCCGATGGTTATCGAAGGCGTGCCGTGTGTCGCCCTTCTCACTCAACGAAACCTTGCGGTCATTCGGCTCGATGCCGGCAACGAGGGCAAGACCGTGGCCGCCTATCCGTGGGTCACCGACTTTGCCAACAACATCGCTTCCCCAGCCGTGAAGGACAACTTTGTTTTGGTGACCTCGGCTTACAATCAGTACGCCATGTGCAAGTTGAAGATCACACTCAAGGGGGCCGAGCAAGTCTGGCAAAAGCCTTATCCGTCAAAAGTTTGCACGCCGATCATTCATGATGGGTCGGTATACGTTGCCTGGCAGAAAATCCGCTGCCTGGATTGGGAAACGGGCGATCAACGCTGGGAAGGCGGGTCGATCGGCGATCCGGGTAGCTGCATCCTGACGTCGGACGAGAGGCTGCTGGTCTACGGTCATAATGGCAAGCTCATTTTGGTGGAGACGGCCAAGCGATCGCCGAAGCTCTTCAAGGAATTGGCGGCGAAGGACAAGATTTTCGCCACGCATGCCTGGCCGCACGTCGCTCTTGCCGATGGCCGGGTCTACTGCCGCGATCGCGATGGGAAGATGGTGTGTTTCGGGCTGGCAAAGTAAGTCGAAGAAAACCGTTCCCCTTCAACGCCAGTGCTCGGGCCAAGGCCATGGACGAAAGCGAAGGCATCGTGAAGGTAATCACGGATGCCAAGACCGACCGTGTGCCGGCCGTGCCTATTTTCGGGTCCCGAGCGTCGGACTTGATTGCGGAAGCCGTCGCCATTGTCGAGTTCCAGGGGAGCGCGGAACACATCGCGAGAATTGTTCACGGAGACCCGACTCTTTCCGAGTCGGTGCCCGAGGCCGCCAGGGCAACCTGGAGCGAAGCGGCACTGCACGCATAAGATCTAGGCCGTACTCACCCGCGCCGAAATGGGCGGCCTCTTGCCTGCCACGCATATCATGGCATGGTTGCCCACTCGCCCACTCTTGCCCGAGGCGTATATGCCCGAGACATTCGATCTTGGTGGAGTTCGCTTCCAGTACCCAAAGAACTGGGAAAAGGAACTTGAGCAAGAAGGCGAGAGCTGGACCGTTTCCCTGCAAGGTACGGGGACGGCGTTCCTCGTGGTGAGCTTCGTTCCCGAAATCGAGGACCCCAGTGAATTGGTCGATGCGGCCGTCGAGGGCTTGCGGGTCGAGTATCCCGAACTCGAAACCGATGATGCCGTGGACACGATGGCGGGGCAACCTGCGATTGGTGCGGATGTCCGCTTCGAACACTTCGATCTCACGAACACCTGTTGGATTCGTGCCGTTCCCGCCATCAGTGGTGCGGTCCTGGTACTGGCGCAATGCACGGACGAAGAGTTGGCGGATGAAGGCGAAGTCCTGAAGAAGATCATGTTGACGATGACGGTGGAGGAGTAATGTGGCGCGAAGAGGAAAGCCTGTGCAAGATGCGGTCGATTGTCACGATTCTTGCATGCAGTTCTGTGCGG
Organism: Gemmataceae bacterium; assembly: GCA_009691845.1. Classification (GTDB taxonomy): domain Bacteria; phylum Planctomycetota; class Planctomycetia; order Gemmatales; family Gemmataceae; genus SIAJ01. The sequence continues at coordinate 33,719 of SIAJ01000057.1, forward strand.
GCTAATTATTGAGAACCCATCCCATGCTCTCCGATTCTCTTATCGAGCAAATCCTGACCGCCCTCCCGAATCGCCGCATCGGTGTACTGGGCGACCTGTTCCTCGACCGCTACCTCGACCTCGATTCCTCGTTGACTGAGCCGTCGATCGAGACCGGGCTCGATGCCTATCAGGTCGTTCGAGTGCGGTCTTATCCAGGGGCTTTGGGAACCGTCATCAACAACCTGGCCGCTCTGGGTGTCGGTACGATCCGCCCGGTTGCAATTATCGGCGACGACGGCGAAGGCTACGAACTCCGGCAGGCACTAGCCAAACTCCCAGCCGTCACCTCCGATTGCGTGATTGCCTGGAATGGCACACGCACGCCGACTTACACGAAGCCAATGCTGATGAAGCCGGGAGAAACGACCCGCGAATTGAGTCGGCTTGATATCAAGAATCGCTCGCGAACTCCGTCGGGTGCCGAAGATCGCATCATCGAACTCGTCGAATCGGCGTGGAACGAAGTGGATGCCTGGATTTTTCTCGATCAGGTCAGTGAGGAGGATAGTGGCGTCGTCACCAGGCGAGTGCGCGAGCATCTTGCGAAGCGTGCGGCCAAGGATCCAAGTCGCTTCGTCCTGGCCGACAGCCGTGAACTCATCCGGGAATTCCAGTCTGTTTGCGTGAAGCCAAACGAGCGGGAAGCGTCCATGTTTCCCGGCGGTGCCAGTTCTTTCGCGAAGTCACTCGGCCGGCACGTGTTCCAGACTCGCGGCGAACAAGGCATCGATCTCTTCGCTCCCAACGGGATACAGACGCACGTTCCCGCGTGCTCAGTGAGTGGGCCAACCGACATCGTTGGAGCTGGCGACAGCACCAGTGCCGGCATCGCTTGTGCAGTCATGGCCGGTGTGACCTTCGAGCAGGCGGCAGCGTTTGGCAATCTCGTGGCTTCGATCACGATTCAACAAATTGGAGTGACAGGCACTGCGAGCCCGGCACAGGTCAGGGAGCGATGGCAGCAGGTAGCACGCTAGGCCCACATTCCGCACCAAGACTACGAAAGCTCCGAGGAGGGCCAGGGCGTTGGCGCAGGTAGTAGGCTGCGAGCGAGCGACTCGGGAGTTTGGCGGCGGAAAGCCGCTCAAAGGAGACAGTGATGAAGATGATGCGGATCGTGTTGACGGCGGCGATCATGTGGGCGGGCCTCGCCCCGGCCACCTCCTTCGCGCAGGAAGAAGGGCCGGCGCTCGGCGTGGCCGACGTCGTGGCCGTGACCGCGCAGCAGGTGGCGATCATCGGGACCGCCACCCCGGAGTTGGCCGACATCGGCTTCGCGTACTACGAGGTCCGGGACGACGCCGGGATTCTGGACGACGGGTACTTGCCCGTCCTGCCGGACGGCTCCTACCGGACGTACCTGTCGGCCGCCCTCGGGCAAGCGGCCGTGGGCGACATACTCCTTATGCTCTGGAACCCGTTCGCCGATGACACCGCGTGGCCGGTTCAGATCAACTTTATGATGGGCGGGGACTCGGTCAGCGCGACGTTCACCAGGATCATGGCCACGGGGGACACGGCCCAGATCCGGGCGTTCCTGGAACTGATGAAGGAGACCGGGCAACTGTCTGCCCAGCAGTACGCGCAACTCCAGGCGCGGTTTTTGGTCGTGCAGGCCGTCGAGGTGGCGGCCGCCGATGTTGCGGCGGCCGCGCTGGCCGAAACGACGGCGGTGACGGCCGCCAACATCGGCAACCAGGTGACGGTGTTGACGCGGGCGTTATACTTGCACAGCCGGGTGCCGGCACTCACCCCGAGTACGCGGCTCATCATGCAGGAGGCGGTGCGCCGCCTCCGCGCGGCGCTCGCGAGCTTGCGGGCCCGGCTCGCGGACCCGCGCAACGCCCGGCAGGCCGACGGGCTGCGGGCGTCGATCGCCGTCCAAGAGGGGCGGCTCACGCAGCTGGTCAACTGGCTGACGACCAACGGCGTCCCGATCCCGTAACGGCGTGGCGGCGGCCCCGGAAGCGGGGCGATCCGCCGGGGCGCGGGCCGGGCAACGGTTCGCCCCGGCGTCGGTTGCCGCGCTTCCGGGGCCGCCGGGCCGACCTGTTTCCCATCCTCTGTCAGGAGCCGCCGCCGTGTGGGAGTTGATTCAAAGGCATTGGGAGCGCGCCGGCGTCAGCCCCAATCCGGGTGCCCCCGCCCGCGCGTTCGACGACTTCGAGCGGGACTACGGGGTTCGTGTGCCGGCCGAGGTGCGCGAGTTCTACGCGCACGCGGACGGGATGCCGTCCGGGGCGTCGGACGGGGAGCTGTTGAGCTTCTACCCGCTGGCGGGGGTCTACCCGGTCCCCGTCGTGTTGCCGACGGGCCACCGGGGGCTGCCGGACTACAACGGGATCGAGCACGCCCTGCCGGACGCGGCGTCGTATTTCGTGTTCGCGGACTACTCGATGCGGTGCCACGTCTACGCGGTGCGGCTGTCGGCCGACCCGGCTGCCGCGTGCCCGGTCGTGTGGATTGCCGGCGGCGACAAGTGGGAAGTGCAAGCGGCGTCGTTCGGTGAGTTCCTACGCCTTTACGCCGAGGATCCAGGGCAAGTGTTGTTTCCTGATGCAAAGCCCGCCGAACCAGGCGCTGCAGATGTAACGTTGAATGTCAAGCCCCGTCTGCCGTGATGACGGTGTTTTTGGTTGGCTTCACGTCCCGCGAGCGCGCAGCCTCGCACTGATCCACGCAATCGCATGTGTGGATTCGTGTTCCTCCACTCACTTCTGCGAACCGTTCCTTAACCGTGCCGTGGGCGATGGGGGGTTGGTGTTCGGGGT
>SIAJ01000058.1 GCA_009691845.1 Gemmataceae bacterium
TCAGCAGCAGATGAAACACCTCGGCTGGAATCGCCTGGACAAGCTGTACGACTGGCTGCTCGAAACCGACTCGGGCCTGAAAGGCGGCAATCCGTTGCCGGACAAGATGCTCATGGAGCGGTTGATTGTGCGGCTGGCGCGGGCACGGGCGTAATAGAAATGTTGCCCCCAGATCGGGTATGATGAAGAAGCGAAGAAGCAATTTGCAGCGAGAGCACGCGAGATGTAGATTCCGGAAACCGCGTCCATGGAACTCGAGCTTGGAAACCCTTGGATTGATCGTGCCGGGTTTCTTCCCGATGACGAACGCACCCGCGAATGGATGGAAATCCTCAAGGAAAACCGAAAGAAGGCGAACGAAGCGCCCGATGGACTGCTTTCCGGAGTCTGAGTTCTCGTCGTGATCTGCTTCCTGAATGCAGACCTTTTTGTGATGATTCCGGCCCCGGGAAATGATTCCGCCAAAGGGTGTCGCTCCCGCCGCCGGAATCATCCTGACTCACTTCCCCTTCACGCCGCCCGTCTTCCCATCAATCTCCATTCCCAGCTTCTCGTTCGCATCAATGTAAAACATGAAGCCGTTCATCATTTCCTGGTAGGTCTGCGGGCCGTCCTTCACGATCTTGGTCGCATCGGGATTGAACGGGTTGAATGGCGAATTGTCGTAGAGGGCTATGCACTCGATACGCGTGCCTTTCGGCAGGATCTTCTTGCCTGGTTCCCAGCGATAGGGAATCTGCCAGTCGAAGCTGAAATTGGGAATGTCGAGAAGACGCTCGCTTTTGCCGTCGGGCGTGTGGGCAATGAAACTCATGGCCTTGCCACGCACGTGCATGTGGGCGAACAGGCCGATGCCTTCGATGTCGTGCGTCAGCGTTCGTGTGACCTTGACCGGATGAGCGGGTGCCGCAGCCGGGATGCTGTACTTGGTGTCCACGAACAGTGTGTGCTTCATTTGGCGGTCGATCTTGCCCGAAGCATAGCGCAGGCCCACGCTGAGCGTAACTTTCTCGGCCTTGCCCGTGGTCACGTAGTGAATCTGGATGCCTAACGAACTGCCCTTGGGGATGCGATAGGCGATGCCAGCGTCGACGGTCATTGGTTCGCCACCGGGTACGAAGCCAGTGATGAAGTTCGATTCTTTGAAGGCTTCGCCCAGCTTGAAGGTCGCCAGGTTTGCATGATGGACAGCCTTTGGCACCGAGGGAAGGATTTGCACACCGGTCACCCAAGTGTCGTGAGTGAAAACATGCGGCAAAATCACGTACTTGTAGGGGATGTCCCCTTCGGTCGGCAGCTCGAACGGCGGCGTTGTTTGCACCATGTTGGGCTCGCCGATCAGCCATTTTGCTGGCTTCTCTTCGGCAGGTTTGGGCAGCTTAGAATCGTCGCCGCGTGCCAGTCCGGATTTCGTCCAGGCAACGATTGTCTCGCGTTCCGCCAAGGAGAGGCTGTGATGTTGGATGAGGTCGCCCTCTCGTTTCGGGGCAAACCACGGCGGCATGCGGCCTTCGCTCACGACCTCGGACACCGTGCGAGCTTTCGCTCTTGCCTGCTCAAAAGTCTGAAGGCAGAACGGGGCGGCCGTGTTCGGCTTGTGGCAGGTGTTGCAGTGCTTCGAGAGAATCGGAGCAACATGGTCGGCATACGTCACCGGCTTGTCGCCCTTGTCGAGTGGCCTGGCGATCACGCAGCCATCCACGGGCGTTGTGCTCGTGTTGATTTCTTTTCCGGCCAGCAACTCATCGATCGCTTCGACCAGATCGTTGCGGCTCGGTTTGGCGCGTTGGCCCCCCGGACGATATTGGTCGTCGATGCGGCCACGATAGCGAAGGATTCGCTTGCCATCGAGCACGGCCACTTCCGGCGTGCGAGTCACGCCGAGGATGTCGGCCACTTTGCAATCGATGTCTTTCACGAACGGGAACTCGGCTCCGTGTTCCACAGCTTGGTTCGCCATCACAGAGACAGTGTCGTTCGGCCCGGAATTGACGGCCACGAACTGCACGCCTTTGTCGCGATACGTGCTTTCCAGTCGGCTCAACGCGGGCATGTACTTCGCGACTAGCGGGCACGATGATTCCACGAAGACGAAGACGTACGCCTTCTTGTCGCCGAGGTCTTTCAGCGAACGTGCGACGAAGCGAATGTCCTTGAAACGAAGGTCGTCGATCTTGGTGCCGATTTTGACTTTCGGCTCTGCGGCGACGGCGAACGAAGCCAGTACGGCTACGACAAGTGTGGAGAGAATGCGTGGCATGATGGGATCCCCTTGGAATGTCGTTCTACAGGGGAATTTCGGCGATAGTAGTCGGCACACTCTGTGTGCCGACAGGAATTGGCCACGTGGCCGGTCCTTGAACTCCGTTCGAAAGTCGGCACACGGAGTGTGCCGACTACTTTGGGCTTCGCCGGTGTGGTTGGCTGAATGCCCGATTGAGGATAGAATCTACATTCCTACCTGAAGCAGGCAAAGCACGATGACGACGCGGCGATTTCTGATGAACGCGGGCCGAACCAGCAAGCAAGGCGTGCAGATCAACGTCGGCAAGGATCATGCGGAATACCAGGCGATCGTGAACACGGTCACCATGCACCCGGACGATCTGAAGGAGCTGGGTGTCGCGGTCGGGGGAACGATCCGCGTCCGCACGGAATGGGGCGAAACGACCTTCCAGTGTCAGGAAGGCAAAGTGCCGGTAGGGATGATCTTCGTCCCCTACGGTCCGCCGACGTGCCGGTTAATGGGCGGCGGGACCGATGGTACCGGCATGCCGACCTCCAAGGGCTGGGAAGTTGAAGTGGAGAAAGTCTGATTTTTGTAGGGTGGGTGGATATGTTTGAGTTGCGTGAAGAAGACGTTCCTGCAAATCCGATCGCAGCGACCGAATCGGTCGACGACGATGGCCGGGCCGCGGCCTGGACCGAAATCGAGCCCGGCCGCTTTATGCCTCGTCGAACTCGCGGCAGTTGCAAGGGCCGTGCATTAGGGTGAACCTTCTCGATCCCGTCCGGTTCGGACGGCCAGATGACTCGCTAAAAGAGAGACGGAATGGAACTGACGGTAACCAAGAACGCGACCTGCACCTTTTGCGGCTGTGTTTGCGACGACATCGAGTTGCACTCCGATGGCGTCCGCATCACGCACACCAAGGCGGCCTGCGTTTTGGGTACGGCCTGGTTCAAGAACCACACGGTCGAGAAACTCTTTCCCGATGCGTTGATCGACGGCAAGCCGGCCACGGTCGACGAGGCCGTTCACTTTGCGGCCGAGTTGCTTCATGCCGCCGACATGCCGCTGCTGTATGGCTTGAGCAACATTACCTGCGAAGCCACGCGAGAAGCGGCGTCGCTCGCCGAACTGATCGGAGGCGTGATCGACAGTCACACCAGCCTCTGACACGGTCCAACCGAAATCGCCGCCCAGTTGGGTGGTAAAGTCTCCTGCACTCTGGGCGAGGTCAAGAATCGAGCGGACCTCATCATCTACTGGGGCGGCAACCCGGCCGAGTGCCATCCGCGCCATTTCACCAAGTACACCATCATGCAGAAGGGCAAGTACGTGCCCAACGGCCGCAAGGACCGCACGATGGTCCTGGTCGATATCCGCGAGACGCCGAGCGCGAAAGCGGCCGACATCTTCCTGCAAGTTCGACCGACCAAGGATTTCGAGGTCATCACACTCTTGCGGGCGATGATCAAGGATCAGCCGGTCGATGAGGCAGCCGTCGCGGAAACGGGCCTGTCGCTGGAACAACTTCGCGATCTGGTCGCTCGCATGAAGGCTTGCAAGTTCGGCGTCTTCTTCTTCGGCATGGGCCTGTCGATGACACGCGGCAAGCACATGAATTCCGCCGCTTTGCTAACTCTTGCGGCGGAGATGAACGCCTTCACCAAGTTCGTGGCCATGCCGATGCGTGGCCACGGCAACGTGACGGGTGGCGACGTCATCCTGCGTTACACGACTGGCTATCCGTTTGGGATCAGCCTGAGTCGCGGCTATCCGCGTTTCAACCCCGGCGAATTTTCGACGATCGACTTGCTCATCCGCGGCGACTGCGATGCCGCGTTGATCCTCGGGGCGGATCCGGGTGCGACGATGCCGCAACCCGCCATCGAGCATCTAAAGCGAATCCCGACGATCGTGCTCGATCCGAAGGTCACACACACGAGCCGACTGGCCAGAGTTCACATCACCACGGCCGCCACGGGCATCTCGGCTGGCGGCACCGTCTATCGCATGGACGAGATTCCTCTACCGTTGCGGCCGCCCCTGAAAGGCCCCTATCCCACTGACGAGGAAGTCATTCGCCGCATTCGCGAGGCGGTCGCGAAGAAAGCGGATTGGATGCCGGGGATGAATGGGGTTGTCGCGGCGGCGTGAGTGAGAAAGTCTGTACGATTACCACCTCAGAATCGAAGAAGTTCGCGGCTGCGGCCGCTTGTGTCTTTCGTAATTGATGGATGTCCATGCTTCGTATCACCGGCGGCCAAGTTTACGATCCTGCTAACAACGTCCATGGCGTGGTGCGGGATCTTTGCATCGAAAACGGGCGAGTGGTCGCTGATGTTTCCGGTGGCCGCACCATCGATGCTTCGGGGATGATCGTCTTCCCGGGCGGGGTCGATGTTCACACGCATGTTGCGGGGGCCGCACTCAATTTCGCTCGCGGGATGATTCCCGAGCAGCAACGGATGGCTCGGGCGATCACGCGTTCCAAGGTGCAGCGGGCCGGCATTGGTGGCTCGACGCCGACCACCTTTGCGACGGGCTATCTCTACGCGGGACTCGGCTACACGACGGTGAACGAGGCCGCGGTGCCGATTCTGTCCGCCCGGCACACGCACGAAGAACTGCACGATACGCCGATTCTTGACAAGTCCTGCTGTGCGTTGATGGCGAACAACGAACTGCTGCTCGATCTCTTCGAGGCCGGTGAGTTCGAAAAAGCTCGCGAAGTAACGGCCTGGCTCATCTATGCTGCGAAGGCGTATGGCGTGAAGGCCGTCAATCCTGGCGGAGTGACCGGCTGGAAGTGGGGCAAGGACTGCAAAGGCCTGCACGATGTGGTGCCGGGCTACAACAAGGTCACCCCGGGAAAGATTATCTCTGCTCTCGCCAAGATCGTCGATGATCTCGGCTTGCCGCATCCGTTGCATCTGCACTGCAATAATCTTGGTGCTCCGGGCAATTTCACGACCACTCTCGAGACCATGAAGCTGCTCGAAGGCAATCGAGCCCACATGGCCCACCTGCAATATCACTCCTACGGCGGGGACGACTGGTACACGATGAAGTCCGAGTCGGCCACGATTGCCGAATACTTCAACGCTCATCCCAACCTCACGACCGACGCGGGTGCGGTTCTGTTCGGTGACACCGTTACCATCACGGCCGATGGGCCCTGGCAGCATTTGCTCTACAAACTGACAGGGAAAAAGTGGGGCAATATCGACGTCGAGAATGAGACGGGTTGCGGTGTCGTCCCCTACGTTTACAAGGAAAAAAACCTGGTCAATGCCGTGCAGTGGGCCGTGGGATTGGAGTTGCTGTTGCTCATCAACGACCCCTGGCGCGTGTTCTTGACGACCGATCATCCGAATGGTGCGGCCTTTTGGCGTTACCCGGAGATCATTCAACTGCTCATGAGTTCGGAGTTCCGCAAGGAGGAACTCAAGAAACTCGCACCCAAGGCGATGAAGCGAATTATCCTTCCGGAACTCACCCGCGAATACACGCTCTCGGAAATCGCCATCATTACATCGGCTGGGCCTGCACGTGCGTTGGGGCTGAAGCAGAAGGGCCATCTTGGCATCGGGGCCGACGCGGACGTGGCCATCTTCAATGCCGGCAAGGACGTGGCCCGCATGTTTTCGTATCCCCGCTACGTCATCAAGAGCGGCGAGGTGGTCATCGAGGAAGGCGAGATTCGCAAGACGGTCGATGGCAAAGGCTTCCTGGTGAAGCCGCACTACGATCCGAAGATCGAAGACTACATTCGCCCGCTGTTTCAGCAGGTTTACACGATGTCGTTCGATAACTATCCAGTCGAGATGTCACGGATTATGCATCCGGACATTCAACCATGCATGCCTCACAATCTATGACCAAAACAATTCTAACGCTGAAGAAGGCACCGCATGTTCCCCTCGAAGCGGAGGTGATCTCGCCCGATGTTTTCTCGACGCTGACGCACGATGCGGTTTGCGGGCTGACGGTGTTTCTCGGCAAGCGACAATTGCGACTCGATGAGTTTTTCGACGTGGAAGGCCCGGGTAGCGAGAACATCGAAATTCATGGCGATGCCGCCCGGGTGAAGTGGATCGGCAAGACCATGACCCGGGGCAGCATCAAGGTTCACGGTAATGCGGGCATGCACCTCGGTGCCTACATGAAAGGCGGATCCATCGAAGTCACGGGCAACGCGTCGGACTGGGTCGGCGGCGAAATGAAGGGGGGCTTCATCCGCGTTGCTGGTGATGCGGGTGGCCTGCTTGGTGCGGCCTATCGCGGCAGTGTGACTGGCATGAGTGGCGGGACGATCTTGATTGGCGGCATCGCGGGAACCGAGCTTGGCATGCGCATGAAGCGAGGCACCATTGTCATCGGCGGGGCCGTCCGCGATTTCGCCGGCTTGCAAATGAAGGGGGGCACCATCGTCCTGATGAGCGGTGCCGAACTCCGCACCGGGGCATGGATGGCACGCGGTACGATCATTTCGCTCAAGCCAATCAAGCTGATGCCGACCTTCGGACAGGCGTGCACTTATGTGCCGACGTTCTTGCAGATGTACGCCAGGCACCTGAATACGCTTGGGTTTTCGTTGCCTTGCGATCTGAAGAACGGGTTCTATCAGCGCTTCACCGGAGACAGTTCGGTGCCGGGCAAAGGCGAGATACTAGTTTGGCAACCGGCGAGTTCATCACGCGGATCCTGAAGCGAGGCGAGGTCGCGTGTTGACCTCGTAGCTTCGCTTCGGGCTCCGTGGCAATGATCCGCGTCCGAAAGATTCCGCTGGCAAGTCTCCCTTCCTCGACGGTTCCGGCGCACGCGTGAGGCGATGAAAAAGTAAATCGCGACTCGAAGTCCAGATACAATTGCCTCATGAAATCATCCGCGAATCTCAGATTAGGCCGTTCGTCTGTCGGCCGAGCAACCGGTCGCCTGACGCGGCTGCTGGCTGGTTCAACGCGATTGCGCTCCACGGGCCGATTCTTCCGTCGGCAAATGTGGGCTTGGCCACTCGTTGCGGCAGTGATTCTCGGTGTGGCCGGAATGTTGGTCAATCGAGCGGTCGAACGGGAAATGCGTCAGGTACGCGAAGAAGAACTTAAAACGATTCTGAATGCGGATGTGAAGGCTTTGCAAATCTGGATGGTCGAACAAGGGCGCAATACGCAGTTCCTGGCCGACGACGAACAACTTTTGCCGTACGCCAAGGAACTGCTGTCAACGGGCGAGGGCAAGGACACCGAACGAGCGTTGCTTCAGACCAAGGCCCAGGCTGAGATTCGCAATCGACTGGGGCCGCGATTGAAAGCGTGCGGTCACACGGGATTTTTTCTTGTTTCGCCCAAGGGGATTGTTCTAGCCGCCGAGGAGGACGCACCCGTTGGTAAATTGCTTGGCGGTTATCGCCTTGAGTTTTTTGAACGCGTACGAACGAATGGGCCGTCCGTTTCAAAACCCTTTCGCAGTTCCTTGTTACTGAAAGACGACCAAGGCGAACTCCGGGCCAACCTGCCGACGATGTTCGCGGCGGCTCCGGTGCGCGATGAGAAAGGCGTGGCGGTTGCGGTCCTCGGCATGCGCATCCGACCGGAGGGCGAGTTCACGGAGATCCTCCAGGTCGCCCGTCTCGGCAAGTCGGGGGAGACGTATGCCTTCGATCGCAATGGCTTGCTGTTGTCGAGCAGCCGGTTCGACGATGATCTGAAACGCATCGGCCTACTGGTCGATCTTCCCGATTCGCACTCGGTGCTGACGCTGGAAATTCGCGATCCCGGTGTCGACATGGTGATTGGGGAGCGCCCAGCCAAGCGAAGGCACGAGCAGCCGTTGACGAAGATGGCCGCCGACGCGGCGGCGGGGAATAGGGGGTGCGACCCGGAGGGCTACCGCGATTACCGAGGCGTTCCGGTTGTTGGCGCCTGGACATGGCTGCCCGAATACGATTTCGGGGTGGTGACCGAAGTCGACCGCGACGAGGCGTTCGCCCCGGTCTTCGTCCTGCGCCGGGCGTTCTGGGCACTCATGGGACTACTCGGGCTCAGTGCCGTGGCAATTTTTGTTGCCATGGTGGTGATGTCTCGTCAGCAAGTGCAGCTTCAGCGAGCCGTGCTGCAAGCGAAACAACTCGGGCAATACACCCTCGAAGATAAAATCGGCGCGGGTAACATGGGGACCGTCTATCGAGCACGGCACGCGATGCTGCGTCGGCCCACGGCCGTCAAGCTTCTCGATCCCGAAAAAGTTTCCGATTCGGGCCTTGCTCGTTTCGAACGCGAGGTCCAAGCCACGAGTGCCTTGACTCATCCCAATACCATCCAAATCTTCGATTATGGGCGAACGCCCGAGCGAATCTTCTACTACGCGATGGAATTGCTCGAAGGCATGAACCTCGACGATCTCGTCGCTCGGCACGGTGCGTTGTCCGAGGCACGGGCCATTTACCTGTTGCGACAGGCGTGCGGATCGCTGGCCGAAGCACATGCATCGGGCTTTATCCATCGAGACGTGAAACCAGCCAACATGTTCTTGACGGTTCGTGGCGGACTGCACGACTTCGTCAAGGTCCTGGATTTCGGGCTGGTGAAGACCGCCGAATCTGAGGATGCCAACTTGACGTCAGCCAATGCGGTCACCGGCACGCCGCTCTATCTCTCGCCCGAAGCCGTCACGCGGCCCGATCAACTCGACGCCCGGGCCGACGTCTATGCATTGGGTGCTGTGGCGTATTTCTTGCTCACGGGGAAGCCGGTGTTTGATGGGAGAACCGTGATGGAGATCGTACTGAAGCACACACGCGAGACGCCGGTGGCCCCCTCGGTTCGTCGCGGCGCGGCCATCACGCCAGAAGTGGAGAGCCTGATCCTGCGCTGCCTGGCCAAGTCGCCGACCGATCGTCCCGCCGACGCTGCAGCGCTCTTACGTGAGATCGATCGCTGCCCGTTGAGGGGATCCTGGAATGCGGACGACGCGGCCAACTGGTGGAGGGAACACCACGATGACACGATGAAAACAACTGGGCCAGTCGCGCTGACGGAAATCTTTGCCCTCGACGTAACGGGAGCGTTCGACAGGCCGGCCGCTTAACAAGCCTCAGTTCGGCGCGACCACTTCGCTGCCCGCCATCGTCGACATGGCACGATACGTGGCTAGGCTGATGGATTGCCGAACGAACCGGACCGAGCCATCGCCGAGTGCGAAATTGGCGCCTTGCGTGTGTCGGCTGCGAAAGGAATACGTGTTCGGCCAGGAGCCATCCTCCCCGTTCGCAAAGCCGTATTTTTTATCCATGTTCGTGTTCAACGGAATTGAGCAGGTGCCGGTCGTGTGATTGGCATAAGGCCAGGCGCACCAGCCACTGAACTGAGGCACATCCTCGCCAACGATGTAGGTGTTGCTTGTGCCATCGGCGATGTCCGTGATGCGGATCGGGAAGCCCATGTCGGAGCGAAAAAAGACGCCATCACCCTGGCCGGTTCCATTTTGGTAGAAGACGTCGCAGGTGCCGGCCGTCCCCGTGTTCGGAAAGTCGCCCCAGCACCAATTGGATCCGGAAACGCCCTTGTAGTTATTTGGGCCGCCCTGAATGGAACCGTAAATCCAGGGATTGGCCCGTGTCGCTCCGTGCAATTTTGCATTGTCCGATGGGCAAAGAAACGTTGCGACAATCATGGCAGCGGCCGGATTGTTCGTGATAACCGCGTTGTTGGCGATACCGGCCTGGCGATAGAGATTGTCCTGCTCGATGTACGGCAGGATGCGACCGAGCCAGCCCCACGACTGCGTGCTGCAACAAGTTCCGGAGTTGGTCACTCCGGGGAGTCCGTTGCGTGGGAGGTTCCCGATCGCGTCGTTGTACGAGTGAACGGCCACACCAAGCTGCTTGATGTTGTTCGTGCACTTCATTCGATTGGCGGCCTCGCGCACCTTTTGCACGGCTGGCAACAGCAGTCCGATCAAAATCGCGATGATGGCGATGACGACCAATAATTCGATGAGCGTAAAGGCGGAACATCGGCGTTTGAACATGGCACGTACAAAGTGGATAAGGGGGAAGGCAAAATGAGTTGTATCACACGGACTCGTGAATCGCAATAACATTCGACGTGAGTAAGCCCGTAGCGAGCCTCCGGCGTAAGCCGGGAGAGGTTGTTGCCGGCACTCCGCGATTTCCTCAGATGTGCGAACGCTCCCCCGGCTTACGCCGGAGGCTCGCTGCGGTGATCGCGCACTTCGCCGTTTGCGTTGGGTCCGTGCGAGGCAATTCTATAGTTTCCCCTTGATGCGGTGTTCCCTCGTATTCTGGATCCGACCGTGACCATTCCTCGCTTGTCCTATGTGGCCTCTTCGATTGTCATCTGCGCCCTGCTCGCGGGTTGCAAACCGAAGGCCGGCCAGATCCCAGTCGCGACCCCGGCCCCGGCCATTGTCGATGGTACTCCGGCAACCGAGGACGAGTGCAAGGAATATGCAAGCAAGCTGGAGCAGGCCGTCGGCATGAAGAATCGAGCGAGCGTGGAACAGATGATTTCGCTGGAGGATCTCGCCCTCCGTTGTCTCAGCGACCTTTCGATGACCGGCTCTCAACGGCAATCCATTGTCCAAGGCGTGAAGTCGGGTATTCGCAAGAACGCCCTGGTAACACAGATACTTACAGATGTCGAGCAGGGAGGGAGTTTCAAGCTACTCCGGGTCCACGAAGTGGATGGCCGAGCCCGTGCGATGTTCCGGCTGATCGGGACGGAGACGGGCGTAAAGTATCACGATTTTCTTCTGACGCGATCGCCGGAAGGCCGAATTTCCGTGGAGGATATCTACATCTTCACCTCGGGCGAGATGCTCACGCAGACCCTGCGCCGGATCTTGCTCCCGACCGTCGCGGAGTTGAACCGGGGGAGCGTCGAGAAACTTCGGGGGGCGGACCAGATGTTCTTGAACAACATGCCGAAGTTCCAAGCCATGGCCGAGGCGATCCGGTCCGAGAACAAATCGGAAGCGATCAAGATCTACAAAGCACTTCCGGAGGAGTTTCGGACGCAGAAGGTAATCGTGCTGCTCTACGTGACGGCGTCGCACGGGGATGATGCCGAGTATGCCGTGGCTCTTGAGTCGTACCGCAAGTTGTTCCCGGCCGATGCAGCCGTGGACTTTCTGTCCATCGATTATTTTTTGCTGAAAAAGGAGTACGGCGAAGCCCTTCGCTGCATCGACAATTCCGATAAGGCCGTTGGTGGAGACCCGTATATGAACGTTTTGCGGGCCAACATCTTTCTGGAGGCCAAGCGATTCAAAGAGTCCCGGGCCGCTTCGGAGAAAGCAATTGAACAGGAGCCGACTCTCGCCGACGCTTACTGGACCCGAATCACCCTGGCGTTGAAAGAGAAGAACCACGCCGAAACGCTTGCCTGGCTCAAGAAGCTGACCGAGAAGACCTCCGAAGAAGTCGCGGACCTGACCACCGTGGCCGAGTACGCGGACTTCGCCAAGTCGCCGCAACATGCGGAGTGGCTGAAGTGGTATGCGGCGAAGAAGAAGTAGGGTGGGTGAAGGCTTTGCGGAACCCACCAGGAACGACTTAGCCTGCGCCCACCCTACCGGATCGCAGCCCTTGCTTTTAGGATAACCCCCCACAGGCGAGACTGGGACATCGGAGCCGCGACCGTAAGGGAGCGGTCAACGGCGACGATCAGCCGGCCTCGATTCTGCTCCCTTACGGTCGCGGCTCTGAAAATGTCTCATCCTCGGCCCGCCCAGCCGGTCGCTTACACGGCATCAAGGAGAACGGCGATGAACCCCAACCCGAAACCTGGAACGGGCTGGAACGAGGCTCTGCGTCAGCCGGTCCTGGGACAACGCGCCGCCGCGCCGACTACGCCCCCTGTTGTCCCGGCGATGGGCACTCTACCTCCCGTACCACAAAGGCCCGTTCCACAACCGCCCCCGCCGCCGATGTTCTCGACGGAACCGCTGTTGCTGCAGCGACCGGCGCGAACGACCAAGCGCAGCATCCTGCCGATGGCGTTCCTGCTTCTGCTCACGGCCGGTTCGATCGCGGCGGCCGGATATTTTGCGCTGGACAGCATGAACTCGAAAGACAAACTGGCCGAGGCGAACAAGAACATGGCCCGCCCGAACGACGATTACCTGCTCACGGCCAGCGGCATGGTCGCCGAGCGTGAAAGCGACTGGGAGCGCACAAAGGCCGCGTGGGCGATCAAGGAAAAAGAGCTGAAGGCCCGGACGACGACTGCCGAGAACGATGCGGCAACGGCAAGAAGCGAAGCCAGCCCGGACCTTGAAAAAGCGAGGGGCGCACGGTCGTTGGCGGAGTCGCAGCTGTCAACGACACTGTCGCAACTCTCGTCCGCCACTTCGGAAACGACCCGCCTGCGTTCGCAACTCGCGGACTCGGAGCGCAAGGGGGCCGATGTGCTGAAAACCACGAGCACGGACGTGCGGAACTGGATGCAGGGCCTATTCACGCCGCTTCCTCAGTTGGACACGCGCGAGGAAGTTCGCGTCGCCCTGCGGAAGCACGAGATGTCCAAGTTGTTCGATGCCGAGAAGAAGAAGCTCGACAAGTCGATCGTCCTGGGAAGCGGGACGCTGGTGCTCTACGACCGTGGCGAAATGGGTCTCGCCTTTCGAGGAGTTGGCTTACGCTACACCAATCTTTCTGCGCCGATGCCCGGGAGCATCGTGGAAGCATCGTACGCCTATCACTGGACCGTGAGTGATGCCGCAACATCCTTTGATGCGGATCGTGATGGCGAGATCGCTGCCTTTTCGGCTCCAGCATATGGCGAAGAAGTAACAAAGGAGATCCGTTTCGACTATAAGAAGTCGGACGATCGCTATCGGCACATTGAATCGCGAACGCCGTTCGAGTACAAGAACGCCAAAGGCCGAATGGTGCTGGCCGTGAAATTCAAGGAACGGGGCGACCCGAAGACGCCGCGAATCCTCATCTTCAAAGCGCTCACGATGGAACGGTCGAACTAAACGATGAGCGCCGCCGTTCCTGATGATTGTTCCCTCGCCACGGATCGAATGAATCCCGAACAGCCCGAGTTTGTCGAGACGCCGCCCTCCGCGATCGAGGATCGTCAGGTCGAGCGCGTCATCATCGATCGCTTTGAGTTCGACATCGAACGGCCAGCCGATACATACTCTCTGCTAGACGATCCCGTCGTGCTGGATGCCCACAAACGCGATGAATACATGCCCTACTGGGCCGACTTGTGGCCGGCTTCCCGGATGCTAGCGAAAGCGGTGGCGAAAGAGGATTGGTCCAAATATCCGCGAACCGGCGACAAGCTGGAAGCCCTCGAACTCGGCTGCGGTTTGGGCGTTCCCGGCTTGACCGCCCTGGCTTGTGGATTGCGAGTCACCTTCACCGATTACGATTTGGCGGCCGTGAAATTCGCGGCCGCCAATGCGCGCCGGAATAAGCGGTTCGACTTCAAGGCGATCCCCCTCGATTGGCGATTCCCACCGGCCGACCTGCGTGTGCCGGTGATCCTGTGTGCCGATCTCACTTACGAAACACGCAATATCGACCCGCTCGTTCGGCTCATCAAGCAGGTACTGCTACCCGGCGGCATTTGCCTGCTGACCGATCAAGATCGCACGCCGGCCCCGCTCCTTCGCGAACAGCTTGGCTACGCGGGCCTGCATTACGATCAGGTCATCGCCCGGGCCGGCGAGCCGGGGGGTTTTCGCATCACTGGCTCGCTCTATCGCATCCGGCATCGCGGAGCCTGAAGCGTCAGCGAAGGCGGCGATGACTGGCTTCCAATCAAGGTTCGACTTCGCTAACGCTTCAGGCTCCCCGGGATTGCGGGCTCGCCTTCGCGGACGCTTCAGGCTCCTTCCCAGCACGGCACCGCTAGCCAACGGCCGATTCAAACGTAGTACAGGGCTATCTCTCAACCAAGGATTCAGCATGAGTATCGCTGCCGCGAAACAGTTTTTGGAATTCTCCCGCAAGAAGACGCTTGACACGCTGGAAGCAATCGCCAAGCGGCCGGATGCTGCGGCCGTGCTGGCGTATCGTCCGGGTCCCGGCCGGGCACACATTGCCTGGCAACTCATGCACGTTGCTGCCACGGACGATCGGCATCTCACGGTGCGCATGAAAGGCGGCGAACTCGCGGAAGCCGAGAATGTTCGCCGTTACGCCGGTGGCAGCACACCCGACGAGAACATTCCAAGCGTTGATGAGATTCGTCGCTATCTCGGCGAACGCCGGGCAGCGATGCTCCAGCATATCGGCACGCTCACGGACGCGGACCTGACCAAGAAGCCCAACGACGCGGCCCCTTGGGATTATGGAACGTGGTTTCAGGTGCTCGCCTGGCACGAAGCGCATCACCAGGGACAGGCCCATTTGACGTTGAATCTGTACAAGGCGAGCAAAGGCGAGGCGGGCTGAGAATGTGGCGGTAGGCCTCCAGGCCTTCGGGAATGATCACTGGCAAGGCCACTCAGCGATTTGGAACAGGCCTGGAGGCCCATTCCCACGTAGCTTCCTCCTCAACCGCGGAGCGTCGTGCCACATAGCTCTTGGAATCGCTCGGTTCACTTCGGAGGCAAGGAATGCGGTATCTCGTGACTGGTGCGGCGGGATTCATCGGTTCTCACTTGTGCGAGCGTCTGCTGGCCATGGGGCATGACGTCACCGGCATTGATTGCTTCGTGCCGTACTATCCGCGGCCAATCAAGGAACGCAATCTGGTCGAGGCCGCGAAGAATCCGCGTTATCGCTTTCACGAACTTGATCTGCGATCGGCCGACTTGAAGCCGGCTCTCGACGGTGTCGATGTGATCTTCCATCTCGCCGCCATGCCAGGCTTGGTTGCAAGCTGGACCGAGTTCGATCTTTACCAAAGTTGCAATCTCACCGCGACGCAGCGATTGCTCGAAGCGATCAAGGGAAATAAGAACCTGAAGCGATTTGTCTACGGCTCCACATCGAGTGTGTACGGCAAGTTCGCTTCAGGCGATGAGACATTGCCCACGAAGCCGGTCTCGCCATATGGCGTCACCAAGCTGGCAGGCGAACATCTCGCGAAAGCCCATCTGGAAATCTTCGGCACACCGGTCGTAGTGCTGCGTTTTTTCAGCGTGTATGGTCCCCGTCAGCGGCCGGACATGGCTTACAACATCTTCATTCGCTCTCTCATCGCAGACACGCCAATCACGGTTTATGGCGATGGCCAGCAAGTTCGCGGCAACACCTTCGTGGCCGACTGCGTGGAGGCGATTATTGCCTCGGCCAATGCGCAACTGGGCGAGACATTCAACATTGGCGGCGGTGAGATGGTCAGCGTGATCGACGTGATGGCCAAGCTCGAACGAATCGCGGGCAAGAAGTTCACCGTAAAGACCGAGCCCGCACGAATCGGCGATCAACGCCACACGTTTGCCGACACAACCAAGCTGCGACGTCAGTTGAACTGGGAGCCGAAGACGACACTCGACGACGGACTCGCAAAGCAGTTCGAGTGGCAACGAACGAATCCGTAGCCAGTGTACTTGTCACGAAAGCGCGACTCGCCTATGCGCGAGGCAGTTTTCGTAGCTGAATTCGTACGAATTCAGTCGCCGTGACCTGGAGAAGAGCTGAATTCTCACGAATTCAGCTACAAGGCAAGTGCTTTCAACCAACCGGAGACTTCCATGTCCCGCACCATTCATTTTGAGATCCATGCCGAAGACCCGAATCAGGCCACGGCGTTTTACACAAAACTCCTCGGCTGGCAGATCAAAAAATGGGATGGGCCGATGGAGTATTGGCTGATCGTCACCGGTCCGGATTCTCAGCCGGGCATCAACGGCGGCCTGATGCGTCGCCATGGGCCTGGCCCAGTCGAGATGCAGGCCGTCAACGCCTTTGTATGCACGATGGGAGTTGCCGATCTGGACGCGTCGCTCGCCTTGCTTGGCACTCTCGGGGGCACGATCGCAGTTTCCAAGACGCCGATCCCCGGCATGGGCTGGCTTGCCTACGCCAAGGACACGGAAGGCAACATCTTCGGCATGATGCAGCACGATCCGAGTGCGAACTGATCGAGGGGACATGGCTCATTTTGCAGATGAATTCGTGAGCATTCTGTACATCGCGAAGATTGGATAGCTGAATTCTCACGAATTCCGCTACAAGCTCCCGACTGTGATGCTCAAGCTTGACGAGTAGTCCATAATGCTACTTGTTGCCAATTGGCGCAAAAGTCCACTCTCAAATCCCGCTCGCCGGCCAGCAATCGACAATACGAACTTCGGATCGGGATCAACGCCATCGGCCGATCCAAGGAGAACGACATCGTCCCCCTTGAACCACTTTACATTTCTCGCAGGCACTGCGTCATTGTGGTTCATGCAACGGGTGGTTGCGAAGGGTACCATACCGCCTCGCGCAATGGCACGATGGTCAATCGTCATCGAATCGGCCATGCAGAGTTGCTGCCCGGCGATCTGCTCCAACTGTCCCGGGAGCGATTCCTGGTCTCGTGGGTTGGCCCGAATGGGGAATGTCAGCCAGAGATAGCCTCGGCCGACACCCCGATCATCGGTTGGGCCCCGACCGGGCATCTGTCAGCCCGACGAGCACAACTGCACCTGCCTCATCCCGTCCGCAGACGGTTGGCAGAGGGAGAATGCCGACTTCCTTCGTGACCGGTAGAATCTTCAGCACTGCTCCCTCCTCATTCTGCCTTAGCATGCGCGATCTTATCCTCGGTACGGCTGGTCACATCGATCACGGCAAGACCGCCCTCGTCAAGGCACTGACGGGGACGGACTGCGATCGCTTGCCGGAAGAGAAGGCTCGCGGCATCACCATCGACATCGGTTTCGCCAGCCTCGATCTTGGTGAACTTCGCTTCGGCATCGTCGATTGCCCGGGTCACGAACGCTTCATCAAGAACATGCTCGCCGGTGCGACGGGCATCGATCTCGCTCTGCTGATCGTCGCTGCCGACGACTCGATCATGCCGCAAACCCGCGAACATCTCGAGATTCTGCGGCTTCTTGGCTTGCGTCATGGGGTCATCGCACTCACGAAGGCCGATCTCGTTGATGATGCCGTGAGGGAACTCGTTACGCTGGAAATCCGCGAGTTGGTGAAGGATACGTTCTTGGCGGAAGCCCCGATCGTGCCGACGTCCGTAGTGACCGGAAGTGGCATCGAGGAATTGAAGGCCGCACTCGCAGCGGAAGGAACGAAAATCTCGCGAAAAGATCGGGCCGAGTGGTTTCGGTTGGCGATTGATCGGGCGTTCGTCGTGCAGGGGCATGGTACGGTCGTGACCGGATCGGCCACAGCGGGGAGCGTGAAAGTCGGCGACGAACTCGAATGGCTGCCAAGCTTACAGCGCGTGCGGGTGCGGTCGCTGCACAATCACGATCAGGCGGCAGCGGAGGTGCATCGCGGACAACGGGCCGCCATCAACCTGGCCGGCATTTCGCTCGAGCAGGTGAGTCGAGGCCAGGAGCTTGCCACGCCGGGCTTTTTGGTCCCCACGCGTTGCCTGACCGTGCGACTGAATACGCTCCAAGGGAATCGCAGGCCGATCAAGCATCGGCTGGAACTGAGGCTGCACATCGGCACGGCCGAGGTGATGGCCACTGTCTCGCTGCTCGATAACGATCAAATTGCGCCGGGGCAGTGGGGGTTGGCTCAGCTATTTCTGGACGAATCCGTCACGGCCATTTGGGGCCAGCCGTTTGTGTTGCGCGATTCGTCGGCGGAACATACGCTCGGCGGCGGGCAAGTTCTGCAACCCGTGGCCGACAAGGTGCGACGCCGTCACATCGAGGTTCTGGAACGGCTCGAAAAACTCTGGAGCGACGACCTCGCCGTGCGTGCCGAGATCGTCGCCTGGTTTGGCGGCTTCGCCGGAACGACTACGGCCGACTTCGTTCGCGGGGCTGGCACCCTTCCCGTGGAAGTGTCTGCCCTGGTCGAGGGAATGCGAGATTCGGGAAAGCTCGCGGAGATTTCCGTTTCCGGGAAGAAGCTGTTTCTGCACGTGGACCGCGTAACCGAGATTGAATCCCGGATCATGGAAGTACTCGGAACCTTGCACGCCCAGCATCCGCTGATGACCACGCACGATCGGCAAGGCGTACTCTCTCAGCTAACCTACATCGGCGATGAGGGCGTGCTTCAAGGCGTGGCCGAACGACTTTTGCAGACCAAGAAACTCGTCGGCGATGCACGTCGAATCGCCCGGGCGGACTTTAAGCCGAAGCTGAGTGCGAATCAGCGGAAGTTGAAGGACCATGTTGTCGAAGCCACGCGAGTCGGGGGATTTCAGCCACCGGAACCAGCGAGCTTTGTCGCCAAGGCCGGCGGGATTGCGAGCAGTTTGAAGGACATTTACGAGGTCGCCGTCGCCGAGGGACTGCTGGTTCGAGTTACGAACGAAATCTATTTGCACGCGGATGCTTCGGCCGAGATGTTGAAACGCGTGAAAGAAAAGCTGGCCGGCGGTGGAAGTGCGACCGTGGCCGAGATTCGGGATCTTTTGGGAACTACCCGCAAGTATGCGATCCCTCTGTGCGAGTACCTGGATCGAACCGGTACGACCAAGCGCGTGGGCGACCTGAGGTTGCTCGCATGACCGTTTCCTCGGCAGGGAAGGCTGAGGTTGCCGAGGCGTTCGCTCTCCTCTACGGCTGGCCTATCGAACAGCAGGACGGTGGCATCGCCCACGCATCCCAACTCGTGGATCGAGGCGAGCTGAATCCCGATCATCTGCTGGTTGCTCGGGACGGCGATCACATGATGGGCGCCGTGTTTGGCCAACCATTGGCCGGGGGAATCGCGGTCGTCGTGCCGCCGCGGACACGGGGCGGAGATTCGGAGATTGAGGATCGTCTCCTCACCGCGATCATCGAGCATCTTCATGACGTCCGAGTCATTCAGGCGATTATTGATCTCGAAGAGGAATCACGCGCAGCCTCGCTCTTGCGGGCCGGGTTCCGAAGAACGACTTGCGTCATGCAGTTGCGACGCGTGGCCTCGGCGATTGAGACGATTCCACTTCCAGATCACCTTTCGCTGGTGCCCTATCCCGATGTTCGTGCCGACGAATTCTTGCACACACTGATGTCCGCACTACGCGACTCGCGCGACTGTCCCGAAATGCAGGGACTTCTCTCGACGGAGGATGTTTTGGAAGGGTACCGCGAGTCTGCTCCGGACACTTCGCGTTGGTCGTTGGCACTCATTTCCGGCAAACCGGTTGGAGTCATGATTCTTGGAGTCGGCGAACTGCACTTTATCGGCGTGGTACCTGAGGAGCGTGGCCGAGGCATCGGGACCGCACTCGTCCGCCTTGCCTGTTCCCAGTACACGGAACTCTCGCTAATCGTCGATGAACGCAATGAACCCGCGATTCGCATGTACACCGCACTTGGTTTTGATCTGCAATCGATCCGCGCAGTCTACCTATTTTCACAAACCTTTTCAGCTGGCGGCTTGAGCGAGAACACGCGTGGCTCTTAACATTTCCTTCTGCGTGAAACTCGACATTGGCGTGTTCTCGATTCGAGAACTCTTCACTCTCGCGCCGAGTATTGCATACTGATCAATGCCTCCCCAAGGCTACCGAGCGTCGGACGGTTTTCCCTACCGTTTTCCGATCATTATTCTCTCCTGACACGTAAGCAGTACGCGCGCGCATCAGGAGAGACTTCGTGCCAAAACAGCTCCATGCCGAGACCTCCGTCGGCTTTGAGAAGCTACTCGCTTTAGCGATCGCCCGTCGCATCAGCGAGCAGCGTTTTAATCTTTGGTTCCGCGATCACACCAAGTTCGTCCATCTGGGCGAAACAGTCATGATCGGCGTTCCCAACCTGTATTTCCACGACTGGCTGCAAAAGACGTTCGGCGACGACGTTCGTGCTGCCGTTGCGGAAATACTGGGCTCATCTGTCGCCGTCCGGTTCGCTATCGATCCCGAACTCTTTCAGGCCCAACGCCAGGAAGAGTCCGCCAAGGTGAAGGAACCGGTCGAGGGCGAACAGCCTTCGAAGCTGAAGAAGAAGCCAACGCCTGCCAAGCCGGATTCGACGCCGATTCTTCGCAAGCCGAACAAAAGGCACTGGCGATCGCTCACGAGTTTCGTGGTCGGTTCGTGCAATCGCGTGGCACACGCCTCGGCACAGAGCGTGGTCGAGGAACCGGGTCTTGGGGCCAATCCGCTGGTGCTATACGGTCCGACCGGCACGGGGAAGACGCATCTCCTCGAAGGAATCTACGATGGGCTGCGCAAACGGAATCCGCACGAAAAGGTGCTGTTCCTCTCGGCCGAAGACTTCATGAATCGTTTCCTGGCGTCCATGCACCAGAACAAGGCAGCGAGTTTTCGCAAGCAGTTCCGCGAGTGTTTCGCCCTGCTCGTCGATGATCTGTCTTTCCTCGTCGGCAAGAAAGCGACCCAGCTTGAATTCCTACACACCTTCGATGCCCTCGTGAGCGATGGCTGCCAGGTCGTCGTAACCTGCGACTGCCATCCGCGGCTAAGCGAAGAATTGATGCCCGAGTTGTCCGACCGATTACTTGGCGGAGCGGTTTGGGGCGTGCTGCCTCCGGATCAGGATTCGCGTTTGGCGCTACTCACATCAAAGGCCATTGGTCCGGGGCCGAGCATACCTCCGGATGTGTTGAAGTTCTTGGCCGGGCATTTGCGTGGGAACGTCCGTGAACTCGAAGGAGCGATTCACAGCCTGCGGCACCTTGGCCGCGTGACGGGGCAGCCGGTCACAAAAGAACTGGCCCGCGAGGCGCTGGGCGATTTGCTGCATCACGCCATTCGTACAGTCCGCATCGGCGATATCGACGCGGCCGTATGTGCCGCCCTCAAGCTTCCCCTGGGCGGGTTGAAGTCGAAGTCGAAAGCCTGGTCAGTAAGTCATGCACGGTCACTGGCGATCTATTTGGCTCGTCGACACACGTCGGCAACTTTTGGCGAGATCACGCGGTATTTCGGCAATAAGACCCACAGCACCGCTGTCGCGGCCGAGAAGAAAGTTCGCGGCTGGCTCGATCGCAACGAGACGGTGAAGGCCGGCGACCGTGCCTGGCAAGCCCGAGACCTTCTCGAGCGCGTTGAGCGGGAGTTGCAGAAGTGATTAATTCCCCTCTACGTTTCGGCCGAAACGGAGAGGGGAGCAGAACGCCCGCCCTTAGACGGCCGCGTGGACGATTCCCAAGAACGACTCCGCTTTCAGAGCGGCCCCGCC
Source organism: Gemmataceae bacterium (assembly GCA_009691845.1). Classification (GTDB taxonomy): domain Bacteria; phylum Planctomycetota; class Planctomycetia; order Gemmatales; family Gemmataceae; genus SIAJ01. The sequence goes on from SIAJ01000058.1 coordinate 21,482, forward strand.
GACCAAAGCGCCATCGACATCGGGCAGTTTCAACAGTTCCCGCGCGTTATCGGGCTTCACGCTGCCGCCGTACTGGATGAGCAGGGCGTTCGCGGCCGCCTCGCCGAACTGGGCGGCAAAACATTTACGGATGAACGCGTGGGCTTCTTGTGCCTCCTCCGGCTTGGCGACCTTGCCGGTGCCGATGGCCCAAACGGGTTCGTAGGCGATGGTCAGTTTCGCGACCGCATCTTTCGATAGCCCGGCCAATCCTGCAGAGAGTTGGTAATCGAGTACGTCCTCGGTTTGCTTCGCTTCACGCTCGGCCAACAATTCGCCCACGCAGAAGATCACGTTCAGCCCCGCCGATGTCGCGGCCTTCACCTTTCGATTGAGAAACAAATCCGGCTCGTTGATGCCATGCCGCCGTTCGCTATGGCCGACGAGCACATACTTGCAACCGGCATCGAGCAACATTTGCGGCGACACGTCTCCGGTATAGGCCCCCTCGTTCGCGTAGTGGCAATTTTGTCCGCCGACGGCGACAGCACTGCCACGCAGGACATCCGCGACCAACGCCAGCCAGGGAAATGGCGGGCACACGGCCACGGTGACGGCATTGTCCGCGACACCCTTGGCCACGCCTTCCGCCAGGGCCTTCGCCGTGGCGGCCGTGGTGTACATTTTCCAGTTGCCGGCAATGAATTTTTTGCGCATGTCGATCCGCGAAAGTTGGGAAACGAATGAAAGGAGAGCAGAGATAATCGTATGGCAGTCGCGGGGCTGTGCCTATGATGATGGTCGGAAGAAACCGAGGGCGAAACTGTGAATGCGATCTCCCCGGAAAAGCTGGCGGCCTTGCAAGGGACATGGATTCAGCTCATTTTGAGCTTTGGTATCGCACCGATCGACGCTTATCCGGTCTTCGATCGATTGGTTGCTGCCCATTCCGAGCCAGATCGGTACTACCACACGCTCGAACATCTTGCCGAAATGTTCAAGGTGGCCGGCCGATTGATCAACGAGGAGTCCGATCGCCACGCGATCCAACTTGCCATCTGGTTTCACGATTCCGTTTACGATCCGCGAGCCAAGGGCAATGAAGAACTCTCCGCGGCGTTCGCAGAAGAAATGCTGGACCCACTCGGCGTACCGTCAGCGAGTCGAATCAAAGTCAAGAAGTTGATCCTGGTGACCGCACACGTGCCCCTTGCAAACGTCGATCCCGACACAGCGATTCTGCTCGACGCGGACCTGGCAATCTTAAGTGCGGAGGAAAGACGATATGCTCGATTTGCGGATGACGTTCGACGCGAGTACGCCTGGGTAGATGAGCAAGCGTACCGGATCGGACGAACGAAAGTGCTTCAGAGCTTTCTCGACCGGTCACGTATCTATCTGACCGAGCGTATGTATTCCGCCGCGGAGGAAGCAGCGCGACACAACTTGCGATTGGAAATCGAACGCTTGCAGTAGATGGTTAGAGGTTTGCCATACTAACCCGACGCGTAAGCGAGGGCGCCCTCGCTTACGCGTCGAGTTAGTACGAGAGCGTTGAAGCAGCCTCTACAATAATCTCCCACATGTCACTCGCCAATCTCTCCCGCGACGACCGGTTGTCGGCTATCCTGGCCGACCTTTTCGAACAGCAGCAACGCGGCCGGCCTGCCAGTATCGATGCCGCTTGCCGCGAGCACGCCGACCTGGCCGACGAATTGCGCGCGTTGTGGGCCACGGCTCAGTTTGCCGCCTTCGCCTTGCCACGTGGCGATTCCCCAACCGTGCCGCAAACGCCACTCGAGCCAATGCCGCCGCCCGATTCGTTTGGCGACTACGAGATCCTGGAAGAGATCGGCCGTGGCGGGATGGGGGTCGTTTACAAAGCCCGGCAAAAATCGCTCGACCGCATCGTGGCCATCAAGATGATGCGGGAAGCCCGCCTCTCGTCGGAGTCCGATCGGGGCCGATTCCTCGCGGAAGCCGAGTCGGCCGCCCGCCTCAAACATCCCAACATCGTCACCGTCTACGAAGTCGGCAACCAAAACGGCCTGCCGTTTATCGTGATGGAGTTTGTCGAAGGCCGCAATCTTTCGCAGCGATTGAGCGAAGGCCCGATGCAGCCGCGCGAGGCGGCCCGATTAGTTGCGGTCGTCGCTCGTGCCGTGCAACAGGCCCACGAGCGCGGCATCCTGCATCGGGATTTGAAGCCAGCCAACATCCTTCTTCAGAATGATGAACGCGAAACGAGGAATGATGAATCAAAACCCAGCCATTCATCACTCATCAATCATCGTTCATCATTGGTCCCTAAAGTGACCGACTTCGGCCTGGCCAAGCGGCTCACGGTCTCGCCTGATGGCATGCGTGATTGGCGAACACAGACGGGGGCAATCGTCGGCACGCCTGGATACATGGCACCAGAACAGGCGACAGGGCGAAAGGACCTTACGCCGGCGACGGATGTTTATGCCCTCGGTGCGATTCTGTACGAGTGCCTCACGGGTCGCCCCCCGTTTCTCGCAACCAATCCGATTGATGCGTTGATGATGGTCGTCGAGCAGGAACCGGTGCCGCCGCGAATGCTGACGGCCGGCATCGATCGCGAATTGGAAATGATCTGCCTGAAGTGCCTGCAAAAGCCGCCCGAATTGAGATACGCGACGTCCGCCGAGTTCGCGGCCGATCTCGAAGCCTACCGCGCCGGCGAGGCCGTATCGAGCCAGCCGAGCGGACTGAGTTACTTCCTCTCAAGGATGCTCCGCGAGACGCACCACGTCGGCGTGCTGGAAAACTGGGGCCTGTTGTGGATTTGGCACTCGCTGGCCACGTTCGTGTTGTGCCTGCTGACACAAATCATGGCCTGGTCGAACGTGACGGATCACACGACGTACTTGTTGATGTGGAGCATCGGCCTGATCGCCTGGGGAACAATCCTCTGGCGACTACGTCGCCGGGCCGGGCCAGTGTTGTTCGTCGAACGCCAACTCGCCCACGCCTGGGCGGCCGGTGTTTGCGCCAGCATTGCGATGTTTGTGATCGAACGCGTGATGGAGCTCCCAGTGCTGAACCTTTCGCCGGCACTTGCGGTTGCCGCCGGGATGGTATTCGTCATCAAGGCCGGCATCTTGTCTGGGCGATTCTATGTGACGGCCGCGGCCCTTTTTCTAACGGCGACGATCATGCCACTGGTCGATGCGAAGTTGTTGTTATTTGGCTCGGTGATTTCGCTGGCGTTCTTGTTTCCGGGCATCAAGTACTACCGCTTGCGCCTCAGAGCGGATGGGGACTCTGGAGCCTGACGCGCGAGTTTTGGAGTTGAGCTTTTGTCGTGCTTTTTGATTTCGCAAGCTTCTTGCATTACGCTGAAAGCGTAAGCACGATAGCTCGGCGAAGTGGTTACCAAGTAGGTTTGAGGAAGATTCAGGACACGAACTATCGTGAGAGCGCAACTGCAAACAGAGCAGGCGAAGGAAGAAGATTCGGTCTCCGACCCGTTTTTCCTTCGCTTGCGCTTCAGGCTCCAAGATCCAGCGCCCCCAACACCCGATCCCGAATCGAAGTCATCGCAATCACGCCTTCAGGCTTCTCGCCATCGCCCACGAACAGTGGCCCATCTTGCGGATCAGCCGCGATCAGGCCGTGGCTTCCCTTCACGAGTGAAGCATCCAGGGGTACCACGTCCATCGTCATCCGGAAGCCGAGCTTCTTTTGCAACAGTCGGCGGGCGAGCTTGAGCTTGGGTAAACGAATAGTTGGATCGAGGAACAATTCACACGGGTCGTAGCCTGGTTTGTGGTGAATGGCAACTGCTCTCGCATAGTCCGGGGCGAGTGCGTCATCGAGCCAGAAGGGATAGGCGAACCAGGCATCGCGCTCCGACAGGACAATCAGTTCGCCCGCTCGTTCGTGCCTCAGGCCCACCTCGGCGCGATCTTCACCAGCCAGCACCCGGGCGACTCCGGGGAGCGTTGTTAGTAGATTCTTCGTCCGTGAAATGTCGGCCACATCGCGCACGTATACGTGGGCGACCTGATGATCGCACACGGCAAATGCTCGGCTCTGATAGGTTTCGAGTTGCTCGCCAAACGGGCCCATTCGAACCGCCAACAAGTCGGCTGCACGGAGAACGCGATTCAGATAAACGGGTTTTGAGACGTCGCAGTGGCCATATTCGCTGACGACCCAAACGCGAGCACCGGCTTTCTTGGCGGCAACCAGCAGCGGTTCGCAGGCATCGTCGAGTTGCTTCACAAGTTTGGGCATGTTGCAGCCGGCTGGACCGAAGCGTTGCGGATCGTAGTCGAGGTGCGGCAGGTAGACGAGCGAAAGGTCGGGCCGTTGGTCGGACAAGACCTCGGCCGCACAACGGGCGATCCACTTCGTGCAAGGCAGGCCGGCCATCGGGCCCCAGAAGGTGTGAAACGGAAACGAGCCGAGCTTGCGTTCGAGTTCGTCCGTGTAGCCTTCCGGGTTGCCGGTGATGCCGAACACCTTGTTGCCGTCGATGGCATAGTGCGGCTTGGGCGTGATCGAAATATCGACGTCGGCCCCTTGGTTGAACCACCAAAAGAGCTTGGCACTCTTGAACGATCGGCCCTTTTCGGCGGCTCGGCGTCGAGCGGTGGCGTAAAGCGGTTCCGCCTGGATCAGGCGATTCGATTGCTGCCAGAAGCGGATTTCGTTGGTGTCGCGGAACAGCCAACCGTTGCCGACGATGCCGTGCTTCTCAACCGGTTGACCCGTGAGCAACGTTGCCTGGGCGGACATGGTGACCGAAGGAACAATGTCCCGCATCGGCATGTGCCAGCCAAGAGCGGACAGGCGAGGTGCGTGAGCAAGAAGTCGCGGCGTAAGCCCGACGGCGTTGATGAGAACAAGCGGCGGCGTCATGCCTGATGTCTTATCACCTCACGTAGCCGCGTTCGTAAGAACGCGAGAGACTTAACCAAACGCTCGTCACTTCGGCACTCTTACGAGTGCGACTACGGAGAGATCAAATCGGCTTCGCACGGCTGGTTCCGTGGCCCACGCTTGCTCCAGGAAGATGCGGTACTTGCCGGAAGGACAACCGGGCGTGGCGAACGCGAATCGTCTGTACCGGCCGGGCCATGGGCCATGTCTGGAATAGGCACGAACGGACCTCGACGAGCATATTGTCCAACGTTTGGAACGTGGCACGGCCGAGGCACCGGCAACGCGCCCGGGGATCCACATTAACCCGGAACCTTTCCCATGAACTCATCCGAACTCAGGCTGCCAAACGTTTTTGGAAATCTTGGCAAAGTCGTGTTCACATTTGGCGACTTCGCGCTATCTCTCTTTCTGAACACATGATCACAATCCATGAATGAATGGATTCGTGATCATGGGACACTGAATCAACTTGAGCCCTTCCCCATGTCGGGCGGGGGGGCCGGCCGTTTGAGGTTACCAATCCCCCGCCCGGTCCTTTCCTCTTTTAGAAGGCGTTGCCATGCTTTACTTCCACGAACTCCCCGCTGCATTCGACTTGCCAGGCAATGAACTCACCCCCCGACCAGCTGGAATTCGCCCTGGCCACGGAACGCTACAGGCGGCGCGGTCGCAGGCCGAGCCAAGGTGGCACGAAGTCCTCGCAGTGCTCCAAGCACTCGCGATCAGGCGAGCGTTGCCGCTGCGGCCCACGGCGTGAGGGTTCGTAGTCGCCTGGGTAGAAACCGGTTGAAGTTAGTACTGGCACTCGGCCACCGGCCGCGGTATACCGGACGGACCTACCTGGCCCATGTGAGTCGAACTCGCTTCAAACTGCAACTCACTTGGAGACACTCATGAAACGGACCGCTCCCGTGTTAGTCCTCTTGATCGTCGGTGGCATCGGCGTGGCGGCCGACTGGCCCGCGTGGCGTGGCCCGACCGGGCAGGGTTATTGCGAAGAGACGAACGTCTTGCTCGCCTGGAGCAGCAAGGAAAACGTGAAGTGGAAGGTGCCGCTGGCGAATCAGGGCAACTCGACGCCGATCGTCTGCGGCGACAACATTTTCGTCACCCAGGCCAACAAGGGTGGCAGCGAACGAACCCTGCTCTGCTTCGCACGAGCCGATGGCAAGCTGCGTTGGCAGAAAGACGTTGCCTACTCGGACAAGGAGCGGAACTGGGCCGACACATGGTATGCGAATGCCTCGCCGACGACTGACGGCGAACGGGTCGTCGTCAGTTTCGGTTCGGCCGGGATGTACTGTTACGACTTCGATGGCAAGGAACTCTGGAAGCGAACCGACCTGGGCAAGTGGGAACACGAATTCGGCAGCGGAGCATCGCCGGTACTTCATGGTGACCTCGCGATCCTGTGGTGCGGGCCGAACAAGAACCCGAAGGATCGCAATTTCCTGCTGGCCGTGGACAAGAAGACCGGCAAGACGGTCTGGGAGCACGATGAGAAAGAAGGCTCATGGGGTACGCCGATCATCACCAAGGTGGACGGAAAGGATCAACTCCTTCTCGGCGTCGGCCCGCACCTGAAGGGTTTCGACCCGAAGGCCGGCAAGCAACTTTGGCAATGTGCGGGGCTGACCAGCTACGTTTACACGTCGCCACTGTTCGGTAACGGCGTCGTGGTCGGCATGTCCGGCTTCGGTGGCGACTCGATTGCGGTGAAGATCGGCGGCTCAGGGGACATCACCAAGGATCGCCTCTGGCTGCACAAGAAGCCCGCAACGCAGCGTGTCGGATCGGGAATCATCGTCGGCGAACATGCCTACATGATCGACGAGAACGCGGTGCCGCACTGTTACGAATTGACGACCGGCAAGGATTTGTGGACGGAGGTGCCTCGTCCCAAGGGAACCACGTGGGGTTCGATGGTCCACGCCGATGGTCGAATTTATCTACTCATGCGCAACGGCGAAACGCTCGTCCTCGCCGCCAAGCCCAAGTACGAATTGCTGGCGATCAACCTATTGCCTGGGGAACAAACCAACTCTTCGATCGTGATTTCCAACGGCCAGATCTTCATCCGGTCTTTCAAGAACCTGTGGTGCATTGAGAAGAAGAGTTGACCTGAGAAGCGGAAGAAAAATCCGTGGTCAAGATGTTTTTTGTGTAAGCAGTGGACAGTCTTCTTGATTCGAGGGTGCTTCGATGAGTCACTTCAAACTTACCGTCTTGCTTGGGTTGGCCCTCTGTGGATTCGCCAGCGCTCAGCCGGCCAAGATCGTCGTCAAGAAGGACGTGGTCTACGGCAAAGTACACGGGGCCGCGTTGCTGGCCGATGTGGCCTATCCCGAGGGCAAGGGGCCGTTCCCCGTGATTCTCTCGGTCCACGGCGGGCGCTGGGTCGCGAGCCATCGCAACGATCCCGGCGAGGGGGCCATCAATGTCGAGCAGTGGGCCGGGCTCGGCTTCTTCGCGATGACCATCGACTATCGACTGGTCGCCTGCTCGCCGCCGCCGGCTTGCTATCAGGATTTGCAATGTGCGATCCGCTGGGTTCACGCCAACGCGAATACGTACCCGATCGACAAGGAGCGGATCTTTCTGATCGGGATGTCCGCAGGCGGGCATCTCGTGTCGCTCGCGGCCACGCTCGGCGAGGGAGCGTTCGCCAGAACGGGCGGATGGGAGAAGTCTTCCAACGACATTCGCGGCGTGATCAGTTTGTCGGGCCCGTACGACCTGGAAGAACTGTCGTGGGGCAATCTCTGGAAGCCCGCGACCGGCGATCAACTCGAAGCCCGTCGGCTCGCTTCGCCGATCCGGCACATCACTGCGAAGAGCAAACCGATTCTGATTCTGCATTCGGATAACGACGGTTCGGTGCCGATCAAGCAGGCTCAGAACATGGCCGAGGCACTCGCCAAGGCAAAGGCTCCACATCGGTTCGTGCAGTACGAGAAGAAGGGGCACATGCGCATCACGGAAGAAGTGATCAAGGAAACGCGGGCGTTTGTCGACGAGGTGAGCAAGACCAAGCCCGAACCACCTCCAGCAAAGCGTGGCACTGCGAAGCCGGACGAAACGCGGCCGGCCCACTTCCCGCATCGCATCTGGGCCGCGTGCGACTTCGAGGCGCCGACACCGGACTATGCTTGGTTCGGCCCAACCGAGTCGAAGAACATTTCCGTGTATCCCGGCAACGCAACCGCGTTGGGCGTGAAGGAAAAACCCTACGGCAACTTCGCTGGCCTGATGACCGGAATCAACCCGGTGCCTGGTCCGATGATGGGTAAATCGAACAAGATGTATTGCCGCTATTTTTTGAAAGGCGGGACCGACGCCACATTCCAGCACTTCAGCCTGTCGGTCGAGGATAACAACCACATTCGCGTCTCTGGACTCACGGAGGGCAAGTGGTCGGAAGTGACGCTCAACTTCACACGCGACGCGGCCCGCAACAATGGCAGCGAGAAGGCGTTTCAGAAGGGTGAGCGAATGGATGACCTGAAGGTGTTCGTCGGCAAGCCGAAGGACGGCAAGGATTACGAACTGTTTCTCGACGACGTCCTCTTCTTCGACGACGACCCGGACATGCCGAAAGAAAAGGAGCCGTTCCCGAACCGCGTGATCTTTCTCGCCGCATTCGACACGGGGATTGATGCGAAGAGCAAGCCGAAATATTGGCCGGGCGAGTTCGAGATCGTGACGAAGACCAAGGGCGCACCGGACGATTCGTACTGGGGCGTGGCCCAGGCGGTGCCTCAGAAGGCGACGAAGGGCAAGTGGATCCGACTGGAGATCAAGCCACCACGGCCAGTCGGTTCGCACACGAAGTTACGTTTCCGCTATCACCTGTCCGGTACAACCGACATGACGGTGCAAGTGTTTGACGCCACCGACGGCGATAACCGGCACATCCAATTGAAGGGGCTGAAGGAGGCAACGTGGCAGTGGGCGATCCTCGATTTCACGAACGACGCCAAGCGTAATGACGGCAAAAACACGCCATTTGCCGCCGGGCACAAGGCGGATGACCTGTTCTTCTTCGTCAAGCCGTCCGGCGACAAGGACGTGCAGTTGTACATAGACGAGGTGACGCTGTTCGACGCAGGAACTGCAAGGTAGGGACCGATCACTTTTTTCGGTTCGAGATACGCCGTCGCCAATCTGGACGAACAAAATCCTCCCCCGTAGCCGGCTGACTACTTCCCGCCGACTACTAACCAATTTTCCACTTTCGGCTGCGGATTCATCCGCGATTTTTGTTCCACAGTAATTTGAACCGCTTGTAACAATTCCAGGTTGTCCGCACTTGGCGTGCCAGTACTTGGCAAATCGATGACTCGTGCGGAGTTCCAGCATGAACGCGGATTCGAGACGGGAGGGGCCCTCATTCGACAGCTCCCGGCGGCCAACGGCGATTGGCCGAGCGATGCCATCTGGCCTGTCAGAAGTCCGATAGGCCGGGAGGCCTGTCCCACTAAACGCGTTCGCTGCCGGAGTCTCGAGAGAGAAGTTCGGTCACACCTTTCTTTGGCGAAAGGCCCTCATAGAGGACGCGGTAAACACTCGTCGCAATTGGCATGTGTAGCCCGATCAAATGAATTCGTTCGTACACACTCTTCGCAGTCGTGACACCCTCGGCAACGGCCGTGGAACTTGCGAGAATCGCGTCGAGGGTTTCGCCACGTCCTAGCCGCTCGCCCACGCGTCGATTGCGACCATGCGGGCTGAAGCAGGTCGTGATCAGATCGCCCATGCCGGCCAGGCCCTGAAAGGTGTCGTGCTCAGCACCCATCGCTAGCCCGAAGCGGGTCATCTCCACGAGTGCCCGCGTCAGCAGTGCCGACTTGGCGTTGTCGCCGAAACCGAGTCCGTCGCAAATCCCGGCTGCGACGCCCATCACGTTCTTGAGGGCTCCCGCTAACTCGACCCCAAGCAGATCGGGATTCGTATAGACTCGAAAACAGTCGGCCGCGAAACAGCGTTGAGCCCACGTCGTCAGTGCACGATCGCTGCCTGCGATCACAACAGACGTTGGCATGTTGCGACTGACCTCCTCCGCGTGCGAAGGACCGCTCAGTGCCAACACGCTTCCGGTCCCGAGTATTTCCGAAATGATTGTGGAGGGTCGCTGAAAAGTCGCAATCTCGATCCCTTTGGTGAGACTCACAATGGGGATGGTTGCCGGACACTGGTGCCGAAATCGCTCGAGTGTTGCTCGAAGATGGACCGTTGGAATGGCAGTCACCCAGAGATCCGCGTCTCGAATGGCTGCCGCGGGATCGCCAGTAAGTTCCAATTGTTCCGGTAAAGGAACGCCCGGCAGATACTTGCGATTCTCTCGCTTCGCCAGGAGTTCGGCTGCGTTCTCCGGCCTTGCACTCCACAGACGCACCCGGTGGTCGGCTTTGCGGGATAGGAGGATTGCGACGGCGGTTCCCCACGCACCATCCCCTAGTACAGCAATCGTTGTCGGCATGATTTTCTCGTTGATATTGCCCCGTCGTCACAGCTTAACGCTCAACAATTCCGGTCCCGAGAAGTGGAGCAAGATTCGTGGAGTCCCGTCATCGCGAAGGCCGATGAACTCAGGTCGATGGTCCGTGGGCGTCCGCCCCTCATCGACAAAAATTCGGGGACGATCGGCACCGGCTCCTCTCATCAAGCGGGCGAACCCCTGTAAGCCGAGTGCCTGGTACGGAGGTGAAGCATGGCCCCACATCTACGATTATTCGCAGGCTCCGAGGAAGACTTGGACGGCTACGACCCACCTATTCCCAGTGTGCGGATCCGACTTCGCGACCTTCTCCCGCTTGTGGCGATGGCCCAGAAGAACCATTTTATCTGGTTGAAGGATTTCCTCGATGACGAGGTAGGCATATCGGATGATTTGCACGACGTGCTCATGGCATTCCGGGGCGCGCGGCCTGCGTAGATGGCTCCAGCGTAATCGGCACAGAAGCACGCCCTACTACAATTGCCCGGCCCGTACTGGCAACCTCGCGAAGCCTCGGAACGCGAGACTATCGCATTTGCGGACGGGCAGCTTTTCCGGGTCGAGTTCCAGCTTCGGATCTCGGGCCCTGAGTGCTCGCAAAGACAGTTCCAATTCGATCCGGGCCAAGTTCGGCGTGAAGCCGCGATTTCCCAGTATGCAAAGTCGATGATCTTCCGCCCAATCCTTCATTAGCATCATCTCGCTGGTGATACGCAGTTAGTCCGTCGCCGGCGTGGGATCACCTCCCTGCAGCGCGGAAATGGACAAGCAACTTGACGCGGTCAGCACTCAAACGCGATTCGTGGCCGTCACATCCGTATGGCGAGTCACAATCCAGGCCGTGAGCGTCGGGCGACCAATGAACCGGATCGTTCTCGTGTCACGATGCGAGTGCTGGGTGCGGGTCGGTCCGGGAGGGAAGTTCGGTAGACAGGGGTGGTCTCCAAGTGATTGGTACTCGGGAGGTCCGCAACCTTCTTCTGGTGGCTGCTCTTCAATAGTAGTCGGCACACTCCGTGTGCCGACTACTATGGCGACTCTTTAATCCAATCCCTTCCCGAACGAATAACCTAATGGTGAAGATCGACACGGGGCCCAGATGCATGAACGACCGGCACACTGACCGCACGCCGCTTGTTGCCATGATCGCCCTGGGCGGAGTGCTCGCCTGGCTGGCGATCTCTCGGCCCGGCAATCTCGGCGGCGAACTCTCCGCATCGAAAATCATTCCTACGCTGGCGGCGATCGCAGCCGTCTGCTATGGCTCTTGGCGATTTCATAGCTACATCGCGGCACTCGCCACGCTTATCTTGTTTCGTTATCTGGATCCGACCGAACCAAACCGAGTTGCCTTTCTCGAACGCGGAACGGATGCGTCTCTTCTGGTCACGCTTTGGATCGGCATGATCGCAGCAACTCGGCAAGGGCGTCAAGGAAACCCACCTTGGCTGGTCGTACTGCTGCTCTCGGCCGGAGTTTCTCTCTTCGCCTGGTACGGCTATGGCTTGCCGACAGCGGAAGACACGATTTCCAGCGAACGCATGTCTCACCTGATGATCGCGGTCACCCTGCTGGCGTACTTTGTCGGCTACTTGGGTGTAACGGAGAAACGGAGCGATCGATTCAAGCTCCTGGGAATCACGGTTGGTGTGCCGATCGCCGGGCTGATCGCGGCGAAATTGATTCGGGGCGAGTGGCCACAACCGTGGTCAGGCGGCGACTGGGGCCAACTTCTCAACGAGTGGAAGGACGCGATTGATCGTGGAAGCTGGAAGGAGGGCGTTTGGTGCTGGCCACTGCCCTGGGCGTGCGTGCTGCTCATTCTCTTCGGGCTGTGGCGAACGCTCGCTCGCGGTCGGAAGGAATATCAACTTGGCCGAGCGCCCGTCGCCTGGCTATTGTTCATCGCAGGCTGCGGCAGCATACTCGCACTCGGAGCCAGACCAATTGCCACGGACTCGCTGCTCCTCGCGGCGATCGGGGCGATTCTCTCCGTCTTCGGAATCGCGGACTTCATTCGGTCGGTCGTGGAACGCATTGCCCTTGAACCGCCCGAATCTGGGTCTTCGGTCGCGCCCAGCGTACCGTACAAGAAATGAAAAATGCCAAATGGCTGAGCCACGCATTTGGCATTTTTCATTTCGCATTCGCTTCTATCACCCCTGCTGCTCAGGCCGCAAATTGCGAACGGCCTTACCGGCGACCCACATTTCGCTGTCGGCGATTTCCTTGAGTTCCTTCTCAAGTTGCTGGCGATAGTCGGGCCGACTGTTCGCTTCGAGCGTTCGCCGCGTTTCTTCTCCGGTCTCCACAGACTTGTAGAGGTCCTCGAACACCGGCTTGCTGGCATCGCGGAATTTCTTGAACCAGTCGAGCGCGCCGCGCTGGGCAGTCGTCGAGCAGTTGGCGTACATCCAGTCCATGCCCTTCTCGGCGATGAGAGGGTACAGACTTTGCGTTGCCTCTTCGACCGTTTCGTTGAACGCCTCTTGCGGGCTGTGCCCGTGCGCTCGCAGCACTTCGTACTGGGCCAGCCAAAGGCCATAGATGGCCCCCATCAGCACGCCGCGTTCGCCGGTCAGATCGCTGATCACTTCCTTGCGGAATGTGGTCTCGAATAAGTAGCCGGAACCGATGGCGATGCCGAGCGCGAGGCAGCGATCTTTCGCTCGGCCCGTCGCATCCTGCTGAACCGCCCAGCTTGAATTGATGCCCTTGCCTTCGAGAAAGTGCCGGCGAACCGTGGTCCCCGATCCCTTCGGGGCACACAGAATCACGTCGATGTCATTCGGTGGAATCACGCCGGTCTGATCGCTGAACACGATCGAGAAGCCATGCGAGAAGTAAAGGGCCTTTCCCTTGGTCAGCAGCGGCTTCAGCTTTGGCCAGAAATCCTTCTGCCCCGCATCGGAGAGCAGGTACTGAATGACCGTACCGCGCTTCGCCGCTTCTTCTAGCGGGAACAGGGTCTTGCCCGGCACCCAGCCATCCTCTTGGGCTTGCTGCCAACCTTTGGAGCCTTCACGCAGGCCGATGATGACGCTCAAGCCATTGTCGCGCATGTTGAGCGACTGGCCCTTGCCCTGCACACCGTAGCCGAGGACGGCGATGGTCTCGTTGGCAAGAATCTGCTTGATGCGTTCCGGCGGATAGTCCGAACGCTCGACGCACTGCTCGACCGTATTGCCGATGCGAATCTCTTTCATGGAAAGCCTCCCGGCGGCGACCCGTTGAGTCGCACGCTAAACGTGTTGATTTCCAATACGTTATCCGGAAAGTACCTTCACGTCAAGATACTTGACGTGAAGGTACTTGGCAGTAGCCTGACCATCATGGACATCATCGACCGCATGAACGAGAAGTGGCGCGAGGTTCGCCCCGACCTGGATCCCGGACCGCTGGAGGTCGTTGGCCGCGTGCTCGTCCTGGCTCAGTATCTCGAACGCAGCGTGAACGAGGCACTGGCCAAGCACGAACTCTCGCTGGGGCAGTTCGACATCCTGGCCACGATGCGCCGTCGCGGGAAGCTCACCCCCACGCAACTCATGGAAAGCGTGATGCTCTCCAGCGGCGGGATGACGAATCGGCTCGATCGCCTGGAGGAGGCGGGACTCATTCGACGTGAAGCAGATCTGGAAGATCGTCGTGGGGTCGTGGTCGGCCTGACCCGCAAGGGGAAAGAATTGATCGACCTGGCGACGGAGTCGCGTTTTGCCGAAGCGAAGTCGTCTTTGTCGCCCCTGGGCGTTCGTGAGGTGCGAGAACTGTCAAGCTTACTTCGGACTTGGGTCGAACATGCAGAAGGAAAACAAATTAAGGAACTCTGAGACATCGAGCCAGTGCTCCGTCGGTGCGGCAAAGTCCTTTGGAATCAATCGAAAACGGAACAGGCTTTCTCGGTTGGATGACCCACTCATGTCCGTCATACAGGAGTTTTGCAGTTCGCTTTGGAGTAACGAACCGGATGGGGAGAAGCGGCCCAGCCGATGAGTCCGTTTTCCACAATGTCTTGACGCCGGCGTGCGACACGCCACCGAGACCGGCTGGCTGTGGTGCTGCAGCACCGGCGACGCGACCCGGCACTGGACAAGTTTCTTGTGGAGGAGTCTAGCCCAGATTATTCACCTGAATTGATAACAAAGGCCTCCACTGTCGTCTAAAGGCTTATCTATAAGTCCTTTTTCCACGCCAGGGAGGCCATCGTGAGTTTACAGCCTGCTTCTTTGTTCGACCTCGATTTCTTTGAGC
>SIAJ01000059.1 GCA_009691845.1 Gemmataceae bacterium
TTCGTAAAGAACGCGAGGGGAAATAAATGGCGTCCGCTCCGAGCACCGTCAAGGAGTTCTCCGATCTCATCATCCGTTCGCGGCTGCTGAGCGCGGAAGAGTTGCAGTCCGCCACGAAGGAAACGAACAATCTGGACACCTTTCGCCGCTCGTTGATCGCGGGGAAGAAGCTTACGGAGTATCAGGCCGCGCTTCTGTCGCGTGGCCACACGGATGGCTTCTTTCTTGGCCCCTATCGCATTCTGGAGTTGATTGCCAAGGGACGTTTGGCAGGCGTGTACAAGGCAGTTCATGAAACGGGGCAGATCGTCGCGATCAAGGTGCTGCCATCCTCCAAGGCCAAGGATGCCGAAGTGCTGGCCCGCTTTCGCCGCGAGGCCCGCCTGCTCACGCAACTCGACCACCCGAACGTGGTGCGGGCCTTCCACGTCGGCGAAGCGCGGAACACGAACTACTTCGTGCTCGAATATCTCGACGGCGAGACACTCGAAGAAGTGCTCGAACGATTGAAGAGGTTGCCGCCACTGGAAGCCGTCAGAATCGTCAATCAGGCCATGATCGGCTTGCAGCAGATCCACGAACGAGGCATGATTCACCGCGATTTGAATCCAGGCAATCTGATGCTCTTGGGAGATGGGCCAGCCGAGTGGGTGGTCAAGATTCTCGATATTGGCCTGGGAAAAGCGGTGTTTGACGAGACCAAAACTTCGCCCGTTGAAGATCCATCGCAACTCACCACCGATGGCGTACTGATCGGCACGTCGGAATACCTGGCGCCGGAACAGGCACGTAGTGCCCGCACGGCCGATATTCGTTGCGACATCTACTCGCTGGGCTGCGTGCTCTATCAGGCACTCACGGGACAGACCCCATTCCCGGACCAGAGCGTCTTGAACCAGGTCATGCGCCATGCCACTGAGCCGCCCAAACCGCTGGCCGATTTGCTCACGCCCGTGCCAGACGGTTTGCAACACGTGATGAACTGGATGCTGGCAAAAGACCCGGCCCAGCGATATGCCACGCCATTAAAGGGTGCCCAGGCGCTGAACATCTTCCTGAAGAACATCCCGGCCCCGCGGCCCGCACCTGCCGTCTCACCTGCCTATCAGCAATTCTTGAACAAGGGACACCACGACGAGGCAGAGAAGCCGGCACTTGGCTCCGCCAACATCCGCGTTGGCAAGCTGGAAACAACGGGAAAGAAACCCGAATCGAAAACTCACCGGCCGCTAAGGCCAGCAAGCGAGGTGCCCGTCGTCGCGACCATCGCTGTGGAACGCGTGTCCGTCGCGTTGCCGGAACCGGCCGAGAGGAAACCCGACGATGAACCGCGTGGGCTGTTCGAGTGCGATCGCCGGGATGCCGTGATGGCCACGATGGGCGGGCTGCTCGTGGTGGTCGCGATCGCCGCCGGCTGGGGCCTCTCGAAAGCCTTGCGCCGTGGCCCACCAGCCGAACCAACGCCCGAAGCCAGCGTTCCGAAGGAGGACTGATGCGACTCTCGCTTGCCGACGAACTGCGTCGATTCGACGCGACAAAGCCGCTCGCCTCGGCCCGCACGATTCCGAATACTTGGTACATGTCGCCCGATATCGCCGACCTGGAGCGTACTGCCATCTTCGGTTCAAGCTGGCAAATGGTCGGCCGCCTGGAACAAGTCGCGAAGCCGGGGGCGTTCCTCACGGCCGACATCGCCGGCGAACCAGTTCTCGTCGTTCGCGGCGAGGACAGCGTGCTGCGGGCGTTCTTCAACGTCTGCCGGCATCGGGCGGCCCCGCTCTTGAACGAGCCATGCGGAATCGTGACCAAGCTTCGTTGTCGCTACCATGGCTGGACCTACGACCTGGCCGGCAAGCTGCGTGGCACGCCGGAGTTCGACGGCGTGGCCGAGTTTCAGAAGGAAGATAACGGATTGGTGCCGCTGGCTGTTGCGACCTGGGGCCCATTCGTTTGGGTACATCTCGATTCGCCTCAACAATCGTTAGAAGCGTTTCTCACGCCAATGCCCGCGTGGTCGGCAGGGAAGTTGGAGAGTTTACGATTCGCCCGCCGTGTCCAATACGAACTGGCCTGCAACTGGAAGGTGTACGTCGATAACTATCTCGACGGCGGCTATCACGTGAACACCGTACACCCCGCACTCGCAGGCGTGTTGGATTACAGCGGCTACAAGACCACGTTGCACGCGAACTGCAGCGTGCAAACCAGCCCGATGAAGCCCGGCGATCCGAACGACCCGGCCACGCGAACGCGGACCGGCACCGAGGCCGCATACTGGTGGATGTTTCCGAACTTCATGCTGAATGCGTATTCGGGCGTGATGGATACGAATCTCGTGCTGCCGCTGGGCCCCAATCGCTGCAAGGTGATCTTCGACTACTTCTTCGCGGAGGGCACGCCAGACGATTTCATCGATCAAAGCGTATCCGTCGCTCATCAGGTTCAAATCGAAGACGTTGGCATCTGCGAGGAAGTGCAACACGGATTAAATAGTCGCTCGTACACCGTTGGACGCTTCAGTGTGAAACGCGAAGCAGGCGGGCATCACTTTCACCAGATGCTGGCAGGGCGTTTACTCCCCGTTCCCCAAGAGGGAAGTGGCAAAGACTGCCTCCACGTCAAGTAACACTCGCCTTGAGCTGATGCTGCCCGTAGACGACCAGTACGCAGAAGATCAGGAACGGCACAAAGGCCACCAAGACTCGTTTCAAGCCTGTCAGCGAAGTGAAATGATCCAGGACTTCGAGAAACGGCAACACGAATAAGTGACCGGTGTAAAGAACGAGCTACTCAGGAATTCCAGTGCCGCGAGTGTGACGACGGCCAGTGCTCCGAAGTGCAGGAAGTACCACGCCCGCGGTGGAATTATCATTTCGCCGGCAATGATGCGGGGCAGATCGTATTCGCCGAGGGACCAGCCCAGGCCGCCCCGAACGCAGAGAGCAGGCATCCGCCGATGAGCAATTTCCACAGATAGGGTCCTTCGCGGCCAGCACTGTGCAACTCGCGCAAACGCAGTCCAATGGGCACGGCCAGGAGGGTTGTTCCCGTGAACTGAAGGTATCCGTAATCACCCGAGAGCAACCACATGCGGACGAATTCGGAGAGTAAATGTTCGCCTCTCGGCCACTGTTGATAGCCGACCGTGCCGACGAGCGAACGAGCCAGCGGAGCCAGAACGGTAAGAGCGCGAGAGCCAGTGCATAAAAGAGCAAAACGGAATAGAGAGCGAAGGCCGATTCCCAGGTCGTGGAATTGTCACGCACGGACGGACGAATCCATTGCGGCACGGTGATGAGGACCGAGCAGAACAGAACAAGAAGTGCCCGACGCTAAAGCCGGCGCGAAGTGCCGGCCGCTTCACCGCGAAGGAACCTCGGCAAGAACACGAAGCCAACCGTGATGCCAAATACCGCGACGAGCATTGGCGTCGCGGATCGCCCGAACCGGAGCACCGGATCAGCAAAGCGGCATCAACTTCGGAAGCTGGATGAACACGCCCGGCGCGAAATGGAACACCATCATGGGGAGAATCGCCACGGCGCGGGCCTGGTCGAGCCCGAATAGACGCGTGCTCTTGGTTTTCGATACGTGAGCGGTAGCGGACTCCACGACCCAATCTTTACCTCCCATGCCCCCAGGCGGTAATGGATTCGGTCGAAGTTCTTTAATTTGAGTAGGCCGAGAGATCGATCATGCCCGCATCTCGAAAGGCATTGCGTCGTTCCTGGCACTTGTTGCACTGGCCGCAATGTCGTTCATCGACGGGACTGATGCAAGAAAAACTGTACTGGAGGGGGAGTTCGCGACCAAGATGCATCACATCCGTTTTGTGCATTTGGACGAATGGGGTCCAGATCCGAACCGACCCGCCAACCGCTCGATTAA
Organism: Gemmataceae bacterium; assembly: GCA_009691845.1. Lineage (GTDB taxonomy): Bacteria > Planctomycetota > Planctomycetia > Gemmatales > Gemmataceae > SIAJ01. Next base: position 3,889 of record SIAJ01000059.1, read on the forward strand.
CGAGGGCCTCGCAAGCGGAGAAGAAACCAGGCGTCGCATCGGGGAACGGATTCGAGCCAAGAACGCCCAGTGCCACGGCCGACACACCGTGCAGATGGCACCAGAGCATCGACTTGGTCAACAGCAGCACGTTGCGGCCGGGCAGAAAAACCGCTTCGTCCGGCGTGTCCGCACCCGGCACGTTGCAGCCGGTGACGCTCCAGTGATTCGCATCCAGGTCGGACACCGGCACATCGAGAATCGTTAACGGCTGAAGGGCTGGCCGTTCGAGAGCTACGAGGAACCGCCGAGTGTGTTTCAATTCGACGGCTTCCCAGTGCAGGCCACAGCGAACGTAAAGGGGAAAGACCTTGGCCGAGGTCTGTAAGGCCGCACCCAGCAGGATGGCACTATCGAGCCCGCCGCTCATCAAGACGGCCACAGAATCCGCGTGCGTGAAATGCATGTGGTTTATCGTAGTCGGCACACTCCGTGTGCCGACCGTTTTTCAGTGCGAGTCCGCCGCATAAATGGATCGCCCGCCATCGACCGGCAAGCAAACGCCGTTCACGAAATCGTTATCCACGAAAAACAGCACGGTTTGAGCGATGTGCTGCGGGCTCCCTTCGCGCTTGACGAGCGTGCCACGAATCGACTGCTCGCGTTCCTCGGCGGGAAGATCGGGAGGCAGCATCACCGGGCCGGGCAGGATGCAATTCACGCGAATGGCGGGATTTCTCGTGCCGAGTTCGACAGCCAGCGACCGCGACAGCGTCGGAATCGCCCCCTTCGAGGGGAAGTAGCCCGCATAGTCGAGGTACGGGCGACTGACCGCCCAGTCGCCGAGAGTGACGATGCAGCCCCCGCTCGGCTGCTTCACCATGGCCAGGCCTACTTGCTGAACACACAAGAACGTGGCGACGGTGTTGGCCTCGAAATGCTCGCGGACATCGGCGGCCGTGGTCTCTTCCAGTTTCTTGCGATTCCAGGCACCAGCACAGGTGGCCAGCACATCGATCTGGCCGAACCGCATGACGGTTTCTTCGACCATCGCTTTCACAGCCTGGTCGTTCGTCAGATCAACCTGAGGGGCGATCACCTCGATACCGCGAGAACGAAAATGCTCGACCGCTTCCGTGCCCGCTTTCCGCGATGGCAGGACCAGACGATAACCCCGACCGGCCAATGCTTCCGCGACGTGCCAGCCAAGCCGCCGATTGGCGGCGCCGGTTACGATTGCGACTTTGGAATGGGTGTTTGCCATGTTGGGATACCTCAAAACTTGGAACGCCAATCTCCCGATTGGCGTGGCTTACATCGTCAATCAGGGGGCTGGGGTTCGGGCTTCGCCTACACGCGACTTCAGCCCATTCTTGAGGAACTCGATGAAGGCGGCCTCGTTGTTGATTTTGCTTTCGAAATAAACGGCGACAACGTTGGCTTTTCCTCCAGCTTCCGGCTTGAGGAGTGCGTAGAGGGGCAGCCGTTCGTCCCGGAAATAATCGCGCTGGAAGCGGAGATTCACGCTCGCATCGTCCTCGCGCTTGTCCAGAGCAGGTGCCGATTCGTAAATGGATTCCGGCACCGTGTCCGTGTAGAGCTGAACAAGCCGATATCGCTTGAGCAAGTTGCGTACTTCGGGTTTTGGAAACACCGATTTCTCGTTCAGCCGGCAGTTCGTGCAGGTCACGCCCGTAAAGTCCACGAACACCAACTCGTTGTTTTCCTGAGCCGCGATCAGGCTGCGTCTGAGATCTCCGGAGCCTTCGAGATGCTGGCCAAGTTCCGGCAGGAGGAAGGCATCAACCCATGAATAGACGATCCCGCCAGGACGGTTGCGTGACTCGCCGGTTGAGAACATGGCGGGCACCAGATAAACCGCCATCGCGAGGGAGAACATCCCAAAGAGCATTCGGGGCGGGCTGAGATGTTCGAGCGTGCCGTGGTCGTGGGGCAAACGATAGACTCCAAGCAAGTAGAGCCCGAGCGCGACGAGAATTGCCACCCACAATCCGAGCACGATGTCGTAGGAGAATAGGGCGGGTTGATCGAGCCAGCGAAGCTCTGCAGTGCGAAAGAACTTCAAGGCGGCGGCAAATTCCAGGAAACCCATCACGACTTTGACGGTGTTCAGCCAGCCGCCGCTCTTGGGCAGCTTCTTCATGAGGGTTGGAAACAGAGCCAGCAGGAAGAACGGGGCTGCGAAACTAACCGCAAACATCAACGCACCGCAAGCGAGTTGCATACGGCTGTAATTGCCGGAGGCAGACAGGCCGGCAAACCCACCGAGGAATGGAGCCACGCAAGTAAAACTAATCAGGCTGAATGTTAACCCCATGAATACGGTGCCGACGTACCCTCCCCCTTCGCGATTCGCTGTGAAATTCACCAGACTGGTCGGGACGGTGATGTCGTACATGCCGAACAGGCTGAATGCGAACACAACAAATAGAAGCCCGAGGCCGACATTCATCCACGGGTTGATCGAGAGTGAGCGGAACACTTCCAGGAGCATCATGGCCGAGACACCCAGTACGACCACAATAGTCAGCGCATAGACGGCGGCCTGGATAACGGGATTGGTTCCTTGTTTCTCCGACTGCTTCAAGAAAACGCTGACGGTGATTGGAACCATCGGGAATACGCAGGGAGTGAGCAGAGTGATGATTCCCCACATTGCTGCGGTGAGTAGGAACCGGCCGAAGCCCGTGCCCTGGGATCCGCCGACCGTTACTTCTGGCGGAACGGGATGATCGAGTACCGACATCAACTGCTTTTCGTAGTCAGGAGACGCCGCGAGTTTGATCGCCTGCGAAGAGTTGGGCGTCGTTTTCTCGTTGCTGGGCCCGACAGGAACCAGATGTTTCGGTTCGACCGGCGGCAGCGGCACCTTGGCGCGACTGGCGATTTCGGCTTCGACCTTGGCGCGATACTTTTCCTCGACGTCGACCCGCTCGCCGGCAACCTTCAAAGTGGCTTCAACCGGAATGTTTCGCGGCGACAGACAAAACTCGTCGTTCTTGTCAGCCTTGCAAATCAAGGGGCGGAATTTCTTCAGCGCGATCTTGGATTCACCCAATGCAGCGAACGGCGAGACCACCGCTTTGAATTCCCAGATCGCACCATCCTGGTAATAGGTCAATGCGCCAATCGCAGTCGTCTTGGTTTTCGAGTTCGGGGGGTCCATCACCGGTTCGACGAAAATCAGGTCTCCCGTTGTCGGCAGTTCGATGGAAGTCTTGGACGTCTCATTTCGAGGGTCGGGCTGGACAGTGGGATGAGTGTAAAACGGTGGACGGAGCTTAACAATCAATTTGTAAGTAACAGTCTGTCCCGGCCTTGCCTCTGCCGGCTCGATGCGACCTTCAATCGATTCGACCGCGTCCTGAAACGAAACGCGCTGGCCGAATGCTTCCGAACTCGCACCCAGCCAAAGCATTAGCGGAACAAACAGGAAGAGGCGCTTCATAGCCATCCACGGAAGCGGGGGGAAACGGGCGGGACCCGGATGGCCACGTGGCGATCCGGGTCCAGTACATGATACCATTTGGATCGGACTCGTCTTACTCCGTTTCTGAGTCCCGATACCTCATCTCACCCGGAGGGTGTATTTTTCGTTCGCTCCCAGCGAGTCCATAAATTCGAGCCGGCTGGTGCCTTGGGCCAGCGTGCGGATCACGATCCATCTGTGGTCCAGCGGATTGAGCGTGATCAACGACTTTCGAATCTGAGCTCACAAACGATTTGATCTGCATACTGCTGGCCATCGCGTAACGAGTCGTCGAGCCGATTTGGAGATCGATGTTTGAAGCGAGTGCCTTTGGCAGAGGCATGCCAAGATTACCCGCCCGACCTCCTCCACTGCTGCCGCGGCGTTGCCACTACTTCGGTGGATTGAGGTCTTTGATTGGTGGGATGCCTGGCAGGCCCGTAGGCGGAACTAAAGGCCTGGCTCCCGGAATACCGATGGCCGGAGGCACTGCCACGCCAGGAATGAGCATCGGCATGGCTCCGGACTGAGCTTTCTTGAAGATCAGTTCATCGCCATCCGGAATCAGGCCGACGTATTCCCAGCCGTCCTTGCCACGTTCCTTGAGCAGCTTTTTGAATGCGTCGGTCCCGCGTGGCTTGGTGACGAACTCGTACTCGAACTTCTGGGCGAAGGGACTCGACGGCGCGATTGCCGCCGGAGGCGGCGGCGGTGGTAGCGGAGGTACTTGAGCTTGTAAGGTCGAAACTTGTGCGATGGCAAAAACAATCGCCAAAATGATTCGGGTCATCGGCTCTCCCTTCGCCCGAGTGGGCGACTCACGCAGGCCGAAGCGTAAGCGAGAAGACACGAAACTACTTGCTTACACTTCTAGTATGGGGCGTTACTTCTTACCAGCCTTTTCGACTTCGTCCTTGTAGCGAGATTCGATGACCACGCCGGGTCCGTCGAGAACTTTGAGTGTTGCTTCCAGATCAATAGTCTTCGGTGGGAAACAGTTGTCGTCATCGCAGACCAGCAGCTTGAATTGCACCTTGGCAGTACCCGCTCCCGCCTTCGCATTCGGTAAGACCACAGCCTTACGGATCCAGGTGCCGCCGCCCGGATAGACGTACAACTCGAAGTCTTCCAGCTTCTTAACTTTTGGTTGAACCGGATCGACGATATCCCCAACAAACACCACCGTGCCACTGATCGGGAACGTGATCTTGTTGGCCGAGAATTTCGCCTCCGGGGACGGCTGACTCACCGGGTAGGTGTGGTATCCCGGTGCCAGTTCCACGACGATCTTGAGAGTCACCGTCTGCCCCGGCTTGGCCTCGGCGGGCACGAAACTCGCCGAGACCTTCTTGACGGCGTCCTTGGCTTTGGTGCCCTGGGCAAGCACCGATGAAGCGCATACCAGGACAACGAAAGCCGTCAGAATCGACCATTTCATGGCTAGGTTCTCAAACTTCTTGAGGGTTATTTCTTTTCGTCCTTCGGCGTCTCTTCCTTCAGCACTACCGGCTCAACGCCCTTGAGCACCAGCGTGGTCACCTCTTTCGTCTTCAGGTCGATCACGCGGATGCGGTGGGCGTTCGTGTCCGCCACGTAGAGTTTGCCGTTGGCCAAGCTGAGGCCGGCCGGTTCGTTGAAGACGGGGTTCTTCTCGTCCTTGATATGGCCGGCAAAAGTTGAGACGGTGCCGTCCTTCAGGTCGATGGCCTTGATCTTTGAGTTGTACGTGTCGGCCACATACACCTTGCCATCGTGATACTGCACACCGATGGCGTGTTGCAGCTTGGCTTCTTTCGCTTCGCGTGTGTCGGGATCGGAGATCATTCCGGGCCCATCGCGATCGCCGAAATGGAACAAGCCACGGCCAACGAGCGTAGTCACGCGGCCCTGGCCATCCATCGGCACCTTGCGGATCGCACTCACTTCGCAATCGGCCACGTAGAGGTTCTTGCCGTCACTCGTCAGCCCGCTCGGCTGTGCAAAGCAGGCGACTCCCTCGTGCGGGCCATCGCGAAGCCGTTCGGCCCCGGTTCCCGCAAAGGGCAGTAGCATTTTCTCTTTCACAGTGAACGTCCAAATCTGGTGATGTCCGGCCATGGCAATGAAGAGCCGATCGCCATCGAGGTAGAGGGCCCAGGGACTATTGAGTCCGCGTTCGAGTGCTGGGCCGCCCGTGTCGCGGTCTCGGTCCTGTTCGCCGTTGCCCGCGATGGTCTTCACCGTCTTGGCCTTCAAATCGAGTTCGCGGATCAGATGATTCTTCCGGTCGGCCACGTACAGCAGGTCGCCGTTGACGGCCATGCCTTGTGGGTCGTCGAACTGGGCTTCGGCAAACGAACCATTCTTCTTGCCCGGAGTGCCCGTGCCGGCGATGGCGATCTTGTTGCCTTCCAGGTCGGTGATGACGATCCGGTGGTTGGTGCTGTCAGCAATGAAGAGACGTTTGCCTTTTTCGTCCGCGTGAACTTTGCCGGGGAAGTAGAGCGGCGAATCGATCTTGTCGCGAAATTTGGCCGTGTCGAAGCGCATCGGCTTCTCGTCGAGCGTCTTCTTCTTCTTGTGCTCCGCAACGACTTTCCCGATGACGGCATCCAGCAGATCGTATTTTCCTTCGCCGGTCGTCTGGCCAAGGAAGTTACCCTCCGGATCGATCAATACGAGCGTTGGCCAGGAGGAGCAGTCGTAGGCGTTCCAAATTTTCTGCTCGGCGTCGTTCACGACTGGGTGTTTGAGGTCATAACGCAAAATGGCTTTGCGGATCGACTCGGAGTTCTTCTCGTTTTCGAACTTCGCGGAATGCACGCCGATCACCACGAGTTCATTCGCGTACTTCTTCTCAAGTTTGGCCAGGTCGGGCATGATGTGAATGCAGTTGATGCAGCACAGTGTCCAGAAATCGAGGAGGACAACTTTGCCCTTGAGGTCTTTCAATGAAATCGGCTTGCCGGTATTGAGCCACGCGATTCCGCCGTCCAGTTCGGGTGCTTTCGCAAGCTTACGGGGCGGTTCCGGGTCGTCCGCGTCCTTGCTTTTTTCCTTTTGCTTGGGCTGGGGTTCCTTTTCTTCAGCTTGAGCGACCTCACCTGAAGCAAACGGATTGAAGAATGCCAGCGAACCACCGGCAACGATTGCCAGAACGATTCCCAGGGCAACTGCCAACAAACGGGCACGGGAAGTTGTGGATTCGGCGTGAAACGTCATGTAGGAACTCCGTCCAGGTGGGATGCATTCTATCTTACCCGGCAAGCTGCCGGACGGGAACGGGTACGGGACGAACGAGTGACATAGTTTATTGGCTCTTCCGTACCTCGCCTTGACACGATGACCACGGTCCATTCCACTAATTCGCCTCCCTCGACCGCGAACCCTATTCTTTTCTGTACATGACGAGTGCTCCTCCGATCCCCGAGATCCCCGAACCGCCGCTTTTGCCGGGCTGGGATCAGCCCTTGTGCATCCGCAATATCGAACTGGCGTCTCGATTTACGCTGGCTCCGTTGGCCGGCTACACCAATCTGCCTTACCGGATGTCCATCCGCGATGTCGGCGGCGTCGGCCTGTGTACGACGGACCTCGTGAACACGCGGGCGATTCTGCAAGGCTCCTCGAAGACGATGGAACTGCTGGCCACCTGTCCCGAAGATCGGCCGTGGGCCGTGCAGATCTTTTCGGGCACGCCGGACGACCTGATCGCGGGTGCGAAGTGGGTCGAGGCTTACGGTGCAACCATCATCGACATCAACATGGGTTGTCCGGTCCGCAAGGTCGTGAAAGGCGGCGGCGGGGCGGCCATGATGTGCGACACGACCGGTGCCACGATCGACCTGATTTCAAAAGTCGTCGCCGCCGTGAAGGTGCCGGTCACCGTGAAAATGCGGCTCGGCTGGGATGCGGACAATCTCTCCGCCCCGTACTTTGCCCGCGAGTTCGAGCGCGTCGGCGTGGCCGCGATCACGATTCATGGCCGCACCCGCGAGCAGGGTTTCAGCGGTTCCGTTAACCTGGCCGGCATTCGATCGGTCGTCGAGGCGGTCGAACGCATCCCGGTGATCGGCAATGGCGACGTGCGCTCCATTCGCGATGCCGACCGCATGTTGCGTGCCACGGGATGCGATGGCATCGCCATTGGCCGTGGGGCACTGGCGAATCCGTGGATGTTTCGCCAACTGAATCGCTGGTTGGCCACGGGCAGGCCTGGTCCGCGTGGCACTTACGACGAACGTCTCGACTTCATGGTGAACCACTTTCGCCGAACCATCGCTTGGCGTGGCGAATGGGCCGCGTGCATCCAGTTCCGCAAAATGTCGGCCTGGTACTGCAAGTCCCTGCGGGCTGGGAAGGCGAACCAGCAAATCCTGGTGATGCTGGACAAACCTCAATCGCTGTACGATCTGGTCGCCCGTCTGCGCGAGCAGGGGCCACCCCCAGGCTGGGTCGATTCGGATTCGATGGATGCGAACATCCACGTTCCCGCCGGGCCGATTGCACACTGGTAGCGTCTTAAATTGTCGCCTTTCGTGTGCCGGCTACACTCAGGGCAAGTAACTTTCTGCCGTACTTAATCGGGAATTGTCGCGGCCTCGCCACCAGCCCGGCTGACAAGTGCGGGCATGATGGGGTTGGCCGAGTAGCGTAGGAAGCGAACGGAACCGTCGGCGAACAAGAAGTTGGCCCCGCCGGAATGCGGCGACCAGAAATGGAAGGCATCGCACTGGTTGTCGAAGGAACCTGGCTTGAAATCGTATGGACCATCCGGACAGCCGCGACCGTATTCGGAGCGGTTCTTGGTGCGGGCGCCCAGGAGCATGTCCCCCTCGCCGTCCTTGTCCTGTCCCCAGCCTGCGTACCACCAGCCGAAAATCAAGTCATGGCTCGGCGGCCGCTCGCCGACGGCAAGCGTATTGGAAGTTCCATCCGTTATCTCCGACAGCGGGGTTCGCGAATCGAGATAAAAAACTCCGTTTGTGTAGGGGGAACCATAGCCGTTGACCCCTAAGTAAGACGTGAAGGCGCGAAGGACCTTCTGCTTGCCGACGGGCTGGGCGGTTCGAACCCGGGCATCCGCGGGACACGAGAAGTGTCGGACGGGCGTTTTCAAACCCGTATGCGGCGGGACGTTGAGGAAATCGCGATCCTCCTTATAGACCTGAACGGCTTGGCTCCACAAGGTCTCCTGTTCCAGGTAGGAAAGCAACCGGGCGCACCAGCTAACGAACGGCATCGGCTCGCTCGGCCGCTCCCCGCTGACGCCTGGCGGGAAGTGGCCGACCGAATCGTGGTATTGATGCAGGGCAAGCCCGATCTGCTAGAGGCTGTTCTGGCAGTGGGCGCGAGCGGCGCTTGATCGCGTTTTCTGAATGGCACCAAGGAGCAAGCCAATGGCCAATCCCAGGATCGCGATGACCACTAGGAGTTCGACAAGGGTGAACGCAGTGCGAGTGCCGTCTCGTCGATTGTGTTGACGTCCCGTGTCGGCCCGGTGCCGCCATGGGACTTTCTCCCGATCTCGAAGCTGATTCTTCATTTCATCCAAGGGTTGACGATAGGGATGGTCGCCTTCTCGATAGCGCGTCCCGACTACTACGCGGGCGGGGGCGGGGGCGGATCCCCATCAACCGGAAGGTCGCAGATCTCCTTATCCATTTCCACATCCAAATCGGGGTCGATCACCCCGCTCCTGACTCGAGCCTGATATCCCGGATTGGTCACTTGGCAATATGGACTGCACTCATCGCCCTCCGTGGGTAGGTAGTAGCGCTTTTTGATTTTGATGGTGCCGGGTGCTTCTGCAATCAGCTCAACGATACAGATCCGGTTCGTCAGAGCATCGGTGGCCTCGCACCTGTACGCGGACTCCGTGCCATTGCAGGAGATGCAGGTTGGGACCGAGTACCTGAAACATATTGTGTCGTCGGGTGAGCCGTTCTGGTTGCCGATGAAAGGTCCCTCGCGCTGCGAGCACCACTTGTCGCAGATTGGCGGCAGTGCAGGCGCCGAACAGACAATCTGATCGATCGTCACAAACGTCGCCACTGCCAAGAGACAAACTACGAGCTGAAATCGATTGCGACCGATCATGGCATCCCCTCCATTGAATGGGGCGACATTGCTTCCAAGTTTTGAATGCTTTCACGATTCCATGTGCCCTTCGGAATTCTTCGACCTCCGTCGTGCGAGCCACGCCTTGCGGAGGCGTGGTGAGATCAGAACCAAAACCAGCCCGCTTGCACCGACTATGGCGACAGCAAGTCGATTCCGACTCCACCAAGTTTGGTTCGAAGCCGCCGTGCCCATCATCTCCGCATACGAGCGCTGTCTGTCGCGGGGATTCAAGTCCGCTTTGGAGCCGTCGGGCTTGACGATGTAAACGGATTCCTCGGCGCCGGTCGGCGAGACTTCATGCACGAGCGTCTTGGGCGGCGCCGTCATGCTGAACTGGTTCTTCGGCACATCGGCGGGGAGTTCGATCGTTTTGACGATGGCGGTGACCTTGGTGCGAAGGGGAATCGTTCGCCCGCTTGTCATCGTCGTCCAACTCGATGCGATCCAGAGCCCGGGCGCCGCTTCCCGATACTCGATGTCCGTTTGATCGGTGAGCATCCCGGCGCCTTTGTTTGGCGCCTGGGATTGTTTCCGCACGATCACGTATGCCCGCTTCGGATCGACCCAGAGTTGGCTTCCTCCAAATCCAAGCTTGGCGGTCAGTGCCAGTTCGATGCAATCACGACTGTTGACCTTGGCGGAGCGCCCCGTCGCGTGATATCTAGCTAGATCGACAAACGCGAATTCGCTGGAAGCCGGACGTATTGACTGCACGACAGCAAACAAATCGCTCCGCCGAAGCTCGTTCGGCGGTCCTGATGTGCGATGGGTGGCAACATTGAATTGACCCGATGGTTGATCGGTGTACTCCAAATTCTCCTTGCCATCGTAAATAGCCGTTGTCTTCCTTGCGCCCCAATCTTCTCTCTTCTCGTCGAGAATATAGCCATCATGCTCGAAACGAATCATGCGATCTTTGGCGAGAAGCACGAAGGATTCGCTCAGAACCCTGTCCGTGGGAGGAAACGCTTCGCCCGATTTGGTCTTGAATCCCAAGGCATCCGTCCGGCTTCCCTTGTAATGAGTAATGGTCTTTTTCCATTCCATGCGGACGTTCACTAATTTCGCTTCTCGTTCCCTCCAGGATTTCTCCACAGCTTGAATAACCTCGTCGGGCTGTCCGTGCGCGATACCGGACACCGAGAGAGCCTCCACGGCAACGGCGAGAATGTAGCTGGCAAAATCAAGTCGTCCATACCTGCTCATGGAAGACGCTCCTGGCGTTCACTGGGCTAACCAACGACAACCAGCACTGGCAGTCGATAAACCTTTCCTGATGAATCGACTGTGACATGGAATTTTCGCTGCAAGGGTATGCGTTCGGGAGTCCCTCGAACGCGTACTCGGATAATGGCATCCGATATTTCGACGGTGAAATTCGAGTCTTTAGGTAAATCGTCGATCGGTTTGAGTTCAACGTGCCGCTCACTCAGCGAATGAAATTGGAGTTGCTGCGATACCCATTCGCCGGATGCTGGAAGCGGAATGAGAAGACTCGGTGGTGTCATTCGCACATCCTCGATGACATCGAGACGGTGCGGCAGGGCAATTTCGGGAAGTGCCGACCCATCCATCTTTCGAGCCTGAATGCGGACGGACGCGTTGTGGCTTACCAATGCAAGTTTGTTCTGCCACTGGAATTCGACTCGATATGTTACTTGACCATCGATCGGTGCAACGACCTTCGCGCTCGTAATGAGTGAGTCGGCCTGAGCGATGACCTCGCGGACCGGAATCAGAAAACGAATGCTTTGCCAATGCGGCGAAAATGGTTGTGCAAGTTCGGACAACTCCGTGGAACGTGGTTCTTCGATCAGCCGGTAGAACGGAACCACCGTACCCGCGATCTGCCACCCATCCATTGCCGCACCATTTGCATGGCGGGGCTTGAATTGAATCGAGATTCCACGTGGCTTTTCGGTCCAAGACTCTGAAATTCGAGGCATCAGGTTCAACGTAAGCCGAACTGGCAGTGTCTCGCCCGGCTGTATTATGGCGTTCTCTGGTTCGACTTTGTGACAATCGCACGAAGTCTGCCAGGAAGTCACTTTAACCGGCTCTGCCCCAGGATTGGTCACGTGAACGACGTGTTCGTGCCGATCGGTCTCCCAGACTTCGCACAACTCAAGATCGGCATGGCGGATGGTGAGGTTCGGAATCGGCTCGGATGTTAAGCTAGGGGGGGCGCTTTGGGTCGAAAGTACGTCCCGGCGGCAGTACCTCCGATGGCGGCGAGTAGAGCAGGGATGAGTACGACAACGGTCGTCCGCATGATGGCGGTCCGTTTGGCGAAGAGATGTTCAGTAGATTTTATCAGGCCGGATCGTTCGCGTCTACACAATTCCGAGAATTATCAGAATCGGTCGGCCGCGCCGGGGCCGAGGGGTTTCGGCTGACTCGACCAAGACCCCTCCCTCTCAAGCCTTGTGCAAGCAATCACGAAATTGTCGCCCTCGCTCCGCGAACGTGCGCGGCAGGCTAACCGGGATGAAACAAAGCCTCCCTGAGAGTAAGGCTGCCCTAACGCGGAGCGAAAGGCGACAATGTCTCACTTCCCCGCTTGCACCTTCTCGAACAGCAAGCCCACGAATTGTTCGAGCAGGTCCGCATAATCCGTGTCGGCAATCGCGGAGACCCTGCGCACAAGCCGGCGTTTTCGCTCAATGAGTTCGAGGCAATGTTCCACGCCCATGCGGGTCAGTGCTCCCGTCGGCCCCTGCATGGATAGCAACTCTTCGGCCTCATCCGGCGTGATCTGCGCTGCCCGTTCCGGATTGCGTTCGAGCCAGGCAACCAACTCGGCCGTGCCACGTGCGCGAAGTGTTTTTAGGCCCCCTTCGTCCTCGGGGAGTTGCTTGCCGTGCATCCGTGGCAACAGGCGTTCCAGCGGCATATCGCGTAGTTCGTTGACGTGCAGTCCGAGTGCGGTCGCACATTGACTGATGGTCGCGTTTCGCAGTCGGCGGTCGGCACCGTTCTTGATGATCTCTCGAACCGTGTGCCGATTCAGGTTGGCGATGCGAGCAAAGTCTTCCTGATTCCAGCCCCGTTCCTCAACAAGTCGGGCGATCTTGGCCGTGAGATCGAGTCGCAACGGGTTCATGCCATCCATAGTGAACCGTCGGAAAAAGCGTGTAGGTGAATGAGCATTATGCCGAAAGACCGCCGGGTTGCGAGTGCAACTTTCTACTCGCTGTCGGCCGGCACATTCACGCCCATCTCGCGGATGGTGAAGACCGACTGATATTCGGAAATGCCATGCTCGCGAAATAATTTGCGTGCCCCGTGCAGCCGATCGACGATCGCTAGCACCAGCACAACCTCGCAGCCGAACTCGCGGACGGCTTCCACGGCCTTGAGGGCGGACTGACCCTTCGTGAACACATCGTCCACGATTGCCACACGCATTCCCGGTTGCAGCCCCCCCTCGATCCGCTTTTGCGTGCCGTGGGCTTTCACCTTGTCGCGGACCCAGAACCCTTCCATCGAGCGGCCATGCCGATGATAGCCCACCACGGCCGCGGACGTGATCGGCACGGCCCCCACTTCCAGGCCACCGATGGCGTCTAACTTCAAGGCCTGGGTTCGCTCGAAGAGCACTTCGCCAATGAGATGAGCCCCGGCCGAGCAGATCACGGTCGTGCGGGCATCGATGTAGTAGTCGCTCATCTCACCCGACGCGAGCTTGAACGGCCCGCCAATCTTCAGGGAGCGTTGCTTGAGAAGTTCGAGCAATTGCGATTCGGCGGGGGACATGTGCGACATCCTGGTGTTCGGCGTGATGTGCGATCTTAGGCATCGCCACCAGATTTTCTACCGACGTGGATCACGCCGCCTCTCAACTTGGCTTGACTTGCGGCTCGGCTTAATCGGAAGTCGGACCCAGAACGTTGATCCCTTGCCGACGGTTGAGTCGAAGCCGATCTCCCCGCCGTGAGCTTCCTCGACTGCTTTTGCGATTGCCAATCCCAGGCCGCTGCCGCCCGTCGCGTGCGTTGTTGGCGATCGTTCGTTCGCCAACATCGACTCGCACAAAAATTGATTGGGCTTCCCCTCTCGACAGTCGCCTGAAGCCACCGGCTGGAGAGAAACTAGAAATCCATAGGAACCACAATCCCGTCCTCTCGGCCTGCCAACCAGCGGACAATATTGGGGTTCGTGTTGTCCTTGAACAGTCGCACGGACCCATCGCAAAAACCAAACTGCGCCCCGCCTGGATGCCGACTGCTAAAGGCCTGTGGAGCAGGTCCGTTCACCGTTGCTGTTGCGTCATCTACCCACCACATGACATCGCTAATCCAAATCGATCCGTTGCGAATCCCGGTCATGCCGGCCCAGATGCAGGCCCGTTTCCCAACCAGGGCATCGAAGAGACATTCACCAATGGCGAGCGTGTTGCTCGTCCCATCGGCGATGTGTCCCAAACGAACGCTGCTGTTATGGTACATGGCACCGCCCATGTCCAAGTCCGCCGTGAAGTACGGGTAAGTTGTAGCCCCGGCAACCGCCCGGTAATTGGACATCGCAAAATCGAGCCGATCGGGATTCAAGTCCGGCGCGGCATTGGCAGGGCAACGGAAAAGTTTAAGCCGGGACATGCCGACCGGATGCTGGCCGGGCATTGCAGGAGCACTTCCCAATCCGAAGAGGATGGTGTCCACTTGCAATAGCTTGTGCGCATTGTCCTGTTCGACATGGGGGAGGATGTGCGCGGACCATCCCCAACCGGGATTCGTGCCGATGGCCGAGTACGCGGGAGGCAACGACCCTTGTACACCTTCGTAATTGTGCATTCCAAGAACCATTTGCTTCAGGTTGTTGGAGCACTTCGATCGGTTCGCGGCCTCACGCACCTTCTGCACGGCCGGCAACAGCAGGCCGATCAAAATCGCAATGATCGCGATGACAACTAGGAGTTCGATCAGCGTAAACGCCGTTCGAGCCTTGTACGGACGAACAATCATGACATTACTCCAGTATGAGTGAAGAACGAATCCGCTCTAGGAAGAAGCCAGCCTTGTAAGGGCAGGAATGAGAAAGGGATGAAGGTTAAGAATAACCTTACAGCAGGGATCGTGTCAATAATGAAAATGGACTAATCCAACGAACACACAGCTGGCACACGAGGCCATCACGTCCTCATCGGTGGGGCAGGCACGGAGCATTCCGGGAGCATTGCAGTTCAAGAAAGCCTTGGTTTCGAACGAGCCGCCTACTTCCACGAGACGGGACACAAATTCGCTCGCTGGCTCGATATCGTTTACTTCCAGAGGAGGTTGACTCCGCAATCTGTAGCGGAATCAATCGAGCCGCCATTCGTCCTCTCCGGTCAACGTTCGTCGGGCGTCAATCAGGGCAGTTCTTTGCGCGTCACTCACGACCGGAAACGACAGATCCAAAGCGCATACGGCTGACGTCACAATGTCCGCGATGAGTGCCCGCGCGACCCATTTGTGGTCCGCCGGGATCACATACCACGGAGCCCATTTCGTCGAGGTGGCATTCAAAGCGTCCTGGTAGGCCTGCATGTAGTCCTTCCAGAAGCCGCGTTCCTTCACGTCGTCCACATTGAACTTCCAGTTCTTTTCCGGCCGATCGATCCGTTCCAGGAAGCGACGCTTCTGTTCCTTCTTCGAAATATTCAGGAAGAACTTTAACACCACGGTTCCGTTCCGCACCAGGTGCCGTTCGAACTCGTTGATGTCCTCGTATCGATGGGCCCAGAATTTTTTGCCGACCTTTTCGTACGTCGGGTGGCTCGCGATCAACTCGGGATGCACCTTCACGATCAGCACGTCTTCGTAATACGAGCGGTTGAAAATGCCAATGCGGCCGCGTTCGGGCAGTCGACGCGAACACCGCCAAAGAAACGAGTGATCGAGTTCTTCTGGCGTCGGTTTCTTGAAACTGTGTACATCGCAACCTTGCGGGTTCAGTCCCGCCATCACATGCTCGATCGTGCCATCCTTGCCGGAAGCGTCCATGCCCTGAAGGATGATCAGTACCGAATAACGATTGTCCGCGTACAGCAAGTCCTGCGAAGCGTGCAGGTGCTGGCGATTCTCAAGCAGGATCGCCTGGGCCCGTTCCTTGAGTTCCCCCTGGCCGAGTTCCATCATCTCGTCCGTACCGGCCCATTCGGGATCGTGATCCTTCAGTTTGAACTTCTTGCCCGCCGGCACGCGGAACAGGTCGATGACGTCGGAATCGAGCATGGCACCGCTCCAGTTTACAGTTCGTGGCCGCCCGTCCGTGGGAATTGGTTTTCTGCGCAGGAAATGCTCCACGTTATTTGATCTCTTCCACCTCGAGCCAGTTCTTGCCCGAGCAGACCTCGACCTCCAAAGGCACATTCAGCTTCATCGCTCCGATCATCTCCTCGCGCACCAGTTTCGCAATCGCATCCACCTCCCGAGGCGGGGCCTCGAACACGAGTTCATCGTGTACGCTCAAGAGCATCTTCGCTTCGCGTTTCTCATCGCGAAGCCGACGATGGACATTCAGCATCGCCAGTTTGATCAGGTCCGCAGCACTGGCCTGAATCTCCATGTTGATCGCCTCACGCTCCGCCTGATTGCGGCCGTGATAGTTCGTGTTCGATCGAATTGCCGACGGGTCAAACTTCCGGCGACGTCCCAGGATCGACGCGACAAATCCATCCTGCTTGGCCTTCTTCAGGAGGTTGTCCTGATAGCTCAGCACCTTCGGATAGCGAGCGAAATACTGGTTGATGAACGTGTCCGCCTTGCTGCGCTCGATCGTGAGCCGTTCCGCCAGGCCGAACGCACTCATCCCATAAATGATGCCAAAGTTGACCGTCTTGGCCACGCGACGCATATCGCTCGTGACGGCCTGCTCGTCCACACTGAAGATCTGCGCCGCAACCAGGCTGTGAATGTCCCGCCCTTCGGCGAACGCGGTGGCGAGTGCCTCATCCCCGGCAAAGTGGGCCATCAATCGCAATTCAATCTGCGAGTAGTCGGCCGTGATCAATACCCAGCCTTCGCGGGGCAAGAACGCCTGGCGAATTTCACGCCCCATGTCGGTCCGGGCCGGCACGTTTTGCAGGTTGGGATCGCTCGAACTCAATCGCCCCGTGGCCGCGACCGTTTGATTGAACGAGGTGTGCAGCCGACCGGTGTCCGGGTTCACCAACTCGGGCAACGCGTCGACATAGGTCCCCTTGAGCTTGCTGATCTGCCGATGCTCGATCAGCGACTTTGGAACCGCGTGCCCCATGGCTGCGAGTTTCTCGAGCGTCTCCTGGTCTGTGCTCGGTTCATCGCTCAAGTTCGTTCGCTTCAGGATCGGCAGATTCAAATCCTTGAAGAGAATCTCGCGAAGCTGCTTGAGGGACGCGATATTGAACTCCTTGCCGGCGAGCCGATGAATCTCGGTTTCGAGTATCTCCAGTCGCCCGGCCATGTCCTTCGACACGCGTTTCAGGAACGCCACATCGAGCCGAATGCCGGTCGCTTCGAGGTCGGCTAGCACTTCAATCAGCGGAATTTCCAGCGTGTCGTAGATGGTCCGCAGACCACCCGGGTCGAGTTCGGCTTCTAGCTTGTTCGCCAGTCGCCAGGCCGCATCCGCGTCCTCGGCCGCGTAGATCGAGACCAATGCAGTCGGCACGTCGGCCATCGACTTCTGGTTCTTTCCTTTGCCGATGAGTTGCGTGATCGAGATGTTCTCGTGCCCGAAGTATTTTCGCGTCAGTTCATCGAGGTTGTGCGTCCGTTCGCCGGAATGCAGCAGATAGTGGGCGATCATGGAATCGCCCGCGACCCCTTTCAACTCGATGCCGGCTGCCCGCAGCACGATTTGATCGTACTTGATGTTCTGGTTGACCTTGGCAATGCTCGGATCTTCCAGAATCGGCTTGAGTTCGCTGACCACCGCTTCCGGGTTGAGTTTCTTATCGCTCGCCGGGCCACGCACGGCCACGTACCACCCCTTGGTGTCCTCCCAACAGAACGCATAGCCCACAATCTTCGCTTGCAGCGGATCAAGCCCGGTCGTCTCGAGATCGATGGCGAACCGCTTTTGCTTGCAGAGTTGTTCCAAAAACTCCGACCACGATTCCGGATCGTCCACGAGTTTGTAATCGGTCTTCCACGAATCAACCGGCTTTTGCACGTTCGAGCCAACTGAAAATTCGTCGGTCCCTTCGTCCGAACTCTCCGCGAACAGGTCGCCTTGCGTCATGCCGCTCGCGGTCGCTGGTGCAGAAACGCGAATCGACTTTAGCAGTTCGGTGTTCTTGGCCTGGCCCACGCTCTTGAGCGTCCCACGAACGCGTTGTGCGTAGCTGCGGAAGCCGAGTTCCTCGAAGATCGCGACCAGTTTCGGCCCGTCCCACGGCTTGCGGTGCCAATTCTCCCAGTCGAGATTCATCGGCACGTTGGTTTCCAGGCGAACGAGCTTGCGGCTCAATGCCAGGTCGCCATTCGCGATCGCCTTCTTGATGTTTTCTTTCAACTTGGCTTGTTGGATTTCATCGACGTGGGCGATCAGGTTTTCGAGCGTGTCATACTGTTGCAGCAACCTGGCAGCGGTCTTTTCGCCGACGCCTTGAACGCCCTTCACGTTGTCGGCCGTGTCCCCCACGAGTGCTTGAAAATCGACGACCTGATCGGGCCGGACGCCCCAGTCCACGAGCAACGCTGGCGGATCCATCACCGTCTTCTTGCGGAGATTCAGCATGCGGACTCGTTCGCCGATGATCTGCCGGCAATCTTTGTCCGACGTACACAGCGTAACGTCGATGCCGCGTGCTGCCGCGGAAGCCGCAACCGTGGCCATGATGTCATCCGCTTCCCAGCCGGGAATCGCGAGGATCGGCAGGTTCATCGCTTCCAGCACGGAGTAGACCGTGGGGATCTGCAAGAGCAAATCCGGGGGCGCCGGCGGACGCTGAGCCTTGTAGGCCGGATAGATTTCGTTGCGGAACGTCGGTTCGGGCGTATCGAACGTCGCGAGCAAATAGGTGGGTTTGACGTCGTCGCAAATCGAGATCAAGTCGCGGGTGACGCCGAAGACCGCATTGGTCGGTCGGCCATCCGGCGCTGACATTTGCGGGATCGCATGAAACATCTGGAAGATGAGTGCATGGGAATCGAGAAGGTACAAAGTCGGCGGAGTATCGGGCATGATGATCGAGTTGGAGAATGGACGAAGGTAGGTTACGAGACGTTCGCGAGACGGACAATCATCGTTTAGCGTTCGAGCCAGCGGCTCGAACGCTAAACAAAGGCGACTCGTATTCATACCCTTCCTCCGACGGGGACCACCGTTCTCCTGGAGCTCATCTCATGTATCGGGCCATCATCGTGTCCTTGACACTTCTCATTTCCTCGGCCGGCTTCGCGGAGGAGCCGAAAGACCCGTTCCAGTGGCTCGAAGACGTGGCAGGCGAGAAATCGCTCACCTGGGTCAAGGAACGCAATGCCGTCAGCACCGGCGAATTGACCAAGAGCCCCGAGTTCAAAGCGCTCGAAGAACGGCTGCTCAAGATCCTCGATTCGAAGGATCGCATTCCCCTGATCACAAAGAGTGGCCCCTGGTTCTACAACTTCTGGCGCGACGACAAGAACAAGCGCGGTCTCTGGCGTCGGACCACGATGCAGGAATATCGCAAGCTGTTCCCAATCTGGGAAACCGTGCTCGATCTCGATGAACTCTGTGCCAAGGAGAAAGAAAACTGGGTCTGGCACGGAGCGAACTTCTTGCAGCCGAAACACGAGCGATGTCTCATCGCCCTCTCGCGTGGCGGGGCGGATGCGGACGTCAAGCGTGAATTCGACATGAGCACCAAGTTGTTCGTGAAGGATGGCTTTCTCGTGCCGGAAGCGAAGAGCCAGGTGAGCTGGAAGAATCCAGACACACTTTACGTGGCCACCGATTTCGGTCCTAACACGCTCACGAAGTCCGGCTATCCTCGGATCACCAAGGAATGGAAACGCGGTACGCCGTTCGCCAGTGCCCAACTCATCTACGAAGGCGAACCGGACGACATGCGAGCGATCGCGGGCTGGGATCTCACGCCGGGCTTCGAACGTGAATTCGCTTCACGCCGCATCGGCTTCTATTCGGGCGAGACGTTCATCCGCCGCGCTGGCAAGTTCGTCAAGGTCGATAAGCCGGACGATGCCGATGTCAGTTGGCATCAAGACCTGATGTACTTCACTCCGCGAACAGACTGGAAAGTCGGCGACAAGACTTACCCGGGCGGATCGCTGTTGGCCGTCGATTTTGACGGTTTCATGGGTGGAAAACGCAACTTTGATGTGCTGTTCGAACCAACCGAACGCAAGTCGCTGGCCGGGTTTTCGCCCACCAAGACGAAGGTGATCCTCAACGAACTCGATAATGTCTGCAATCACTTGTACGTGCTCACTCGATCCAAGACTGGCTGGAAACGCGAGACGCTGGCCGGTACGGCTCCGCTCAGCAGTGCCAACGCCTCTGCTGTCGATTCGGACGAGTCCGACGATTACTTCATGACCGGTTCGAACTACCTCAATCCGTCGAGCCTGCATTTCGGCACGCTCGGCGGCAAACCTGCTGAGAAGCTCAAGTCCGGCCCGACGTTCTTCGACACCAAGGGCCTGGAAATCACGCAGCACGAAATCGCTTCCAAGGACGGCACCAAGATTCCGTACTTTCAGGTTGCCCGCAAGGACCTCAAGCTGGATGGCACGAATCCAACGCTGCTTTACGGCTACGGCGGCTTCGAGATTTCCATGTTGCCCGCCTACAACCCCGCAGTCGGTGCGGCGTGGCTGGAGAAGGGAGGCGTCTACGTCGTCGCCAACATTCGCGGCGGCGGCGAGTTCGGGCCGAAGTGGCATCAGGCCGCATTGAAAGAGAAACGCAACCGCTGTTACGAAGACTTTGCAGCCGTTGCGGAGGATCTTGTGAAGCGGAAGATCACGACGCCCAAGCATCTCGGTACGATGGGCGGCAGCAATGGCGGGCTGCTCATGGGCAACATGCTCACGCAATACCCGGACAAGTTCGGGGCCATCGTGTGTGCCGTGCCGTTGCTGGATATGCAGCGCTATCACAAACTGCTGGCTGGTGCGAGCTGGATGGCCGAGTACGGCAACCCCGACACGAAGGACTGGGAGTTCATGAAGAGCTTCTCGGCCTACCAAAACGTGTCGGCTGGCATGAAGTATCCGCGAACGTTGTTCACAACCAGCACCCGCGACGACCGCGTGCATCCGGGCCACGCCCGCAAGATGGCGGCGAAGATGCTTGAGCAAGGACATGATGTGCTTCTGTACGAGAACATCGAAGGGGGCCACGGCGGAGCGGCCGACAACAAGCAAGCCGCCTTCATGCAGGCCCTGTCATATTCGTTCCTGAGGAAACAGGTGAAGTGAGCGGGCGGTGGCCGATGTTGGTTTCGTCTCGTTGCGATCTATGAGACGAAACCTCCGACCAAGTTCGATTCGCCAGCCGGCACCCGGATCATGCTTCTAACTTTCAAGCAGGTGGAGAAGAAGTAGAGACAAAAACGGAGCGTATGCTCTGCGTGGCCGAGATCGCGGCGAGCGGTACGAGCAAATCAACGGTTCTCCTGGAGTTGAACTCATGTCTCGTGCCACGGTCTTGGGCCTCTTGTTGTGCGTAGCGAACGCGAACGCCGCCGAGCGGCCGAACGTGCTGTTCATCGTCGCGGACGATTTCCGCACGGACCTCGGCTGCTACGGGTCACACGCCAAGACGCCGAATCTCGACGCGCTGGCCAAACGTGGCGTGCGCTTCGATCGGGCTTATTGCCAGCAGGCGGTGTGCAATCCGTCGCGGTCGTCGTTTCTCACCGGTCGCCGACCGGACTCGCTGCATCTGTGGGTGAACGGTACACACTTTCGCGATCGGAACCCGGACGTCGTCACCTTGCCGCAATGGTTCAAGCAGAACGGCTACGAGACGCGTTGCGTCGGCAAGATCTTCCACAACTGGCACACGAAAGAGAAGGGAGATCGTCGCTCCTGGACTGCCGACGAGTTCCTGCACTACGCCAATCACGGGGACGACAAGCCGGAAGTCGCGGGGGAATTGCCGACGGACATCGCGAAGGGTATCGGCCGGAACTATGGGGCTGTGCCGGTGTGCGAGTGTCGCGACGTACACGACGAGGCGTATTTCGATGGCCGCGTGGCGGCGGAGGCGGGAAAGGTTCTGGGGGCCGTGAAGGATAAGCCGTTCTTTCTCGCGGTAGGCTTTTGGAAACCACACGCCCCGTTCAATGCACCCAAGAAATATTGGGACCTGTACGACCGCAAGACACTCCCCGCTCTCGATGCTTCTTTACCAAAGAACGCAACCGAGTGGGCCTTCCACGATAGCCGCGAGATTCTGGGCATCCCGCCCAAGCAGGTTTCTCCCTCCAGGGAGCAGATGGCCGAGATGCGGCACGGATATCTTGCCAACATCAGCTACATGGACGCACAGGTCGGCAAGGTGCTCAAAGCTCTCGACGAGCACAAACTCGCGGATCGAACGGTAATCGTGTTCGTCTCCGATCACGGCTATCACCTGGGCGAGCATGGCTTGTGGGCGAAGACCTCGTGCTTTGAACGCGATGCCCGCGTGCCGCTGATGATTGTGCCGCCGAAGGGCAAACATGCTGGCCAAGCAACGAGTGCGCTGGCCGAACTGGTGGATCTGTTCCCGACGCTGACGGACCTGTGCGGCTTGAAGTCGCCGCCGGGATTGGAAGGGGTCAGCCTCGTCCCGGTTCTTGCTGACCCGGCGCAATCCGTGAAGTCGGCGGCCTTCAGCCAGCACCCGCGCCCGGCGTATCCGGATCGCACGGAAACCGGCCAGCCCGATGCGATGGGTTACAGTGTCCGCACGGCAACGGCCCGCTACACCGAGTGGCGCGACTGGAAATCAGGGAAGCTGCTCGGGGCGGAGTTCTACGATCATCGGCACGACCCGAATGAACTGAGCAATCGTGCGAACGAGGGACCGCCAGAATTGAAAGTCGCTCGAAGAATGCTGTTGTCTGCATTCCCATCCGATATTTCGCCCTCGAATCGCTGACCGAACATAAGGTAGCCCTCTCGCTCCGCGAGAGGGAGGCTAGACGTCGACGAAACACGGAATCGTCGCTCGATCCGCTTTCCTCTCGCGGAGCGAGAGGGCTACAATGAACCGGACCAACGAATGAAAGGGATCGTGAACGACGTTGCTAATTCCCGATCACCTGCCTTTTTTCGCTTGCAGCCACGGCTCATGCGTGGTCTACTCACATCCATCAACGTCGACTCACCCGGAGACACTCCTCAATGTTGACACGAACGCTTGCTGCCATTTTTAGTCTGACTCTGGTTTCCCCTGCACTTCGCGGGGAGGAAAAGCCACCATTCGATCCTTACGATCAATCGAAAGTGGCACTCGAGGTGGAGCCGCCGGCGGGCTTCAAGGGCAAGAAGATTGTTCTCGTGGCGGGAAGGCAAAGCCACGGTGCGGGCGACCACGAATTCTTTGCCGGCACGGCCATCATCATGAATTTGCTCAAGCAAACCGAGGGAGTGTTTCCCGTGATGGCTCGCGATGGCTGGCCCAAGAACGAGAAGATTTTTGACGGTGCGACCACAGTCCTCTTCTTCATGGACGGCGGTGGCGGACATCCGGTCATCAAGCCGGAACGCATGGAGTTGATTCAGAAACTACTCGACAAGGGAGTCGGCTTTGTCAACCTCCACTATGCCGTCGAGTATCCGAAGGAACCGGGCAAACGCGTTCTGAGCTGGATGGGCGGCTACTACGAAACCGGCTTCTCGATCAATCCACACTGGGATGCGGAGATTCGTTCGTTGCCCAAGCACCCGATCAGTCGTGGCGTCAAACCGTTCGTGATCAATGACGAATGGTATTTCAACATGCGGTTCGTCGAAGAATTGAAGAACGTCACGCCGATCTTGACGGCCATCCCGCCCGATAGCAAGCGGGGCACGCCGGCGGCCAAGATGAACCCTGGCCGTCCCGAGCATCTCGCCTGGGCCTTCGATCGTGCCGACGGCGGGCGGGGTTTCGGCTTCACGGGCGGTCACTTCCACCGCAACTGGGCCGACGAGAATTTTCGCCGGATCGTCGTGAACGCGATTCTCTGGAGTGCGAAAACCGAAGTGCCCGAGACCGGGGCGAAAGTTGAATTCGATCCGAAGGATCTCAACAAGAACCTCGACAAGAAGGGGAAGGGTGAGTTCAAGCCGATTCTCCCGCCAATGTCCCGTGAGCCCAAAAAATAGCCAACGCGACTGAGTGTCATGTTTACGATCCTTCTCGCCGCGGCGATCGCGGCCCCGAATCCAGCGCGAGCCGAGAAGCCTAGCGCGGTCGGACAGATGGTTCTGCCACGACCGCTCGATGTGCCGGCCGCTCCGACTCGCCCGGACCCGAGTCTGACTCCGGTCGCGTCGTTAACCGGCACCGAATTCGCGGTCATGGCCGAACAGCCTGGCCGCGTCCTGCTTCGGAACAAAGGCGTGGACGTCTGGGTCAGCCGGACCGACGTCGTGACCGCGAAGGAGGCGATCGAGCTGTACAGTTCGCTCATCGCTGCTTCGCCTCAATTGAATCACTACGTTCGTCGATCCAAGGCGCACGAAATTGCGCTGGATTGGGATGCCGCAATCAAGGATTACGACGAAGCCATTCGCCTGAGTCCGCAGACCTCGGCGTACTGGAACAATCGAGCCAACTATTACTCGCGGAAGCGGGAATATCAGAAAGCCCTCGAAGGATACGACGAGGCCGTTCGGCTCACGCCGACCTCGTTCATTCCGTTGGGTAATCGCGCCAATACCTTTTTGAACACCCGCGAGTGGGACAAGGCACTGGAGGCTTACGATCGTGCCCTCAAAGTGAATGGGACCTACTCACGCTCGTATGCGGGCAAAGCCACGGCCTATCGCGAAAAGCGCCAATTTGATTTGGCCCTCAACGAAGCGGAACGGGCGATGGAGTTGGAACCGGCTTCCCCGCACTCTCTGCTCGCTCGTGGATTGTCGTTTGCGGCGCTGAAAGAACACGACAAAGCGTTGGCCGATTTTCAGGAAGCACTTCGTTTCGATCCGCTGTTCGGGGCCGCCCATTATGGGCGAGCAGGCGTCTATCTCGCACGCAAGGAATATCAACCCGCCATCCGCGACCTGGACACAGCGTTGCGTAATACGCCACGCTACGCGGCCGCCTTGGTTCGGCGGGCGGAAGTCTGGAAGGCCTGTGGGAATCCGCTGCATGCCTTGGCCGATCTGAAGGAAGCGATTGTCGCGGATGACTTGCATCCACCCGTCTATCGAGAGCTGGCCTGGTTGCTCGCCACTCATTCGGACCCATCGATTCGCGATGGGAAGACCGCCGTCGAAATGGCGAAGAAGGCAGCGGACCTGGCGAAGTCGCCGACGCCTGAGTACTGGGAAGCCCTGGCGGCGGCCTACGCGGAAACGGGAGATTTCACGAGTGCCCTCGATTGGCAAAAAAAAGCAGCCGGAGATGCTGCCTACTCGAAAGAGAATGGCGAGAGGGTGAAGCAACGGCTGGAAACATACCAAGCGAAGAAAGCCTTTCGCGAATAATCACCCCAAGAATTCGCTGACCGTCGTCACGCGATGTTCCTTCGCAGCCGCAAACACCGCCTCGCACAGTGCAACCGTCTGCAGATTATCGCGTCCGCCGATTTCTGGTTCAGCATTCGTCTCCAACGCCACCAAGAGCTGAGCCATCGTTCCGACAAACGCATCGGGAAACCAGACTTCGTTCCAGCGCGGTTGCTGCCAGGTCGCATCGCCTACAAGCGTGTAGTCCAGAGTGCTGGGCGTCCGATCGGGGTAGCTTGGCCAGCCGATGGTGCCGCGAGCCATTCCCTTCGTGCCTTCAACACGCCAGCGAATGCCAATGTCCGCTGCCGCTCCCTCGCGGGCGGGGCCGGCCCACACGTCGTCGCAACTCGTGGCTCGCGTTCCCGACTCATATTCAAGGATGCACAAGTTGATGCCGTCTGAATGCGGAAACTTGGTTCGTGGGTCTGGTCGCGTACTGGCCAGCACCCGGTCCGGCGTGCCGAACCAGTAGCGGAAGGTATCGAGGTGATGGATGCTCATCACAAATGTGGAAAGCGAATGAAGCTGCCGGCTCCAGGGCATCCAGTGGGGAATCGCACGCATGTCAATCGTGCCGAGAACAATTTCCCCCAACGCACCCGTGTTCAGCAACGATTTCATGGCCCGAACCGATTGGTCGTAGCGCATGTTCTGGTTGACGGCCAACGTGATCCCCGCTCGTTCGCACGCCTCCACACATGCTCTGGCCTCGCGAACCGACATGGCCAGCGGTTTCTGGGCGAGGATGCCACGCACCAGTTTTCGCTCCGCTGCCTGGAGGATCAGCCCTGGCTGAACGTCCGGCGGCACGGCCATGTCGAGCACTTCGATCGACGGATCGCTCAGGACATCCGCGATCGTTTCGTGAACCACCGGAATGGCGTGACGCTTCGCTGCCTCGCGTGCTCTTTCCACATCGCGGGAAGCGATGGCCACGGGATTGAACCCGGCATTGCGATAAGCGACCAGGTGGCAATCGTTCATGATAAAGCCGGCACCGATGCAACCGATCCGCCAATCGCGTCGAATCGGGAGCCGGGGAAGATAGTCGAGGGTGTGCATCGTCTCTCCTAAAGCATTGGCAAGCTACGCAACTCCTTCGGCAACGGGAAGCTCACGTGTTCCTCGCGCACGGTGCGGCTTTCGACCGACGCAGCAAATCGTTTTCGTAGCAGATCGATTACTTCCTGAACATTCTCTTCCGGGGCACTCGCACCGGCGGTGACAAGCACGATGTCGTCGGAGTTGAACCATTCATCACGAATCTCGCCGGCCGTGTCGATCAGGTAAGCAGCTTTTCCACGTAATTCCGCGATCTCCGCCAGTCGCTTGCTATTCGAGCTGTTTTGGCTCCCCAACACCAGGACGACTCGGGCTTCCTCCGCGAGGTCTTTGACTGCCTCCTGGCGATTTTGGGTCGCATAGCAAATGTCTGACTTTGCCGGACCGACGATCTGCGGGTATTTTGTTCGAAGGGCGGCGATGATTCCCGTCGTCTCATCCACGCTCAGTGTCGTTTGCGTGAGAAAGGCGAGCTTGGCATCGGCCGGGATTGTCAGGGCAGCAACGTCGGCTTCGTTTTCAACCAGCACGATCGAGTGTGGCGCTTCCCCCATCGTGCCGACGACTTCATCGTGCCCTTCGTGGCCGATCAGTACGATCGTGAACCCTTCTCTCGCGAAGCGAATGGCTTCCAGGTGAACCTTGGTGACCAGCGGACAGGTCGCGTCGATCGTCCGCAGATTTCTCGATGCCGACGCTTCGCGAACGAAGGAAGCCACGCCATGAGCGCTATAAAGAACCGTCCCACCTGCGGGCACTTCCTCAATGGAATCGACAAAGACCACGCCCTTGTTACGAAAGCGTTCCACCACCGGGCGATTGTGGACGATCTCGTGAAAGACGTACAGCGGCGTGCCGTAAGCCGCGAGAGCCGTCTCCAGGGCGTCAATCGCCATGTTCACGCCGGCACAAAAACCTCTTGGGTTTGCAAGAATTACGTGCATAGGGAGTCCTCCATACTCGAACCGTCCCGCGGCCACAGCCATCACCGAAATGACACGAGGGACGCGGCAATCGCCATTCTCGGCGTCACCGCGTCCCTCGTATGTTCTACACCGAATTGTTTACTTCTTGAACTCGAGCTTCGTGACGGAGATCACCATCTTGTCGCCGTCCTTCTTCACCGTGCCAACGACTTTGCCTTCGGCTGCGGCTTTGCAGATTTCGGCGTGGTACTTCTTGTTCGAAGCGGTATCGAACCAGTACAGCTTGTCCTTGACCTTGATGACCGTGGCGCACTTGTCGGCTTCGCCGAGGTCGCACTTCGGGCAAGTGATCTTGCCTTCGAGGGTCACTTCCTTGGCAGCTTCTTTGCTATCTTTCTTCTTCGGCTCTTCGGCGGTGGCCGAGAACCCGGCGAAGCCCACAAGGGCCAAGCCGAACACCAATGCAGTCAGAATCCGGACCATGAGGAATCTCCACTTAGTAGTTGACGAATCGATAGCGCGTCCAAACGGGATCGCTAGCGACTGCCTTTGTTAACCCCGGAAGTATACAAAGGTAGCGGTTTACGATCAATCGCGAAATTAAAACAAGCCGCTGCACCGAGTTTCAGTCTTGATCATCGTCATTGTGCCCATTGATCTTTGGCCGAAAGAATGCCGCCCGAACCGGAGGGGGCATCCGCGAAGCCCTCCCCTTCACCGATTTCCAAATGACCTCGTTGAACAGGATGTCATCCGCCTGATCTTCCTGCTCCAGGTTCGCCCGCTCGGACCACTCGGCTCCCCACGCCCCGGCCACATTCGTGGCCTTCAGGTCGGTCTTCGGGACTACGTGAACATAGGGACTCGCGTCGGCTTTCGCCGTAAACGAGCGGTACATTGGCATAGCGGCCGCGTCGAACTGACTCATCGGCTTCAGATTCAGAATCAGTTCCATTGTCCGCAACATGCTGGTTGTCGAGTACATGCTCGAATCGACGTGCTTGCGCTTCGTGTACGGCGAAACGACCAAGGCCACGACGCGATGAGCGTCCACATGGTCGGGGCCATTCTGGGCATCGTCCTCGATCACGAACACCGCCGTTTCCTTCCAGAACTTGCTCTTTGAGAGCGCCTCGACGACCATTCCGAGCGCCAGATCGTTGTCCGCCACCTGGGAAGTCGGGGTCGGTTTGCCGACCCGCGTTCCGGACGTGTGATCGTTCGGCAGCCGCAAGATCGTCAGCTGAGGAAATGCCCCTTCTTTCTCGAATCGATGCAGTTCCTCGATGAAGCGTTCCGCTCGCTTCACGTCCGGATAGTCGAGATCGTAGCCTCGGAACTTGGGATCGAAGTGTCCCTCCAGGGCTTTCACCTTGGCCTTGCTGTCTTCGAACGTCCCATCCGCGTTCTTCCTGCCGTTTTCGATCCACTCGCCGTAGGTTCGGTAGCTGACCTTTGCTTCCGCACACCGATCCCAGATGTAGCCGCCCGATGGTCGAGCGACGTAGTCCATTCCGCCTTCCGCCGGGTAGCCGAACCGCGAACGTGGGCTGCCGCGATAGCTCAACGGCCAATATTTCTCAACGAAGTCCGTGGCATAAGCCCCCATCGACCACTCGTGTCCGTCGGCCGACACTTCGCCATCGACATAGAAGTTGTCGAGCAGCACATATTCTCGGGCCAGCTTGTGGTGGTTCGGCGTGATCGCTTCCGGGAACAGGCACAGTTCTTTCTCGCCATTCCCCTGCGGCATGTCCCCGAAGACCTGATCGTAGGTGCGATTCTCCTTGATGATGTAGATGCAATGCTTGATGGGCGAGGCATCGCCCAGCTTGCGCGGAATCGGGTTGTCGGCTTCAACGCCTTCACTGCTTGCCTCGGAGTCTTTCTTCAGCGGGCTACAGGCATAAGCCTGTTTGCTGTAAACGGCCAGGGCTGCCGGCGTGGGCACATCGATCGTGCTCACGGTTCCCTTGAACAACGCACCGATGTATTCGCCGAGGTTCTTCGTCGGCTGGATCGGGTTCGGCCCGTGCCGATTGCCCTTGCTGGACAGGCCTTTTCCGTTGGCCACGTAAATCTTCTGGTCCGCCTCGTTGAACCGAACCGAAGTGGGATACCAGCCGGTGGGGATGAAGCCGAGCGGCATCGCCTTCTTTGGGTCGGCCACGTTAAAGACGCTCAGGTTATTCGCATCCGCATTGGCGACGAGCAACATCGGGCCGTCCGGCAACAGTGTAAGGCTGTTGGGAGTGTTGCCGCTCGGTGCCGTCGGATAGAGAGCGCAGTTGATGGTTTGAATCGCCGCAAAGCTCGCGAGATCGAACACGCTGACCTGTGTCGAGTTCGCACAGGCCACGTAAAGTGCCTTGTTCCTGGCATCGATCAGCATCTCGGTCGGATGCGGAGCGCTCGGCAATTTCTTGACGACCTCGTTCTTCTCCAGATCGATGACGGCCACGTGCGCATCGGCCCAAAGACTCACGAAGAGGTGCTTGCCATCTGGGTGTGGCAAGCACGCATACGGATGTACGCCGGGGTTGCCGAGCTTGTTCTCGGGTTCTTTCTTCTTGACTGGCTCGCTCTCCTTGGGGTCCTTGCGGCCATCCGGCGGGCTGGGCGGATCGCCCTTCGGCTTCTCTTTTGGTGCCGGTTTCAGTTGTCCCATGTGGATGACGACACGGTTCTCCGGATTCTCGACTGGCACACGTACGAGGATGTCGCCCCATGTGCAGCACGCGAACAAATCGCGCCCCTTGGCATCCATGGCGACTCCGCCAACTACGAGTTTTTCGCCTGCCCCTGCCAGGCTGATCGTTCGCGGATTTGAGAGGATCCCCCGATTGAATTCGAACTCGTGAACAACCTCGAACTCGCCGCCGCTGGCGTAGACACGCCGGCCATCCGGCGAGAAGCACAAGCCATAAAAAGCCTGATCGATACTCAGCCGGCTCGTGATCTTTTGCTTGGCACGGTTCAGATCGATGATCATCACCTCATGTTCGCCGAAGCCGGCATGAAGCACGGCCAGGTATTGGCCGCTGGGATGCAGGGCCGAGTTGACGGGGAAGTTGCCGACCTCAATCTGCCGGCCGGCCGGGCGAAGCCGCCACTGGTTGGGCAATTGCACCGAGCCATCCTCAAGTAGTCCCGGCAGAACTCGCGGCGAAACCACCTCGCTCTTCCGCGACTCGGGACGCGACGGCTCGGCGACTTGCCTCTCCAGGCTCGCGAAGAGCAGCAGGCAAGAGCCGCAGCAAAGCACAAGTGCCGTGATGGAACGCGAAGGCATGGCAAAAACCCTTGAGAAGGCGTGGTGAAGAGTCAAGTCGGCAGAGGCCACACATCGCCCGAAGGGGCATCGTCCGGAACGGGGCCGTTGAAGAAGTAGGCTTGCACATCGCCAACCAGGTCCGCGATCGCGATATCGGTTCGGGAAAACCAGTGCGGCACGCCTTCGTACTCGTCGAGTTTCGCGAGTGTCGCGTCATCCACGGCCCACAGTTCACCCTTGACCGCCAGGCCGGCTTCCTTGTCGACGACCATGCCGGGATGCCAGCCGAGCCCGTAGAGCCGATACAGCCGAAGGGTTTCTGCGGGACGGATGAATTCCTGGTCGGCAATCCGATCGTGATTGCTTTGGCAGTACTTCAGCGTGCCGTACAGAAACAGAATCGTTTTCGGCATGTGTATCCTTCCTGCTCGGCAGCGAGCATCTCTATGGTGTATGCGTTGGCTACAATCTTCGGGAGAGGCACTCCATGTCCGCACTGATTCCCGAAGCCAGTCGCTGGTTGTGCCACGATCCGGATGGCACCATTCGCACGGGCGACACCCCGCCTTCGCTCGTGTTCCCCGGCTCGTTCAATCCCTTGCACCGTGGGCATCTGGCACTTGCGGATCTCGCGGCCCAGCGATTTGGTCAATCCGTCTCGTTCGAATTGAGCCTGGCCAATGTCGACAAGCCCGATCTCGACACGGATGAAGTTCGACGCCGGCTCAAGCAGTTCAAGGGCTTGCACCCAGTCCTCCTGACGAGAGCGGCCACCTTCATTGCCAAGGCCGAACTCTTTCCTGGATGTGTCTTCGTGGTCGGAGCCGATACGGCGGTTCGGATTCTGCAACCCCGCTACTACGGCGACGAGTCGCAAATGTTCCAGGCCCTGGATGCCATTCGCGAACGAGCCTGTTCGTTCTTCGTCGCCGGCCGAATCGATCGCGGACAGGGATTCGTCGAACTGGGCAAGATCGCGATCCCCGATCGATATCAAGACCTGTTTGCCGGCCTGACCGAATCCGAATTCCGCGTCGATCTTTCCTCGACCGAGCTTCGAGAGTGACCGGCCTCCGGTCCCGGTCCGTAACATCTTTTGATTTGTGTTGCAAATTGTTGCAAATTGTTGCACGACTCGTTTTTGGCACGGGAGTTCAGCGAAAAAGCGACCGCGCCGGAACGAACTTCCGTGCCAAAGGCTTCGGAGCAGCTGAAAACATCTTTTCCCTTTGTCCCAAAGCGTCCCATTTTGTCCCACGCACATCTCAATACCCTCCTCGGGCATCAGCGCCCAATAGACCTGTATTGCGGAGGGGGTCAAAACGTAAGTGGATTTGGAGAGATCGCCGCAGATTTTTTTCCGACAGAACCTCATGGCTTTGCACTTGTTTAGCCCCCAGATGAGCCGAACAGTGATCCCAGCATGCCTCGGAGCGCCGGACTCACGAAAGTGAATGGGTTGCACTTGCGTTTGTGGCCGGTCGCCAACACCGACGAGGTCACCTCCTGGGCTTCCGCGCCGACCTTGGTTCGGTTGCCGCCCCACACTTT
>SIAJ01000142.1 GCA_009691845.1 Gemmataceae bacterium
CGCGAAATGAGCAGTCCGGCCGATCTTGTCATCGAATTGGCGCAGCAGCAACAGCCCGGCGTCGGAGGTGAGTGGAGCATCGGAAACCTCAATCTGAATCGGCAACGGCTCAAAGAAATCGAGGTCGAACAAAGAAGCAGGCTGTAAACGCACGATGGCCTCCCTGGTGTGGAAAAAAGACTTATAGATAAGCTTTTAGACGACAGTGGAGGCCTTTGTTATCAATTCAGGTGAATAATCCGGGCTAACCCTGACGGCTACCCAGAATCAGAACAACACCGTCACCATTGCCAACGACGGAAACGGGGCCTTGCGAGTCACGGCCGACGGAGTTGTGCGCAATTTTACGGGAATCGATGTCGTCCACGTCGACATGGGAAACGGCGCGGATACCGTTACCTACAATCAGGGGACTGCCACCACGGAGGCAAACCTTCGGCGCAACTTCACCCTGAATGTCAAGCTTGGGGACAACTCTTCCGGAACGACGGACAGGTTCACCGCAAACATGTTTGGCAATGTGGGGTTTCTGGATAATGGCGCCCTTCAGCCGCGAATCCTGGGGCTCAATGTCCGGGGGAACGGCGGCCGCGACCGGATATCGACATTAATGTCAATCACGACACAGACGTTCGGGCAGGGTCGTTGTTGGCCCTTTCGCTCGGTGGTGATGGGGGGAACGACAATATCACCGTTGACTATGACGGTGAACTGGACGGCGAACTTGACCTCAGTGCGGACGGTCAAGATGGCAATGACACAGTCGCCGTCAATTTTCAGCTAGACGCCGGTAGTCGTGGGAAAATCGACTGTCCCGATAATCCAGACGACGGGTTTGCCGCAAGAGTCACGGGCGGCTTCGGCGACGACAATCTGAGGTTCGCCATTCGACTGGCGTCGGGAGTTACCGCCGATGTGAACGCGATCGTCGATGGAGGTTTCGGGTTCGGCTGGCCCGATAACGATATCGGCCGCCATACGAACAATGTCCGTACGGCGTGGCTGGAACAGGACATCGTGATCCAGTAGAAGGCGGCAATGGGAAAAATGACTGTCCGGGCACGGCAGGATTAATCGCAAATACTCAAGATGGGTTTTTTGTTCGCAGAGAAGGCTCCATGATCGGTCGGAACGGCTGGTGGTCGTGGAACGCGAACCCCAAAGAAACGGTCCGAAGGAGGAATAGCGATTCCTAAGACATGATGATTATCGTATACAGGCGGGGTGGAAACGAAACCCCTAGACCCGAACGACCGGCTTAGTCGAATCTCGACAGCTTGGACTTTGCTCGGAGAAGCGCGGGAGAAGGCCGACGAACCCGACGGCCGGGCTTGGGCAATTCTCATCGAACGATATCGTCGAGCCGCGCACCGTTACCTCATCGCTGCGGTCCGGGACAAGGACGTCGCGGCGGAACTGTTTCAGGAGTTTGCCGTCCGATTTCTTCGTGGTGACCTCCGCCGGGCCGATCAGAACAAGGGTCGATTTCGTGACTACCTCAAGGCTTGCCTGAGCAATTTGGTCTCCGAGCATTACCGCAAGGTCGCGCGCCATCGCACGCGCAGTCGGGACCTGGAGATCGAGCCGATTGCGCCAGAATTCGCCGCGTTCGAATCCGACGAGAACTTTTTGAGTGAATGGCGAAAGGATCTTTTGGATCGTGTTTGGGAGGCGATGGAAAGCGCCGAGCAGTTGACGCGGGCCCCCTACTACACGGCCCTCCGTGTTCGGACCGATAAACCCGAATTGACCTCGGTCGCGCTGGCTGAATACTTAACAACTCACCTGCGACCGGACATGCCCTTCAGCGAGTCGGGTGTTCGTAAGCTCTTGCAAAGGGGCAGGGAAGTCTTCACCGATCTTCTTGTCGAGGAGGTCGCGAATTCCGTTCCCACCAGGGAACACGACCGCCTGGAACAGGAACTGATCGACCTCGGTTTCTTTGGATATTGCCGCCGCGCCTTGGAACGGTGGAAGCCATGATTTTACACGTTGGACAAGCGCCAAAGCGGAGTCTGCCGCCCGCTGAGTAATTTGTGCGAATCCCTGTCACGACCCAAAGCCGTCACGTATGAGAATCAGCAGCCACAGATAACGAGAACCGTTGGTCGCACGTCCGGACACTCAATCGCCGAGGAGCGAGCCATGAACTTCGATCTGAAATCCGTGGGAGCGAAGGCGAGAGGCCTCCTGAAAACGACCGCAGACGGGGCTTCCAAGGCCGCTGTCGAGTTCCGCGAGCACGCAGACCGGGCGGCCGAAGTTGTCGCGGAGAAGTGCTCTCGACTGACTTGACGTGAGACGACCGCCAAAGAAGTCAAGCGGGCGGCGCTCGTGGCTGCGGGCATGATCGCTCTCGGGACGGTCGCTGCGGCAATGGGCGCTTCTACGAGTGTAGCCGAGGAAGGCGCGGTGGCAGGCGGCACTGTTTCAAGCGGGAGCGATGGCGGCTGGGGCTCCGATTTCGAAAGCCAGGCCGCGCGGATCTTCGCGGAGAATGGCGGTTCGCTCAATACCTACACTCCACGGGTCGATTCGGGCGGGATGGTATACTTCGGCAGAAGTGAGCAGGTTCCTTGCTAGAAAAGCCAACGAAACTCAACACGAACGATGTCGGCATACCACCGTTCACCAGTGACCGCCCAGCCATAGCCGGCGTAAAGTCCAGCCTGCTCACTCAGGTCAAGCCGGGCACCCAACTTCAGGTTCACGACGTTGATCCCCGCCGCACTGGTCGCAATAGCCATATCATTCGGGAATACCTGGCTTTGACGGCCGCCTACCACACTCCAGCCGATCGCCTCGGCAGTCGGCGTCAGCCTGAACTGATCTTCGCGCCAGACGTCATAACGAAGTCCCAGTCCGTACCGGATAACGCCACCCGCAAAACTTGTCCCATCGATCGGCTGCCAATAGCGGGCTTCCGCAGCCAAACCAAGGTCTTCGTTCAAGCGCGTGAATCCGAGCAGCGCCGGCTCTAGAGTCACGTGCCCCGTACCCAACCCGCGGTCCGTTTCGCCAGTTGGAGCGTAGGCGCGAACCTGGAAAGTCGCCAGGGAAGTTTCGTTCGAGAGAAAGGCGTACTTGAGCCCGAGATTGACGTCGCTCCACCCGGTCGCGTTCAAGTTCACTTGCGGGTCGAGGTATCGAATACCCCCCTCGGCGAAGACGGACCAGACTGGGTCAATTGTCTTCTCCAAGTAGAGCGAGTAATCCTGAAAGTCGATATTCCGTTCGGGTCGGGGCACTCCGGGGCCATTGGGCTGACCCTGAGCATAGAAGAACTCGGCTCGGTTCGGCACACGAAGACCGAACCCGTAATCCGCTCGTATTCGGGCCAGGTCGGCGGGGGATGGAGAGTCGATGTAACCAACGCTACTGTCGCGGACGGTCAATCCGTCAGCGCCCGGAGGAGGAGGCGGAGGTATAACGGGCGGAGGCACAGGCGGCGAAGAGGGCTGGGCAGTTGCCGACTCGGCCGTCAGAAGCAACAATGCGGCCGTTGTGGCCAAAACGAATCGGTGCATTCTGGTATCACTCGGATCGCTGTTTTGATGTATCAGCAAGATCGACCGATTTGCCCCCACCCCTTTAATCGTTCCGGTCTCTACTTCTCCAAACGCAACGCAGACATGTACTTTTCATGACCAAGAAAAGGAGCGCAATCGGAGTCCTTCTGCAGTTCTGTCCGATCCGACGGCGAGGATTCGCGGGTGATTTTCACGGCTAGAGCAACATAGCGATCGACCTCTCGTGTCGCTTCGGGGTGTTGCTCGATTGCTTCCAAGCACGCAGCGAGAAAGCCCACCGCTCTTTGTACGCCGGCGCCTTTTCCGGGAAGGCCGAGGACCAGGTCGCGAGCCAGTCTGTGGGCAGCTTCATGATCGCCGGACCAAACCAGCAAACCCGCCAGGTCGCGTGATTGTTGTCGAAGCGATCCGCGGAAGGCAGGGTCGAAGGGACTGCTCCGGAGTGCCGTAAGCAGTTCCTTGATCCCTCGATTGAGATGTTCCCGCGCCTCCGATGGGTTCTTTTGGTATTTTGCCCGACCCAAATTCCCCAGAGAAATTCCGAGTTCGCCGTGATACTCCGCGGCGTCCGGGTGTACCCGGACCAACGCACTCCACAACTCGGCCGCCCGAGCGGAAAGGTCCGCAGCTCGCGAGTCCTCGGTCTGAAAAGCGACGGCGGCGAGCGTGTTGCAAACTCGCGCCAGCTCGGCTCGATAACTCGGCGTAGAAGGAAAGTCGCGGGAAAGCGATTCCAGAATATCTTGGGCTCGGTCGAGGGCGGCCTTTGCTCCTACGAAATCTCGAGCGGAAAGCCGGACCGTTCCAAGGTTGATGAGTGCCGAAGACAACTCAAATCGATATTCGACGCGAATAGGATGGTCGTCGACCAGGCCGTCAAGCAGATTCACGGCCTGTCCACAGGCCTGCTCTGCATCCGCAAGCCGCCCTGCGACGCGGAGCGCCGGACCGAGGTTAAGAAAGACGCGGGCACGGTGTCGCCGATGAGCAGCGTCATTCGCGGATACGCCATCCAACAGCCGTGCCGCCTCGGTCAATTCGGCAATCGCATCATCGGGGCGACCCGACTGGCGGGCCACAATCCCCAAGTTGTAGTACGTTCTTGACAGGTCTTGCCGATAGCCAACATTGTCTGCGTCGTGTTCGTGGAGGGCTTGTTGGATCTGCCGAGCCTGTCTGTACGAACCTTCGGCCACGGATGGCTCGCCGCGAAGTCGATAAACTTCGCCGATGAACGTGTGGCACTCGGCCACCTCTCTTCGAGGTTCCGTGCCTTGTGGTGGCGATGACGTCAGCGGCTCGAGTCGCACAAGTGCCCGCTCGTATGCGGCCAGGGACTCCGCGTACCGGCCGAGCAACCGTTGAATATCGCCCACTCGGCGGGCCGCTCGTGCCGCGTACCAAGCGAGTAGGGGATCGTCGGTCTCAACCTGAAGGAGTTCCTCGTAGAATGCAAGGGCTTTTTCCAAAAGCGCCTTCCGCTTTAATTCTGCACGTGGCTCTGGGGCGAGATCTTCTTCAGCCACTTCAGTCAGCATTTCCTCAATGGACCGCACCGACATTTGAAAATGATACCGAGCGCGGTCCCGTTGTGCTTGGAGACGGAAGTGGTACCAGACGCCATACGAGGTGGTGGCCAGAAGTACGAGGCACAGCCCCGCGGCTAAGCTCGCTACCAGTGGGTTTCTGCGGATTTGCTTCAGGCCCTTTTCGAGACCAGACACGGGACGCGCCTGGACGGGATGGCCACCGAGAAAGCGACGCAAATCCTCTCCCAACTCACCTGACGAGGCGTAGCGACGAGCGGGCTCTTTCTCAAGGCACTTCAGGCAGATCGTGTTCAGGTCGCGAGGGACGGACGGTTGGAGTCGGATTGGCGGTACGGGGTCACTGCCGCGAACCTGCTCGAGAGTATCCAGCATACTCGTCCCGCGAAACGGTGGACGGCCGGTGAGCAGTTCGTACAAGATCGCGCCGAGCGCATATGTGTCCGCACTAGGACCCACGCGTTGTGGCTCGCCGGACGCCTGCTCGGGAGCCATATAGTCGGGTGTGCCGATGATCATCCCGTCTTGCGTCTGACCTGGGTCGTCAATTCGCCGGGCCAGTCCGAAGTCTGCGATCTTCGGGAGGAACGTGAGGGCATCCGAATTGATCGACGCAGGATCGACCAGTTTGCCGAACAGGATGTTCGCGGGCTTGAGATCGCGGTGAATGACTTCGGCGGAGTGAGCCGCTTGGACCGCGTTGGCCAATGCCTGTACCAACGCTGCCGCGGGCTTGGCCTCCAGTGGCTTGCCATCGAGTAGTTCTGCCAAGCTGCCGCCGGGGCAGAACTCCAGAGCCAGAAAAGGTCGGCCATTTTGTTCACCGACTTCGTAAACCTGCACGATGTTCGGATGACTGAGTCGGGCCGCGGCTTTGGCCTCGGTCGCGAATCGGCATCGCGTTTCCAGGTCAAGTCGCTCCGGCAACTTTAACGCCACGACTCGGTCGGTTTTGATATGCCGAGCCTGGTAGACCACACCCATACCACCGCTGCCAATCTCCTTCAGGATCTCGTAGCCAGTGAAGAAGGGCAGGAGTCCTCTGCCGTTTACTTCGGGTTGTGTCGATTCGGCCTCGGTCGACATGTCAACCGCGCCGCGTGACTCGGCTGACGAGTTGCACAGCGTGCCACAAAGTGGACAGGCAATCGGTCCTTGGGGTGGTGAATTACCGTCACTGTAGTCGTCCCAGTTCCAGACGTGGCCTTGGGAGCATCGTAGGAAGCTCGACATGGACTTTCCTCGCTCGAGCGATCGGGGGGGGAAGTATTCGTCCCCTGCACGGGTGATATATGGACTGTGCGGCTGACACCTTGAGGGCGGGTCAATCAACCGATCCCTTCCCGTCGTGCAACAGGTCGTGGTGACAAAGAGTTACACCAGGGTTGGATTGAACAAGGCCGACCGCTTCCAGGAACGAGGCGTTGTCGCCGGTCTCGAACAGTTCCAGGCGGAACGTCTCATTGGCCACTTTCACTTCGCCGGGCCGACCTTGAGTCTCGCGGTTCGGATAACCTTCCCCTTCTCGTCGGTCGTCTCGATTGTGCGTACGGTGATTTCTTTGTCCACCCTGCGTGAATCAGAGAGGCCACCGACTCCCCTGAACAGCGCCTTGCCCGTGGCCGCCCTGGCCCGGATTATTCACCGGTGCTCAAGCGACCATGATAGGGTCTCGCTTTTTCGGCAGGCGGACTTGTTGCTGGTGGCCTGAGTCCTGATCGGCGCGCACCGCCCCCTTACCCCCATTCAGTTTTTTCGTGTTGTGACTTGCTTCATCCG
>SIAJ01000060.1 GCA_009691845.1 Gemmataceae bacterium
TGCGGAAGGCCGGGGCGAGCGGGGCTAGAAGTACAAAGAGGGAAGGAATAAGCTGATTCACAGCCGGGCTTCCGTGCCACGGGCGAGTCAAGGTTTCAGCACCCGACTCTACCGCCGGAACTTGATTCCCGTTACTCCAAGCCACCTTCCCAAGAGTGCGAAAGGCTAGTCCGAGGGCGGGCAGCCTGCTCGTTCTGAGCCAAGCAACTCGAGCAATTCCGGTCGATTCAAATCCTTGTGCAGATAAAATACGAGCGAATATTCAGGCGAGGCAATAATTGTTGCCTCGCGAAGAGTAACGACCCACTGCCCGTCCTTGATTGAACCCCACCAGATGGAATAGACTGACTGGAGAAGCGTCCACTCCACGGCGGGAATTTTTTCCGGAGGCCGTCAATGTACCGATTGTTGGCAGGAGTAATTCTCGCGTTGGCTTCATCGACCGTTTTACAGGCTCAATTTCAACCTGGATCACTTCCGCCATCAGGTCCCGCGGCGACATTGAAGGGACCGCTCATCGTCCCACAAGTAATTGGACCCCAATCGCATCACCCGGAGCAGGGCAAGCAAGAGCTTGAGGATTTTCGTCGCTGGCTTCTCGGCAAGAACAAGAAGAATGTTCCGGACAACATCGATCCAGAACTTCTCAAGAAGCTGATGGAAAAACTGCCCAAGGACAAGAAAGTCGATCAGCAACAGCTCGAAAAAATGTTTCAGGACAATCCACAGTTGAAGGACACAGCCTTCCTACAGCAACTTGAAAAACTCCTCCAATCAAAAGATTTCCCGAATAATCTCGAAGACAAATTCCCAAAGGATCAGAAGCCGCCCAAACTCAGCGGCGACGACTTGGAGAAGCTAAAGAAGGTGATCGAATCGGGCACCAAGCATGGGGATCCAAAAATTGGTGAAGACGGTGGAGATCCAAGCAAGGGCACGACGCCGGCGAAGTCTCCCTACGAGGACAACAAGTGGGTCAAATGGTTCGAAGAGAACTTCAAGGATTCCCCGGCCGCGAATGACGCCATGAAGGATTTGCTGACTTCGCTCGAGAAGAACAACGGCAAAGGCATGTTCGACGAAATTCCCGAACTCAAGAACGGCGGGTGGAAAGACATTAACAACTGGGGGAAGAATAACGCTGGAGATTTCTGGAAGGGCAAGCCGCCGGAGATCAATGGCGGAAAAATGACTTTACCCAAGATGAACAATTCCGGTGGCGGCTCTTCGTGGGGTGGAAGTGGATCATCGGGCGGTGGAAGTTCGGGATTCGGTAGTCCCAGCGGGGCCAGCTTCGAGGGAGGATCTACCGTTCTCGTCGTTCTTGCTGTTGCGGCAGCCGCGATTTTTATCGGTATCCTGCTCCTTCGAAAATGGAAAGACGCGAAAGCTGGCGAGGCGAACCAGGTGGGCATAGGGCCCCTGTCCATTGATTTCGATGCCATCCGTTCGCGGAAGGAACTGGTACGCGTGTTCAACACGGTTTCCCTGGATAAATGTGGCGATGAAGCTCGGAACTGGAATCACCGAGTCATTGCGGATCAACTCGTTGAGGCTCAGCCGACATACCTTGAGCCCGCGAATGAAGTCGCGGAACTCTACGAGCGTGCTCGTTACGCACCAACGGACGAGGACCTGACGCAACGCGAGTTTTCGGACGCTCGACGCGATTTGCGGACCATCGCCGGAGTCCCTTCGTGAACCTGAAGTTCGCCTGTGTTGCCTCGCTACTGGCACTCACCAGCTCCTCGGCAGTCGGACAGCAACAGGGGCGCATTCCCTACGGAGGCTCCGAAGTCTTTCGCTTTGGGTTGTACGAAAATAAGATCAAGGAGTTGACCGATCCGAGAGACGCTCTGAATTTTCCTCGCGAAAGTATCATTATCGTACTGGGTGATTCATCACAGCTTTCATCCTTCATTGACCCGGTTGACCTTCGGGATTTCGTTGACAATGGCGGAGCAGTTTTGATCGCGAGTGATAGCAGCAATCAACAAAATGTTCGACCAGGGGTACAAACCTGGGGCCAGCAGTTTGGCATTTCAATCAATGGCATGCATGTGACCGCGGATCAAGACAAGTGCTATAGGCAGCTTCGCGGGCGGCCGTTCGTTCGGCCACGCCAACCCGTGTGGAACGCACCATCGCCATTCGATTTGTTTGCTGGGATCGAAGCAAACGGTAGCGCCGCTCTCGCGACGGATCATCCCTCGGAAATGTCTTTTCGGCCGCCGTTCGGCTTTCGGGCGAGCAATCTCGCCGCGTATCCCGAAAATTCGCGTCTTGTGGCCGGCCCACGTAGTGTTGAAGCCAATCGAAATCACTTTGCCGTTGCTCTCGAACAGTTAGAACCGGGAGGGGTCGGGCCGGGTCGGTTGCTGGTCCTGGCCGATCACAGCGTATTCGTCAATGGCATGTTGGGATTTCAGGAAGACCCGAACGTCGAGCAAGGTTTCAAATTCGATAACGCAAACTGGCAATTTTCGAATCGCACGATCGACTGGCTCAAGGCCGGTCCCCAGAAGCCACGTTCCAAGTGCCTGTTCATCGAAGATGGCCGCATCGTCGAGAAATTCGCCATCGAGGTGCCGCCGATTCCAAGACCCCCAATGCCCGACATTCCGCCTGATGTGCTTGCCAATTTGATCCTCAATCAAGCCAATCATTTCATCCGGCAGGCGGAAGAGCAGAATTTTTTCAATCGCGTGTTGGAAGGTTGGTTGGGATTGCCGCGGCTTTTGCGGATGTTCTTGATCGTCACGACCATCATCTTCGTGCTTGTCTGCCTGACTTGGCTCTCCCGTAGTAACCGAAAACCGGAATCCAGTTCCACCCTGACGCCTGCGGCCCAGGCTCGCTTCCTGCCGCGAGGCGGCATGATGCGCCAGCGGACTGCTGCTCAGCTTGAGGTTGCCAATCTCTTCGAGGGGGCCAGCCGTCGCGTGCGGGTTCGCTTCGACGTTCTCGGCGGCCAGCCCAGCCCAAGCGGAAAAATGCCTTCGGTTCTCCTGGCCGACGACCTGCGTGATGCGCCGATCCTCCATGAATCCGTTTGCTGGTTGTGGCAGATCGGTTACGGCGAAAACTCGCTTTCGGTTCCACCAGAGGAGTGGGATCGTTTCAATGGCACGCTCGAACGCGTCACGCGTCGGGCCGCCCGCGGTGATTGGTCCTTCGGCCAAGATGCCGCCTGAACGCTATCCTGAATTCATTCTGTGGTCCTCAGTCCCCCGAGTCGCATGACCCCACCCCCAATTCCAAGTATCGAGGCGGCCAAGGAGTTGGCCGCGAACGGCAAAGCCCTTGCCCAGAGGGTCACGCAAGAAATCAGTCGCGTCGTCGTGGGCATGGAAAGTGTGACCCGGCAACTGCTGATTGCTCTACTCACGGGTGGGCACGTACTTCTCGAAGGCGTCCCCGGTGTCGCGAAGACCACGCTCTCGAAGGCGTTTGCTCGTTTGCTGGGTTGCGAGTTCTCCCGCGTGCAGTTCACCCCGGACTTGCTCCCTTCGGACGTGACTGGCACCTCGATCTTCGATCGGCGAACAAACGATTTCGTTCTCCACAAGGGGCCGATTTTTTGCCAGGTGCTGCTCGCGGACGAAATTAATCGCGCTCCCGCGAAGACGCAGTCGGCCCTGCTGGAAGCGATGCAGGAGTATCAGGTCACGGTGGAAGGCACGACGCTTCTTCTGCCCAGGCCTTTCATGGTTCTCGCGACACAAAATCCCGTTGAGCAAGAAGGCGTGTATCGTCTACCCGAAGCCCAGCTCGATCGCTTCATCGTTCGCGTTCAGATGGGCTATCCCGGCCACGAGGCCGAGGTAAAGATGTTACGCGTTCTTAGCCACGCACCTGTCGATTTGGAGCCGATGTTCGATCCGGAAACGATCCTCAGGATGCAGGCCGGCCTGAACAGCGTCTTCGGCAAAGATGAACTCATGCATTACATTGTGAGCCTGGCCGAGGAAAGCCGCCAGCATCCGGACGTCCTACTAGGTGCCAGCCCCCGAGCCGCGTTGAATCTGTTGCGTTGTGCCCGTGCTCACGCGATTCTGGATGGCCGCCATTTTTTCACGCACGCGGACGTGCAGGAAGTGACGCTCAGCGTGCTGGGCCATCGCCTGATCGTGCGGCCCGAAGCGGAAGTCGAAGGACGACAAGTCAGCGATGTGGTCAAGGATATTTTGGAGTCGGTCCCTGTTTTGGAATCGGAGTGACCCAGCCTGAAGCGCAAAGCGAAGGCGATCGATCATGGCTCACCTTCGCATTGCGATTCAGGCTCTCCAGACATTACACAGTCGCGACTAGCGCGAAAGGTCTCGTCTCTTGCTCACGCCGCGCGGATTTTGGTTCTTCTTTGTCGTGATCTTGATGTGCGCGCTGGGTGCTGGTTATTCGGACTTGATCGGCTCGTCCATTGCCATCGTTGGCTTCACACTGCTCGCCTGGTTTCTCTGGGAATGGGCTCAGTTCGCTTATCGCTACTACTACGTCATGCCCAACCTGGCGTTGAACCGCGAAGTCAGCGATGAACGCAAGGCCGTTCCAGTTCTATGGGCGGAGGGTGAATTCGATGTCCGCGTGAACGTCGGCTTGCGAAACTTTGGCAACCTCCCTTACGTCGTCCTCACCGATTGGATTCCAACCGATGCTCGCTTTCTCGATGGTTCCGAGGAGGCCGTCGTCGCACTCGCTCCGGGGCGGCCAGCCACGCTGAAGTATCGATTGCAGTGCCCTGCACCTGGCGAATTGCGCTTTGAGGGCGTGCGTATCCGCGTCGGCGATCGACAAGGATTTTTCTACCACCGCACACTCATCAAGGATGGAGCGACCTTTCTCGTTCTGCCGCGTCTGACGGGTGCCGAGGGCAATCGACGCGGATCGAAGCGGCACAACATTTTCCCGCCGCCGGGTGTGCATCGGCTCAAGCGACCTGGTGGAGGCAGTGAACTACTGAATCTGCGCGACTATATACCAGGCGATCCGCCGAAGATGATCGCCTGGAAAGCCTCGGCCCGGAAGGACAAGCTGTATGTCAAGGAGTTCGAAAGCGAAGTCCCTTTGCGCTGTACGCTCTTCGTGGATGCGTCCGAATCGACGCGGCTGGGTGCAAAGAAGAAAAAACTCTCCAGGCTCCTGAATCTCGCGGCCGGCGTCGCGGAAGCGAC
This sequence comes from Gemmataceae bacterium, assembly GCA_009691845.1. GTDB lineage: Bacteria > Planctomycetota > Planctomycetia > Gemmatales > Gemmataceae > SIAJ01. The sequence goes on from SIAJ01000060.1 coordinate 5,172, forward strand.
CGTGGCTGACCGCGATCATGCGGGACTGGTAATCTTCGACGAACACGATGCACAAATCATGCGGCCGAAACGGTCTCGACGGCACGTGATCGACATGCTGACGCTAATGGCCAAGGCCGCGGCCCGGCCGACACCTCTGGGCCCATTCGCGGACGCCAATGCTTTAAGCCGGTTAGCGTTTCCGCTTGCCCATGAACTCTGCCCGGATCTCATGCACAAGCGGATCAATTCCGCACCGGCCGCTATGTTCTGGTCACCACCTAGCGACTATCGTCGTGGCTGGTGGATTCTCCTGTTCATGTTCCCGATGTTGTTTCTTGGCTGCGGCCCGCTCGCCGGCCTCGCAGCCTTGTTTAGCGGCTGGTCTGATCCGTTGGCTTTCGTGGTATGGGTCTTGTTCTGGTTCTTTCGGAACTTGGCGGTGTTCGGCACGCTCAGCGGCTTCTGGTTGACCGTGATCCTGGCAGCTTTCTTCATGACGATTGGCACTATTTTGTGGTGGTCGCATGGCCTGAGCGGATTCTTCGAACCCTGGCGTGGCGAACGCTTGCGGCGAAAACAGCTCGGCGTCCTCTTTGCCACGATGGATGGCGAAGCACCCGGAGCGGAGTCGCACTATCTACACGACGACCAGATGTTTGCTCGTCGTGCCCAGCGATTCTTGGCCGAGCATCACGCCCGCTATCCGGTTCGACTCTACGATGCTCGTGGCCGCTATCTCTTCCATTGCCGGCCGAAAATCGATGTTCTGGTGAAGTCTCTCAACTATGCGGTCGCACATGGCCGGGACAACGAACTGTTCGTGCTCATGGTCGATCTCATTGATCTGGCAGACGATCTGGATCATCTGCTTCGTGCCGTGCGTGTGGCCGTCGCTCGCCATCATCAGGTCATGGTCATCTTGCCATGGCAAGAAGACATTCCCGAACCACCGCGTGAACCGCCGGACGAAACTCGCATTCCAACAGGGAAAGCCGAGCGATTCGCGACGGGAGGCTATCGGGCGATCGCGGATGAGTTGAAGCGAGACTTCATCGCCGGCTACCACCGATCGTACTTCAAGGTTCGGCGTGAGTTCGGTCGTCTGGGGGTAATAGTTGTGCGAGCCGACCACGACGAACCGGTGCAGATGGTGCTCGATCGCCTCGACCGTTTGCGTGGCGTGGGGAGGCGAAGATGAGCGATAAGCCCCAGGAACCACCGAGTGTTTTTGCACGATTGCGTGCGCCGGCCACGTTGAATTATCTCATCATGGGCGGGGCCGGTCTGCTACTGTACGCCTTCGTGATGTTCGGGCAGGGCAACGACATCGGTGCGATTCTGGCTATTTGTTTGGCCGTTCCTGGCGTGTTGACACGCTGGACCGGTTCGCCCATCTTGATCCTGCTGCTGACCATTTACCTGAAGATCGATCCAAGTTTCATCAACATCATCGGCCAATTCACGGGAAGCCGTTGGTTCTCCAGGGAGCCGCCGGGCATCGGGTTCTTTGTCGACGACCTGATCTTGGCCGCCGGCTTGCTTGCTTATTCAATCGGGCATTTCCGCTTGCTGTCGCTCATTCATCAATCGATGCCCGAAGACCCGACCTCCCGGCGTGATGTTGATTCGAAGAACCCGCCGCGTAGGCCGATGCGTCTCGTGGGACCGGATGAATTGCAAAAGACGCTTATGGTTGCCGGAGTGTGTGTGATCGCCGCACAGGTTGCCTGGTGGACGGTCGTGTTCATCGAACGCGCGGGCCGCCCGAATGCATCCGACTTCAGCAAAGCAACTTCGCGGCTGTTGATCGTGGTTTGGATCGGAGGGTCGTTGCTGATACTATTATCGGCCGTGCTGGTCTACCTGCGTGGCAATCGCATGACGCGGAGCGAGGCAGCGATTGCACTTCGCGACGATTTCTTCCAGGAGAATCGCCGCGAGACGGACCGCCTGCAACGGTGGCGAAAGCGGTTCAAGGAACGCGTGGCCGTCCGCCGGCGTTCGGGAAAATGAAGGTGCTGACTACGATGGCATGACGCGCTGTATTGTGAGGGGAGTGCCCGTGGTCCCCGTATAAAATTCCAGGCTCACGACGCGTCGTGCCGAGTTCTTTCGCCCGCACACGGAGTGTGCGGGCTACTATGGTCGATTTCTAGAGTAGTTCGCGAATCGGGGTCGGGTCTTCGAGCACGTTGACGGGTCGTCCCGAAGGGTCGAGTAATTGCAGTTTCGAGTCCATGCCCAGGACTTCGTAAATGGTCGAGTGAATGTTGCAAGGCGACAGCGGGCGATCCTTCGGGCGTTCGCCTTTCGCGTCGGTCGAGCCGATCAGCATTCCGCCCTTCACGCCGCCACCACCCATGAGGCAGAACATCGCGTTGCCCCAGTGATCGCGGCCCGGAGTGCCCATTGAGCCAGCAGGCCCGCCGTTGCCGCCGTCGTTCATCTTCGGCGTGCGGCCGAATTCGCCGCACAGCATGACCAGGGTCTCGTCGAGTAATCCGCGATCGTCGAGGTCGATGAACAATGCGGAAACCAGGGAGTCCACGATCGGCAACAAAGTCTCGTAGCTCTTTTTCAGATCCCAGTGGTGATCCCAGCCTCCGAGATGCACGGTCGTGAAAGTGCAACCGGCCTCGACCAGTCGCCGAGCCAGGAGCGTGCTTTGGCCCCAGGGATGCTTGCCATACTGGTCGCGGAGTCGTGGATCTTCCTTCGAGATGTCGAAAGCTCGCCGGGCTGCATCCCCGCCGACGAACTGGTAGGCTTCCTCCGAGAACTTATCGCGGGCAACCGAGTCGGGCCGTTCGTCGAGGTGCTTCTGCATCGCGTCGAATCGCTTCGACAACGCCCGGCGATCATCCAACTTCGCGATGCTCAGGCCGCTTGCCAGGCCCAGGTTCGGTACCTTGAAGTTCGGTGCAGCCGCGTCGGCGACGGTTTCGAACGGGTTGTGTTGAGCCCCGATCATGTGCCCGCCGAAATAACCCGGCCGCAGACCGATGCTCATCCCGTACGGAATGGCAACGTATCCAGGCAGTCCATGTTGACGCGAACCGATCTCGCGATCGACGATCGCCCCGATGCCCGGAAATTTCTGCCCGTTGTTCGCACCGCTCACGCCCATGTCTTTCGTCGTCAACATGCGGTGTCCACCGGCGAAGTGGTCGCCAGTGTCGTGATGCAGCGAGCGAACGATGGAAAACTTGTCAGTGAGCTTGGCCTGCTTCGGATACAGTTCGGTAATGTCGTAGCCGGGCACCTTGGTCTTGATCGGCTTCCACAGGCCCCGATACTCGGCCGCAGCTTCCGGCTTCATGTCGTACATGTCCATGTGACCCGGACCGCCGTCAAGCCAAATCAGAATGACCTTGGTGTTCTTGGTTCCGCGAGATGTTGCCGATTCGGACTTGGCCTTGAGTACCTGCGGAAGACCGAGCGAAGCCATACCGGCCACGCCCAATTGCAGGAAAGATCGGCGATTCACTCCATCGCAATAGCGGCCGGAACGGCCCAATTCGACTCGGAACATGATTCGACTCCCGAAAGGCGGGATGTGGCAAGAAGGCAGGCAATAAAGCCACTATCGGCGGGTTTATCCTCTGAAGTGAAGGATAGCATCATTCGAATGTGAAAACAAGCGGCAGACCTTCCGCCTCGACTCCATCAAGCCAAGGGCTGACCGACTCGGGTGCGGTGGAGTCGGCCTGCAAGACAGTGGTCGTACAGCGATTGAAGTTGGCCGGCATGCGTTGGCGTGAACCCGGCAGTGATTCTGCCAACCAGGTTGACGCCCGCACAGTGTTACAAGCGGAAGTCATGGATTGCCATGAAACCCAGCCCAAAAGCTGGATAATATGTGCGAACAAAAAACGTTTTCTCAGGGCTAGACCGCGATGCGGTCGCAACTTCACACCAGTTTCGCAATCACCTGCGTCGTGCTTGGCAGTACCGGATTCGGCCGATTGGCCACGTCGTACACCATGCCGTGCGGATTGATGCCGAGGTTGTGGTAGACCGTGGCCAGTACATCGGGATAAGGGATCGGATCGTCCTTCGCTCTTGCTGCGATTGAGTCCGTCGAGCCGATCACCTGGCCTGTTTTCATGCCTCCGCCTGCGAACAGGGCACCATTCACCGGTGACCAGTGGTCGCGGCCAGCGTCCTTGTTGATCTTCGGAGTGCGGCCGAATTCGCCCCATACGAGTACGGTGACGTCCTTATCCAGGCCGCGAGCGTAAATGTCCTCGATCAGGGCAGAGATGCCTTTATCGAACAGGGGCAGATGCTCCTTAAGATGGCGGAAATTGGCGCCGTGCGTATCCCAAAAACCGTATGCGACCGTAACGACGCGAGCACCTGCCTCGACCAGGCGACGGGCCATGAGCAGTTGATCGTTCCACATCGGGGCCCCATCGCCCAGGTGCTTGGTCGAACCGCGGCCATAGCGATCGCGAACGCTGACCGGTTCCTTGGTCACATCGAGTGCATCCACCAACTTGCTCGTCGTGAGCACATCGAAAGCCTTGGCATGGAACGTGTCGGACGATCGTGAGGATCCGTCCGCATTCCGGCGAATGTCGTCGATGGTGTTCAGTAAGCCCTTACGGTCTTCCAGGCGATCGGCGGGCACGGCGAGGTTTTTCATCACGGCAACTTCATCGCCATCGACCTTCACTGCCGACGCGGCACGCCCGAGTCGACCAACATGAGGCGAGTTGTACGGCTTGTGCTGCATGGTCGGAAAAAGATCGACGAACGGCGGCACGAGCGGATCGACCGGGCCTTCGAGTCGAGCGACGACACTGCCGAAGTGAGGGCGCATCTCACGCTGGGACGTGCTCATGCCCACGCCGACCATGTTCTGCCAACTCGAATGTTCGTCTGCCAGGCCGACAATCGAGCGAATGATCGCCATCTTGTCGGTGCATTGAGCGAGCCGAGGTAGCAGTTCGCCAATCTGAATACCTGGAACGTTCGTGGGGATCGGCTTGAATTCGCCACGCACTTCGGACGGCGCGTTTGGCTTCAAGTCAAAAGTATCCTGATGAGCTAGCCCGCCGGACAAATAGACAACGATGACTGATTTATGCGAACGAGTGCCCGCTGCCGCCTCGGCCTTCATGAGTCCGGGCAGGGTCAAGCCACCCATGGTCCAGGCACCGACTTCAAGAAACGAGCGCCGGGAGACATGATCGCAGAAGCGGCCGGGTTGACCGAGGAAGGTGAGCATAGGAAAGCCCGATTTCGGTGGGAGGGTCAGGATAATTATACTGCACAATGAGAAAAGTTGCCACTCCCTTCCGAGCCTCTAACAGCAACAAAGCAAGAAATACGATTGATGATTGACATCGACGATGAGAAGTCATCACGCACCCAGGACCACAACCATCTCAATCAAACAACGCACTTCCATGCCACGAATACCATCGCCGCCGACGTCAGATCGATACACTTGAGTCCCGAGTCGTCCCTGCTATGGTCTGGGCTTCGGCTGTTCCTGATGATACCGCCGCAGAGGGTGCGACGAACGCCGCCACGTTTGTGATTAGCAGGAATGGCGACACATCTGCAGGGCTAGCTATTGAACTCGTGGTGTCCGGGAGTTCGGTCGTTGGCACCGACTATCATCTATCGACCAACGGGCAGGTGGTAATCTGGTCGACGCCCATCGAAGGACCGTCGACAGCAACGGTTTCGTTCGCCCCGGGCCAATCTTCCATTACCTTCACCATGATAGCCGAAGCGGATTTCTAGGAGAAAGGCACGGAGACGGTCGTGTCGAGTTTGGTTGCGGGTGGCACACCCTATGCGATTGGCACGCCGTCGTCCGCGACTCTCTACATCCTGGATGGCGAAGCACCGCCAGCACAGACAGGGGACTTCCTTGTCGAAGCGTTTGATGACGAGAACGATAACGGCCCTTGGGATGCCGCGGAGATTGGAGTAGCGGGCTTGAGTTTTGCCTACTCTAGAGCGCCTTGGTCTGGAGAGTTGCAAACGCTTGGGGACGGCAGTACAAGTTCAGTCCTTGACGTCGGAAACTACAACTACACGTTGACCGCACCAGATGGGTACAGAATTCCAGTTCCGTTCGTTGTGAACGGTCTATTCGACATCAAAGCCGGCCAGCAAACGGCCTTCCTCCTGCCCCTCTCGCAATTCAATGAAATGACGGATTTCGTCCAGCCTACCTTTGGATTCTTCGACGCGACAATCCCTGCGCCCCTTGAGACTGGCGTAAACACCGCCGTGGCCGTTTCGGGCGTCAGCGTGACCCTGTTCGATGGCGAGTACACCGCGTTAACGGGACAAATTTTTCCTGATCAAATGATCGCTGTCGAGGTGATGTCAGAGGGAGGGACGATCCAAGTCAACCCGGCCAGCGGATTGGAAGATTACAACGCGAGCCAGACGCACATTCTCATGATTGGGAGACAAGGGGTCGTCAACGCCACGCTGGCTTCTCTGATCTAGACGCCCTATGCGGGCTTCGACGGTGTCGGCTTCGTTACTCTGTGCGCGGGTGCAATGTCAGCCGTGGTGCAGAATCCCGATGGTAGTTGGGGCGAGAGCCCGGGCTGGATTTGCGAAAAGGGACGATCCCGATCGGCGTAGGTGCCTACGAAACGAATCCGGACCCTCTGGTATCCAACATTTAGTACGTTACGTATGGTGAAGGCGGCGGGATCGGTATTCGCGACTTCATCAGGACAGGGCTCACTGTCGCCAAAGTGATCGCGACACTGAATATCGTGGCTGTGCCAAGCGGGACAAAGGGGTACGTTTCTGAATCAGCCCCAGCCGGTGATGCGACCCTCATCGAGCTACATAGCCGGGGCAAAGCCAGCACGAAGACCGGGATCAGGACCTGGCAGGACATCGTCGATGACCTGAGCGGGAGGGCGGACGGATCGGTACCGGCGTAGGTTATTAGTGGGCACGGATCGGGGGCTGGCGTCAGCACCTCAGGCGGCTCCTTGGGCCCAGACAACATCACCCAAGCTCAAGTCGATGTGATCAAAGCGAAGCTCGCGGAGAATGCCACAGTCGTTATCGCTGGGTGCAATTCTGGTGCGAATGAAAAAAGCATGCAGCACTTCGCAAACAAGTTTAACCGTCCAGTGATCGCGAACACAGGTGACGTGAAGGGTTTACATGGGCGAGAGGAATGGAAACGGGTCGAGCCAAAGTTCTGAACCTGCGCGAGATTGGAGCCACGGAACAGCAACTCTTGCCTCACGCTGTTCCAGCCAGTCGAGGGTTGACAACTATTTCGCAGGCTGGGGATCCGACTATAGTGAATTGAGGCGACGTAACGATGGTGCCACCAGCCTCACGGGAGATTGATGATTTCTCAAGGGCATCGGTCCTGCACTGAACTAGAGGTTCCGTCAATGTACTTTTCGCGATTGTCTATCTTCGTGTTTGCCTTCGGAATCAGTTTGGTTGTCCTGGGTGGCGATTCGAGTTCGACCATGCCAAGCCTCACATCGCTCAAACCCGCGGCTGCGCTGGACGTCAACGTCGGGGGCCGGAAATACTAGTTCTCCCCCGATTCAGAGTACCTGGCATACATCGCTTCTGAGCCTGGCAAGCTGGAGCCGCTCGTGGTGGTGTATTCAATCAAGGAATGCAAAGCTGTCGCCACTCTGGACTGGGACGGTTCCATCAAGAACGACTTGGCCTTCAGCACGGACGGAGCCAAACTCGTGCTTGCTGCGAACGATGATATCCGTGTCTGGGAATGGCGAAAGAAAAAACAACTCGCATGGCCAGAAGCGTTGACCAGGCAATCCCCCAGCCATTCGGCCCGGTTCGGTGCCAGGGAAAATCTGGTGTATGTTGGCAATTCGTCCGACAATTGGCGCGGAGGCGTGCGATTGTGGGACACCGAGAAAGGCCGGCTTTCCGTCGTTTTCGAACCCGATGCGCCGCCGAGTCCGAATGAAATTGTCGGCGGCACGGCGATGGCTAGCACTAGAGACGGTGCCTTGTTGGCCGTCAAATATCGCAACCAATTGGTCCTCATCGATACGAAGACCCACAAGGTCCTGAAACGGAGCGAGCACGATCTGCCCGCCAAGAACTTGGCGTTTTCACCCGACGGAAAGTTCCTCGCTCAAAGGCCAATCGAGGATAAGTCGATTACCCTATGGTCTGTACCCGAACTGAAGCAACTCAATGAGTATGACATTCGGCCTGGCCAGTTGTGGGGGTGCGATTTCCTACCGGACGGCCGGCTTCTCATACTGGCGACACCGGTGAAGCATGATGAATACCATTTCATTTTGTGGGATGGCGTCAAGAACGAGGAGGTCTGGCGAATCTTTTGTGCCAAAGGCAACAACTTGTTCCAGGGCTTCTGCATCTCTCCAGACGGCAAGTGGCTTGCACTTGGATTCGATCCTTCAAACGTTCAGGAGAGAAAACTCACTCTTTGGAGGATGGAGGACATCCACCGCCTCGCCGCCGGCAAGAGTGCCGACAAGAAGTGATGCAGCTCGGGAGCGAGACTTGGGCCGCCTGCCTTCGGGTTGCCCCGCCCGCTATCATCTTCCCCATGACCCCACTCGAATTATTCCAGTCAGCCCGGCTCGCCGAAGCGATTCTGATGCAAGAGCAGATCATTGCGGCTCGGGGGGACGATCCAGTGGAACGCCTGCTGCTTTGCGATTTTCTGGCCTATGCAGGAGAGAACAAAGTTGTCCGGCTGCAACTCGAACAGTTAGTCAATGCACCGGAAGTGCTGCAGAGCTACCTTGGCGAATGGCGAAAACTACTGGCGGCTGACGATGCTCGACATTGTGGAGTGCAGCCTGATTTCCTTTTCGAGCCGGCAGCACACATTCGCAACCGACTGCAAGCGCGAATGCAACTGGCTGGCGGGCTAATCGAAGAAGCAGTCGATTCGCTCGACGCGGCCGACGAATCCGCCGCCTGGGTCGCTGGGCATGTGGACGGCCGAGAGTTCGACGGTTGGCGCGACTCGGACGACTTGCTAGGGCCAGTCCTCGAAGTGTTACATTCCGACCGTTACGTCTGGGTGCCGGTCGAGCAGGTTCTCAAGTTACGCTTGGAAGATGCGGACTCGCTCCGGGATCAACTCTATCGGCCAGCGACGCTTTGGTTGGTCGACGGCAGCCGGTGGGAGGTTTTTATGCCGGCCCTGTATGTTGGAAGTGCCGAACATCCAGAGGAAGGCATTCGCACGGGCGCTGGCGTGGATTGGATCGAGTTACATGGAGTGATGCGTGGCGTGGGTGAACGTACTTTTCTCTTCGGCGAGGAAGAACTTGGTATTAGCGAGTTCAAACAGGTGGAAATTCGCCGGCGATGACAGCTTAGACTTCGATCAACTGCAACGCCTTCCTGGCCGCGTCACGCACGTCGTCGTCGTAGTCGGCCAGTGCTTCCAATAATCCCTCGATCACGCAATCATCAGTTGCGTGCAGTTGCCCAAGGAGTAACGCAGCTCGCTCGCGGATGAGGGCATCGGGGTTGGTCAGTGCCTCGACAAGGAACGGTATGCAGGAACGTCCGATTCTCTTAAGCGTTGCCCCGGCTACGGTCCGCACACGGATTTGTTCGTCCGCGAGCAGCGACATGAGGTGCGGAACGGCAGGCTCGGCATCGGGTCCGATGCAACCGATCGCAGACATGGCTTCCAGGCGAATGGAAATCGAGGAATCGTCCAGGGCCGCGACCAAGTGCGGCAACGACGGCAGGGCCGCATTCCCAAGGTCTCCCAGCGAACGAGCGGCTCGTCGGCGCACTTGGATGCAACCGTCGTGCATGGCACTCGAGAGGGCGGGCAGAACTGCGGGCGCGGCACCGAGTTCGCCCAAGCCCATCACCGCCAGGGCACGCACTTCGTCATCCGGCGCGTTCAGTGCCTGTGTCAAAATGTTGACGGATTCGTCTCGGTATTCGTCCGGTAGCGTGCCCGTTAAGGCAGCCACGATGATCCGATGAACTAGAGCGTATGGATTCATCGGGGGCGTCGGACGATCGACGACTCGGTGTCTAAGAGCGATAGCAGGAATGATGACACCTGCGGTTGAGGTGACAGGGGACAGCCTCTTGGGAATTCTGAGGTTCTCTTAGCACATATTCTCGCTACAGACCGCAGAGCCTGCCGCAGCGGCCCCGGTTTTGTTGCAGGCACAATATTCATTACCGCGACACCTTATTTTCTCGCTCAGAACACACCTGGCCTCGCAAAAACCAGGGCCAGAGCTATCGTAGCCTGTTGTAATTGTATCGGACCTAGTTCGGGGATGGCGTCTTGACCCAACAAGGCTTTCCAGCTCCCACCAGCTGAATCGCGATATCCCAGGTCACGCCGAGAGAACGATGATCGGCGCGAGGATAAGCCGGTTCAGGCAACCGCCAAAACCAGCACTAATGCCGATCACTGGAAGAGATAGAGCGTTTTCAGGATTACGTGAAAGTTGCGAACCAAGCGAACTCGCGGTTTCCTGGCTCGCATCATCCGTCTTCGCAGCAGTCACTCCCCCTGCGGTCTTGGCAACGGTCGGGCTTGATCTGAGCGCGAATCCACAAGGCACCGAGTGCGAAAAAAACCAACCCGACGACGAAACTGTCGGCCGCACGGCCATCCTACTGGCTGGAGCCCAACCGATTCAGTTTCAACGGAAGCCGAGATAACCCCGACCGATCGGCCAACGTTGATTTCAGCCACGAAGGAGTACTCACTGCGACCCATGGCGGAGTGAAAAACAAGGAGTTTCGATTCTTCGACCCGATTCAGCAGTTGGAGGTTACTCTCCGCACACAATCACTACGGCACTGCGACGCCACGCATCCGCTCGAGGCGGGGGCGAGAGGGGCTCGCAGTACACCCTCGCTTACGCTTCGGGCTCCACAAGAAATTCAACTCTTGTGGGCTGTCTCAATAGAGCATCGCGCGCAACTTGTCGCGGTAAGTATCCGCCAGTTCGCTGCGGACGCCAACGATCTCGAAGATCTTGACCATCAACTCCCGAACGGCTCCTCGGCCCAAATCGAGATCGAGATTGGCCGCCTTCATCAATGCTTCCAGGGCTTGCGGATACATGCCCTTGGTGGCCAGCACGTTGCCCAACTCAAGATGAAGTTGAGCATTGTCCGGATCGGCAGCGATGCGGTTCTGAATCGCAACCTCGTCGCCTGCCGTGGCGGCGTTTTTCTTCATCTCAATGGTTCGACGCAGCTTGACTGCCTCCGCGCCGAATTCGCCTGCGTCTGGAATCATCGCCAGTGCCGTCTGGGCCTCTTCATCGCGGCCAGTGGCAATCAGGACTCGCCCAAGACCCAATCTTGCTGGATCATTCCGTTCATCCTTGGTCAGCAGATCGCGATAGATTGCTTCGGCCTTCGGGGCATCTTTCTCTTCGAGGGCGGCCGCCTCGACAAGCGGATCGTTCGGTGCGGGACCGGACAGTTCGTCGAGAAAGGTCTTTAGATCGATCTCGGAAACCAGGCCCGTGAAGCCGTTGACGACTTGATTATCCTTGAACACCAGCACGGCCGGGATGCTTTCGACGCGGAAATAGCCTGCAAGTTGCTGGGCCTCATCGATGTTGGCTTTGGCGAGAACGAACGCTCCGTTACGCTCGGCAGCCGCTTGCTCCAGAAGTGGCCCCAGTTGCTTGCACGGCCCGCACCATTCCGCCCAGAAGTCCACTAGAACCGGAACCTGTGCCGACCGTTGCAGAACCTCTTCCTCGAAGTTCGCATCTCCAACTTCAATGACCCAATTACTTGTTGCAGCATCAATCATGTTGGTTCCGATTTAGTTGACAACATTCAGCAACGGTCGTCCCAGCAATGCATTTTGAACGGCCTTGGCACCCTTCATGCGCATGTCGAGCAGCCCTTCTTCGGAATAGAAAGCCGAGTGAGGATTGACGATGACCCGATGGTAGGCGAGGTGCTTCGGATCACGCCAGGCTCGGAGCAAGGGGTCGCTTTCCGGAGGTGGCTCGGTGGCCAGCACGTCGATGCCGGCACCTGCCAACTGACCGGAAGCGATGGCGGCTGGGATGGCACTCGTATCGACCACGGCACCACGAGCCGTGTTCACCAGGTACGAACCTCGGGGCATCCTGGCGATCGTCTCGGCATTGATCATGCCGCGACTTTCGGCGGTCAGCGGGCAGTGCATGCTGACCACATGCGATTGCCGGAGCAAGTCGTCGAATGTGTCCACGCGGCGAATGCCAAGTGCCTTGTCGTAGCCATCGGGTTTCAGTGGATCATAAAAGATGACATCCATTCCCAGCGATTTCGCCCGCAGTGCTGCTGCGGAACCGATGCGACCTAGACCGACGATACCGAACACCCGGCCACGCAAACGAAGCACGGGTGCGGCCGTGCGGAAGGTCCAGCCTTCGCCGCCAGCTCGATAAACCGAGTTCAAGTGGTGGATGCCGCGAGTCAGAGTGAGCATTAAGCCGATCGCACTATCGGCAACCTCTTCGGTCCCGTAATCGGGAACATTGGCGACCGGAATGCCCTTTGTGCGGGCAAACAGTCGATCGACATTGTCGTAGCCGACACCGCAGCGAACGATGAGCTTGCAGTTCTTGAGACGCTCAATGGTTGTGCGGGTGATCTCGATGTTGTGATAGATCATGAGCGCGTCGGCCGATTCGACCTTGCCCTCGAGGTCTTGCTCGGAGTAGGCATCGAGAGCAACAATCTCCGCAAACTCGCCAAGCAGTTGTCGCTCGGGTGTGGGTTCGCCGGTGATGAAGTCGGTAATAACAACTTGAAAACGCTTATTCATCCTGTTTTCTTACGGACGGAGGCGAGATTCGCCACGTTAGTCGGGTTTGGGACCTGCGCTGAGTTAGCCCCCCAGCTTGCCAGGGGTGAACTCAGACACTACACGGGTTTGTGCTTCAGCGAATCAAGGAGTTGTTGAAAATCTTCCGGGAGAACCGCATCCCACGACAAGCGATCGCCTGACTTCGGGTGAGTGATTGTCAAGCGGGTCGCATGCAGCATCGGGCGTTTGGCACCGCTGCCGTCCGCGAGCGGTGCGGCATGGATGGCCCGATCGTAGACGCGTTCGCCGCACAAGGGCCAACCTGCTTCGCCGAGATGAATGCGAACCTGATGTGTTCGACCGGTTTCCAGGCGACACTCGACGAGCGTGAACCTACCAAGTGCTTCGATCACTTTGATGTGCGTGGCTGCGTTTTGACCCTCTCCTTCGCCTGTCCCGCGGCGACCATCACCACGATCTCTCACGAGATTGGTTTCGATCTTTCGAGTGGTAGGACGCCCACGCACGAGAGCCAAATAGCGGCGTTCCACGGTGTGCTCGCGGAACTGCACGTCGAGGTGCTTCTGGGCCGTTGGCGTCCGTGCGAAGACAACCAGGCCCGAAGTATCGCGGTCGATGCGATGGACCGCCTGGAGTGCCTTTCCCGGCCGGCCGACCATGACCGGCAACAGTTCGGCCAGGGTTACGGGTAGGTACTTCTTCTTGCCTTCGCCGAACTCGGCCGCCTCGTCCTCGTGCCTCATCGTCGTCAGACCGGCTGGCTTGTTGACGACGACGATCCCATCGTCCGAATACACGATCAAGGGCATCGGGCCATCGTAAGTCGGAGCATCCGGCAATTTTGCCCGTTTCGGCTTCGCGGCTGGCTGTTGCGAAACCTGAGCTATTACCTCGACGCGTTTGCCGAGTTTCAGGCGATGGGCCGGGTCCGTCGTTTTCTGCCCGGCCACTCGGACCTGACCGGTTTCAACGAGCCGTTTCGCTTTCGACCAGGGAAGGTTGAGACGCACGCGCAGGAAAGCCGCCACGGTCTGGTCCGCGTCGCGATTGCCAACTACAAAGGTTTGCGAAGTCATGGGTGCAGGGAATGCCGTTTCTATGGACGTGACGCCGAGGAAGGATATCCCTTCCCCTTCATGCCGCCAGGGGGCGGTGGCGGATTGTCCTTGTCGGGAAGGTTGGGGGTAGTCTTGTCGGGCGTGTCACACCCGAGTGCTCCGAGGAGTACACACAGCAGGAGGACAGGACCTATGAAACGATAGTACATCGGGTTACCTTCAAGCGGAGTCTCAGTTTCTGGCATCGACCACCAAGCCATCGTTGTAGGTCCAGAGGCGACGCAATGTTTCTGCATCCAGGCCGATGTTGAGATTCCGAACCGAGCCATCGGCGTTTGCACAAGGCATAACGGTGGCGTGCGGAGTACTCATGTAGTACTGCATCAGTTCAGGCGAGTAATTGTCGGGGACAATGTATTGGGGGTCACGCTTGTGCTCCCAGTGGTCCCCAACCGTTCCACCGCCATCCCAGCAAGCCCAGTTGAAATCGGTTCGGACCTGGCCATATGCCGCTGGGCTCCCGCCGCTGTAATATTTCGGTGCGACTCCCTTGTGGCCGAAAAGCAAAGTGTTGGCAGTTCCGTCCGCGACAGACGCGATGGTCGCAATGGGTGCAATTCGTCCGCTGTGAAGATACGGGCCACCAAGAATCGTGTACCAATTGGCGGGCGTTCCCCCGAAACCCCAATCGACGTGATGTACTGCACCGTAGTCGTCAAAAGCGGTTGTTACGCCAGGGCGGCGGCTCGGGCATAGCAAGGACTTGATCGGCCGGGCTGCAGCCGGATTCTGGTTCCCCTGTTCGATATGCGGCAACAACGCCGTGAACACGGTCAAGGGTCGACCGCTTGGGTTCTGCGACCCGTAGTCGTCGTCGAGCGGAAAAACACTCATCGTGTCATGGTAATTGTGGCACGCCAGCGCCAGTTGCTTCAGGTTGTTCGTGCATTTCATTCGATTCGCGGCTTCCCGGACTTTCTGCACGGCCGGCAACAACAGGCCGATGAGAATGGCGATGATCGCAATCACAACGAGCAGTTCGATGAGGGTGAATGCACGAGACTTCGATCGAGGGTTCATAAGAAAAGTGTTGCGGTAAGGAAATCGATTCGGTAGGCGACATCTCAATATAGCAGCCGGAATCGAGGCGAGCAACTTGGGGAAGGAACGCCTGGCCCGCTTTCGCTGCGAATCCACGACCATTCACCGCTCGATCGACCTCAAAGGATCATGCTTCCATGCAACTCGCAACCGTACTCACGCCACTTTCGGACGAAAATCTGCATCTGGCTGCTCAGTGTGGCGTCTCGGAGGTCGTGCACCGTTATCCGGGGCCGGACATCAACGTGCTGCGGGCGATCCAAAAACGGATCGCCTCGTTTGGAATGCGCCTGTCGGTCGTGGAAGGGTATCTGCCGATCGAGAACATTAAGCTGGGTTGCGATGACGGCCGGGAAATCGAGGCGATGAAAATGCTGATTCGGCAGATGGCCGAGCTCGACATTCGACTGCTCTGCTACAACTTTATGGCCGGGACTGACTGGCTGCGCACGCGGTTGGATGCTCCGGAACGTGGCGGTGCCAAAGTCACGGCCTTCGATTTGTCCGAGGTTGATCGAGCGGTTCTGCTCGGCTACCAACCGCCGGACTCGAAGTTCGACGAACTGGCACGAAAACTCACTCCCGAAAAACTCTGGGATCAACTTGAACGCATGTTGAACGCATTGTTGCCCATCGCGGAAGCGTGCGGCGTCACCTTGGTGATGCATCCCGATGACCCTCCTCTCCCGGAACTTTTCGGGAAGCCGCGTATTCTGCACAATGTTGAAGGATTCGAGCAGTTGATGAGACTGGCACCAAGCCCAGCCAACGCGATTTGCTTTTGTCAGGGATCGTTTGCCACGATGAACGTGGATATTCCCGCCACGATCCGCCGCCTGGGCCCGCACATCAAATACGTCCACTTTCGCGATGTCCGTGGAACCCCGAAATCGTTTGCGGAAACTTTTCACGACAACGGCCCAACCGACATGGCGGCCGCGATGCGAGCGTATCGCGAAATCGGATTTGCTGGTCCCATGCGGCCCGACCATGTGCCGCAACTGGTCGGCGAGGATGATGGCGAGCCGGGCTATACCATGCTGGGTCGTCTTTTTGCGTACGGGTATATTCGTGGCTTGATGCACGCGACGCAGCCAACTCTGTGATGAAAACCCTTGCGAAGACGAAATGTCTTCGGTAGGTTGCTAGTGTAGAGTGTCCATTCCTCATAGTAGTCCGCAAACTCCGAGTGCGGACATCCAAGAATTCCGCCCTTGTATCCTTGCTCGGATCTTTCGCAATCTGTCGGACACGGAGTGTGCCGACTACTATTTGAGTTCGCGATGAACTGCCTGCCTCGCACCCTTCTCTTGGGTGCAATTTTTTCTTTACCGGCCTTCGGTCAATCTCCGCCATCAGCAGCGGATACGACGTTCTTCGAGCAAAAAATCCGTCCGTTGCTGGTCGAACATTGCTACTCTTGCCATTCCGTTAGCGGCAAAAAATTGAAGGGGGGCCTGCTGCTCGACTCACGCGAAGCCATCCTCAAGGGGGGCGACACCGGAGCGGCTGTGATTGTCGGCCAGCCGGACAAGAGCCTGCTGATGAAGGCCGTGCGATACAAGGATACCGACTTGCAGATGCCTCCCAAGGGCAGGCTCTCGGAACGCGAAGTTGCGAATCTTGAACAATGGGTCCGCAACGGCTTAGCCTTTCCTTTGGCGGCCGCCACTCAGAAAACGGCCAGGAAGATCGATATTGAGGCGGGCCGAACGTTTTGGTCGTTTCGGCCTCTGCGTTCGGCTGAGCCGCCAAAGGTACGCACTGCCGGTTGGCCGAAGCAACGCATCGATGCGTTCGTATTGGCGGAACTCGAAAAGCGTCAGATCAAGCCCGGCGATGCCGCGACGAAGGCGGTACTGATTCGGCGGGCCAAGTTTGACCTGCTCGGACTGCCGCCTACACCGGAAGAAATCGACGCTTTCGTGCGCAATCCAAGCCCGACCGCATTCTCGCAACTCATTGAAGATTGGCTGGCCACCCCTCAGTATGGCGAGCGCTGGGGCCGCGCGTGGCTCGACCTCGCCCGCTATTGCGATATCAGCGAGCAATGGTCCGAACTCAAGGGGAATGCCTACCACTATCGCGACTGGGTTGTCCGTGCCGTCAACGAGGATGTACCCTATCCGCGATTCCTACGGCTCCAACTCGCTGCTGATCTGATGACCGATGCTCGGCCGGAAGACCGGGCCGCCCTCGGCTTCATCGGCCTCAGCCCGACCTACTGGAAGGAGCTTCAACTTCCACCCGAGATCATCAAGACCATCGTCTCGGACGAATACGAAGAACGAATTCACACGCTTTCGAGTGCATTCCTGGGCATCAACGTGGCCTGTGCCCGCTGCCACGATCACAAATTCGACCCGTTCACGGCCGAGGACTACTACGCTCTCGCTGGCGTATTCGCTAGCACGAAACTCGCCGATCAGGCCTTGGCGGTTGGCCTCGAAGGCGAAAAAATCGTCCAGGCACGAGAGCAGGTTGTGAAGCTGGAGGCCGAGATCAAGAAGCTCGGCGCCAAGAAAGCCGAGAACAACGCACCCAAGATCGACGAGATGCAAAAACAGATCGTCAAGCTGAAATCGACGTCTGGGTTCGACTCGCCGCTCGCTCCAGGGGTTCGTGATGCCAGCCTGCACGTCATGGGTGCCAAGGGGACTCATGGCAGTCTGGTCACGTACCAGGAGAATGCCCAGGACATTCCACTCGAGATTCGTGGCAACCCGAACAAGCCGGGGACGGTTGTGCCCCGTCGCTTTATTTCCGTTCTTTCCAATGGCAAAGCGAAACAGTTTACTCGCGGCAGCGGCCGACTCGAACTGGCCGATGCGATCGTCAGCGATGCGGCCCCGCTCGTGGCTCGTGTATTCGTCAACCGCGTGTGGAAGCAGCATTTCGGCATTGGTATCGTGGAGACGCCGAGCGATTTCGGCATGCAGGGGGAACGCCCCTCTCATCCGGAACTGCTTGACGATTTGGCCTCGCGATTCATCGCCAACGGCTGGTCGCTGAAGTGGCTGCACCGTGAAATCATGCTGTCAGCGACTTATCAACAGGTAAGCGGGACTCCAACCAGTGCGGATGCCAACAATCGGTATTACTCAAAGTTCCCGCGACGTCGGCTGGATGTAGAGGCCTGGCGAGACGCTTTGATGTTCGTGACCGGCAGCCTCGACCTCAAGATCGGCGGGCCACCCGCTGAGTTGAACCTGGCGACCAATCATCGCCGAACTCTTTACGGGACCGTCAAACGCCGCGAACTGACGGACCTACTTCGTCTCCACGATTTTCCCGATCCGGTCACGCACAGTCCGAATCGGATTCCCACGATCACGCCGCTGCAGCAGTTGTTCACGCTCAACAGCCCGCTCATGGAACAACAGGCGACGGCACTGGTGAATCGCCTGCAAAAAGACGTTGGCGTTGATTCGAGCAAGAGAATCGAGCGAGCGTACCGATTGTTGTTTGGTCGATCGCCGACGGCCGATCAACTGAAACTGGGCCTGGCATTCGTCCAAGCGAACGACACCCCAGTCTGGCAGCAGTATGCCCAGGTACTTTTGGGAAGCAACGAGTTTCAGTTCCTTGATTGATAGTAGTCGGCACACTCCGTGTGCCGACCTCCCGCACACAGAGTGTGCGGGCTACTGTGGGCGACCGCTCGGTTCGAAGTTGACGCCGCAAAAGGGTAGCCAAAGATGACGCAGTCATTCATCAGTCGTCGCCAGATGGTCCAAACAATGGGGGGCGGGCTTGGTCTGCTCGCTCTGGCGGACATCTTGAACGCTGCGCCGGCGACCTCGCGCGTGCCGCACTTTGCACCGAAAGCCAAGCGGGTCATTCATCTGTTCATGAATGGTGGACCATTCCAGTGCGACCTCTTCGATCCGAAACCCGAGCTGAATCGCCAGGCTGGAAAGAAGCCGCCGGGTGCCGACCTACGTACGGAACGTCCGACCGGGGCCCTGATGGCTGTGCCGTTCAAGTTCGCCAATCATGGAAAGAGCGGCGTCCCGGTCAGCGAACTTCTGCCGCAGACCGCCCGCTGCGTGGACGACATTTGCGTGCTGCGTTCCTTGTACACGGACAACCCCAATCACGGGCCGGCCCTGTTCATGATGAACAACGGCAGCCTGACACCGAATCGCCCGACGCTCGGTTCCTGGCTCTCGTACGGTCTTGGGTCGGAGAACGCGAATCTGCCAAGTTTCGTAGTATTTTGTCCCGGCCGTCCGGTGCGATTCGCGGAATTGTGGTCGAGCGGGTTTCTTCCAGGTGAACATCAAGGAACCTACATCAACCACACGAATCTCGATCCGAAGAAAATGATTCCCTTCCTGAGCAACGCTCGCGTCGGCCCTGAAGCCCAACGGCGGCAACTCGAACTGATGCGACAACTGAACGAGCAGCACCAGGCCGAGCGTGTCGGTGACCCCAACCTGGAAGCACGCATCCGCTCGATGGAAACTGCTTACCGGATGCAAATCGAGGCTTCCGATGCCTTCGATATTCGACGTGAGCCAACCAAGGTTCGCGATCGCTATGGACGCGGGCACTTCGCAAATGGCTGTCTACTCGCCCGCCGCTTGGCCGAGCGGGGCGTGCGTTTCACGCAAGTTTATTATGGCGACGGCCAACCGTGGGACACGCACTCGAACCACACGGCCGTAACGCGAAATCTTTGCAAGGACATCGATCAACCGATCGCGGCTTTGCTCACAGACCTCAAGCAACGTGGCCTCCTCGATGACACTCTCGTGGTTTGGGGCGGAGAGTTTGGCCGGACGCCGACGACTGAGAACGCCGACGGCCGCGACCACAATCCCTGGGGATTCACGATGTGGATGGCCGGGGGCGGGGTTCGGGGCGGAATGACCTATGGCGAAACCGACGAGTTCGGCTTTCGTTCCGTCGAGAACAAAGTCCACATCCACGACTTGCACGCAACGATCCTGCATCTCATGGGCTTCGATCACGAGAAGCTGACATATCGTCATGCCGGTCGCGATTATCGTTTGACCGATGTGTCCGGCGAAGTGGTGACGAAGATCATTCGGTAGTCGCAGTGAGCCTCCGGCATAAGCCCTCACGGCGTGCCCCTTGCCGTAGGTTCAACGACAGAGATTGGACTGAGGCAAAACACATTTTGGCCGATCGCTTTTCAATCGTCATTCGTGGCATTGGTTGGCCCGTTCACTAGGCTGATTCGAGCCCACTTCAATCGTTGGCCGCCAAGAGGATCCCGACATGCGGGCCAAACTGCGAGGCGGAGAGAAAGTCGCTCCTTCCCAGAAGAAACAAATACCAGGTGTGCCGCGTGAGCCTGGCTCACTACGACTCTATCCTGGACTCGCCCTGGTTCTGATGGTGCTCGTCGCCTACATCCCCGTAATGGGGGCCGGCTGGATTTGGGATGATGATGCCCATGTCACAAACAACGAAACCATGCAATCGCTGGATGGGCTTCGTCGCATTTGGTTCGAACCAGGCTCCACTCCCCAATACTACCCATTGGTCTTTTCCTCTTTCTGGATCGAGTACCAACTCTGGGCCAAGGACGCGAGCGCATTTCACCTGGCCAATGTGCTTTTGAATGGGCTGAATGCCTGTTTGATTTGGCGAGTCCTGTTGAAGCTGCAGGTTCGGGGCGCGTGGCTCGCGGCTGCCGTGTTCGCGCTGCACCCGGTTCATGTCGAATCGGTTGCCTGGGTGACAGAACGAAAGAATCTCCTGTCGGCGATGTTCTATCTGTTCGCGCTGCTTGCCTTTCTACATTTCGTAACCACTCGCGATCGCAGGTGGTATCTTGCGGCCTTCGCAGCTTTCGTTGCCGCCCTCTTGAGTAAAACGGTTACCTGCACTTTGCCCGCCGTCTTGTTCTTGTTAATCTGGTGGCGACAGGGCCAGGTGACACGCCGAAACTTGCTGTACCTGACTCCCTGGTTTGCAGTCGGAGTTGGCTTCGGACTTCTCACGATTTGGATGGAGAAGCACTTCATTGGCGCCAGCGGTGCCGAATGGTCGCTGACCCCCATCCAACGAGTCTTGATCGCGGGAAATGCGCTCGCATTTTATGTCGGCAAACTGGTCTGGCCGAAGCCGCTCTTGTTCATCTATCCACGCTGGCAGGTCGATCCGACGGATCCGACCTGGTACATCGCTCCCGCGATCGTCCTTGCCGTTTTTGTCGGACTGTGGGTTCGACGCCGCCGGCTGGGTAGAGGGCCACTTGTCGCCGTCCTTGTTTTCGCCGGCACGCTGTTTCCTGCCCTGGGCTTTTTTGATGTCTATCCGTTTCGGTATTCTTTCGTGGCCGACCACTTCCAGTATCTTGCCAGCGTACCTCTAATTGCACTGGCAGTTGCGGCAGGATACTCCGTGCTGAGTGGCCGACAATCTGCCCCTTATCTTGCGGGAGGGCTCTTGCTGATTTTGGCTATCCTGACTGGCAGCCAATGTACGCACTACAAGTCTGAGCAGACGATTTGGGAAGACACGCTCGCCAAGCACTCCGATTCCTCGATTGCTCACGCGCGCCTGGGGCTGATTCGTGCCCAAAAGGAAGAGTTCGGGCCCGCCGCCGATCACTTCCGTGAAGTCGTCCGCCTAAAACCGGATTCCGTTGCGGATCGCCTCCGTCATGCGAACTTGGCATCTGCCGCCGGCCGGATTGAAGAGTCCGCCGCCGAGTATCGCACGTTGCTGGCGATCGACCCGGATTCGAAACTTATTTTGTTTTCGCTCGTCAATTCCCTGACGCAGTTGAGCCGCCACGACGAGGCGGCCGAAGTGCTCGAGGCGGCACTCCAACAGCAACCAGCCGATCCCAAACTGCATTCGGCCCTGGGGCTAGTCCGGTTTGAACAGGGGCGGCACGATCAAGGAATCGAGCACGTCTTGACCGCCCAGCGCCTCGATCCCACGAATGAAGCAATCGGCCGCATTTTGGAGGAATTGCGCCAGGCTCGGAATAAGCCATCAGGAAAACAATAAGCGGCTTGTCGAAATGTGAAGCGCATCACCTTTGCAAGTACGCCAACGTCTCCTCCAAGCTGACGACATCGGCAAATCGTGCCTGAATGTCGAAGAGCGTGAACTCGTGGCAAATCTCACTGCGGTCTTGCACTCCCTCGCGGATGACGAGTGGTCTCAGGTGAAATGTCTTGGCGTCGGTTGCCGTGGCTCGGACGCATGCGCTGGTCGAGCAACCGGTGAGCAACAACGTATCGACTCGTAAGCCCAGCAAATGCCCGGCGAGGGCCGTGCCCGCGAAGGCACTGGCGTATTCCTTAAAAACGATGTAGTCGTCCTGCTCGGGTTTCACCCGTTCGTCGATCGCGATGGCGCGCTCGTCCCACGCTCGAAAGTTCGGCGAAAAATCAGCAGCCGACTTTTTGGGCATGGGCAACCAGCCTGGGCTCGTCGTGTAAATCACCGGAATCTTCTTGGCACGAGCGGCAGGCAAGAGCTTTTGAATTGCCGCAATCGCGGGATCGAGCCTGGCCGATCCTCCGGCATACGCGGGATCGGTCCAGCCGTAAGCCATGTCGATGACGATCAACGCCGGACTTTGGCCGAAGCCGAACTTGCCCTGGAAGATGCCTTGCTTCTTGTAGTAGGCATCCACGTCGGCCATGGCGGCGCGCAGATGTTCGAGTGGGGTCATCTGAAGGCTCCTGCGCTTTGACTTGAATCATGATCTATCGGCTAGAATACTACGATGGAACCCGGAGGCCTGCATGTCGCGTCTGATTCTGCTTCTTCTAATCCCCTCGCTTGCATGTGCTGCCCCGGAGGCCCTCTCGTACATCGATCACGGCAAGTCCGATCCGCGGCTAAAGGGCTACCGAACGCCCGAAGGCTTCAAGCTGGATATCGTCGCGACTGTACCAACTCTTCAGAATCCCGTGGGGATGACGTTCGGGCCGGATGGCACCTTGTTCGTGCTCGAATGGAAAGCTGATCCGTTTGCCGTGCCCGTTGAAGAAATTGTCCGCTACAAGGACGGCTCCACCCGTTCCTACTTCGCTTCCAAGAAACAGGTCAAGGATTGCGTGAAGGCACTCGTGCACGACACGGAATCGGGGGCCTTCAACAGTGGCCGGGTCATTGTCGAGGACGAATCGCCAACCGGGATCCTGATTCACGGCGGCTGGCTATACACGTCGGGACGAGGAACCGTACGGCGTTGGATGCTCGACAAGGTCCGGGACGGAAAATCGCACGCTGCCAAACCGGAGATTTTACTGCGCGGATTGCATCCGGAACTCTCGGGTTTGAGCGTCAGCCCGGATGGTTGGCTTTACGTCACCACGGGTCCTGATGCGGATGTCGAGGGGACCGATGGCACTCGTGTGCGAGCGAAGCAGGCGGCCGTCTTGCGTTGCCGGCCCGATGGGAGTGGGTTGAGCCTGTTCGCGGATGGACTGCGTGGCACCTCGCGTGAAGTGATTTTTGCGGCTCGCAACCATCTGCTCGTTGTCGAGAATGAGAAACGAATAGCAGTTGCAGAAGCCGGCTCATCCAGCGACGAGGCCCAGCCGCGTTCCGACACGATCGCGCCTTTCAGCAGTGCGACTGCGTACCACGACACTCAGTTTCCGGAATTTTTCCGTGGAGTCCTCTACAAATCGAATGGGAAGACAGGGCTTGTTCGTGGCCTGCGTTCCGGAAGCGCGGAATCCTTCTCATTGCTGGCGTCCAAGGATCCGGACTTTCGTCCATGTCAATCAGCGATCGGGCCGGACGGGGCGATTTACATCTGCGACCGTCGCGGCGACGACAGCAAACAAGGGCGAATTTATCGGCTCTCGTGGACAGGAGGGCCGGTTCCGAACGAAGGTGAGCATTCACCTGCAATCGCGCTTCGACCGATGGACACGTGGGCCAAACTCCTTCGCTCGGGGCAGGAGAGTGGCACGCTGGAGTCGCTGGCCAAGGCACTCTCGAATCCGGACACCACCACCGCCCTTCGTGCGCAGCAAGAGTGTTTTGCACGGATTCGCAGCCTGAAATCGGTGCTGGAGGATGCGGCCCCCTGGTATACGGATGCCGAGCACACTGCCCGGACGATGCAGGGAATTGCCGGTGACGGAGAGAAATATCGGCTCGAGACACGGCTGCTGTGCTTGGCCGCACTTCAGCAACTTTGGAGCGACAGTGTCCGTACTTTCTTCCTGCAAATGCTTGATGAGCCCGAGGCCGACATTCGCCGAACGGCAGTCGAGAGTTTGGCCCGAAACTGCAAGCCGGGGGACGAAGCGGCGAGTGCAGCAATCGAAAACCTGCTAAGCGAGGCAAACAGTTCTGTTCGCCGAGCGGTAGTGCTGGCCATCGGTCGAATCAACGCGCCCATTGCGGCCGAAGTGCTGACCATTGCGTACAAGTTCGACGATGGCCGTGATTCGCTGCTGACCGAGGGTTATCTTCGAGGGATTGAACGAACGGGAAAACTCGGCCTGTCCGCGTTGGTCGATCTCGCCCAATCGGGTCGCGATGGCGATCTCGCCAATGTGGTCGCAGCTTTTCTTACCATGCGAACCAAGCCCGCCGCTGATCTTCTGCCGCGAATGATCGCACACCCGCATCTCTCGGGTGAGCAGCGAACCTCCTTGATTCGGTCCATTGCCAATTATTCCGAGTCACCTTCCATGACTCTCGAGTCGATTGTGGACTATCTCGCCAAGAACTCAAAGCAAGATTCGAGCGTGTTTCGTGCCGCGAGTGAAATGGTTTTACGGGTCAATCTCTCCAAGGCACCCAACCTGGGACCCATGCTAACGGCGGCACTCGCGGTTGACGTGGAGGAAGCCAAGATCGAAAGCCTGCACGCGATGCGGAAGCAGGGCATCCGAAGCGGGAGTAGTTCGATTTCGCGGATCGCCGAAGGGAATGGCTCGGCGGCTTTGAGAGCGGAGGCACTGAGAACTCTGGCACTCGTCGATCAAAACTCGGCAACGATGCTGGCGGAGAAGTGGATCGACGGCGATGACCCTGCACTGAAATCGATTGCGGCTGAGGTACTCTGCACAACGGCCGAGGGTGCCGGGGGCGTTGCCACGCGATTCTTGAAACGGAAGTTGCCGCACGAGTTGCTGCCAGTCGTGGCCGACGGATTGTGGAGGCATCGAACCATTCCCGAGTTGGCACAACGACGCCTGGAGGTGTTGCGTCTCGGATTTCGGGGCCAGTCTGAGCCCGGAAATGCGGATGGCATTCGCCAGTTGATCTTGAAGCGTGGCGATCCCGATCGGGGCAGGCGGGTGTTTCTCGAATCGAACTGTGTGCAATGTCATCTCATTGGCGAGGTGGGTGGAACGCTTGGCCCCGATCTCACGAAATCGTGGGAGACGAGTTCGGTCGAGGCCCTGCTCGAGGAGATCCTTGAGCCCAGCCGTTCAATTACCCAGGGATTCGCGAAGACGGAAGTTATCACGAAGGACGGAAAGACGCATGTTGGGCGCTTGCTTGTCGAGCTAAAAGATGAGCTTCAACTTCGAACATCGAATGGAACAGACGTTCGGGTCCCGCGAACGGAGATTCAACATACCAAGAAAGGTAGCACTTCCTTGATGCCCATCGACGCCGTTTCTTCCATGCGAATTGACCAGCTCATCGATCTTGTCGCATTCTTGAAGAGCCGGCAGGCCCGCGAATCGATGACGGGATATGTCCGCGAGTATCTTGTGATGGGAACCTCTGATGGGAACCCGGTTGATCCGTTTTCGACCGTGGACGCACGGAACATCAAGACGACGAGAGCCGGCGGCTTCCTGAACTTGCGAGGCGAGCCGAACAAAGCGAATGCTCCACTCCACACGTTCGTGTTCGTGCATTCGGCCAGGGCCACGAAGGTCAATGGTTATATTCGCGTTGAGGGGGCAGGAGAGTTGAGAGTGAACGGGGTCAGGCTTCGCGGATTACCCGAAGGCGAGACCGTGATACCGATCCCGCTGCGGGAAGGCTGGAATGTAGTCTGGTTTCAGACGACAGAGCAGGAGCAACGGCACGGGCTCTCGGTACGCATGCCAGGCGAGGGGCTGCGGTTCGCCACCACGAAGAAGTGAAAAGTCAAAAGTGGAAAGCTCAAAGTGATGACCTCGCGGCCGGTCAACTTTGTACTTCCCACTTTTGACTTGCCAAGCAAGATCAAGGCCCGATGGCACCGTTGAGCCGTTCGTAGGTGAGCACGCTCGGCTGGTTATTCATCCAGAAGCGGTGCCACTCTTCGCGGGCCTGACGCAAGTCCTCGGACTCGTTGAGGAGTTCGGCCGTGCGCGTGTTCGGGTCGCTATCGTACCGGTTCAGGAACAGGCAGCCGGTGTTCGGCAGAACGCCGATCATTGCCACCACGCCGAGAATGAGTTTCCGCCGCATATTGCGCATCCTTTCGGGCCGACGCCGATTGTCCCGCTCGCCCAGTAGCCCGGTCCGTGGACTCACAAGCCGGGGAGATCATCTAGTTGATACTTTCGGCACAATCGGACCTGGGACTTGAGGAATGCTCACGACTGAAATTGCAGGCCGAAGAGTCATCGAGGCCACAAGAAGCGTCGGACCTCGCTCATGCATCGGCCTGCGGGATATTGGAGCGCAAGATAAGCCTGGTGACCTGCGGGGCGCAGCGAAAACGGATCGGTTCCTTCCCCGAAAGTCCACGATTCACGTGCAGCACCGTGGGAGGCAAGTGAAAAGTGCCCATGTCGAAACGCCGGCTGAACTTGCTGGGGACGAACATCGAGCCGACGATTGGCAGGCGGATTTGCCCGCCATGATTGTGTCCGGAGAGCATCAGGCCACAGTCGTGCTGCCTGGCCCAACAAATGTTATCCGGCGTGTGGCTAATCAACAGGCGAAAGCCTGCGGGACAACTGGCAAGATCGGGGGGCGGGCGAAACCAGGGGCCTTCGTGTCCGATGGCGACCAGGTTCTCGCCTCGAACATCGATGGCCTCCCACCTGTTGCTGATGACACGCATGCCCAATGACGCCAATCGTTCGCGAATCGCTTGATCGTCCTGCCACCAATCGTGATTGCCGAGGATTGCGAGAGCAGCCACGTTCCACTTCAGGAGGGCCAAAACCGGCTCGATCCACTCCAGGTATTTCGCATCATCGATCATATCGCCACTCAGCACCACCAGGTCCGGGACTCCGTCGGCCATCGCACGTTGGACCACGAACTCGAAATACTCACGTGCCGGTGTCCCGTAGAAGTGCAGGTCACTCAAGTGCAGGATTCGCAATCCGTCCCAATTCGCCGGCAATCCCGGAACGTGCAACTGCAACTCCGCAAACTCGACGCGAAACAACTGGTTCATCAATAACTTGGCAACGTGCCGATGCTTGCCATTCCCCACTGGTCGATGTCCGAGTTCCTTGGCGACATCAACGATGTGAGCCTTTTCCGTGAGCACAACTGCCGGAGTTCTCTGGAAGAGCCGAAGGATCGTGACGAACACGAACGCCAGGCCTGCTAGAACGGCTAGCCAGGCATAGGTGGCCGGGAGAATCGATTCGCCGCGCTCGATCGCGTTGCTGCCAAGTCGAACGAGGTCCGTCTCAGCGAAGTAGGCGAATGCAATCGGTACACCGATGAGGAGCAGGCCCCAGATCTGCCGTTGGGTCTTGAGGATCTTGCGGTGCCACGTATGGGCGTAGGTGTAATTCAAGCTGAGCATGAGCAGATAGCCATGACCCAGGACTGCGAGAAAGGAGATAAGAATCACCGTGCCAGTCCGCTCGGTTGAATTGAACTTCCAGGATCAGGAGGCCGCACCGACCGGGGGGCCAGACTTAACTGGAGGGCCCGGGGCGACTGCGGTAAGGGCCTTGAACAAGACAGGTTCCTGGAACGGCTTGAACAGCACGGGCAGCCAGTAGCCATCTTGCTTGGCATTCACGACCGTGTGGCCGCCGTCGTATTCAAAGCCCTGCGTCAAAATTACGCGGCCCAGCGGGACGGCCTTCACAAGAGCCTGATAGGCGGCGGTGCCACCCATCTCCTTGTGCTTGACGGCAACCAGCACGGCGTCGTAGGTGCCGGACTTGGCCATCGAGATGCCTTCGGTCGCGCTGGTGGCCGTTTCGACTACGCAGCCCTTTCGTTCCAGGATTGCGTGGGCCGACTTGCGAATGCGTTCATCTATGTCAATCACGAGAATTCGCATCGCGTCGAGAGCTGGGTCCGGTAGCTCCATTGCCGACCGTCCAACTTCGCGACCGATGTGCTGAACTGCAAGCTTGATCTTGCGGGCATCAGACAGCACGCGTCGCAAAACTTCGATCACATCCGGTCGGTCGCCGAGCTTCTCGATCAGGCTGCTCGTCGTGGAAAGAAGGTTGTCGGCCGGCATGGCGATGTCGCGGTTGATCAACTCGATCACGCCGACTGCCGCACAAAGTTCCTGGGCGTTCAGCAGATTCAGGGTGTGTAGGCTTCGTGCGAGTTCCCGGGCAAACAACTCCGTAAACTTGAGGTCTTCCGGCCCGAATGCGTTCACCAGCGGGCTCTCGACGTTAAACGTCCCGATTACGTCGTCCTGATAGATGATGGGCACGGTCATCGATGAACGAGCACCGGCCGAGCCTTCGATGAAATGAGGGTCGGTCGCCGTATCGACACATAGATACGGCTTGCCAGTAGCTGCCACGTATCCGGTGACGCCGTTCCCATCGACGCGAGCACTCAAGACTCGTGTGGCCGCATCCGGGGTCATCCCCTCTTCCATTAGGGGCTCGAGTCGACGCGTCTTCGGATCGAGCAGACGAACTTCCACCACGTTGTAGTGCAGCACATTGTGAACGTAGCGGCGGGTGTTCTGCTTGAGCAATTCAACTCGACACGCGACATTCATTTCGGCCAACTGCTCCGGGTCAATCGCATCCAGATCCTGGCCGGCCCGATACAACGCATCCAGTTTCTGTTGGCGGAGAACCAGTGCCGTGACGTCATCGCAAATAGCCACGAGTTCGAGAAGTTGGCCATTCTCGCGGACCGGCGAGATCGTGATGTCGAGAACTAGAGTGTTGGACTGACGGATTCGGAGGCAAACAGCGGAGCCGGAGAGGGCGGCCTGGAATGAATCATCGGGAGGGAGAGCTTCGGCAGGTGTCTGAAGTGCATCGAACAGCCCTTTGCCGATCGGATTGTTCGGGCACCAGTCTCGAAATGGTTCGTTGGCCCAGCAGATCTTCTGATCGGCGGAGACGATCGCAATGCCCTTTTGCAGCACGCCGATGATATGCTCGGCACGCTGGAGGCGTTCGTCCGGGCTAGTGGTGTCCAGGTCGTCCGGTTGCGACGTCGTCACAAGCACGCCTTCTGATACGGAATGAATGGCCGACAGGAAAGTATAACCCGAAAGCGCCTTGCAAAGCAAGAACCGCCAGAATTCTTCAGTCGCTGTCGTTGGCAATCCCGTGAATGTACACGTCGTTTCCCAATTGTTCGATCCGACTCCCGGCAAATCGCAAGGCCTCGCTGAGTCGGCCCATTCCGGTTCCAGCGAACGGACCCTGGGCTTTTGAACCGCCCACAAGCATCGGTGCCAGGAATGCATGAACCTCGTCGATCTCTCCGGCATCGAGGAAACGCCCAAGCGTTTCCCCTCCTCCTTCGACGAGAATGTTCGTCATCCCGCGTTCGCCCAATTTCGTCAAGGCCGTTTTGACATCCAGGCCGTTACCCGACATCGGAATCGAGACGACTGTCGCTCCTCGAGCTTGCCAGCTGTCCAGACGCGAAACTGCTTGCTCCCCAGCAATTACGAGTACTGGTGCATCTTCAATCGTCTTCAAAATTTGGCAGTCTTTTGGCATTCCTTCGCCCGTCGCCGTCAGTACAACCCGCGTGGCCACGCGCGGACCGCATGGTCGAGCCGTGAGTAGAGGATTATCGGCCAGGAGAGTTCCTTTCCCCACCACGATTGCGTCCATTCGGCCACGGAGTTCGTGGACTTTCGCCCGGGCCGCCTCGCCGGTGATCCATTTCGACTCACCCGTTCGGGTTGCGAGCTTTCCATCGAGCGTCATCGCCCATTTTGCGTGAACCCAAGGACGACCCGTGCGCAAGTGCTTGAGGTATGGCGCATTCAACCGGCGAGCAGCTATTTCGCCTACGCCGACCTCAACGTCGATGCCAGCCTCTCGCAAGCGAGCGGCACCCTGCCCTGAGACCTGAAGGAACGGGTCGAGCATCGCGAAGACGACCCGGCGTACCCCCGCCCTGATTACGGCTTC
>SIAJ01000061.1 GCA_009691845.1 Gemmataceae bacterium
TCCGGATGGACGTTGAACGCGGCGTAAACCGTTGTGGGAGCGCACACCGTGTCGATGAACCCGACGCCGTGGACTGATTTGCCCTTGAACTTGCGGGCGAAGTTGACTGCGTCGAAGTAGGCCGACGTTTCGAGCACCTTCTCCTTGTCCTTGGCACGCGTCAGCCAGTGCGGCCAACCGCTGACGCGATCGAAGGCCATGCCGCTGTGGTCGCACATGGCCGCGACGTTCGGTGCCGCCAGGGTCACGCGCTGATCGACTCCACTTGTGATCAGCGTCAATGCACCTCCCTGGCTTCCGCCCTGGACGGCCAGTTCTTTCTTGTTGAAATCGTCGCGTGTGTACAGATAGTCGATGCAGCGAACACAGCCGAGAATGACGGCGCGGTAATAGCTCTTATTCTTGTCGTCCATGCCGATGTCGCGGTAATTAGCCAGGGGCCCGGCGTTTTGCTTGGCGTAGAACTCCTGGTTTTCGTCCACCGGAATGTCGTGGATGATGATGTTCATGGACAAAGCACCGAGATTGGCGTGCCCCTTGTCCGGCCCGATGCCGTACACGCCCGCACCCGGCACGGTCAACACGGCCGGGAACGGTCCCTTCCCCTTGGGCACGCTGAGCCAGCCACGCACATGCTTGCCCGCGATGTTCGCGAGGCTGATCTTGTAGCAATCGACGCGGTCATCGCTTTGCTTGGCGACATGTTCCAGCTTGGCGTCGATCGGCACCTTGGCAAGCTCTGCTTTGCCAGCGTCCCAGAAGGCGTCGAAGTCCTTGGGCATCTTGGCTGTCGGCTCGATCTTGGTCGGATCGAACGCGGCGGCAGCGATCAATTGCTGCTTGCCGGCCGTGACTCGAATCTGCAGGAAGCCAGGCTGCTCCAGTTTGATGCTGATGTCTGCTGATTTTCCCTTGGACAACTTGCCGCTGCCCTTGCCGATCGGAATGAGGCCGTCCTTGCTGGCGACCCACCCGTACTCTACATCGTCGAGGGCTTCGAGCTTGAACTGTGCCGATTCGCCAGCGTGGTACAGCGCATTGGCCTTTTCACACGTCACTTTGAGTCGCGGAGCCTCTTTCGGCTGCGCGATCGCGGATTGAACTGATGCGAGCACGACGGCCAGCACCAGGCTGACTGCTCGTGGGGAAAGGACTCGTTTCAAACGGAAAACTCCTGGGTATAATTCACTCGATTCACTTCTTGGGCCCTAAAAGCTGCTTCATGGCATTCATCAAAATGGGCTCGACTTCCGGTGCTACGTTGCTCGCCCGCGCACTGGTTTCATAGCCCCCTTCGGCGTAGGCCACGGTCGTGCCGATGTAGGCTGGTCCGTAATCGCCGTAGGCGGCCAAGGCGACGTGCAAATCCGGACGCATCTTCTTGGCGGCAAGCTGGTACTCGACGAACAGTTCGCCCGGCAGGTGCAAGACTCGGCTTTGTCCCACACGAAGACACCCGATATCAATCGCGTGTCCCGCTTTGCAGCGAACGACCCAGGCCAGTTGATCCGCTTTCGAAACATACCCCTTGGCAGGCTCGGTTTTCAAATCCTTGATCAGATCTTCCTGCTTCAAGTGAGGCGCAACCGGCAGCTTGACGGGAACTGTCTCCCAGCCAACATCCGTGCTGATCAGCGGCAGTTTCTTCGTATCCGTCAAGGCTTGCTTCATTCCGTCGGCCAGGCGCTGGGCGAGGGCCATGCGGTTCTCCTTGGCACCATCGTTGTATTTGCCGGCACCGATGTTTCCCCCGGCCCCGTTGAAGTGAACGTGCAGCGCCTCGGGAACCGCCTGGCCGCGGATGAAGCGGGCAATCCCAGGGAAATCGGGGCTGGGGACGCC
The DNA here is from genome assembly GCA_009691845.1 of Gemmataceae bacterium. Taxonomy (GTDB): domain Bacteria; phylum Planctomycetota; class Planctomycetia; order Gemmatales; family Gemmataceae; genus SIAJ01. The sequence continues at coordinate 1,843 of SIAJ01000061.1, forward strand.
GGTTCGATAATAGCTCTGCGGATGGCAGGCGAAGTAGCTGAGCATCGCGATCGGCCGATCGCCATTCCAGAATGAAAGCAACGACACTTCCGCGTCGATCACGCCTTCCGGCTCGGCACGAAGGGCAGGGTCCTTGGTTGCAGTGTAGCGTACCGCGCGAACCTTGCCGTCCGGCCCGAGAATACGGCGATTCGAGGCAACCTCCTTCACCTGGGCGACGCCCCAGCCGAAGTGTGTAAACGGCTGAGCAGTCGCGATCGCAGCCTTGATTGCCTTGGCGGTCCGAAGGATCACATCGCGATGAAAGCCACCATCCAGTCGGTCGAATCCTTTCAGTCCCAGATCGCGAATCAGCCGCTCGGCCGTGAAATCGCAACCGGGTGCATCGTGCTGGTGCAGAGTATGGACCGCAACGCGATCGCGAGTCGAACCGGCAGCGTCCGCCAACGATTCGCGAAAGAGATCGTGCCCTTCGTTGGCGATGCCGATCCAATCCACGGCGCACAGAATGATCGGCTTACCTGCACCCGTGATCACGATGCCGCGACAACGCAGCGTCAATTCGTCGAGCCGTTTAACAGGATCGTAAGCCATTGCCGAGCCCAGTGGCGGCGTGGCGTCCACATCGAACGTCGCCGCCTTGAGTGCCGGGAGTGCCGCCTTGTCCGGAGAATCACCGGCGTGGATCGCGGTCAGGGAGACCAGCAGCAAGGCAAGGGAGAGAATTTTCTGTTTCATTGGCATGCTCGACTGGGTTGCTTGAAACAAGCCTCGGTTGCCGCACGGCGAGACCGAGCGGGCACTCCTGCAACGCATGTTTTATTTAGTATTCCGACCAAAATAATTTCTCGAGTTCCTAGCAAGAGGCATGCGAATCGCAATCCGTATGCGATCTCCCCCGATAGAGTCCTCCAGGATCATCCCGGCCGCCCCACAACCTGCGGGGTGTGCCCGAGGCGTCGCAATTCTTCCAGCACAGCTTCGATCCGCCCGGGGCGCACGAGCAGGACGCGGTCCGTCAGGCGGCCGGCGACTTCCTGGGAGAGTTTTTTGCGTGCGAGTAGTTCTTCCGCGAGCAGGGCGTCCTCCGTCATCACGAGGCAAACGCGGCGATGCAGTTTCACGGGCAAGCGTGTGACGGGAGCTTCATTCATCCGGAGTATTGTAGTAGGCACACTCCGTGTGCCGTGAGAGACAGGTTAGCACACCGAGCGCTTGCGAAAGATTGTCGCCTTTCGCTCCGCGAAAGAGCGGGCTTGCCCTGAACGCGGTTGAACCGCGAGCATAGTAGTGGGCACACGGAGAGCGAGAGAAAAAATGCTCGCGCAAAGGCGCTGAGACGCAAAGAGATACCAAACACCCGGCATTTCCTGGGTTTTCTTTGCGTCTTGGCGTGAGCTGGTTTTGTTTTTTCACAAACGCGGAGTGTGCCGACTACTATTCGGGACTACTTGTCAGCCCAAATCTGTGGCTGAGAGCGTTTCCAAATCGTGTCGATGAACCGCTTGGCTTCGCGCTCGAAAATCTCGTTCTGCAACCTCCGCCGAATTTCGCCTTGCAGCTTTTCCGTGTACGGCTGTGTTCCCGCATAGGATCGCTCGGCCACTCGCAGGATGTGGTATCCCGTCTCGGTTTCCTTGATGGTCACCTGTCCGGCCTTGAGGGACAAAATCGCCGGCTCCAGTTCTTGTGGGAAGATCTCCCCGGGCTTTTCGCCCACGCCGGCCCCATTGCGAAGCTTGGTGTCGCCCATGCCGTGATCCGCAACCAGCTTGATGAAGTCTTCGCCTTTCGCGGCCCGATTGCTCAGGCTGGTCGCGAATTGGCGTGCGCCGTCGGCAGTTTTGAATTGTTCCTTCTCGACGTACAGGTCCTGCCATTTGACCGCGTCCTCGGCCCTAAAGTCCGAAGCGTGAGCGGAGTAGTACTCGCGTAGATCGGACAGGCTGACCTTATCCATCATCGGCGTGAGTTTTTCACGCAGATACGTCTGCATCATGAAGCTGCGTTCGATCTGCCTGCGAATACCAGAGAGTGTCAGCCCCTGAGACCGCAGCACGGAGCGGAACTCGGCATCCGTTGGGATGCCACGATCCTTCTTGAATTCCTTGAGACGGGTGTCCGCTTCCTTCCCCGCTGTTTCCCGAAGTTTGTTGAGCATGGTCGTTTGTTTTTTGGCCGTCAGCGTGGCAATCATCTCGTCCACGACCAGTTCCCGCTCGATGATTTTTCGCAATTCCTCGCGGAAGATGTCGCGTTCTTTGGCCTGACGCTGCGATTGTGTGTAACGCATGAATTCGCCCATGCGTTGATAAACGGCCTCGCGAACTTCGCTCTCGTAAATCGGGTTGTTGCCGATACTCGCGACAATTCGGACCTGGGCGTCTCCTTCGAGACGGGGCACAGAGAGTGTCGGATCCATACCGGGAGTCGCGGTCAGCGGCGGAGCCGTTTCCGTTCCGCCAGCGGGCGTGACTGGGCCCTTGAGTTCGGGAATGCGGATATCGCCGGCAGGCGTGGGGCTTTCGAGCGGGATCGGGGCAGTCGGCGGCATGGGCGTGCCAAGCCGAACTGGAGGCAATGTCTCGGGAGTTTGCGAACGGACAACGAGGATCGGACGGGACGCTTCTTGTTCGAGTTCTTCCGCGCAACGCGTGAAGGTATCCATCTTGCGGTTTTCGTCCCGCGCAAGCTGCGTGCCACTACCAGCAGTGGAGCACCCGACGATGCCCGCGATGAACGGGGTGGCGAGTGCGAAACGAAATGAACGTAGAACGAGGGCCATCCCTGTACCCCGTGTGCGGATTGACAAGCGGCCCGCTTATAACCGCAAGCACGAGGAACGCAAGCGCGAAATGGGAGAGAAGTGGCTAAACGGGGAAAAAGGCGAGCCGCCCGCGTGAGAGGGCGGAGTTCGACAGCCTATTTCAGCGGCTCCACCGCTGCCGGCAGTGTCAGAATAGTCGGGATTTCCGGCTTCGTGTTGGAAGTGGGGATAATCGGCACCATGGGCGAAAGGGAACCTTCCGTTTTCCCTTCTTCTGACTTGGCCAGCAATTCCTTCAATTCGTCCCGGAACGTCCTGTAGTTATTCGTGACCTGATCGCGTTCTGTGGTTCGTGTTTGAATCTGGTCGTCCTTTGCCTTCATTTCCTGGGTCATGCGTGTGACTTGACCCTGCAGAGCCAGCCGAGCTTCCTCGGCCGCGAGTAGTTGCTTGCTCAATTGATCGCGAGCGGACGAAGCAGCCCGGAAATCATCTTCGAGGCGGGCCATTTTGGTTTCGAGTGTTTTGATTTTTTCAGCCGTGCCACCGGAGCCATCGGCCGAAGGAGCGCGCGTGCAGCCCCAGATGCCGAACAGAGACACGATGAGAACGCCGAGTGCCTGGCGAGATTTGGACATGAACCACTCCTACAAGGCGAGGAACGCGAATAAGTACGATTGATGACCATACGGTTTACCGAACCGCGTCATCCTTCTTCGTCGACAGACTCAAAGATACCCGACCCACATTCGCGCACTTGCCCAATCGGAAAAGATGAGGAATGTTTTTCGGCGGGCGAAACGGACCGACTCGGATATCCCTTCCGGTAGGACTTCTTTCTTCAGGAGAGTCTTTCGATTGCAGCCGTTGGAACAATTAGGCCAGATGAATCTCAGGTAGCGTTCGTGAGGGGAATGCGAGCTAGTTAGAGGTGTTTGTGCTTTCGAAGTGGCGCAGCAAAAAAGCCCCCCGCGAAACACGAGGGGCTTGGTGATTCGTTCGGGCCTTGCGTTCAAGGCGTCTTTGGCTTCTTGCTCAGGTCCTTCACGTTCTTCGTATCCGCGTTGCCGCCATCGAAGTTGGCGTCCGGGCGTTGCTTCCCATTCGTCATGTGGCCAGAGAGATACCAGCAGCCGCCGACGAGAATCGCCACGGACGCGGCCAAGGCCCAACGACTCCGTGAAGCTGGGTTCGAGGCAACAGCCTGTGGGTGTGCTTTCTCGGCCCAAGGTTTGGGTGCGGCCGGCCATTTGGTCGGCAGTTCGGATCGGTAGAAGGACGAGAGAAGTCGATCGACTTCGTCGCCCGTATTCGGAAAGCTGTGTTTGGTGTTCATGGTATGGTCGTGGTCCCTTGTGCCGTCAGTTTGTCGGCCAGTCTTTGTCTGGCCCGCGTCAAACGCATATGCACAGCCGTCGTGTTGATTCCCAGTATCTCGGCGATCTTCACCGCGTCATATTCGAGAGCGTACCGCAGGGTCAAGAGATCGCGGTCGCCCTGGGGCAGTTCTTCCAGCGTCGAACGAATCTTGTCGAACGCTTCCGCCCGCTCCATCACATCCACGGGCATCGGCTCACGCGACTTCACCCCGTTCATCAGCTGGGGTGCCATCGTTCCGTTTTTGCGGAATGAACTCTTGGCGTAATCCTCGGCCAAGTTTCGGGCGACTCTCAAAAGCCAGGCCCGGGGGTTTTGAATTTCCTCTTCCCCGGCCTCCCAGTGTTTCCAGAGTCGCATGAACGCTTCTTGGGCAATATCCAGTGCTAGGTCTGCGTCCATCCAACGGGCATAAGCCATGGCCCAAACCTCACGGCTGTGCCTGGCATATAGGTGCTCGAATTCGGCCTGGCGCCCTGGCTGACGCTCGTCCGCCGCTGGGACTTTCGACATCATGCGGCCATTGTACCATCCGTCGAGCCGGGCTTTTGTAAGTGTCTGACTAGAGGACGATACACGGGCGTTACTCTAACGGGCGTGGGGAGGGTTTTTGGGAAGGAGATTGTGAACGGACGTATATGCGTGGCCGCGTTCGCTAGAACGCGGGTGCGCAGGGCTCTCGCACTCCAACAAGTGCGGCTACGCCTGATTCCAAATACCTTCCCCGCTCGAACGAACGTTCCCTAGAATCTCCCTCTCAACCCCTTTCCAATTACGGAGTCCTCGACCGTGGCCGTCATCGAGACTCGCGACTTGCGCAAGCGTTACAAGCAAGTGGAAGCGCTCCGCGGCGTGACCCTAAAAGTCGAGCCTGGCGAGGTGTTCGGGCTTCTGGGCCAGAACGGGGCCGGCAAGACCACCCTGATCAAGATCCTGCTCGGCATCGTCAAATTCGGCGAAGGCGAAGCGACGCTCTTCCACCATCCGGCCGGTACGGCCGATGTGCGAAATCGGGTCGGCTACCTACCAGAAGATCATCGCTTTCCGGAATACCACTCGGCATACAGCCTTCTGGACTATTACGGCATCCTCTACGGCATGTCCAAGGACGACCGCCGCAAGAAGATCCCCGAGTTGCTGGATCAAGTTGGCCTGGCGAGCCGGATGAACGACAAGATCCGCACTTACTCAAAGGGCATGAAGCAGCGCACGGGCATCGCCCAGGCGATCTTCCACGACCCCGAGTTGATCTTCCTGGATGAGCCCACGGACGGCGTGGACCCTGTCGGTCGCCGCGAGATTCGAGAAATCATCGAGGATCGCCGTAAGCGTGGGGCAACGGTATTCGTCAATTCGCACTTGCTTGGCGAAATCGAAATGATGTGCGACCGCGTCGCCATCATGCAGAAGGGCCAGTTGATCCGCGAAGGAACGGTCCAGGAATTGACCGCTCAGCGTGGCGTATACGTGATCGGCATCCTGGAACGCGACCGTTTCCCCGAATTCGAATTACGGCAGGAGGGCTTCAACCTGCGTGAGATCGGCGACCGCTGGGAGATTACGCTCACGGACGGCCAATCGATCACGCCTGTCCTCGAACTGCTGCGGGCGCAGAATTTGAACGTCGTCCACATGATCGAGAAGAAGCAAACACTGGAAGACATCTTTGTGTCGATGGTCGAGGCGGCCGAGCCGGGCGTGGACGCTCGCCGCAAGCGTCGGGCCGTCGAGCGCGATGAATACGAACGTGGCCGAGACCGGAGGGACCGCCGATGAAAGCGATCGCAATTCTAAGAGACTCACTCCGCGAAGCCTGGGATAGCAAGACGCTGCTGGTCATGTTAGTTCTCATCGCCATCTTCATGGTTGGCGTGGCCAGCATCGGCTACAACGCGGCCACGCCGCGCGTGGTCTTCGATCAACACTATGCAATGATGTCGCAAGGCATCCTGCGGATCGACAAAGGCAAGGTCGAGCTTCCGCTAATCGATCCCAAGACCAGACTACCTTTCCCTCACCCGACCTATGAGATCACGAGCTTTCGCATCACGAAGGAAGGAAGCCATCCGTCGCTTGGCGAACAAGAATACACGATTTTGATTCGCAACTCGGACGCGGAGAAAGATGGGAAGGACAAGGAAAAGGACGGCAAGAACACTGAGAAGAAGGAGCCGCAGGTCGAGATGTTCGAGCGGATGGTCGCCGCCTGGCATGAGTCCGGCTCTTCGAGTGAATATTTGCGACTCGAGGAGAAAAATGACATCGACCCGCGGAAGTGGGTCCTGATCAAACCTGTAACGGATGAAATGGCTCGCGATTATCTCAGCGTGATGCTCGAACGCGAAACGCAGGTGCCGATCACGAGCTTTGAGCGATTGCCGGCACTCAATCCGAACGAGCGCGTTTACAAGATCACAACCGGACCTTCATCCGAACCGCGGGTGTGGCCGGTGAAATTGTCGATTGGCTTCGGGGCGTGGGAGAGCCCGGGGGCCGGTCCGCTCGGAGTGATGCTTCACTTCATGCAAGATTACATCATTAGTTCCGTTGGCGGACTGTTGATTATCTTGATCGCGGTGATCATTACATCGTTCTTCATTCCGAACATGCTTCGTCCTGGTTCAGTCGTCATGCTCTTGTCGAAGCCGATTGGACGAACGACGCTTTTGCTGTTCAAGTATTTCGGCGGCTTGTTCTTCGTGCTGATTCTCTCGGCCTTCCTTGTGGGAGGCGTATGGCTCATTACTGGCATTCGGGCTGGCATCTGGGCTCCAGGCATTTTCGCAGTCGTTCCGCTGATGACGTTGACGTTCTCGATTCTCTACGCAGTTTCCACGCTGGCGGCCGTTCTCACTCGCAATTCGATTGTTTGTATCCTCGTAACCTTGGCGTTTGCCGGCTTGCTCTGGCTGGTCGGCAAGATCGATGTGATTGCGAAGGAATTCCAAAAGGCCGAGGACGTGATGGCCGAACTGCGGAAGGAAGAGCCGAAGTACGATCAGTGGACTGTGGTGATCGGCACGATCAATCAAGTCTTGCCGCGCTGGCGTGACATCGACGTACTAACTGGCGAAGTGGTCGAGAAATCGCTGATGACACTCAAGCAACAGGAAGCCCGCCAGAGCGTCAAGCAGAAGCATCTTCCGACCTGGGGCGGCACGATTGGCGTGACGGCTCTGTGGATTGCTGCTATGCTCGGGCTTGCTTCCTGGCGATTCTCGGCGAAAGACTACTGACGACGGAACTCCTTTCGGTCGGAATCCGGAAGTACGCATGCGTCCGAATCGCTCATGCTTCCGGATTTCCGCCGCTTGTCAAAACATCTACTTGCGATTGCTCGCTCACTGCGGTACGCTTTCCCCATGTTCCGACGCTCTCTCCTACTCGCCGCCATCCTGATTTCGCCCGCCTTCGCGGCCGATAAGCCTCCCGCTTCGCCCGAGGTCCTCAAGGGACTGCACGATTTCTTCGACAAGACGGCCGGCAGCGATGGCTCGTTCCGGCCCGGTATCGACCGCGATTACGAGGGCATCTCCGACAGTGCCTACAGCGATCTGGCACCGGTTGCCTATGCCGTGGTCATCCACAAGACCTTCGGTTGGCCGTTGCCTCACGAAGCCAAGACGAAGGAATTTCTACTCGTTCGCCAACAGGATGACGGGGCCTTTGTGAACGTGGCCGGCACCGTCGATCCCAAGTCGCCCGCTGGCCGAGCGTACAACACGACGATGGCTCTCATGGCCCTGCGTGGCCTTGGCGAGAAGCCGCGAGTCAACCCGCTGCCCGTGTTCGACGTGGTTCTGAAAGAGGATTACAAGACCCTGCCCGCTTACATGACGAGTTTTTTTCCGCTAGCCTATCTCGCTTCGGGCAAAGAGATTCCCAAGGACGCCGACGAAAAAATTCGGGCCTTGATGGTGCAAACTGCGGATGGCTACCTCCACGAGCACATCGCTTCCACGTTTCATGCCGCGCACTACTATCGCCTGACGAATCGCGAGACGCCCAAGACCGCGGAGATGCTAAAGCGTGTGCTGAATGATCAAAAAGCAGACGGCAGTTGGATGCTGAACGCACCGGCCCGCGATCGACATGCGACCTTCGACGCCGTGTTCGTGCTCAAGCAACTTGGAGGGGACCGCGAAGATTGCCAGAAGGCGATCGCGAAAGCGGCAGCCTGGGCCCTTTCGTGCCGCAACGCAGACGGCGGCTTCGGCCACTTCCCGGGCAGCACCTCGGACGCGGACGCCTGCTACTTCCACATGGGGACGCTGGTCATGGCCGGCGTCTTGAAACCCACACATCCCTTGCCGCCCGATTGCAAACTCCTGGGTTGGGGCCACCTGTTCCCGTCGAAGAATCGTTGATGGTTTTCTCCCCTCTCCCCGCTTCGGGGAGAGGGGTTGTCTGTGACGAGCCGCGTTAACCCCTCCCCGAAACGGAGAGAGGGAGAAGATTCACTCCCCATCCGTTTTCAGCTTCTCCCCAAAAACCTTTTGCAACTTGTCGAGCTTCGGCCGAATGACCGACCGGCAATAGGGCTGGCGTGAATTCTGTGCGTAAAAGTTCTGATGCTCATCCTCCGCCTTGAAGAACTCCGTGTAGGCCGTGATCTCGGTCACGAGCGGGGACTTGAAGACATGGGCGTTGTCGATTTTTTTCTTGTAAAGCTCGGCCAACTCCCGTTGGCGTTCGGAGTGATGGAAGATCGCGGAACGATATTGCGAGCCCCGGTCGTTCCCCTGGCGATCTTCGGTCGTCGGGTCGTGCGTTCGCCAAAAGACTTCGAGCAATTGCACGTAGCTGATGATTTTGGGATCGAACGTGACTTGCACCACCTCGGCGTGGCCGGTCCTGCCATTACAGATTTGCTCGTAGGTGGGATCCTTGACACTGCCGCCGCTGTAACCCGAAGCAACCGATTTGACGCCTTTGAGTTTCTGGAACATGGCCTCCGTACACCAGAAACAGCCGGAGCCGAATGTTGCCAGTTCGGGCTCTTTCGAAATGGAGGCGGCCTCCGTACCGATCTCTTCCGCTTCGAGAACCGGAAAGTTCTCGGGTGATTCAAAGTCGTCGCGCAACCGGAACCGGGCAAGGAAAAGGCCGAGGCCGACGGCCAAGACAACAAGTGACGGAGTCTTCCAGCGCATGAATGCTCTCGAAGTCGGGCACCTCATTATAGCCCGGGAGATTCCGTTGAGCCGGAAGCGTCAGATTGCCAGGCGGAGTTGGGCGCTCGAATCAACAGAGCCACGACCGCATGATTGCTGGACGGGAAGCACAAGGAAAATGTTAGCCGCTCGACCGAGGATCGCGACTCCGTACGCTGGGATTGTCTTCACTCTCGGGACGATTCATGATCACCTACGATTCCAAAAACTGGTTCCGCGTCGTCTTTTCCTATCGCGGCACGGTGATGCCGGCCGTTCTCAAGCGACTTTGGTGGATCGTGCTGATTGCTGTCGGCGTGTTTCTGGCCGATGTGTACATCCCGGAATTCGACGATCTGGTGAAGCCGTTCAAGCCGGTCGGGCATTCGTTGCTGGGCCTGGCTCTCGGCCTGTTGATCGTATTTCACAACAACTGCGCTTACGACCGCTACTGGGAAGGCCGCAAGCTTTGGGGAGGCTTGATCAACTCCTGCCGCAACCTGGCCCGAGGTGCGACCGCTTACGGAGGTGATGCGAAAGACATGGCCGGACTGATTACGGGCTATCTGATCGCCGTCAAGCAACTCCTCCGCAAAAGCACCGACCTGAGCGAGATCAAGCCATACCTTGCCAACGATGTTTACGAACAGGCGGTGCAATCCAGCAATCCGCCCTCTTTCATTGCGTTGGAGATGAGCCAGTGGATTTCCGTCCGTGCAAAAGATGGCCGGCTCGACACGGTGACGGCACAATCCTTGGAGCAAATGGTGCGAGCGTTACTCGACAATCAGGGCGGCTGCGAACGAATTCTGAAAACGCCGATTCCGTTTGCCTATGCCGTACACATCCGGCAGATGCTCGCGATCTATGTCGTCACGCTCCCTTTCGCTTTGGTCGGCGAAATGGGCTGGGCGACGATACCCACCGTTGCCGTGGTTGCCTTCGGCATGATCGGCATCGAAGAAGCGGGCAACGAAGTGGAAAACCCATTTGGAACCGACCCAAACGATTTGCCGCTGGAAGCCATGTGCGCGACGATTGCAACGGATGTGGCAGCGATGGCGAAGTAGCCCTCTCGCTCCGCGGTTGTGCAGGAATCTTTGTGGGAATGGGCCTCCCGGCCTGTTCCAAGCATGTCAGGGGCACTTGCCATGACCCTTTCGGCAGGCCTGGAGGCCCACCGCCACATTTTTTGAGTGGTGCGCAATCGCTACCTGAAAAACCCAATCGTAATCACCACGAACACCGGCACCAGCACGGGCAGCGTGAAGCGCAGGATGTAGCCGAAAAACGAGGGCATCGCATAGCCGGCCTCCTCCGCGATTGCCTTCACCATGAAGTTCGGGCCGTTGCCGATGTACGAGCAGGCTCCCATGAACACGGCCCCGCAACTAATGGCAGCGAGAATCAACGGCTTGCCATCAGCCAGCACGCCGAAGTCGTCGCCGCCACCGGCGAGAGTGCAACAAGTCACATAAGTCGGGGCGTTGTCCAGGATCGCCGAGAGACCACCCGTCAGCCAAAAATATTGCCAGGCCTCGGTGATGCCGAGTTTGCCGCCATGCTCCTTCAAGAACGCGAGAGCCGGCGTCATCGTCACGAAGATACCGATGAATAACACGGCTACCTCGACGATCGGCCGCCAGGAAAATCGGTTCTCCTTGTGCAAGTACTTCGGCGAAAGCAGCAGTGAAAGCGCCGTTGCGAGGAGCATCACGATTTCACCCCAGGGACGATTTAGCGTGAGATCGCCGGCGGCCAGCACTTCACCGACTCCTCGACCCACTTGCTGCGATTGAAACACCACGCTCAGCAGTACCACGGCCAACAACGGTGCGTTTAAAGCCAGCCCGCCGATGCGAAGCCGATGCACGCGAACCGCATCGGTGTGGATGTCGGCGGGTGATTCCCTCCGGTAGGCGATCCTGTCCCACACGTAAAAGATGCCCAAGACCAGGGCATTCGCGACCAGCCATTCCTTCCACAGGCTCATCGTCCAGAAAAAATCGACCCCTTTCAGGAAGCCGAGGAACAGAGGGGGGTCTCCCAGGGGCGTGAGCAGCCCGCCGAGGTTGCTGACACTGAAAATAAAAAACACCGGAATGTGCAAAGTTCGCTTACGTTTTGAGTTGATGCGCAATACAGGTCTAATGAGAATCATGCTGGCTCCGGTCGTTCCGACCAGATTCGCCAGCACGGCCCCGGCCGCCAGGAACATGAGATTAGTTCGTGGCTTCCCTGCCAAATCCCCTCGGAGCACAATGCCACCCGAGATCACATAGAGAGCCAGCAGAAGCGAAATGAACGAGAAGTATGCCAGGCATTCGTGAAGCAACGCGGACCGCCCGGCTTCACCCAGTGAGAGCAGGTAGGCGGCGGTCGGAAAGGAGAGTGACGCGACGACGATGCCCTTGTTCCGATTCGAGTGCCACCAGTGCCCGGCCACGAGCGGTAACAAGGCAATGCCCAATAGCAGCAGAACGAACGGTCCAGCCGCCCAAAGTGGCACTTGCAGTGGTAACTCACCGAAACACATCACGCAGTCCCCATTTCTCAATGAAAGAGTGTCCTATGAAAACTTCCTCTCCCAACACCGGTGTCTTTGAAGTCCGCCTGCTCCCGATCGAGCAACTGGTCCCGGCCGGCTACAACCCGCGCAAGGTTCTCAAGAAATCCGACCAGGCTTACAAGAAGCTCGAAAAGTCGCTGCGTGAGTTCGGCCTGGTCGAACCGTTGATCTGGAACGCCCGCACGAGCCATGTGGTCGGCGGCCACGCCAGGCTCGCGATTTTGCGAGCGATGGGCGTGGCCGAAGTGCCGGTCTCGGTCGTCCATCTCAGCGATGCCCGCGAGAAAGCCCTGAACGTGGTGCTGAATAATCAGGAAGCCCAGAGCCGCTACGATCCGACTCGGCTGGCCGACCTGCTCGACGAGCTCGAAGACTTGCCAGAACTCGAAATGACCGGCTTTGATCCCGACAATCTGCCTCCCTTGCGATTGGAGAAACTGGAAGGCCTGGCACCCCTGGAGACGTCCGACCTCGTGACCATCACCCTGGAAACGACTCAGGCCGTCTTCGACAGGTTCAGCCAAAAACTCGACGAACTCGTGGCCGAGTTCCATTTGACGAGCCACGTTCGGCGAAGCTGAAACACTTGACCTGTCCTCCGACCCTTTCAGGGTCGATTCCGATCGGGTGGCAATGTTCTACCCAGGGTGCGCCGCGAAGCGCGGCGACCCTGGCCTTTGCTATCAAACGCTTTCAGTGTAAAGACAAAACCCTGGGGCCTTGTCGGCGCGACTCGCGACTAGCAGAACAGACGGGAACTCTCTTTCCGAGGTTCCCGTGCTTCTGATCCTCCTGCTCGCATTGGCTGGCATCTTCGGCGTCGTGTTGTGGCTGCTCTCCGTGATCTTGCAAGGCTGGCTGTACAGCGATCTCGCCATCAAGCTCCCGCTGCGAGCACTCGCGGCCGGTGCTGCCATGGCACTGTTTCACACCGGATGGTGTGCCATCTATCAGAATGATCCTGGCCGGTTTGACACGCTTTTCAGCTTCAAGACCGAAGCACTCGACGGGAAGTACGACGAGTTTCAGTCCGTCCGCAAGGTCGGCAAGAACGAGCAAAAGCCCGTGAGGTACATTCGTATTGGCGAGTCGATGGACTTCGAAGCCCTTGAAACCCGCAAGCACTGGAACCGTTCCGATGCCGACGGTATGATGGTCGCGATTCTGATTCTGGAGAAAGGCAAGGACAAGCCGACTCGCTTTGACGCGAATCTTTCCCCGGACGGCATGTTTCGTCCAAAGAACGAAAGTAAATACGAAGCCGATGGCGGCAAGCGCTACATGGACGAGCAGACGCTTGGGAACATCAATCGCAAGCGGTCATTCTCGGTGATTGGCAATTTGTTCGTGAATTTTTTGCATCTCGCATTGTGGGTGGTTCTTTTCTGGCCGGTCATGCGGTTCGCGCTCGGTCACGCCGTGGGGATAGGCCTCGCGTTCTGGGCCGCCACAATGTTCTTGCAGCCGGTGTTGTTTGGGATTGTGACGAAGGGACTGTAGAGAAGGGATCAGGAGTCAGGAGACAGGGGTCAGAAAACACTGACTCCTGACTCCGGACCAAAAAAAGTGCCGGGGCACCCTTGCGAGTGCCCCGGCAACGACGACGAATAATGGCGACGTCGAAATTCCTTTAGGCGTTCTTGATCAGCGTCTGGATGACCTTGGCCTTCTCACCCGCGAGCGGGCTCGGTCGGCCGAGGCTATCACGAATCTGAGCATCCTTCTCAAAGCCCAACGCCGCATAGATGGTGGCAAACAGATCGCCCGTCGATACTGGGTTCTCAACGATGCTGTCGGCCCCTTCGCTGGTCTTGCCGTAAACTTGACCACCCTTGATGTTGCCACCGGCGATCATCACGGACCACAGGCCCGGGTTGTGATCGCGGCCCGCATTGTTGTTCACGCGGATCGTACGACCGAACTCGGACAGAGTGACGACCACGGTGTCTTCGAGACGACCCCGTTCTTTCAGGTCTTTGAGCAGCGTGCCGATACCGTTGTCGATTTCGGGGAGACGCCGTTCGAGAGCGGTGAACACGCCGTTGTGCATGTCCCAGCCACCCGTGTTCACTTCAACGCAAGCTGCACCGGATTCGGTCAGCTTGCGAGCGAGGAGACAGCCCTGGCCGAAAGCGCCCGTGCCGTACTCGGTCTTGAGCTTGATGGCTTTGCCGTCCGCGTCCTTATCGAGGCTGAACACGTCCTTGTTCTTGGAAATCACGAGGCTGAGGGCCTTGTCGTAGACTTCCTGGTGTGCACGGGCCGCATCACGCTCGGAGCCGGTGCTCTTCTGGAATCCACCTTCGAGGCGGCTAAACAGATCGCCACGGCGATTCATGCGGTCCAGACCCACTTCGGTTGGGATGCTGGCGTTTTCGGGCGGACGACCTGGCTGAGAGATCGGCAGGGCACCGTACTTTTGGCCGAGGAACCCAGCGCCGACGCCACCACCTCCACCGACCGTAATGAACGCAGGCAATTCGCCTTCGGTCTCGCGGTAGTACCAGGCGACCTTGGAGCCGACGTGCGGCTGTTCGACGAGCGGGTTGACCGGAAGGCCGGTGAACATCACGCGAGTACCTCGCATGTGATCGCCTTCGGTGCTCTTGAGCGTGCGGATGATCGCGGCGCTGTTCATTTGCGCGCCGATCTTCGGCAGCAGGCGATTGATCTTGATGCCGGAAACAGCAGTCGCGGCGGACTTGGTTTCACCCATGTTCGGATGCGGATCCTTGTCTTCCCAGAAGTCGATGGCCGGATAACCGCCACCAAAGTGGATCACGATCAGGCTCTTGTTCTTCTTTTTCATCGTCGGCGCTTGTGCTTGCAGAGCGCTGATGAAGCTTTCTGCCGTAAGGGAAAAGGCCCCGAACGCAGCCGCGTGTTTCACAAAATGCCGGCGGTCAGTAATGCCCCACATGGATGACCCCTTTGCTGGGAGAAAATGGGTTGTGCGTTAAACGCTGGTGTTCGCTATAGAACAGTGTCGGCCCTTGGTGCCCCTGCTGTCAAGGGGAGGCGGGTTGGCCGCGCGCGGATTGTTCTTACACAAGTTCCGACGCAGTTAATCTAAGGCAAGTTCCCAAATTGGCAGAAAAAAACTCCGGGAAGCATGAACTCTTGCGAAGAAGCAAGTTTGAGGCGGTTGCAAATGCGTGCTTTTGCGTCTGATGAAGGCCTTTTTCCCCTCAAAACCATCTACGCAGTAAGCATTAAGGTCGAACGACCACAGGGGTCGCCTCGCATCCATCCTCGGGGAGCAAAAGCCAAACCTCCAGCTGGGGATTGAACATTTGGACAGTATTCGGCGGCCGCTCAGAAAATGTAGTATCTCCAAAATCAGTCAAACCGTCGTTACTATGGGCTGGGATATGCTCGACCGCATGGAGCCTGCCGTGGCGAAAGTACGCGAACGCCTATTGCGGGCGACCGGAAACTGAATTCTCACGAATTCAGCTACGGGAGGTTTACTTCGCCGGCATCTCCTTCTTCGCACCCCAATAAATTGCGTTGGCGATCATCCTCTTGAAACTCTCCTCCTCGAAATCTTTCGGGTGCCCGAGGGACGTGTAAAACATTCGCCCTTTGTTCTCGCGGACCCACGTAATCGATTCGGTTTCCTTGGGAATGCTGCCGGTCATTAGCACGGTCACGTCCTTGTTGTGCCCCTGGTTCTTGTACAGGCTTCCTTCCGAGACGAATGGCTTCACACCGTTCATAGTTGGGTGCTTCGCGCCGGCATCGGTTAGCTTGCATTCGCACCTGGGCCCGGCACCGAAGTGCCCCTTGTAGTTGCCACCCAGGATGTTTTTGTCCATGTCGAGCCAGTTTTGGAAGCCGTGGCTCGCGGTGCGGATGGCCACGATCGGCTTGCCGCTCTCGGCATATTTCTTGATGCGATCGAGTTGCTCGCCTTTGATCGTCAGCCGTCGCGTAAAGAACACGGCCACATCGCAGGTTTCGAGGGCTTCGAGCCCGGGCACGTCGTCGTCGGTCTTGCGGAAAGCTTGCGAACACTCGACGGGATAGTTTGCTTCGAGGTACTTCTGCAAAATGGGCAGCGTGTCGTCCGACTTGTATTCGACCGAACCGGAGATGAGCAGGACCTTGAGTTTCCCAGGCGAGCCGGGAGCGTTAGCGACCGGAGTCTTCTTCTCAGCGACCGGAGGTTTCGGCAATTTCTCCTTCGGTGCGTCCACCTGCGTCTGCATGTACGCAAACAAATCTCGAATTTCCTGGTAGCTCAACGTATCCAGCATCTTCTCCGGCATCAGCGACGTGGCCGAGGGGAGCATCTCTTCGATGTCCTTCTTGGACACGACCGTTTTCACCTGCTTGTTCTCGATCACGTTGACCAGCGTGACGCTTGCCTCGGTTGGCTCCATGACGAGGCCGGTGAGCCGGCGATTGTCGAGCGTCGTCACGTTGTACGACATGAACTCGGGCCGCACATACAGCGACGGATCGACAATGTGCGTGAGCAGGTAGCCGCGATTCTTGCGGTCGGCCGTAGTCAAATCGGGACCAACTTTCCCCCCCTCTCCAAACAACGTGTGACACGCCGCACAATGTTTGGTGAACAACAATTTGCCGCTTGCGGCCGACCCGGCCCCGCGATTGAGTTCGGCCCCGAGCCAGGTGATGCGAGCCTGTTTCTCGCCAGGCGTCGCCCCGCCGATTTTCCCCCAGTGCTTGATGACGAGTTTGTCGATCTCTTCGTTCTTGAACTCGAGCACGGGCCGAAGTTGCTCGTTCGGGATCGACTTGGGATCGAGCTTCTTGGCATCGACATCGCGCAACACGGTCAGCGTCGTCGCCGGCCGCGAGAGCAGAATGCCCAGCACCTGTTGCCGCAAGCCGCCCGTGAGTTTCGGGAATGCCGCCGCCAATTCTTCAATCACCTTCGGATCGCCGAACGATTGGGCCGCCGTCAACGCCGCCCCGCGAATGGCGTCCGACTTCGATTCACGGAACAGGCCCATCAACACCGGCAGCGATTCCGGCCGACGAACCTGGCCGAGGAGTTGGATCAGCTTGACCTTGTCGGCATCGGGACGTTTTGTGTCGGCGAGACGAGCGTGGGCTTCTTTGAGAGCGGTATCGTGGTTGAAGCGGACACGAAGGCGGAATCGGTTTTCGTCATCAGGATATTCTTGGGATAGATCCTGAAGAATCCCTCGCATAGAACTATCCACGTTTTCAAACCCTCGCCCATCCAAAGCCTGCTCCGTGCCACGAAGGAGCATCGGTCGAACTTCGTGCGACGACTGCAAGAAAAGCCAGTACAAGAGGCTAAAATTGTACTCCGGAAACTTCGGTGTGTTGACGAGGCCGGGGGATGCAATGCGGCGGGCCAGTCGTTCCGCGAGGAACGTTCGCACAAGAGGGGCCTTCCAAAAATTTTTCGTGAACAGATCGTTGATTGTCGAATTCGGTGATGGGTGCGTAAGTAAATGCTCGAAGCTCCACCATATCAGTAGTGGTAGTTGGGTGTCTGATTGATCTTCATCCCGCATGGCGAGTTCAATTGCGATCTTCCAACCGTGATTGGACGGTATCCGCCTTGCCGTACAGGCAAGTTGGCTGCGGACGATTAATGATGGCTCGGAAACAGCCATTTTTTGGAGCTTTTCGTAAACTTGTGTGGCCCTAGGGCCTTGATCGGCTGACAGCCGAACGACATTAGCACGCACATGCTCGTTCGGATGATCGAGGAGTTTCAGTGTTGTGTCATCATCCAAGCCCTCGATCACATAAAGTGCCCACAAAGACTCCAACGCCAACAGCCCCTTCTCCTCCAGCGCCTGCTTCTTCAACGTCGGCACCACGCTCTTATCCTGCCGCTCCGCCAACAACCTCCTCGCCTCGTTCCGCCACCACTTGTTCGGGTGCTTCAGCAACTCCACTAGCTCGGCGCTCGTCTTCTTGCGTAGGTCGAACGGCTCGGGCTGTTTCGTCCCCTTGTACTCAATCTTGTAAATGCGGCCGTTGGTTTTGTCCCAGTTGTCGACCGGGTCTAAGTGGGCGGCTCGTTTGTCGTACCAGTCGGCCACGTAGACGCTGCCATCGGGGCCGAGAAAACAATCGACGGGCCGGAACCACGAGTCATTCGCGACGATCAGGTCGCCGCCGTGCTCGGCCGTGAACGACGAACCTTTCGGGGTCATCTTGTGCCAGTAGATCGCGTTCGAAAGCAGGTTGCCGGCGATGTATTGATCGTGAAACTCCTTCGGATACGCGTCCGACTGATAGACGATGCCGCCGCAAGTGACGTGGCCCCCCTTGAAGTTCTTGTACGGCACATGCTCGAAGTACCCGTAAGTGTGCGGATTGTGCAGCGGGCCGTGCTTCGAAAAACCCTTCACGTAATAGGCCCCTTGCACGTGGTGCAGCATGGCCGCCCCGCCGAAGTTTGTTCCGGCGATGCACTGGCCGTGCTTGTCGAAGTCGAGGCCATAGGTGTTGCCGCCACCTTCCGCGAACAGTTCGAATTGCTTGGTCTTCGGGTGATAGCGCCAAATGCCCTGCTGGAATTCAAGCACTTCCTTCGGGTTGGCCGGGTTCTTGATCTTGGCCGTCACCGTGCTGCCGTGAGCGCCGTAGAGCCAGCCATCCGGGCCCCATTGCAGCGAGTTGGCGTAGGAATGGGAATCCTCCATGCCGAATCCAGCGGCACACACTTCCGGATCGCCGTCCGGCACGTCGTCGTGGTCCTTGTCGGGGTAGAAGAGCAAGTACGGCGGCTGCACGACATAGACGCCACCGCCGCCGATGCAGAAGCCAGTCGCCAGGTTGAGGCCGCTGACAAAATCCTTCGACTTGGTGAATCGCCCCTCGGCATCCGGCTCGTAGCAGATGGTGATGCGATCGAGCCCCTTCGGCCCCTTCGGCGGCGGCTCCGGCACCCGGTCCCAGACGGTTCGCAGATACTGATCCTGCTTCAGTGGCTTCAGGCCCGCCGGGTTCGGGTACTGCAGATATTGCAGCACCCACATGCGGCCCTTCTCGTCGAACGAGATGCTCAGCGGTTGCCGAATCATCGGTTCCGTGGCCACGGCCTTGGCGGTGAAGCCTTCCGGCAGTTGCATCCGCTTGATCGCTTCCTCGGGCGTAAAGCCCTGGGCGGAAAGCGAGCCGACGGCGAAGAGCGAAATCAGGAGAGAAAGTCGCATGTGAGTGGCCCCAAGGAACGGGCAGGGTGAGAAGGCCATGGTAAAACAGTGTTCTCCGTCAGGCAAGCACTTCTTTGTGGTAACTTCCATGCGCTGATGGTGCAAAACGGTGCCAAGCGGACCCAGCAACGCACCAACACACTTTCCAGTAGACCTGTATTGTGAAGGCCCCTCGAACGTAAGGGAACTTTGAGATTTTTTCCGGATTTCTCGTCTCGGCCAGGACCAAACCCCAATACTGTTTGACCACGGATTGAACGGATTCTCACGGATAAAGACAGAACAGTGATGCACTCTTATCCGTGCAATCCGTGGTCAGAAATGCCTTTTGACGGGACCCGCATGATCTCGATATTCACGGGAACAGCACGTTTGCTACGGAGCAAACTGGAGTTCAGGAACACGCCTTGCTCGCTGAAGGGGTAGGGCAAGAAAAATGGGAGGCCACAATTTGTGACCTCCCATTCATTCGGCTACATCTAAAAAAAAGTAGTCGGTCGGAAATCGCGTGAGATTCCTACTTCTTCTTCGGCTCCACCACCGGCACCGGCACCGGTGCTACATATCCTGGCGAAGCGTTGAACCCCTTGGCCACCATTCCGTCGGCCACGTTCCATACGCGCACTTCGCCATCGTAGCCGCCGGCTGCGACTTGTTTGCCGTCGGGACTGATGGCGGCCGCGAAGACGTGGTCGTTCAGGCCGGTCAAGGTTTTCAGGGCCGTGCCCGCTTCTGGGTTCCACACTTTCACGGTTTTGTCGGCCGAGGTCGTCACCATGATCGGCTGAGTCGGGTGTTGAACCACTTTCAGGATATCGTCGGCATGACTCCCGATAACCCGGATCTGCTTGCCTTCGCCGGTCGCGTTCCACATGCGGAGTTGCTTATCCATTCCCGCCGAGAACCCGGCCTTGCTGTCGGCCTTCACGCCGATGCCGAACACGGGATTCTGATGATCCGGGAACGTGAGCACCGATTCCTTCAGGGCCAGGTCCCACACCTTGGCCGTCTTATCCCGGCTGCACGTGAGTAAGTGCTTGTTGTCGGGAGCGAGCACGACGCCGAGCACCCAGTCCGCGTGGTTTTCGATCGACTGCTCGAGCTTGCCGCTCGGGTATTCCCACACACGCACGGTGCGATCGCAGCCACCGCTCACGATTCGTTTGCCATCGGCAGACACAGCGAGGCAGAGAACCGAATCGTCCGAGTCGACCAATTGCTTGATCATGACCTTCGGATCGCTTACACCATCGAGAATCTGAACATCACCTTCGGCCTTGCCTGTGGCCGCGATGTCGTAGATGCGGACGTCCCCTTCTTGGCCCGGTCGGCCACCGGCGACGGCGAGCTTGCCATCGGCCAGGAACGACATCGCATAGGCTCGCTCGGCTCGCGTGTAGATTCGTTTCAGGAGCTTGCCGGATGCTGCTTCCCAAACGGTCAACTCGTGATGCCCGCCAACGACGAGGTTCTTGCCGTCCGGCGAAAAGACGAGAGCGTTGATAATGGTCGGGTACGGGTATTTGGCGGGGGGCGGTGGGGACTTCCAACGAACGCGGAGTTCTTTAACGAGGTCCGCCTTCGGATCGATCCCCGCATCGAGTTTGGCACCTTGATCGATCCACGTTTTGATCACCTCAGCCTGGGCCTTCGGCACCGACGAAAGATTATCCTTCCGTGGCGGCATCCGCCGTTCCTTCTCGGAAACGATGAGCGCGTAGAGTTCGCTCTGCGCGTGCTTCCCGGCCGTGATGCCTTCGCCGGCCGCACCGCCAGCCAGCATTTTTTCGAACGTGGTCATGTCGTATTTGCCCGACCGCTTCTTGGCGTCGTGGCACGCGTAACAGTTTTCCTTCAGGATCGGAGCGACATCGTTGATGAAGCTGATCGGTTTGGCTTGAGCGTGGGCCGAGGGAACGGAGGCCACGAGCCACGCGGTCAGAGCCGTCAGAATACCGCAAAGGACACAAAGGCAAGTTCGATTCAGTCGCATGGAATTTGGCCTCTCGGGGGGGAGGGTAAGGCAGGCGGGTAAGATGTAGTGTACGCAAGAGCCTGCCACTTGTGAACGGTGATGCGGGCAACCGTGGCCAATTCGCACTGGCGTAACCGGGCCATGCCGCCTAAGATTGGTGGGACGTTGTACGCTTTTTCTCTTCCAGATCGCCTGTCGGAATGAATGGTTCGATAGCCGCCGCCTTTCGGGGCACCGGTAGCACAGTGCCGGACCGCGTTGTCACCAACGAGTGGTTCACGAGCTTCGTCGAAACTTCGGACGAATGGATTCGCACGCGCACGGGCATCACGGAACGACGGTTTGTTGGACCGGATGAAAGCTCGGCAACGCTCGCGATTTCGGCCTCTCGCAAAGCCCTCGAGGCCGCTGGCCTGCACGCCAACGACATCGATCTGATTTTGTGTGCGACGGTCACGCCGGACAATATGTGCCCATCAACCGCCTGCATCGTTCAGGCGGGCCTGGGTTGCCGGCCCATACCGGCCATGGACATTTCCGCCGCGTGCAGTGGCTTTCTTTATGCACTCAAAGTTGCCGACCAGTTCATCCGTGGCGGCTCGGCCAGAAATGTCCTGGTGATCGGGACCGACATTCTGTCCCGAACCATTGACATGACGGATCGCAACAGCTGCATCCTGTTCGGCGATGGTGCCGGTGCGGTGATTGTGTCCCAGGCGGACGATTCCAAGCGAGGAATTCGCTCGATCAAGCTGTATTCGGATGGATCGCCCGGTGAACTGATTCACTTGCCGGCGAAGGTGACATTGCAGCCCCCACTTGCTCCGAAGCAACGCGATCACATCTGGTTGAATGGCCGCGAGGTGTTCAAGTTCGCGGTGCGGAAGATGATCGAATTGACACAGGACGCGATGATCGATTGCCAGGCAATGGGCCTGGAAATCTCCTTGCTGATTCCCCACCAGGTCAATCAACGCATCATCAATTCCGCACTCGAAAACACGGGATTCCCGGCTGCAAAAGTGATGATCAACCTGGAGAAGTACGGCAACACTTCGGCCGCATCCGTGCCCATTGCCCTCGACGAAGCCGTGCGCGAAGGCCGAGCCAAGCCGGGCGATACCATTCTCTTGGTCGCCTTCGGAGGCGGCATGACCTGGTCTTCGGCGATTATTACGCTTTGACAATCATGCTCGACGCCCCCTGACAAAAGTCTTTCGGAGCCGCGAGCAGCCTAGCCGAAATGGAGCCTCCAAAATTCTTGTGAGAGCGGTAGGAAGAGGTCATGCAGTGCCGAGTGTTGAGCACATTTCGGACCTTGCCGAATCGATTGACACCCCCGGTTGTCTCCTGTACGATCAAATTTGGGACCACGCTTCGCTCCTCACTCGCAATGTCGTTGGTTCTCGCTTCAACAAGGTATGCCATGAGAAGATTACTGTTTCTTGCAGTGATCGCGATTGCCGCGATGTCGACGGGCTGCACCGTCAACAACGACCCAGGTTATTATGACGGCTATGGTTACAGTTATGGCTACTCTCAGTACGGCTACTATGGCTACCCGTGATATTCTTCGCGCGGTGAAGATCGAAACGAACCCGACGCTCAAGCAACGGACTGCCTTTGCGTGCGCGTCGAGCTAGTCTGGGATGATTCAATGTTGGCCGCTTGCAGCACATGTTCTCGCGCTACCGCTTCATCAGCGATTTGATCAACACGAGCGAGGCCCCGAGCATGATCAAGTCGGGCAGCCAGAAAACGACCGGTGGAACCCGCCCTTGGTTCGAAAGCTGCATGCCGACGATCAGAACTGGATAGTAAACGAATATCGTTGGTAGGAAGCAGAAGACGAACACGCCGAGATAATCGCCCCGCCTGGCACCGACCCCAACCGGACAGCCGACCAACGCGAAGCACAGGCAACCCAGTGCGAGTGCAGGCCGCATGTGCATCTCCGATTCGATGCCCCGAAAGACGCGCGCCAAATAGCGGACGTCTCCTTCCCGCGTAAGGAGGGCCTTTCTTCGCAGGTGCCGGGCCTCGACACCCGTCGCCTGTTTCGCCAGCGTCTCAAGTGCCTGTGCCTCCCGCATTCGCTCCCTTCGCATCAGGTCCGCTTCCTGCCGATATCGGAACAGCTCGTTCCAATTTTGCGTCGACGGACGTCCCCGCGTTTCCTGGCCGAAGACCCCTTCCGGCAGCTTGGTCGCAAATTCCATGTAATCCGCCTGCCCCGACGTCTTGCCGTCGGTCGAAAGCCAGTTGCAATGATGCATGCACACGATTAATTCGTGTCCTGGGCCGGCCGGGATTGGGACCGGTTGCGGAACCCCGTCTGAATTGGAATTTGGATCGATAGTCTTCTCGGGCTCTTTTGCCCGGAAGATGGAACTGGCCGGGTTCCCTCCTGGGAGAAAGGCTTCCGCATCGCGGAACTCAACCCGCATCGTGGCCGAACTGGCCCAGGCAACCTGAACGTAGCCGGTACGGTCGGTCGAATGCTTCTTGACAATCACATCCAACAGATCGCGGCCTTGCACTTCGCGAACGTAAAGCACGAAGTCGATATCGTGCTGCCTCAGACCTCCGTCGCGCTGAATGAGCCGGTACATGACTCCCTCCGCGTCTGCAAGGACGTACTCGCGAAGCAAAACCCGCGTCTGGGGGATGGTCTCGTAATAAAGAAATGCCGTCCAGATCGTGTTCATGACGCCTAGCACCACGGCAGGCAGGAGTAGGCGATGGATATTCAGGCCCGAGAACCGTAACGCCAGGATTTCGCTATCGTCGGCCATCCGCCCATAAACGAGACAGGTCGCGAAGAGGGTCGTTGCAGGGATCGTGAACGGGAGCATGTTCGGGATGAAGTACGGAATGGTCGAGAGTGTTTGCCAAGGCGACAGACCCCGTCGCATGGATTCCTGGACCACATCCGTCACCACGAACATGGCTGTCAGGCCGATGAGCGAGACGAGGAAAACCTTGACCAGTTCGGCCAGGATCATCCGATTGATGAGTCCGATTCCCAAAAGGGTCTCCGGTCGAACGGGTCGCGCTGGAGCTCGATGTTTCCGTTCTACGCCTCATGAGCAGAGGCAACGGCGATTGTCCGCGTGGCAGTCGTCCGAAGTATTCACCACGAAACGCACGAAGAAGCGAAAATCATGGACCGCACGCGCCGGAAGCCTGGAAAAGCGCCGGTCAGCTGAACGCGGCTGAACCGCAAGCCTAGTAGTCGGCACACTCCGTGTGCCGACAGTAGACTGCTATGAGGGACTTCTCCGCAACGTGCAGAGAAGTTCAGAGGAAAGAAACTAATGGCGACGACTTGAGTTCAGGAGAGGAGAGCCTCGAAAATTGCAGGAACGAAGTGCCCGGAGGAAATTGCCACTCGATCACGACTCAGTTCTCGCGCGAGGGCGACTTGCGCTTGTCGAAGTAATCGCGCAGTATTTGCCCGGCCGAGACGACCTTGTTGCGTCGTTTATCCGGCGCTAGGCCGGGGTTGGAAGCACGGGCCTGCTCGACATCGTTATCGGTGATGGCTGGCAAAATCTGTGTTTCCAGGTTGGTGGCGAGTACTTGCGAGCCGGCGGCGCTGTCCAACAACCATCCGACCTGTTCCGGCTGGATGGGAGGAGCCCCGGGCGAGCCCGGCAAGACTTGAATCCGAAACTCGAAATTCAACGTCCCGACCTGAAGCCGGTCTCCGTTCTTCACCGCAATCTCACCCGAAATTCGAGCGCCGTTCAGTAATGTTCCATTGAGGCTCTTCAAATCCTTGACCTTGATGAGGCCCGCCCAAGAAGCAATCGCACAATGTAATTTGCTGACGGAAGAACAGTGCGGACGGAGATGGCATCGCGCATCGCGACCGATAATAAAGACCGTTTCGGGCAGAGGGATTTCTTTACCGTGCTGTTTCCCGTCGAGAACTACTAGCGCTTTCATGGTCAATCCGTGGAGAAAATCAGCCGAGGGAACTCAAGCAAGAGCCGCATGAAGATGGCGGCGGACGGTAGGTTATAGAATTATAACTCGCCAGAGTCCAAATAGTTCCGCACTCGCCCCATTTTTATTCCGTGACAATAATACAGCGTGCGTTTGGCCAATGGATGAGCCTAATGTACTGTTCTTGTGTCTACTATCTGGCCAATTCGCGGTCGAGGCTCGGCCACCAATCCGCCGAATCGATTCATCCCGCTTTGCCGCCTGGCGAACCCGGCTACGCTTGGACGCCATAAAGGCCGCGCAACTTGCTTAATCGTTACATTCGACCGGTGGCTAAACATACGTCAGTCGGGGTGTGGTCTGCTTCTGCGCTCAGGTAAAAATCGTGAACTAGATTGGTAATGATTCTTCCCAAGGTTCCGAAAACCAGCTAAGGTAAGGCCAGCCGTAAGACCCGGATGATTCGGTTGCACGGATTGGCCAGCACCCTCGGACATACCGCTCTATGAACGTACCTGCATCCTTGCTGTCGCATCTTGTCGCCGACTACGCCGCTCAGCCCGCGTTCGTGGATCGAACCTTCGGCGAGCCGCTCTTCTATACGGAAAGCGAGGTGCTGGCTCTGCGTTATGCTCCAGACGACACGCTATGGACCATCGAGGAAACCGGGATTTTACGGCACTGGGCACCGGACGGCCGGTTGCTCGAACGTGTGTACCTCTCGGACACCGAAGACGTTTGGACCTTCAACCGCGATGCGTCGTTGTTCGTCTCGGGCACCAACGAAATTGCCCTCTGGAGCACCACCAAAGCCGGCGAACTCGGGCGAGTCCCAGCCGAGTCCTGGGTCACTAGCTTTGCCTTCTCTCCGGATGGCAAACTCCTGGCGAGCGGGCATGATGATGGCCGTATCTCGCTCTGGGCCTTACCTGGCTTGAAGCCGGCCGGTGAGGTTGAAGGGCACGACGATGCGATTTCCGCTTTGACCTTCTCTGCCGACGGACTGCAGCTGACAAGTGCCGCCGACGATCAACTGATTCGCGTGTGGGATGTGCGTTCGAAGAATCGCGTTCGCGAATGGCGAGGCACTTTGGATCGCGTGCCCAGCCTGGCCTGGCATCCATCCGGATCGTTCCTGGTCAGCGCTGGCTGGGATACCTCAGTTCGAGTATGGGAAACGAGCGCCGATGATCCCTCGATGCTGCTGAATGCTCACTCCGATCAGGTGAACATTGTCGCCTTCTCTCCGGATGGCAACCTGCTCGCCTGTTCCGATTCGGACTTCATCATCCACGTGTGGGAGGATCCGCGCCGTGCCAAGCAATCGTTCGTTCTGAACGGGCACACGGACGAGATTCGGGCCCTCGCATTCAACGCGAACGGAACTCGTCTCGCCAGTGCCGGTGCGGATCGCGTTGTTCATATCTGGGACATGACGACCGGGAAACTGGCCGCGGGTCCAAATCCGAGCGCCCGAAACACGAGTGCTGTTGCCGGTTCCACCCTGTTCAGCACCGGCGGCAGCTTGCTGCAAGCCTGGAACACTGAGACTGGCGAGCGAACATGGCCGACCACCAATAGCGAATCGGTTTACTTTGTTGCAGTCACGCCGAACGGCAAGCGACTGGCCACGACTGGCCCAACCCTCGACGCGAAGATCTGGGATGTGGCCAGCAACAAGGTGATTCAGACTCTCTCGCACACCCGCGGGCCGATCGGTTCGCCGGCCTTCTCGGCCGATGGGCAGTTGCTCGCAACTGCGAGCGTCACGGATGGCTTGCTCTGGATCTGGAAACTCGGCGTGTCCGAAGCGACCCTGGTCATTCCCGAGGCGGCCGACAATTGCACGCTAGAAGCGGTGGCGTTCCACCCGAACGGCAAATATGTGGCCGTGGGCGGACTCGATTGGCTCGCCACCTCCGGGGCCGAAGGGGCCTTGTGCGTGTGGGACCTGGAAGCTCGCGACAAACTTCTGACGCTCGAGGCCGGCGTGACCGCCATCGCCTTCGATGCCAAGGGGCGTTACCTTGCGGCCGGAACTTTTTGCGAACGCAGCCAGTCCGTCGTGGTCTGGGACTTCGAGAAACAAGAAAAAGTCTTCGACCTGCCGGGCCACAACGACCGCATCAATGCCGTGGCCTTCTCGCCTGATGGCAGTTGGCTGGTCTCCGGCAGTGACGACAGTACGATCCGCGTGTGGAACGTACTCACGGGCCGTCTGGTAGTCGCTCGCCAGTTCGATGCGGCCGTGCAATCGCTCGCATTCAGCGAGGATGGCAAGTACATCGTCACCGGCAACGGCAACACGACGAGTTATCGCCTCGAATTGAAGAAGATGATGGAAGATTAAGTCGAAGACGAAATCACGTTTAGCGGGCGACCCAACGGGTCGCCCGTTTTTTTGCGCCAGGTTGAATGAGAACACTATCAGAGCCGCGCACGTCGATAAAATGCCTCAGTAAAAATCCTCTTCTTGACGAGCGCACATGCTCCATCGACTTGCACTCGGCACTACACTTGTTGTTTTCGCACCTCTCTGGGGAGCTTCCGTGGAGATCATCGGCCATCGCGGGGCATCGCACGATGCGCCTGAGAATACGCTGGCGTCCATCAAGCTCGCCTGGGAGCAGGGGGCCGATGCCGCGGAGTTCGATGTCTATCTGAGCAAAGACGGCAAGATCGTCGTGATTCACGACAAGGACACCAAACGCACGGCCGGGGTGGACAAGCCTGTCGTCGGGCAAGCACTCGAAGAACTCCGATTGCTCGACGTGGGGCGTTGGAAGAACGCGAAGTATACCGGAGAGAAAATCCCGACGCTCGTCGAAGTGCTGGCCACCGTGCCGGCAGGCAAACGCGTCTTCATCGAGGTGAAATGCGGGCCGGAGATCGTGCCCGAATTGAAGCGGGACATCGCGAAAGCAAAGCTGAAGCCCGAGCAGACCGCCATCATCAGCTTCTCGGCCCCGGTCGTGGCCGCCGCGAAGAAGGAACTGCCCGAACTGAAAGCGTACTGGATCGTCGGCATCGTTCCGAACAAGAAGAAACCCGGCAAGGTTTGGACCATTGAGGAGTTGATCGCGAAGGGCCAAGAGATCAAGGCCGACGGGCTGGACCTCTCGGCCGATCCGCAGATCACGAGAGAGTTCGTTGACAAGGCGAACGCGGCCAAGCTACCTGTGTATGTGTGGACCGTCAACGATGCGGAGATGGCAAGAAAGATGATCGCGGCCGGGGTACTGGGCGTCACGACCGATCGGCCGGGCTGGTTGCGGGAGCAATTGAAGGGGAAGTGATCGCCCCGTAGCCGCACTCGTGAGAGTGCGGAAAAATGTCTCCCGCGTTCAGGCGAACGCGGCTACGAAGCCTCGACTGCCACGAGTGCCCTTGGTAAATTGACCCAAGCCTTTTCCCTCCGGAGATATGCCATGAAGCTGCTAGTCACCTTGACGCTCGGTCTGCTTGCCGGAACCTTGGTGGCCGCTCCACGGCCCAAGGATGAAAAGGCCAAGGACGATCTGAAAAAATTCGAAGGCAACTGGTCTTTCGCCTCCTGGCAGCATTCCGGAATTCCCTTGAACGCAACCTCTCTGGACTCTGCGAAATGGTCCGTGAAGGGGGACAAGTACACGTTCGAGATTTCCGGCACCAAGGAAGAAGGGACGTTGAAACTCGATTCCTCAGGCAAAGTGGCGACCATCGAACTGAGGATCACGGCCGGCAGCGACGAAGGATCGACGCAGGTCGGCATCTACAAGTTCGATGGCGAGGCACTCGTCTTTTGCTTCGCCCGACCCGGCGTCAAAGAACGGCCGACCGAATTTGTGACGAGCGAAGATAACTCGAACATTTTGGTTACGATCAAGCGGACAAAGTAGTCCGCACACTCCGTGTGCGGACCGACGGCACACGGGGTACTATGGGGCTACCGGCTCAACCACGCGAGCCCGCACTCTCGGGCGAACGGATGCCGCGATTTTCGTATCGAGACAGATTCCCGACACCAGGTTGAACCGTTCGCCGAGAGCCAGCATGCCGGAATTCGCGGCCTTCACGGGAACCGGCTGATCGTCCGGAACATCCTCGGGAAAAGCCTCCTTCAAGCCGCCCGAGAGAATAAGCAAATCGCGGGCACGAGTGCTGGCCACATAGAGAACCCGCAAATCCTCACGCCAGTCGGCGACCAGCTCGAAGGCGTTCATCAGGCCCACGGGATACTTCGAGAACAACGGCGGGTCTTCATCGGGCGGATGAGGAACGCAACCCAACTTCCGATGCCAGTGGACGGCCGCGTATCCGCCGTTCACTTGCTTGGCCGCGAAGTCCGGCACGAACACGACCGGGAATTCGAGCCCCTTGGCCTGGTGAATGCTCATGATGCGGATGACATCGGATTCTTCCGGCTCCGTCGCGGCCTGCTCTTCACGCGGCTGGGTCGAAACCAGTTCGCCGAGACGTGCGATGAACTCGGCCAGCCCGAACATGCCCGTGGCATCGAAGGTTCGGGCCAGGTCAATCAGTTTCCACAGGTTCGCGAGCTTGCGTTCGCCAAGCGATTCAAACTGCAAGGCCGCATCGTAGCCGGTGTCGGCAACGGCCAGGTTGATGAGGCGGGCAATCGGCAGGCGATCTTTTTGTGCTCGCCAGCGGCCGAGAGCATCGCGAATGCGTTCTGCCCGCGGACGTTGGTCTGCCGGCAACGAGGCGATCGTGGCCGAATCGTGCAGGCCGACCCATAAACCATCGCGGTGGAGGGCGAGCAGGAATAGTGCATCATCGCTCAGGCAGCCGAACGGGGAACGCAGCGTGCCCGCGAGGGCGATCGCATCGCCCGGGTTTTCCAGCGTTCGCAACAGATTCAGGAGATCGTACACCTCTTGCTGGGCGAAGAACGCTCGACCGCCGACGAGATAATAGTTCAAGTCATGCCGACGCAGGGCGGCTTCGTAGATGCCCACGTTGCTCATCGAGCGGTACAGAAGCACGATGTCGCGTAGTTCTACTTTGCGCAGATCATTGGTTTTCTGATCGACAACACGCAATTCACCGTCGGCCCTCAACTCGCGAATACGTCGAGCAATCGTGTCGGCCTCGCGGGCTCGAACCTGGGCGACCGATTCCTTCTCGGCATCTTCGCCTGGCGAAGGAACGGACCACAGAAACTCGACGCTTTCCCCCGCATATTTCTGCGGAATGTGTGGTTCGAGCGGTTCGTACTTGTCGAAGCGCCGGCTGCACAGAGCATTCACGAAATGCAATATGCCCGCTTGCGAGCGGAAGTTTCGCGTGAGCGAGAGTCGGCCTTTCGGCGGCACAGAAGCACGCAGCTTTTCGAACAGAGCGACATCGGCACCGCGGAAACGGTAGATCGATTGCTTGGCATCGCCGACGGCGAAGAGCTTTTCCTCCTGGATTGAATCGCCACAGATGAGTTCGATCAGTTCCATCTGCACCGGATCGGTGTCCTGCATCTCGTCCAGCAGTAGGAACCGAAAGCGATCTTGCAGGTTCGCGCGGACTTCTTCCGAATCGCGAACCAGATCGCGGGCCAACACGAGCAAGTCCTGGAAATCGACGACGCCTTCCTTGCTCTTGCGCTTCTGATAAGCCTCGACCACGGCCAAGGTCACGCGCAGAAATCGCTGGCCGACCAGGGCCGCGTCGCTCAGGTCCTCGGGCTCTTCCAGGAACAGAGCGAGCTTCTCCTTCAAGCTCGAACGAAAACCCGTCATCGCCTCTCTGATCGTGTCGTACTCATCTTCTGGCCAAGCCGTCGCACGCTCCTTGCCGACCTTGGCGGCTTCCGTGATCTGTTCGACGAGGCCCGGCAAATCGCTGGTCGTCGCCAGCTTGTCCAAGCCATCGAGCACGGTTTGCACGTTGCCACGCATGATCGGGCCGAGGCACTCGACCGTCTCAAATAGGTTGACGAGATGCGTGATCTTGGGAGATGCACTCAGGAGATAGTCGATCCACACACGGCGAAGTTCGTCGCGATTCTTGCCGGCCCATTCCTTGGTGATCTCGGCCGGCGTTTTCTGAAGGGCCATTGTCCACGCGGCAACATCGCGTTCCTTCATCAACCCCCGCACGGCCCCTAAAACGCTGCTCCAGCCGTAGAGTACGATGAGTTCGCACAGGTCCTCGCCAACGGGCGTCTCGGCCGTCAACAGCGTTTGCAACGTGTCCCGCAGTGATTCGACGCGCAGGTTATCGGCCAGGATTTCCTCGAGCACGTCGAACTGCGGATCGAGCCCCGCTTGCACGGCAAATCGTCGTAGCAGATCTGAACAGAACGAGTGAATGGTCTGAATCGAGGCCGATTCGAGCGAGTTCAGATGATCGGTCCAGCGTGGGTCGTTCGGCTGATCCTTCGCGACCCGTTCCAGTTTCTCGCGGATGCGTCGACGCATTTCGCGGGCTGCACGGTCGGTGAACGTGATGGCGACAATCTCGCTAACCTTCGTCTTGCCTCGCCGAAGATATTCGAGATAGCGATCGGTCAGAACAGCCGTCTTGCCGCAGCCGGCCCCGGACGAGAGCACGACCGACACGCCGCTTGCATCGATCGCGAGCTTCTGCTGAGGAGTAGGGCCGGAAAGGGATTTGTTCGACACGGCTGGCCCATAGTAGCTCGCACACTCCGTGTGCGGGCGGAATTTGGCGAGCACGATTTCACATGCTCTTCGTGTGCGGGTAGTCGGCACACGGAGTGTGCCGACTACGATGCCGAAGTTACTTCAGCTCTTTCACGAAATCCAACACTTCCTTCGGATGGTCGACAACTTTCGTGACCGTGAAAATCTTGGCCACTTTCCCATCCTTGCCGATCACCCAGGTGGCACGCCCTTTGACGCCGAGCGCGCCCATGAGCTTCTTCTCCGTGTCGGCAAGAAGCGGGTACGAGAGCTTCTCTTTCTCGGTGAACTCGGTTTGCTTTTCCAAGGTATCCGAACTGAAGCCGATCACGACCGTGTCGGCGGCGGCGAATTGATCCAGGATGTCCCGGAAGCCGCAAGATTCGATGGTTCAGCCCTTGGTCAAGGCTTTGGGGAAGTAGAACAACACAACTTTTTTCTTGCCTTTGAAATCGGCCAGGCTCAGTGTGTCCTCTTTCGAATCGGGCAGCACCTTCTTGATTTGGGTGGCCTTGACGCGGACGTCGGGTGCCATGTCTCCCTCCTTGGGGGGATCGGCCAGAGCCGAGCTCATACCGAGCAGGCTCAGGATGACGACGGCAGCGAGCCGTCTGGAAAGTCGCATCGGAAACTCCGAATGGATCGGGCCACGGCCCCGCGTCGCGGCCCGGTTGGCGGGAATGGTGCGGGGGCGATGGCATTGTCACGCTCGGTTCCCTTGGAGACAAGGGGGTATCCAAAGTAGTAGGCCATCCGTGTGCCGTCGCTGAACGGCACACGGAGTGTGCCTACTACTATTGCTGCTTCCGCAGTCGCACCTCGTGAGCCTTCAAGTGGCTACCACCGCCCACAATCTTCGTTGGCGATGTCACGAACTCGCCGGACTCGTTCCTTCGCTTTTCATTCTGAACCACCTTGGGTTGCAGGGCAGGCGAATATTTCGCCGTACGTGGTTCGTTATCAAACACGTTGGTGGCGAACCGCGTTACTGTACATCGGGGCTTGGGGAATGTGCAAGGTAGGTAGGTGAGAATGACGTGCCAAACGTAATCAAGGCCGAATCGCCAGCGAGGCTACTCTTGTGCATTGAACACGTAGCCGTGCTGGCGTTTTTCGAAGTTGCACTATCGTAAGCATGATCCTGAAACTTCATTCCGGGGAACCGAAAAACGATTCGCTAAGCCATCGGGTATTTACGCTGAAAGCGTTTCACAACACAGACCACGGTCGACGCGAAGCGGCGCACCCTGGGAACCAAAGCTCTAAACTTTGGCTCCTACCGCGAAGCGGTTGCACAATCGGGCCTCTGCACGAGCGTTGTGTAACCGCTTCGCGTTCAACCTAGTGCCCTGTCCAGACTAAATTTTGGGGTTGTTTGAACCGCCGTTTTTGTGGAATCTCCGCGTCAACAAGGAGGTTCCCATGAACAAGAAGTATATCGTGCGTCTCACGGACGAGGAACGGACGGTTTGCGAAGCGACCGTCAAGAA
>SIAJ01000011.1 GCA_009691845.1 Gemmataceae bacterium
CGCGTTGCCCGTGCCGAGTTTCACCGACACATCCGGCGTGCCCGCACTTACCGCGAAATCATCACTCAGATTCGACCCCTCGACGGCGATCTTCGTCGTCTGGCCTCGTGGCCCAAAGTTGGGCGTGAGCTTGCCTAGGCCGGGCGGTTTCGGCTTCTCGGGCAGCGGTTGGCCGAACAGCTTGCCCGTTTCCGCATCGATCAGTTGCACCACGCCATCGAAGCGGCCAATCGCAACTTGCTTGCCGTCGGGACGCACGGCCAGCGACAACATCGTCTCCGTTTGCGCGGGAAAGACAAGCGTCTCGACCAGCTTTGCGGCCTCCCATTTCTTGAGGTTCTTGCCTTCGCTGATCGAGTAGAGAAACTTGCCATCCTTCGAGTACGCAATCTTCGTGACCGGCTGCGTGTGGGCGAATGCAGATTGCACGAGCTTGCCGCTCTCGGCATTCACTTCCCACAACCGCAAACTCTTATCGACCCCGGCCGCGGCCACACGCTTGCCGTCCGGATGCCAATCCAGCGTGTACACAACCTCCGTCGATTCGCTCAGGGTGTACAGCCGTTTGCCCGAAGATGGATCCCACAACTTCACGGTCCGATCGGCCGACGCCGAGGCGAGCAGCTTGCCGTCAGGCGAAAACGCCACGCCGTAAATCGTGTCGCTATGATCCTTGAATTCCGCCACAAGGGGATTGGGCCTTGTGCCCTTATTGGCAAAAGCTTTTCCGCTGGAATCTGTATTCCAGATGCGAATGATGCGGTCGTAGCCTGCGCTTGCGAGCGTCTTGTGATCGGGAGCGAAGTCGAGCGCGTACTGCACGTCCTTCGGACCAGTGATCTCACCTCGCGCTTCGAACTTCGGCCCGGCCTCCGCGACGTCATAGAGCTTGACCACTCCCGACTTCCCCGGTTCGCCGCTGGCGACGGCCAGACGCTTGCCGTCGCGCGAGAACGCCAATGCCGTCACACGAGCGGTCTGCCCATCGAGTTTGGTGATGACCGACCCATTGCCGGAATCGAGCACGATCACTTCGCCATACATCCCCGCAGCCAGGAACTTGCCTGAAGTGTGATAAGCCAACGCCGTCACCGGGGCGGGGGGTGCCGCGAAAGCTGGAGCCGCGAGGAGAACGAACGCAAAAGAGAGGATTCGTTGCATGGAGAGAGCCGGTGAGAATAGAGTCCGAATGGCTATTATCGAACCCGAGCGAGAAAGTGACAGGCGAAAATGGTTCCGACGGAGTATGTGACACCCCTCCACAGAAGAATCCAACTGAGTCGGAATCATCGATATTGGATCGGAGGAATTATTGTGGGGGAGGAATTCGGGCACGAATCCACACCTCGACGGAATGAGCTAATTTCCCAATCTGCGAGCGGTTCAGCTTTTGCTTGCCGGCGAGGACTTCCGAGATGGTGGACTCGGCGATGCTGGCCTGCTTTTCGACTTCCGTTTGAGTGGTCTTTCGATTCTCATAGGGAATCCAAGGTTAGACGGGCTTGGAAAAATCATCGTCCCCGGCATGAGACGATCACGCGGATTGGTGCAGGTTCTCCGACCCTTTCAGGGTCGTTTGCAATGGGTTGAGGGATGCAACGCTTTCAGCGTACAGACAAAGAAGTTCCCGCTTCGTGCATTCGAGCTTTTGTGATTCACATTTCTAAATTTTTGCTAAACCCAAAACCCTGTTCCTTCCACCCCGCCGTTCGCTTATCATTTCCCCACTGCCTGTTTTCCTTTCGGATGATCCTCATGCATTCCCGCTTTCGCACTGTTGCTCTTCTCATTCCGCTGGCGGCTTTGGTGGCCGTTGGGATTGGTGCGTTTGTTTCGAGCGAACCGCCGCCAGTGGTTGCGGCACCTGCCGTGGCCGTGGCCGAGTGTCGCTGGGCGGATTCGCCTATTGTGCTGGATGGAAGGGATGACGATGCCGCCTGGAAGAACGCCCAGGTTATCGATAACTTCGGCCAGCCTTGGGAGGGCGAGAAGGCCGGGAAACTTCGCGGTAAGACGCGGGCCAAGTTGCTTTGGGATCGCGACTACATTTATTTCTTCGCGGACATGGACGATCCCGATCTGTTCGCGAACGTGACCGAGCACGACGGGGCGATCTGGGAAACCGACGCGTTTGAACTCTTCTTTCGGCCGGGTCCGGATAAGCCGGGCTACTTCGAGTTCGAGGTGAATGCTGCCAACGCTGTGTTCGATGCGTTCTACCCGAAGTGCGATATTCCGAACATCATCAAGCACATCAAGAACGGCGAGTTCAAGGTCGAGACGAAAGTGCATCTGCGTGGCACGCTCAACAAACGCGACGACGTGGACCAAGGCTGGAGCGTCGAGGGGCGTATCCCCTGGGCCGACTTCCTGCGGGCCGGCGGAAGGCCGGAGCCAGGCGAAGAATGGCGATTCACGCTCACACGCTGCAACTACGACAAGGACAAGCCCGACGAACTGACCGCGACCGCACCGATCAAGGAAAAACGGCTCTCCGCGTTCTTCCACCAGATCGAGGATTACGCACCGATCAAGTTTATGGGCCCCGATGAGAAAACAAAAACTCGCCGGGGCATCGAGAAACGTGAGTCGGTCGCATCAACCGTCGTCGGCTCTCCGGAACCGCCGTTGCCTTATCGGGCCAAGCGGATGTATCCGAATTATGCACCCACCTACCCGATCATGGCGAAAGCGATTCCGGGAACGGATCAACTGATCGTGATCTCCGAAGATCGTCCCTGGGGCGTGACCCGCATTTCTAGGCTAAAAGACGATCCGGCCGTGAAGACGGAGGATGCGGTCAAGCTACTCGACACGCCCGGCAGCGGCACAGTATACGATCTCTGCTTTCATCCCAAGTTTGCCGAGAACCGCTTCATCTATGTCGGCTGGAATGGCAAGTTCGACGCCGGCAAGGTCAAGAAGAAAGCCTGCCGCATTACCCGCTACACGATGAAGATGGAGCCGACCATCACGATCGACGAGAAGTCCGCGAAGACGATCATCGAGTGGGAATCGGACGGGCATAACGGGGCCGTCGCGTGTTTTGGCAACGATGGCATGATGTACGTGACCAGCGGCGACGGCACTTCGGATTCGGACACGGACAATAAAGGCCAAAGTACCGACACACTGCTGAGCAAGGTCATGCGGATCGACGTCGATCACCCGGCCGAGGGCAAAGGCTACTCGATTCCGAAAGACAATCCGTGGGTGGACGATAAACGGTTCGCCCCCGAATCGTACGCGTATGGCCTGCGAAATCCGTGGCGAATCACCTGCGACGAAAAGACCGGGCACATCTGGGTCGGCAACAATGGCCAGGATTTGTGGGAGCAAGCGTATTTGGTTCGTGCGAAGGACAACTTTGGCTGGAGCGTCACCGAAGGCGGCCATCCGTTCTTCCCGCAACGCAAGGCAGGCCCCACGCCGATTGTGAAGCCGACTATCGAACATCATCACGCGGAGTTTCGTTCGCTCACTGGCGGCATCGTTTACTACGGCAAGCAACTACCCGATCTCGAAGGGGCCTATCTGTACGGCGACTATTCAACGGGCCGAATCTGGGCGATGAAACACGATGGCACCAAGCCGATCTGGCACAAGGAACTGGCCACGCCCCGCATCGCGATCACCGGCTTCGGCCTGAACACGCGTGGCGAATTGATCATCTGCGATCACGGACCGACTGGCGCGATTTACACACTGGAAGCAATGCCCAAGGACACGAAGCCTTCGACATTTCCCAGGAAACTCAGCGAGAGCGGGCTGTTCGAGTCGGTCAAAGAGCATCGCATGAAGCCAGGCGTGATTCCGTATTCCGTGAATGCCCCCTTCTGGTCGGATGGGCTGCACAAGGAGCGTTTTTTGTTTCTGCCCGACAAGGAAACGATCAAGTACACCAAGACGCGTGGCTGGGGTTTTCCGGACCAGACCGTGCTGGTGAAGAGTTTCGCCATCGAGATGGAAGAAGGAAATTCGGCGAGCCGAAAGTGGATCGAGACACGGTTCTTCACCAAGCAACAGAACGAATGGTTCGGCTACACGTACATCTGGAATGACGCGACTGGCGATGGCGAACTCGTGCCGTCGGCCGGCATGGACAAGAAGTTCAAAGTGAAGACGAAAGACGGCCTGCGTGATCAAGTCTGGCACTACCCGAGTCGCACCGAGTGCATGGTCTGCCATAGTCGGGCGGCCGGCTTCGTGCTCGGCCTGTGTTCGCTGCAAATGAACAAGACGCACGATTACGGCGGTGTGATCGATCACCAGCTTCGCGTCTTCGAGCATCTCGGCATCCTGAAGGGTTTCGATTGGGCCACGCAAGCCAAGGAAGACGTGGCCGAGCGTGCGGCCGCGAAGAAACTCACCGGCAAAGAGGCCAGCGAATACGCGAGCATCCACGGCCAGCAGGCCGGCCAACGCGAGCCAAAGAAGAACGAGATCATGTTGGCCGCATTCCCGGACAAGTTACCGCGATTGGTGAACCCGTACGACGTGAAGGAAGATTTGACGAAACGGGCCAAATCGTGGCTGCACTCAAACTGTGCGTCGTGCCATGTAGAAGCCGGCGGCGGCAACGCCGCGATGGAACTCGAGTTCAACACTGCCCTCGACAAAATGCGCCTGATCGACGTGAAGCCCATTCACACGACGCTCGACATCAAGGACGCGAAGCTGGTTACACCTGGTTCCCCGGAGAATTCGGTGCTCATCAAACGCCTGAGCACGAGAGGATTGAATCAGATGCCGCCCTTGTCGACAAATCGCACAGACGATGTGGGGATCGCGTTATTGAAGGAGTGGGTGGGGTCCTTAAAAAAGTGAGGATTGCTGCGACGCACTCGGAGCACGAAGGCTCGCGCCCGGCTAGCGCGTCGCGGCTAAACTTCCGTCTCATCCTACACGCCACCGCTTCAGTTGCTCCTCATCCAACTCCACGCCGAGGCCGGGGCCTTCTGGAACCTTCGCGTAAGGCGGTCCCAGGTCGAGCGGCTTCGTGAGCAAATCGCCCTCGTGATAGAACGGGCCGATGGTGTCGGCAGGGAAACTGTCGCTGTCGATTTCGGAAAACGCGGCTGCGACGTGTAGCATCGCGGCTGTGCCGACGCCGAGTTCCAGGTTGCTGCCGATCGCACAGCGAACGCCCGCCGCCTTCGCCACCGCGACGATTTCGCCAGTGGCCGCGATGCCGCCGTGCTTGCCGGGATAGACACTCAGAATGTCCGCGGCCCGATGATTCATCAAGTGCCAGGCGTCTTGCAGCGTGAACACGCTTTCGTCGGCCATGATCGGGAAAGGCGTGTCGCGACGCAATTCGGCGAGAGCGACCGGGTCGCCGGCGGGAATTGGCTGCTCGGCAAGAATCAGATTCGTCGAGGCGAGTTGCCGTAAGCAATACTTCGCCTGGCTGATTGTCCAGCCAGTGTTGGCGTCGATGGTCATGGCCATGTCCGGCCCGGCGAACTCTCGTGCTGCTCGCACACGAGCGATATCCGACTCCGGATCGAGGCCGACTTTCACTTTCAAACACGAAACGCCCCAGCCAAGGAACAACTCAGCCATCTTGCGAACCGTGGGAATATCGAACGCCCACAACACGAGCTTAATGCGAATCTTGTCGCGGACCTTGCCGCCTAGCAGTTGATACACCGGCACCCCGGCAGCTTTGCCCGCGATGTCCCAGAGGGCCATCTCGACGGCCGCCTTTGTGAACGGATTCAGTTTGATGATGAAGTCCATCGCCCGCCGGGCAGCCGTGATGTTGCGTGGATCCTGGCCAACCAGGAGCGGGGAAATGTAATCGCGAATGGCCGCCACCGTGCCGGCCTGCGTTTCGCCCGACCACAACGCGGAGATGCTGGCTTCACCGAGGCCGACGATGCCGGCATCTGTGTGAACTCGAACCAGCACGAACAGCGACGTCGCATGTTCGCCATGGGCAGTCTTGGCCGTGAGTCCTTTCTTCAAGGGAACGGAAACGGGAATGGTCTCTATGCGGGTAATTTTCATGAAATTGACTCGATAGTCTCCGCACACTCTGTGTGCGGACATTGGCGTTACTGAGTAAGCAGGTCAATCGAAACCTGGTCGCATTCTGCTTTTTCAAAGTCGGCACACGGAGTGTGCCGACTACTATGCCAAAAACCGTCTCAACACATTCATCGTGATCCGCGAAATATTCTCGTCGACCGGCAACGAAGCGGGATACGAAATCGACCCGGCCGAGAAGACTGCCCCGCCGCTGGTTGTATCGAACACGACCATCTCTGCCCCGCCCTCGTTCACGTTCATCCCCTTGGCTAGCACATGCACGTTCTTTGGTGAACTCGGCGAGACCTTATCCGTCTCGTGGCCGCTCGCTCCGCCGGGGCAGCGTTGATGCAGGCACTTCGCGCCGAAGATTTCGCCGTGTTTCAGGCCCGTTCCTTCGAACACCCAGTGATCGGGATCAATGGCACGATACGGCGCGCTCGTCATGACACCTGCCTCCGTGAAGACTACCCCGAGTAGATTGGCCTCCGATTCGTGCCGCATGGCGAATCGGCTCTCCGCGCCGCCCATGCCGCTCGGAGAGAGGCTCGTGATCGCACCGTTGCGAACGAGCATGACTCCATCGGCACAGAGTTCGACTTCACAATTGAGGCCATTGCCGCCGAGATACATCAGCCGGCCTCCTTCGTTGAACACCCACTGCTTCACACGGTCGTACATCTTCCGCGTCCAGTATTCCGGATGCACGCTGATCATCAGCACGCGATATTTTGAAAGGTCGAGCGTGCCATCGTCGAGTTGCTGCTCCACGTACAGGTCGTACGGGAAACCTTCGCATTCCAGCCAGCCAAACAGCCGCCATTCGGCGGGGGCCAGGTGGCACGACTGTCGGCCTTCCAGCGGATCGGTTATTTCTTCCTCGAAGGCGATGTCGTTGTAAGGCTCCGGTCGCTCGAACGAAAGAGGAGCATACTCGGAGTAGCCCCACGTCCCGAACTCGGCACGTTGATAGCGTGGCAATTCCGTCCGGCTATTCACGATCGGCGTAGAGGGGAGGGCATCCGCGTTGATGTAGTTACTGCGGCCACCAAAAGCGTTGTACGCGTTCCAGTTGATCGTTGATGCTAGGACGGCAATCGAAGACGAAGGCTTCGCGGGTGCCACGATCCACGGAAACGAAAAGCGACGGCCCGACGCGGTCGAAGCTCGAAAGTAGTACAGTCCGCTCCGTTCCGGGGCCTTCACGTACTGCCGATGCGTGGCACTGACGTATCCGACCGAATTCCACTTCACGCCGGTCTGCGTGTAGTCGCCATCCGGCGTGACCTGCATGACGGCGCGTGGGCCGTGCTCGTCGTGCCAGCCAAGGCCACGCACGAATTCCGGCTGCCAGCCGTAGCGCCAAAGTTCCAGCTTGTAAGGCTCGACGGAATGAACGCGGAACTCGGACTCCTCGCCGGAACGCACGTACTTGGGCCAGGCGTAGCCGAGCAGACAGTCGCTCAACAAGCGAAACTGAATTGGCTCCTCGGCGGGCAATGTGATTCGGGAGATTTTCGAGCCGAACCCGGCTTTTTGCAAAACGACCTTAAAGTCACCCGCCGGAAGTTCGACATGCACGGAACCGCTGGCCCGCGAACGGGCTTCCCACGAACGGCCGTTGGCAGCGATGAATTCCAGAGCAACATCGGCAAGGGCGACGTAACGTTCGTCGCTGACGTAAGCGAGCAACATGCGATCAGCATAGGGAGGGAACGTAGAGGAAAAATCCGAGATGCCATTTTGTGTGCGATCTCGGCCGAAATGCCAACAACCGGCTCATGTGTTTTTCAGTAGCGACAACGAATTCGTCAGATAAGCGTTGCTTTGTGTAGTGCCGGGCATTTATGATTGCTTGTGTGACGGATTGACATCTTGAAAGGACTTCCGTGTCGCGTTCACGCCAACGGAAAAACTTGATTCGCTTGCGGATTGAATGTCTAGAAGACCGCGCTGTGCCCGCGGCCGTGGCTCTTTCCGTGATAGACACCCAGGCCGGTGAGCCTGGGACCGACACCGCGTCTGTCGCCCTCACTCGAGAGGGGGATACATCGGCAGGGCTCGTCATTACTCTCCAGAAGGCCGGAACTGCGACAATCTCAGCGGACTACAACTGGACTACAGGGGGGCAGATGTTGGTTTGGGCCACGCCGATGGGTGGCGGGCCGGCAACTACGACCGTCACCTTCGCGGCTGGCGAGTCCTCTGTTACGCTTACGTTGACGGCGGTGAACGACACGGAAGTGGAAGTGACGGAAACGGCGGTGGTCGAGGTCGTCGCGCAGCCGGGCTATGAGGTTGGTACGCCGTCTTCAGCCACCTTGTACATTGCCGACGACGAATCATCTCCCGAGCAAACGGGGCACCTAATCGTCGAGGCCTACGACGATCAGAACACGAACGGGTTTTGGGACACCGAGGAGCCGGGCGTCGCCGTCGTAGGCGTCAGCTACGCCGGCCAGGATCCGGGAAACTCGGGAGTGACCGGTGAACTGGTCACGGATAGCACCGGAACCGACAGTGTAGCGCTGACGATTGGCGATTACGATTACGATTACGATGTGTCGATCCCCGAGGGCTACGACATTTTGGTCCCCGTGGCGTTATTCGGGGAACTCACGATCGCGAACGGACAGTCTACGACTTTGCAACTGCCACTCGCGCTTCTCACCGAGTCGGGTGAAGACCCGAACGCTCCCGATCCGGAACCATCGCTGTTCGCCTACGACGACTTGGCAATGCTCGACGAAGGTGGATCACTCAGCATCGCCGTCTTGGCAAACGACGTGGATTACGTGGGTGGTCCAACTATTGCCTCGTCTCCAGGGCATGGCACCGTGTTGATTTCCGGATCGCAAATCTCATACACCGCCGGTACGGGATACAACGGATACGATTCGTTCACTTACACCGTCACGGATGGAGAGGACACGGTCGAGGGAACCGTTGAAGTCATCATCCAGGAACCCGTCGATCAGAGCCTGCAGGCCACGGATGATTCGGGTTTCACCAAAATTGGCACGCCACTTTCACTGACGGTACATGAGAACGACTTGAACTTCGTAGGCGGAATCGCTTCCATCGTTCAGCCAAGTCACGGGACGATTGCCGTGAATGGCTCGAGCATCATTTACACTCCGGCAATCGGGTATTTCGGCACAGACACCTTCTCGTACACCATCGGCGACGGCAACGGTAATTTCGATACAGCGGTGGTCGAAGTCGCCGTGCAGGTTGTTGCCGTAGACATCGACATCAATGCGACCGTGACCGTGACGGATGACGTTGCAATCGTGGATGAGCCGATCCCGGTCCTGGTGACCTTCCACGCTTCAACGGGCGCGATTCCGCAGCCGCTCCAACTGCGGCTATCGGACCCCTCGCCTTCGGGCGCATATATCCCGTCGAGCCGGGCCGTGTTCCCTAGCACATCCGGCACGACCATGGACATCACGCTGGCCGATGGCCAAAGCACTACGATTTACGTTCGGGCCACGTCGTCCACCTTGAATCCTGCTGACATCCTCGTCCAGGCCTATTTCTTTCCCCCACTGTTTCAGGGCAATCCTCCGAAGGTCGGGGAGAAGCCGATGGATGCGATTCTCACCCCGCTCGTCGGGTCGTACTATGGCAACGAAGAATTGAATCATTACATTACCGCGACGACCACAACTCCCCTCCAGATGAGCCGCAAGCAGTACCGAATTCCGCCGCGACGCGATACGCCCTTCTGGGTCAAAATCGGGAAGGTCACACCCGAACGAGTCATCAATGTTTACCTCATTGAGAACAGCGTGGCGAACGGGAAGGCCGAGATCAAGGCTGCCGGTAATGTGCCGTGGGCGGGCGCGACCACTCTCGCCCTTAAAGGCAATCAATTCGGTGGGCCGGGCGGCAAATGGCATGGGCCGATCCGGGGAATTGTGGATGGCGGGCAGGTGTTCCAGACTCAACCGGGAAATGCTGGAAGACTGGGTCTCGGGGTGAGCGTTGGCGCTGTGCCAGCCACGCTATCAAGTCAACTCTTCCAGGGCTTTAGCGTTGCCTCGAATCCGATTTCGGTGACCATATCGGGTGCTGAGAAACAACAAGTCGCCGATA
Source organism: Gemmataceae bacterium (assembly GCA_009691845.1). Classification (GTDB taxonomy): domain Bacteria; phylum Planctomycetota; class Planctomycetia; order Gemmatales; family Gemmataceae; genus SIAJ01. Next base: position 10,135 of record SIAJ01000011.1, read on the forward strand.
CCGGCCTGGGTGGTGCCGCGGAATATGACTTTGCATGGGGTGCCAAACACACTGTTGCTGTGGCGAGCGATTCCGGGCAGACAGCGGATCTGGACATGGCCTACGTCTCTCGGCTCCGTTTCGTGCGTTCAACGAGCGGATATTTCGCAGGGATTGGGCCGCGAAGCATGCCGCCAATTTTGGCTAAGGATCACAGCGCCGTTCTCTCCGCCACTTTCGAAAGGATACCAAAGGCCGGCAATACCGAAGCGCAGGCCAAGGTACTGGCCACTCAGAGGTTTAAGCAGAGAGTCGATAATGCCAACAATGCCGGAGTTCTCGATTCTGACGGTTACTACATTTTCAACGACAATCGAACCAATCCGGCAGGAAATCCCGCCGGCCAGTACGGCATGCTCTTTTGGGACTTACTGCCAAAGTCCGGCTTCAAGGTGAAGATGACCGTCAGCAAAGCGGGGACAGTTTACAAGGTCAAGATCGACGTGACATCTCAGGGTTCGATCATAAACGAGGGAGTCACTGTTTCGCCAGGTGGCGCGTCGGTGGCTCCTTCGGCGTCAGCGACAGTCGAGCTTGAAGAAGTGTTCTGATCCTTCTTGTTCGCTGCGAGTCTCGAAGGTTTTGTTGCCCGATTATATGGGACAAACATGCTACCGATTACCCTTGTTCTAGTTGTTGCTGCCTGCGTCAAAGGCGAGCAGATGCTGCCATTGAAAGTTACCTGCGAACCGATCGTGGAGTGGAAAGGTGGACCCTATGTCTATCGCATCACTCTTCGAAACGTCTCGTAAGGCAGTATCGTGATTCGCTACCCAAGGGCCTTCGGACACACCTCTATTCGTTACCTCGGTAGCCCAGTACCAGGCATTCGTAATGGTGTTGTCGTTGGCCATTGGTCGAATGATCTAGATGAGGAGCGACCAATTCTGGACGAACGGCTCGCACCCGGCGTTTCGATGACTGAAATCGTCAATATTCGTCAATATCGAGCTGCTCTGCTCACGTTTCCGGTTAAGCTATCTGCTGTCTGGAATGCCAATTTTAGCTTTCACCAACCCGACAAACCAAAGCAATGGCATCGTGCCGAAATCACTGGCCAATTCACAGCGAACCCGACGAAGCCTACTGATGCCGAGGTCAAGCGCTTCGTGAGCGAATTGGACCGCCGTGTGCCGCGAGTATTCGACCGCGCAGGCGCGTCCGATCCATCGCTTAGTTGGATTGAGTACACCGACAAGCTGCAATTCTTTCCCGTAATCCAAAATCACATTGATGCCGGGAACACGTATTTGGGAGTCCAGGCGCTGTATTTGATCGTCGAGACCGCCAGGGTGTCGCCGGATACCGTTCCCAAACTGTTGCTTGAGCCAACCCTTCGCGGCACTTCATTCCTATTTGCGATCTGGCAAGAGAAAGATCCGACCTGGCCGCGGCCATCGAAGGAGATGATCGCTGAGCTAGGCCGGGCACCAAACGAATGGGTCCAGCTCCTGGCGTGGGCAACTTTCCCCGATCAGATTCGCGATGCTCCCGCTGCATTGAAGAGAGTCCATGCGCTGATAAACCCGGCGCCGACACCGGCGGTACTTGCTCTCGTCAAGCAACTCGACGCCGCTTCGTTTAAGACCCGCGAAGAGGCATCCAAAAAATTGCTTGAGATCAACGACATGGAACCGATGTTGCAGCAAATCCTCGCCGGTCCTGGCACGCCGGAGCAACATCAGCGCATCAAGCAAGTCCTCGAATCCTTCCCGAAAGGCGCAACCGTTTCCGCCGCGCACTGGGTGATTCAGGCCCTGCCACATATTGATACGCCGCGCAGCGAACAACTCATGGAACTGATGGCGAAGGGGCCGCCCAAGCTGCGCGCGACCCAGGAAGCCAACACAATCCTGGCCCAGCGCCTTGAACTCAAGCGCCAAGATAAGGCACTCGAAGACTTGCACAAGGAGAGCGAGGAGAACAAAAAGGATAAGCCGCCTGCGAAAGAATGAGCGCGAGTCAACAGGCAACTTTTCCAGGATTCTGTTGACTCCGCCCTCGCCAGGGTTTATCGTTCATGTGTTGGAATACCGCCGGTTGATCCTATCCCATACCCTTAGGTTCCTGACATGCTCACACTTCACTCGTCCCGCCAAGGGACCGCATGCGACGGCTCCACACGCCGTGATTTCATGAAGATCGGTGCTCTCGGCCTTGGCGGCCTGAGCCTGCCCGGTCTGTTGCGAGCCCGCGAGGCAGCTGCCCGCGTTGGCTCCCCAACCAAAAAGACTTCCGTAGTTTGGCTTTGGCTCGGGGGTGGTCCGACGCACGTCGAGACTTTTGACCCCAAGATGTCCGCTCCGGTCGAGTATCGCTCGGTCACGGGAGCCGTGAAGTCGAATGTCCCCGGCATCGAACTCGGTGGCACGTTCGAGAAGATGGCTGCCAACGCCGACAAGATGGCCTTCGTCCGTTCGTTCGCCCATCGCAACTCGGGTCACGGTGGCGGCACTCACTTCGTTATGACCGGCTACGACTTCGTCGCGGCCGACAACGGCGGTGGCCAGAACAAGCCAGGCTTGGGTTCGATTCTTGCCCGCCATCGCGGAGCCAGCGCCCCGACTGGCCTGCCAACCTATGTTCGTTTCAACGGCATTCTCGGCGACGGTCCAGCGTGGCTCGGCAAGCCATTCGCCCCATTCGATGTGGCCGGCAAGGCCCGGGAGAACATGGCCCTGCGTTCGCCTCTCGAACGCCTCGACGACCGCAAGGGTCTACTCAAGGACTTCGACAATATCGATCGCGAGATCGACCGCAGCGGCCTGATGAAGGGTCTCGATAGCTTCGAAGCGCAAGCTCTGGATCTTATCGTCAGCAAGGCGAAGGATGTGTTCGACGTCAAGAACGAAGATCAGAAGACGCGCGATCGCTACGGCAAGGGCCTTGGTGAACAACTTCTTCTCGCTCGCCGCTTGTGCGAGTCTGGTGTTGGCTTCGTAACCGTGAACTTCGGCGGCTGGGATATGCACGGGCAGATTGGCAACGCCATGAAGCGAAGTGGCCCCATCGTCGATACGGCTGTCAGTGCGTTTGTCGAAGACCTTGCCAATCGTGGCATGAGCGAGGATGTATTGCTGGTCATCTCCGGCGAATTCGGCCGCACGCCGAAGATCAACGGCAATGCGGGCCGCGATCACTGGGCGCCGCTCTCGACACTCGCTCTTGCGGGTGGCGGGCTGAAGATGGGCCAAACGGTTGGCGAATCGAACTCGAAGGCCGAAATACCTAAGAGCAAGCCGATCGGCCCGCAAGACCTGATGGCCACGGTATTCCATGTCCTCGGCATTCCGCAGGACCTGCACTACACCGACCCGACCGGCCGGCCAAGCCCGATGATTAACGGCGGCAAGCCGATCGCGGAATTGGTTTAGCATCTTGCAGAAGGCTACGGTCAGTCCCCAATAGGACTGATGCGACTGAGAGGACCGATATAGGTACTCTCAGTCGCATCAGTCCTATCGTTCTTTCCCCTCCCGAATATACTCTAACCATGTGGCCGAACAATGAGGCAACCCGCAAACTTCTAGAAGACGCCAAAACCGGCGAGGCCGTAGCCGTCGATCGCCTGCTAGGCGAATTCCGCGAACCGTTGCGGCAAGTCATCCGCATGCGGCTCGACCCAGTCTTGGCTCGCCGGGTGGATGCGAGCGACATCGTTCAAGATGTGCTGCTCGAAGCCAATCAACGGCTGATCGAATATCTGAAAAACCCGGCCATGCCGTTCCACCTTTGGCTGCGACACCTGGCGCAAGATCGAATCATCGACTCACATCGAAGGCATCGGCAAGCGCAACGCCGAAGCATCGACCGCGAGCAGGCAATACAGGCCCCCGCCTGGGCCAACGATTCGGACGTGCAACTGGTATCGCAACTCATTGACGCTGAGCAGACGCCCGCCTCGGCCGCGATTCATCAGGAATTGCAAAGGCGATTGAACGATGCCTTGACGCAATTGAACGAAGACGACCGCGAACTCATCCTGATGCGACATCACGAACAGCTATCGAATCAGGACGTGGCCGCGAGCCTGAGGCTCACTGAGGCGGCTGCATCAATGCGGTATCTGCGGGCGTTGAGAAAATTGCGAGGCGTGTTATTGCCCACTGAATCGCAAGGCGAAGAAAGCCCTTAGACTCCAATGTCCACCCTCACTCTCGCCGCGAAAGACTTTCGGCTGCTGCGGCGGGATTATCGTTCCGCGATTATTCTGCTGGCCACGCCGCTCCTGTGTGTCGGCGTGCTCAGCCTCGTGATGGGCGAGGGATTTTGGCAGAAGCCGGACGATCGACTGCGTGTCTCCGTCGTGAATCTGGACAACGGGCTGCCGCCGAATTCCGGGCCTTTTCCGACGAAACGCTGGAGCGAGGTCGTACTCGACGATCTCGCGGGGACAGCCGACATTCGCATCGAAATTATCGGTAGCCGGGAAGAGGCCATGCGGCTGATTCGCGACGGCAAGCGGTCGGCCGTGCTGATCTTCGAGCCAGATTTCTCGGTGAAAATGCACCGGTGTTCGTTTCTCACCAAGGCCAATCCGCCGCCGTTGAACCCGCTTTATCGTGACGGTATCAACCCGAAGGAAGTCAGCCTGACCATCGAGAAAGACCCAACGCAACAGGCGACAGCATCGATTATCGAGCAGGTTGCACAAGTCACACTGTTCCGCGTGATCATCCCGTGGATGATCGGCAAAGCCTTCGAACGCGTGGGCGATGATGAGTTCATGGAAGTCGTTTCCGCCCTGTTGAAGGAAAATAAGGACATCAAGGCTCCGGTGCTGGAAGAACTGAGCCCCGTTCTGCAAAAGCTCTTGAAGGCAATCATGGCCGATCGGAAGTTCGACGAACTCTCCAATAAGAAATTCGGCAGCTTTTTCGCGGGCGCGTTGAAATTGCAGTTCCCCAAGTTTCAGGAACTAATCTGCGAGTTGTTCGAGGACGAGGACTATTTCCCGACTGCAATGCTGGCCGGATCGCCCGTCATGCTCATGCGCGAGGACGACTACGCGAACCGGCAACGGCTGGTCGCCATGTTCGCAGGCTCGCCGGCGACGACGATCCATAAGGACAAACTCTCGGCACGAGCAGGCAAAGGAATCGCGTTTGGCGAAGTGCTTTCACCCAGTGCGCAACGCGAAGTGGGACCGAAGGTACAGGCCGGCGTCAGTGATATGTTTAGCCAGTACAACTTTCGTGCAAAGACTTGGGCGGGCCTGACTCGCAACGAATCGGTGAAAGATCCTCGCGGCACAATGGCCGAATATCAGGAAGAAGGCGGGCTTCCCGAACGCGGCTCCAAGCGATTTCAGATTCTCGTACCGTCCTACGCGGTCACGTTCTCGTTCTTTCTAGTTCTCACTGTCGGCTGGCTTTTTGTGGCGGAACGACGACAAGGTACGCTGGTTCGTCTCCGGGCCGCGCCTCTCTCGAAGCTACAGTTGCTGCTGGGCAAGTTCCTTCCGGCACTCGGCGTCTCACTGTTCCAAGGCCTATTCCTGATGCTGGCAGGAAAGCTGATATTCGGCGTTTCGTGGGGCGGACATGGGTTTTGGGTGATCACCGTCGCTGCGGCCACCGCGTTCGCGGCCACGGGGCTATCGATGTTGGTTGCGGTGACTGCGCGCACGGAATCGCAAGTTGCCATCTATGGTACGTTGCTCGTGTTGCTGCTCTCTGGTCTGGGTGGCTCGATGATGCCTCGCGAATTGATGCCGGAGACCATGAAGGAGATTAGCCACGCCACGCCGCACGCCTGGGCCTTGGATGCGTATCAACAACTACTGCTCAATCCCGAAAACCCGAACATGGCCATCGTCGCCGTGGCCTGTGCTGCACTCGTTGGCTTCGGAATGGCGTTCCTGGGATCCGCCTGGGGCTTGATGCGTTCGGATTGACTCCCCCTCTCCGTTTCGGGGAGGGCTCATGCGTTGATCTCGACGCAGCGTAACCTCTCCTGCCCCTTTCTCCGATGCGGAGAGGGGGGAGCAGAATATTCCTCACGAGGTTTGAATGTCCTTCCTCTCCCTTGCTCCCTCCTCGATCATCACCGGTTGGGATTTTAGTACCGGCTCCGTGAAGTGCCTGGCGTTCGATCTCAAGGGCAACGTCGTGGCTGAGGTGCGTGGTCCCACGGACTTGTGGACCGAAGGAGGCGTCTCCGAGTTGAACCTGATGCTGCTTGAAGGCCAGGCACGCTCAACCACGCGAGGGATCGCTGCGAAGCTGAAGGAACTCGGTCGCCTTCAGGACTGGATCGCAGGCGGCATCTCCGCGACGCATCACACGGCCGGGCGGGTGGATCGTCTTGGCAACCAGGTTCGTCGAGCGATCTGCTGGAACGACCAGACGCTGGCCAAATATCATGCCGTCGGCCTGGAACGACTCGGAGGGCAGGGGGCCGTGAAGCATCTCGTCGGCGGACCATGGGCGGTACGTTTCAGCCTGAGCCATCTTGTGAAGGATGAAGCAACCCTGGACTCCAAAGATTGGCAAGCGACTGCACAGATTCTGCCGCACGGGCCGTGCGCAGCAGGCTATCTCACAGGTCGCTTCGATGTGACGAGTGTTTCGTCGGCCGCGTCCACAGGCATCATGGATCTGCGAACGAATCAGTGGCAACACGAGATGTTGAACTGTCTCGCCAAGCCCGAAAATCGCGAGGCAGCCTGGAAAACGCTGCCCAGAATCCTGCAGGACATGAACGAACCGATCGGTCCGCTTGCTGATGCGGTGGCGATGGATGCGGGCCTGCCCACAGGTCAACGCCCACTCGTGTTTCCCACGCTGGACGACCAGGCCGCAGGACTCGTTGGTGGAGGTGCGGTCGATGCGGGACACGTGGCCATCATTCTTGGCAACTCAGCCGTCGTGAACTCGTCCGCCGCATGTGCCCCGCAGTCCGGCACGCTCGACGCAATGAAATTGAACTGGGGACCGTATCTCTGGATGCGATGTTACAGCAACGGTGCTCAGTTTCTCGATCGCGTCCTTGGCCCGAAACCGGATTGGGCCATATTGGAGAAAGCAGGACGAGCGGTTCCGCCCGGCTGCAACGGCACAAGTGTACTGCCATTCGTGTTGTCGGAACCATCGCTCGGCATACATTCACCACGTTTCGAGTGGTTCCCCAAGGAGCCGGCCGATCTTGGTCTGCGTTATCGTGCCTCGCTGGAAGCGCTCGCCTATCTCATTGGGTTGGCTGTAAAAGAGCACGAAGCGGCTGGCCAGAAGATTACGAGGATTACCGCCTCGGGGGGCATCGCCCAGAGCGACCTCATGCTGGAAATCCTGGCGAGCGTCATCGGGAAACCGCTCGAGCGATTGGTGAGCAACGAAGGGACCGCCCTAGGAGCTGCTGTAGTCGGCTTGGCGGGAATGGAATCGTTCACACGAAAGCAGAAGGGAATTGCCGACGACTTCTCCGTCGGCGATGCAGTGAGAGAACTCGTCCGTTTTCGAGATTCGGTAATGCCTGTGGGCGAATGGCTGGCGGCTTATGGTCGGGGAATCGAGGATTTTCGGCGGCGGAACGGGTAATTCTTACAGAGTACCAAGGTGATAGAAGGAACTTCCGATGCTCGACGAGTTCCGCAGTCAAGCCGTAGCTTCGGCCTCGCCAGCTAGTAGACAGGCCCAGTGTGGATCGCATCAGTGCGAACCACTGGATCGCCAAGAGCAGCGAGATGCTGACTGGATGCAGCAAGGCACCGAAGATTGATTCTCGACAGCGAATCGTACCGATTATTCTGGGAAGATACGCAAGCAATACGGCACACGCAGCGATGGGAATAGTCCGGGGAGCGAGAATTGGCGCGAAGGCTAATACGACGACTGATAACACCTGCTTCACTAACAGCACAAGCGTGATGGGAACGATTTTTTCCGGACTCTCAATTCCCTCACTCGCATTTTTCGCCTGGCCCATCAAGACTTCGTGGGCGTCGTGATAAATGCGACATTCGGCAAACTGCATCGCATCGATTAGATCGGTCCGCAGTCCCAGGTTTCGCATCGCACGAGGGAGAGCAATGCCGTCCATCAGCGAGGCCTTGATCGCAGCATGCCCGCCTGTTTCTTCGTAAACCGTTCGCCGGGCCAGGAACATCTGGCCACAACACGCGGCGTGGCCTGGCTTGGTCCGCCAGCGCATGCGGCCGCTCCAGAATCTCTGCCCCCACCTGCAGAAATCGGCGTGCAACGGGGATGGTGCCCAGTTCAATCCCGAACAAACCAAGCCGGCTGAGAATGCGATATTTTTGCAGGGACTCTGAATTCATCGATGCGTACAGTTCGCGGTCCATAAACTTCGCGGCCAGGACCATGCCAATCAGAGGGTCCCACCAAGAAGGATGATTCATTACCACGAGGATCGGTCCAGGTGGGAATGTTCACCTGCCCCCTTGCTTGGAGACACGAACCGCGTGGAAGTGCCGACGAACATAACGCGTGGCGTACCAAGTGAACCAACGACTTAGCCAGCGCGAGCGACGCGTGATCGGTGAGTTGGCATTCAATGAAAATCACGCGGTGGCAGCAATGGGGTTGTTACGTCGGGAGATCAGGCCGTCCCGATCTAGTGCGTCCGCTGCAATCCAGCCAGACATCAGAACCATAGGCATGCCCGGCCCAGGATGCGCTGCCCCGCCTGCGAGGTATAGGCCCGGAACGTTGGCACTGCGGTTGCTCGGCTTGAAAGCACCGAAAAAGCGGCCGTGACTGGCAAGTCCGTAGATGGCCCCTTGCAACACCGAATAGCGCCGGTGAATGTCGGCTGGAGTTAGGAATCGCTCCACTTGAATGGAATCTCGGATCCCCGTGAGGCCGGCAGTATGTTCCAATTTGTCGAGAATGACTTCGCGGTACTTGGGATACATCGCGTTCCAGTCGTGCTCCGAGCGCATGTAGGGCGTATGCACGAGAACGTAGAGTGCTTCGCCTCCGGGCGGCGCGACTTCAGGCTCGGTGCAAGCGGGAGCACATACGTAGCAAGTCGGATCTGGAGTTGGTACGCCCTCGCGGTAGATTGACGCGAATTCGGCGTGGGCGTTTTCGGAGAACACGAAGTTGTGATGCAAGAGCTGATCGTATCGGCGATTCAATCCGAGATAAAGGACAACGCCCGAACACGCAGGTTCATACGTACGGCGTCGATTGAACTGTGCGGCAGGTTTGCCGCCAACCAGTTCTCGATAGGTTCGGACCGAGTCCATATTCGAGACTACCGCACCCAATGGCTCCTCGACGCCGTCCTCGGTAGCGATGCCACGAACCTTGCCGCGTAAATCCAGCAAAATCTTGGATACGCCTGCACCCGTTCGTATCTCCACGCCGAGTTCGCGAGCCAACTGTTCCAGTGCGACCGGCACGGCCCGGGTGCCGCCACGCGGATACCAGATGCCCTCATCCGTTTGCATACGGGCGATGCCACAAAGCACGGCCGGGGCGGCTTCCGGCGACGAGCCAACATACTGAGTGAAATGGTCCAGTATCTGGGCAACGTGCGGCTCGGGAACATGCTTCCGCACGGTGCCGGCCACGCTCCAACCTTGCCGCATCCGCACAAGTTCGACTAACAATTCGCCCGGGCTGAGAACCTTTTGCTTGAACATGTCCCGCAGCGATTCAACGGGCCGCCAGAAGAAAATGCGATCGGAAAGTGTCTTCATCCGGCCCGAAAACGCCATGAAATCGCGGTAGCCCTTTCCCAGGCCCGGGGAGAACGCTTCGCAGCGGCTGGCCATTTCCTCGATATCTTCGACCAGATCGAGAGCAGGGCGGTCCGGGAAGAAGCATCGCCATTGGGGATCGAGCCGAATCAGGTCGAGCCGGCTTTGCAGCGAAAGCCCGGCCTCCGCGAAGAGCTTTTCCAACACCGATGGCATCGTCAAAATCGTCGGCCCCATGTCGAAGCGATAGCCATCGACATTCAACTCGGCTGCCTTGCCGCCTAACCACGAGTTTCGCTCGAATAGTACGACATCGTAGCCGCGGGCTGCCAGTGTCGTGGCTGCGGCAAGCCCACCCAGACCACCACCAATTACACCGATTCTCTCCTTGGGCTGAGGTGATGTCATCGCTCGCCTCCGACCATGGAAGCCCGCAAATTACCGACTGGGTGACGATTCGAAGGCGTTAGCCAGTCAGTCGGTTTGCCGAAATCTTCGAGCAACAATCGCGAGGCTATGCGTGCCGATTCATAAATCACCGGCAAGCCACTGCCCGGATGCGTGCCGCCCCCCGTAAGGTAAACGCCGTCCACATCCTCAAAGCGATTCCTCGGCCGCATGTGCAGCATCTGCCCAAGATTGTGAGCAAGGTTGAAAGTTGCCCCGAGATGGATGTCGTGGCCGACATCCCAATCGGCAGGTGTCATCACTCGTTCGCTTTGGATTCTTCGTTCGATATCCGTTATGCCGACCTTGCCAAGCTGGCGAAGAACTGTTTTCCGGAAGGCACCTTTCTCCTGTGACCAATCGACATTCTCGTGCTGATGAGTCACCGGAACGAGTACATACAGCGTGCTGTGCCCGGGCGGAGCAAGGGACGGATCTGTAATGCAAGCGTTCTGAACGTAAATCGGCGGATCGTCCGAGAGTCGATGGTGCTTCTCGATGTCCGCGAGGTTCTCGGTGTATCCTCCCGGCAGATAGATGGTGTGATGGGCCAAATGCTCGTTCGTGCCTTCGATGCCCAGATACATCATGAATGTGGAACACGAGAACTTCTTCTTGGCGATTCGAGCGTTGGTCCAGCGTTTGCGCAGTCGATCCGGCACGAGGCGGGTTATCGCACGCGCGAAGTCGGCATTCACAATCACAGCATCCGCATCGTAAACACCTGCATCCGTCCGCACGCCGACGGCTCGTCGCCCTTCGAACAAAATCTCTTGAACGCCTTCGTCCAGATGAACCTGTGCCCCCAGGTCGCGAGCACATTGTGCCATTGCCGTGCTCACTGCACCACAGCCGCCGACAGGGTGGAACACCCCAAAATCGTGCTCAAGATACGAGAGGATCGAAAACAGACTCGGACATTTGAACGGCGACATACCCAGATACTTGGATTGAAACGAGAACGCCAAACGCACACGCGGATCCTGAAAGTAACGCTTGAGTTCTCCGTCCACGGACAGCCAGGGTTTTAGCCACGGCACGATCTTGAGCATCGGGCTCGACAGCAAGGCTCGCCAGTTTGAGAACGGCATCTGCAAAACAGGGCTAACGCGGGCGAACTTGCGCCGTGTCTCCTCGATAAACCGCACGTAATTGGGACCATCGGCAGCCGAGAAGGCAGAGATCTCCTTCGCCATTCTCTCCGCGTCCGGCGTGACGTTCATTGTGCCGCCGCTGCCATAGACGATGCGGTACAGGGGATCGAGGCGAAGGAGTTTAACCTCGGCGTTCAAGTCGCGGCCTACGGCCGAGAAGATCTCTTCAAGAATTCGCGGGTAAAGAAAGAACGTCGGACCCAGATCGAACTGGTATCCACCTTCAATCATCGTTGAAGTTCGTCCACCGAGATGCGGCTGGCGTTCGAAGATCCGCACGTCCATGCCGGCATGGCTGAGCAGCATTGCGGAAGCGAGGCCGCCAGGCCCGCCTCCAACAATAGCGATTCGTCGTCTCATGGCGTCCCCCATGCAAACGACCAGATCGACTCGCCCGAGGCGACGGCCTCATGAACGTGACGGCCTATCCGTGCGACTTCCGCTCGCGAAAGCTTAGCACCACTTCCCCGAACTTCGACCCCGGCAAGCGTCGCCCCCGCCAACAGCACCGGTAACGCGGTGAAGCGGATGACTCCGTCGGGTGCGCTACCGACTCGAAGAGCATCAATGTATTCTTGCGAGGACAGCAGATCCTCGCGTGCAATGGCCAGCAAGTCTTGCAGAGTGACATCGGGGGGGATCAAGAAACGCCTTTCGTGAACATCGGCCTTGGCATCTTTCAAGATGTTCACCAGTTGAAGGCCTTCACCAAAGCGAACCGCACGTCCGCGAAGTTCGTCGGCCACACCTGCAAGTGTTGGGCATTCGAGCAGGAACAACTCGGTTATCATCTCGCCAACAATGCCCGCGACCGCATAGCAGTAGTCGCGCAGTTCCGAAAGCGTATTCAACCGTAGACGATCGCTCCGGTCGTTTTGCCGTGCAAATTCGATCATCCCGGCAACAGTTCGAAGGGTGTGAGAATTAATCGTCTCGCGAGCACCCTCGGTAAGTTCGTTATTCGCACGCAGCAGGCCGGGGAATTCCTGTAAAAGCGAAAGGTATCCCGCATGCTCGAGGGGAGGGTGCTCAAGCCATTCGCGGGCAAGACTTGTTGCATGGCTTACATCTGGCCCGCGGAGAACTTGTTCCAGAGATCGCAGAGCCTGGACGCGTGCATCCTTCGACCAGAGTGTGGCGTCTTCCAAGGTGTCGGCGGTTCGAAAGAGCAAATAGGCCACGGTCACTTGCTGGCGAAGCGGCTCGGGCAAGAGAGGAATGGCCAAAGCAAAAGTGCGGCTAGTTTGATCGAGGAGCAGCGATAAGTCTGTCATACACGGTCAAATCCAAATTAATAAATGTAATCGGCACTGGCGCCGTTGACACACCATAGTAGTCCGAGAGTGCACCGATTTCCACCCATCAGACCGTCGGCGGAGAAAGAGAAGAGATTTTCTTTCAAGACCCAGCTAGAGGGAGCAAGAAGCACCATTCAAGAATGCAACGGATTACCGCTTCTTCTTTTTCTTCTTCCGCTCCTCCGCACGCTCTTTCGCGCTCTTGCGGTGACCGGTGTTTCCCTTGGTTTTCAGCATCCCCTCGTTGCCAGGATTGAACGCCCCCATCTTTGTCATGCCCGTGACCATTTTGATTCGTTGCCAGACGCTCATCGACATCATTTGCTTCATGAGGGCGCGAACGGTGTCGAACTGTTTGAGGAACTGCGTCACCTCGTGCGACTGCACACCGCTGCCTGTTGCGATGCGTCGTCGTCGGCCCGCATCGATGACATCCGGGTCGTTGCGTTCCTTCTTGGTCATCGAGTCGATCATGCCCTGGACACGCTTCAATGCGACTTCAGGATCTTCGCCTTCGGGGATCATCTCGGCCATGCCGGGCATGCGGCCGATCATGTCCTTCATTCCCATTTTTTGGATGTTCTGGAAATGCATCCGGAAATCGTCGAGCGTGAACTGGCCTTTCTCAAGTGCCTCTTGCTGCTTCTTGAGATCCTCCTCGGAAACCTGACTCTGAATCTGTTGGACCTTCTCGACCAGCCCCATCAAGTCGCCCTGACCCATGATTCGGCTGGCCATGCTCTCCGGCCGGAATTCTTCGAGAGCCTGCAATTTCTCGCCGACGCCGATGAATTTGATCTGAACGCCCGTGATGGCCTTGATTGACAGAGCCGCACCACCGCGAGCGTCGCCATCCAGTTTCGTGAGAATCGTTCCGTTGAGCGTGAGAGCATCGTTGAACGTCTTGGCAACATTGACCGCCTCCTGGCCAATCATCGCATCGACCACGAGATAGACATGATCGGGCTGAACCTGGCGATCGATTTCGTTCAGCTCATCCATCAACTCCTTGTCGATCTGCAATCGCCCGGCCGTATCGAGGATGATCACGTCCAGGCTGTTTTGCTTGGCAAACGCGACGGCGTTCTTACACACCTGAACCGGGCTAGTTGCCTCCGAAAAAACGGGGACCTTGATTTGCTCGCCCAGGACTTTCAACTGATCGACGGCGGCAGGACGCTGCAAGTCGGCGGCAACGAGCAGTGGTCGCCGGCCTTGATCGCGCAACTTGAGGGCCAATTTTCCGCAGGTCGTCGTTTTACCGGCCCCCTGAAGACCGCACATCATGAGGATGGCGGGACGATCCTTGAAGACCGGGATTTTGTGATCGACCGGCCCCATCAGGCCAACGAGTTCATCAAAGACAATCTTGACGATCTGATCGGCCGGGTTGACGCGTTCGAGCACATCCTGCCCGACCGCTTGTTCTTCCACGCGCGCAATGAAGTCGTTGGTGACGTTGAAGTTAACGTCGGCTTCGAGAAAAGCACGACGAACTTCGCGAAGTCCTTCACGGATGTTCTCTGCCGAGAGCCGGCCACGACCGCGAAGCTTGCCGAGCGCCTCGCGAAGACCTTTCTGAATGCCATCGAACATGCGATCTTCACCACGGAACGTGCGGAAAAGTAAAATCGAATTTTAGGAGTGCGCAACGACTAATACAACGGGACAAGCAAGGTCGAATTTCTCGCTCAGGCGAGCGGTGCTCCGTCGGGAGCCCGATGACGGTAGCGGTGCGCCATATCACAAAGGCATCGGGCTCCTTACGGAGCACCGCTCGCCTTTGGAGAATCTCATGCGTTACCTGTTCCTTGCCTGCTTGCTTCCTGCTTTCTCTTTCGCCGATGATTGGCCTCAGTACCTCGGCCCACAACGCGATGGCTATTGGCGTGAGACGGGCATCCTTGAAAAATTCCCGTCGGGCGGGCCGAAGGTTCTTTGGCGTGCGGAGTGCGGGATGGGATATGCCGGGCCGGCCGTGTCGCAGGGAATGGTGTTTATCCCGGACCGCGTGCTTGGCGATGGCACGCTTCCGAAAGATCCGTTCAGTCGCGGGGCAGTGCAGGGCATCGATCGCTTGCTTTGCCTGGACGAGAAAACCGGCAAGCAGTTCTGGAAGTTCGAGTTGCCAGTCGAATATCGCGTGAGCTACCCGGCCGGCCCTCGTTGCACTCCAACCGTCGATGGAGACATCCTGTACTGGCTCGGGACGATGGGCGATTTTCACGCACTCGAAACCAAGACCGGCAAGGAAGTTTGGAAGACGCACTTCATGAAGGATTTGGGGGCGGAGTTGCCCGTGTGGGGTTTTGCGTGCCATCCGCTCGTCGACGGAGACAAGGTCATCTGCCTGGTGGGTGGGTCCGAAGGACGCGGGGTCGTGGCCTTCGACAAGAAGACTGGCAAGATCCTGTGGAACACGCTCCGGATCGGCGGCGATTTTGGTTATAACTCGCCTGTGATTTTCGAAGTCGGTGGCAAACGCGTGTTGATCATATGGCACGCGCACGCCGTCGTCGGTCTCGATCCAGAAACGGGCAAAAAACTCTGGGACTACCCCTGGGAGATCCAGTCGGCCCTGACAGTGCCAACAGCCCGGCTCGTGAACAAGTCGCTGCTATTTCTCACATCGTTCTATAACGGCTCGCTGCTTCTTGATATCGGAGAGGCATCACCCAAGGTCGTGTGGAAAAGCAAGAGCAAGGGTGGCCAGCCGGCCGTGATGCCCGCGAATACCGTGGACTTGCACAGCATCATGCCAGCGCCACTGATTGTCGGAGATACGATTTACGGCATTTGTTCGTATGGCGAACTGCGTGGTCTGGAATTGATGTCCGGCAAACGCCTATGGGAAACGCACGCGGCCACTATTGGCAAATCGGGCCGTTGGGCGAACGCATTTCTCATTCCAAACGGCGACCGCGTGTTCCTATTCAATGAGCAGGGCGAGTTGCTAATCGCGAAACTCTCCCCGAAAGAGTTCACAGAAATTGCCCGGGCGAAAGTGTTGGAGCCCACGAACAGGTATGCCGCCGGCCGAACGGTTGCGTGGGCACATCCGGCATTCGCGAATCAGAACATGTACGCCCGCAACGACAAGGAAATCGTGGTGGTATCGTTGAAGAAGTGAATGCAGAAAGCCCACGGACAGCCGTCCGTGGGCTTTCGCTACTTTGCGCCACATACCTCGCAATCAACTCGCTTCGTCACTTGCACCGTTCGCAAACGCATATCGCGCATGTCAATTGTCAGCAGCCGATTGCCTAACGGCTCGCCGACGCCGGTTATCAGTTTGATCGCTTCCAATGCACCAAGGCAGCCCATCGTCCCTGCGACGGCACCGAGGACGGGAAACTCTCGCTTCCAACTCGCGGGTGGCACCGGCACTCGACAGGCAAGGCAAGCGGTCTGGCCGGGCAGAATTGTCGTGATTTGCCCGGAAAGCTCGTACATCGCGCAATCGATCATCGGCTTCCCTTGCCGCAGACACTCCGCATTCAAAAGCAGTCGTTCCTCAAAAAGCGGCACGCAACAAACGACCAGGTCCGCGGCGAGAACCAAATTCTCGACATTCGAGGCATTCACATTTTCGGCATGAGTGATGACATCGAGCCGTGGATTTAGTTCACGCAATCGTCGTGATGCACACTCGACGCGGGATGTTCCCAAAGCTTCGTGGGTCATGAGCAATTGTCGATTCAGATCGCTCGGCTTGATGTTGCCGGCATGGGCCAGCACAAGGCGTCCCAGGCCCGCTGCCGCGAGTTCATAGGCCGCGAGACTGCCGATACCGCCGACGCGTGTTACCAGAACGGTCGCCGCCTTCAGCATTGCTTGGCCCTCCTCGCCGAGGCCGAGGACCCACATCTGCCATTCGTAGGTCGCTCGTTCTTCGGGTGTGAGGTCCATCATGCTCCGCCCGAAACAGGGGGAATGATCGTCACAACATCGCCGTCGTGAAGTTCTGTCTCTTCGTCCGCGGAAACTTGTCGATCATTCACGGCCAAAACAAGACTGCGCGAGAGTTTGTCATCGGTAAGGAGGAGCATTGCGAATCGTCCTCCGCGTTCTTTTGCGATCTGGCAAATCAGAGATTGAACACTTCGTTCCGCACACGGAGTGTGCGGACTACTATGTCTCTCAATCACCTCGCTGCCGACTCCGGCCACTTCGCGGGCCGGTCCGAAATATTCCACCGTCACTCGCATCATTCAACCCTCTTGAATTACTTCGCCGTGCACGAGTCGAAAGCGAACGTCCGCCAGTCGCTCGGCTTCGACGCTGCTGTGCGTCACGTGTAGAACGGTCACGTCCCGTTTCTCACGCACGCCTATTAGAAGATCCATCAGCGAACCGCGTGTTTCCTCATCCAGCGAACTGAGCGGCTCATCTAGAAGCAGATACTTCGGTCTGAACGACAGGGCTCGGCCAAGTGCAACCCGTTGGGCTTCGCCTCCGCTCAGGCCGGCCGGTCTTCGGTGCAGCAAGTGCTCGATGCCGAGCCATTCGGCCAACGCCATGACTCGGTTGTCGATAATCGCGCGATCAGTGCCTCGCAACTCCAATGCAAACGCGAGATGATTGTACACTGTCATGGTGCGAAAAAGCGCGGCATCTTGCGGGACATAGCCGATGCCACGTTCGCCCGGGGCCAGCCGTGTGATATTCCGATCGTTCAGCGTGATAGTTCCCGACGCGATTGGCCGTAATCCCGCAATGGCTTCTAGAATTGAGGTCTTGCCGCAGCCGGTCTTTCCCATCAACACGCCATATTGGCCCGAAGGGACTTCGAGAGAAACGCCGGCAAGCAGAAAAGCCCCCTGGCGGAGCGTGAGATCGATGATCTGGATCAAGTCGAGCCCTCACGCAACTCCGCCACGCAGGCCGAAGGTTCGCATCAACAAAAGAATGATCACCGCAACTACGACCATCAACAGCGAAACAGCCAGGGCTGATTCGAGCTTGCCGACACTGAATTCGAGCCAAACGGTCGTGGAGAGAACTTCCGTCCGCATTCGCGTGGCCCCGGCAAAGATCAAGATGGGCCCAAATTCCCCGAGCGATCTGGCCCAGGCGATTGTACCTGCCGAGACGATGCCGCGCCAGGCCTCGGGAATCGTGACCATCCAAAAAGCCTGAAAACGCGTGCAGCCGAGCGTTAGCGCAACCTGCTCCGTTCGCGGCGAAATTTGATCGAAAGTGACACGCATGGTTCGAACCGCGAACGCACAACTCACCGCAGTCTGTGCCAGGATCACGCTGGGGATCTGAAACGTGATTCGCGTCCCGAATCGAGATTGCAAGTTCTGGTTCAACCAGGGGCCTGGGCCCATCAGAGCTAGCACGATCGCGATCAAGATCGCGATTGGGGGAATGAGCCGAAGAACGTATTTGCAACCCGCGAACTGTCGCAGCAAAAGCGAAACTCCAACGGCAGCGATCGACGGAATAACGATGTAGGTCAGCAGGAACCCCATCCGTGTGGCCATGATTTCTTCGATCAGCTTGCCAGGTGGCGTCTGAAAGAGGATCAGCAAGCTGATACCGATGACAAGCGGCGGCAGGACGATCGGCACGTCCACCATGGTGTCCACAATCGCCTTGCCTGGGAATCGCGTGCGCGACAACAGATAACCAAGCGGCACGGCCACCCAGAGTGAAAGAATCGTGGTCACGAAACAGGAGATAAGGCTCAGTCGAATGGCGTACCGAATATCCCGCGATTGCAGCGCTTCCCACAGATGGCCGGGGGAAGTGAACGAAAGATCCGCAACGAGCATTGCCAGGATCAGCACGACGTAAACGCCGCCCAGCAAACTCAGAGCCAGATAGAAGCGTGCGTTCGCACCGGCGGCCGTCATGACTTCGGCCCCTTGGGGCCCCAGCCGAAGCCAAGTTTCTCGAAACGTTCCCGCGATTCGGCCGAGCGAATGTACTCGATCAGCTTCGCGGCCAGTTCCTGATTGGCGCTGCCTTTGGCGATGGCTACAGGTTGATCGGGCGCGGAGCAAGGGATGCCGGTGATCGGTATCTGATCGAGCTTGTGCTGGCTTGGCGTGACATTGCTCGTGTAGCAAACCACCGCATCGAGCGCCCCAGTAAGTAACTGATTGACGAGCAGATCGCCGGTGGGGGATTCGACCTTCACGTTCTTACGCACAGCGGCATACACGCCCGATTTCAGGAACGTTTCCTTGGTGATGGCACCGAGGGCACACTGTTGTTCGTGGCCCACGCCGACCTTGAGGTTGTCCTTGCCGAGATCCTTCAGTTCCTTCAACTTGAAGGGATTGCCCTTGGCGACCGCGATTACGAGTTGATTGTTCGATACCACTTCCGGCTTGAGGAACAAGTCCGCGACATCGCCCATGAATCGGGGATCGCAGGCGAGATACAGGTCCGGCGTACGACCTGCACGCATTTGGGCGACAAGGATACCGCACCCGTTGTAAACCCGAGTCACGCGAACGTGTTCCCTCGCTTCGAATTCCTTGATGGTTTCCTCAATTGCGGGCCGGAGCATCGAGCCGGCATAGAGTTCGATCTCCGCAATTTCGCCCGGTCGTGCACCCCGTGCATTCGGTTTGGGCTCCGGAGCAGGTGGGTTGTAGCCAGCTTCCTGAAAGTGCTTTTGTCCTGGACCAGCGAGATATTCAGCAAACCAGCGAGCCTCCGTTCGTGCATTCGCGTTCTTACACACGGCCGCCGTGACGTTCGCGGTTACACGCTCAAGATTCGGCAAGTCGACGACTTTGAGTGTCGGATATTGCTTGGCGACGGCATCCCACACGATTGCCCCATCGGCACTGCCGATCTTCACCGCGTTCGCGGCCTCGACGACAGAGCCGACCTGAGTTGGTTTCGCATCCTCGATCCGTTGCCACAAGCCAGTCGGAAGCAGTCGTTCGCGTGTCACCTTGCCCACGGCCGTGGCGGGATTCGGTTGCACTAGCCGGAAGCCGTCGCGAAAAACGTCCTCCCAAGTAATTTCCTTCGCGGCTTTCGGAAAGTCGGCTCGGAATATCGCAACGCCCCTGAGCGTGGCAATCGCGTAATCCTGTTCGACCAGGTCCAGTTTGCGTGCATCGAGAACATAGCTGTCGTCGGCCGGGAGAAAGAGATCGCCCAGTTTAGTTTGCTGGAGCGTGGCAAGGATACTCTCGGAAGGAGAGTATTGAGCCTGAATCTTGATGCCGGTATCGCGTTCGAACTCGGCTGCCGCCTTCTCGACCGGTGGTCGCAGGGCAGGTGCGACATGCACGAGCACGACCGCTCGTTCTTCGCCAGGTCCGGATGGAAGTGTTACTTCGCGTGCCGGCACCATGGTCCAGAAGATCAGCACGCCAACGAAAATGGCGGCTGACAGGCCAAAGGCGATCCAGGGAAGATGACGCATCGACACGATTTGCTCCGCTAGGAAGGATCGGGCGGGGCAGGGCGGCGCGAGCGGAGCGCCCACACGCCTGAGGCGAAGAACATGATCGCGGCGGCGGCCGTGCCGAGGTGCAACCACGACGGCCTGGGCGAATCGCTCGTTCCCTCATCGACCTCAACTGCGTTGTAGCCGGGCGGCGGTGCGGAACGCATCTCGGCCCGGATCGGCCCGCCGATACTCTTGGGGCGAACCTCGGCGGCCGAAACCATCTCGCGAGGTTTCGGCCCGAGTTCCGCGTCGAAAATTGTTTCCCAGCGGCCTGAGATCAAGAGATCAACGCCCGGATTCAATTCCTTGACCTGGCACGAACAAGCCCGACACAGAAATTCGAGAGAGCGTTGTAGCTCTCCAGGCTTCTGCAAATCTTTTCCGTGCAGGCTACACAGTGCACGTCCTCGACCGAACACTGGGAATACGATCGGGCCCTTCACTTTATCCAGCCCGTCCTCACTGCCGAGGAGAATGCGAACCAATATTTCTTCGTCCGGAGTCCGAGAAACCTCGACCACGGGAAAGGCAATCTTCAAAGGTATTCGTGACAGAACCTGTGGTCCGTCTTCGGTCAGTTTGGGAGATTCGATTCGCGACGCGATTCCGGGAAGTTCCATCCGCAACATGGCACGCGCGTCGTCGTCGGCCGCGGAGTCGCCGCTCAAAAGCAGTAGCACAACCCCCGCGTTGCCGAAGGTGAGGCGATCGAACAGTGATTGTCGGGCCGGCGAATCGAACAGCAAAGGCTTGGCCGCATTGGTCAGGGAACCGGACCAGATACTTGCGATCTTGGGACCGGATTCCGGATAACGGAGGAGCACACGCGGAAGCGTCGCATCCGTGCCCTCGCGGTCCCAGATCGCCTGATGTATTGCATCGACCGTACTGTCGAGATCCACTTGGACGAGAACAGCGTTCGATGCCCCGTGATCCTGAATCAGTTTGCTCAGTGATTGACGTTGATCGGCATTCAGGGCCCCTTTGTGAAATACCAGAATCTCATACTTCGAGGCCGGCCATTGTTCGAGAGCATAGCGAAACACCGGGACGCTGCACGCGAAAGACGCGTGATGAAAGGTGAGCAATAATAAGGCAGCAGTGCCTAGCCGAGTCATTACTTCTTGGCCCCGTGTCTGGCGATTTCCTCGGCAACCTTTTTCATGGCTGCCTCGTCCAGTTCGCCACTGCGAAATGCCAGGTTTGCCGTAACCTTACGATCGATGAACAGCAGTATGGTGACGTCCGCATCTTCGGCTAGCTTGTAGCCAGGCGGGCCGACGGGGTCATCAAACACGCCGACCGGCATTGACTTCAGGCCCGTCCTCTTGGCCCATTTTGATAGTTCGTCGATTGCCACCGTTTTCTCGCCTAAAATCGTGAGCCACGTTTTCAGGCCCTCCTTGTCCTTGGCGACGACTGCATCGTCGCACTTGGTCAGCACCCGGGCAAGTGGATCGGAAAGTGAGCGAGCAAAAACGATGATGCCAGGCTTGCCGGCGGTCTCACACACGTAACAGGTGGGCTGGCCACGCTGTGGGCCGGTGGCAACCAGGAAACTGTACGGGCCGGGCCGCTGGCCAATCTGAGGGCCCGATACGCAGGGGTCTTTAGCGATCGCTCCGAGTGGCAATCCAAGAATGAACGCGATGATCGAGACGCGAAGCACCACGAGAAAACTCCTAGCGTGATCCGCTCAATGCAGAGGTTGTACCGAGGGAAATATGCTCAGCTCGGCGGGTCATGATCGCACGCATTTCACTCAAATCTTTCGGGTCGGCCTTTGCCCAAAGTCGATTCGCCAGCTTGGCGAACGAGGTGGCCTCGCTCGTGCGGCCTACGCGCTGACAAAGTGCCTCCATCCCGAATGCCGCGATAGCGCTTCCCGCGTCGTGTGCTAGGGCTTCCAGGAAAGCTTCTTCCGCGGAGGCGGCATCACCGGCCTCCAACGCACCGATTCCCCAGGCCTCCATGAAATAGGCCCCGCCACCCCATGCGTGATGCGTGTAGTCGGCCTTGGTTCGATCGACAACCCGTTGCAAAAGCTTGATCCCCTCAGCACCCGAACCAGATGCACACAGCGCTCGGCCCTGCACTTCGAGCAAGCGGTTTTCTAGCCTTTTATCGTTCCGTTTGGTTTGCTGGATCTGCCGCAACACATCGACCTCGGCACTCGCCCGAGAGTGATTGTTCCGTTCGAGGCTCATCAGTGCGGACATGTAACTGCCCATGGCCTTGTCCGACTTTTTCTGCTCGGCGATCATGGTTTCCGCGGTCGCCCAGTCTCTCTGACCTAGCGCCGCGCGGAACCAAGGCATGTTGAAGCGATAGCCGTGCCCTTCGCAAATCTTGCGAATCTCAGCAACCTCCCGAAATCTCGCGTCGTGAACGAGACTTAACGTCAAGGTCTCCAAATGGTGGGCATACTGGTGATCCTGGTTCGGCTTGACCCCCTGGATGCGGTGATACTCCCGTTGCAACTCGATGGCCCGGGCCGAGCGATCGGTCGTCTGTTCCCACTTGCCAATTCGCATGGCCAGATGTGATTGCATGTGCTGCGCATGCGGGATACCCGGAGACGAAGCGACGTAGCCTTCCGCGTGCGGCCAGCCAAGCGCCGGTCGCTGCGAGCCTTCAAAGTAATGCACTAACTCGTGGTTGGCACCAGGATGGAGGGGATTCACCCGGAGCAATGCCTTGTAGTACGGCACGCCCTCGACCGGACCACCCTGAAAGCCACCTGACAAGACGGCCCGAGCAAACCAACCTTCCTCGTCGTCGTCGTAGATCGTCAACAACTCGTCGAGCGACTTGGCGGCCCGCTTCTTGCGTTCGTCCACCGTTGCTGTACCTAGCAACCCCTTCTCGTTCAGTCGGGCCGTGATCAACAGTTGTTCGCGATGAGAGGCCATTGGCATGAGTTCCTGCGCTCGCTTTAGAGCCGCCAGGTTATCCCCCTGGCCCCATTTTTCCATGCCCTTGTGCAGGGCAAGCCAGGCAAATGCACATTCGGGGTCATGGAGCAAGGCGGTCTCCGCTGCGCGGGCCGCCTCGATCCAGACGTACGAGAAGTAGTAGCCAAGCGACTGATCGATGAACTTCTGGCACTCGGCCGAACGCGTGCTGACGTGATAGCGGTAGCTGCACAGATTTGGAACGAAGACGGCCTTCTTCAGTTTTGTTCGCGGCAATCGGTCATCGAGAGCAACAAAGACACTTGCCGGTGCGAAGACAGGGATCAATTCAGGGATTGCTATAGGATTGTCCGCCAGCTTCTTGGCTATTGGCTGCGCCAGTGCTCCAGGGGTTGGCATCGCGAGGCAGAGGATCAACAGAATTCGGAGTGTCATGAGGTATCGAATCCGTGGCGGTGGGCTGGTGTAGGTATTGTGTCGCGTTCGGGCCAAGAAAGCCAGAGGATTCGCCCCTTTAGCCTCCGATTGCGTGCATGGTCCGCGATGGCTTGACGAACTTCGTGGTGTTAAACTCGTGGCCTTCCCACTTGTCCCAAACGGTTTGTCGGATGATTTCGGTCAATTGAGCATCGTCAGGCCGTTCGCGGAGCAGAGGCCTGATATCGGTTTCCGTGAGGGCGAACAAGCAGTTTCGCAGTTTTCCCTCGGCCGTGAGACGTAGCCGATTGCAGGTTCCGCAGAAGGGCCGCGTCACCGAAGCGATGAATCCCACACGACCGTATCCGTCCGGATAATCGAAATCCAGGGCAGGGGCACTTGGGTCGCTCGCTGGGTCGATCTGCAAAGCCCCAAACTCGCGTTCCAAATGATCGATGATCTCCTGGGCGGCGAAGACTTTGTCTCGTTCCCAGGGATCAGCACCGATGGGCATGTATTCGATGAATCGCAGCTCAAATCCTTGTTGCCGGCAGTAGTGGGCCAGAGGAAGAATGTCCTCTTCCGAAAAGTCCCGGATACAAACGGCATTTACCTTGATTGGGGCGAAGCCGACGTATTTCGCGGCCTCCAATCCCTCGAGAACTTGATCCAGGCCATCGCGTCGCGTAAGTGTGCGAAACCTTCCCGAATCCAAAGTGTCGAGGCTGACGTTGAGGCGGTGGAGCCCCGCGTCGAACAGATTCCGAGCTTGAGCCTTCAACAACAAGCCGTTCGTCGTCAGTCCGACATCGTTAATGCCTGGAATGTCTGCGATCAATTCAACCAGTCTGTACAGATCTCGACGCATCAAGGGCTCGCCACCCGTCAGACGTACCTTGTTCACGCCTAGACAGGCCGCAATTCGAGTGAAGTGAGCGATTTCCTCGAACGAGAGTAGTTCATCCTTGGGACGGAAAGTCACTTCCTCGGGCATGCAATATGTACAGCGCAGATTGCATCGATCGGTGACGGAGATGCGCAGGTTATTGTGAACCCGCCCAAAGGTATCGAGCAAGCGCGGTCCGACCGGAACCGACTTGGTCGGCCTGGGGAGAGCCATGCCTAAGGGAACGCGGCCGCTCATATCACTCGATCCGGGTGCTGCCAGATTGCCTCGCCACTCGGGGCAAGGTCCTTTTTCCAAATCGGGACGACTTCCTTAAGGCGCTCGATGGCATGTTGACAGGCCGCAAACGCCTCGGCCCGGTGTGGCGAGCTAACCGCGATGCCAACGCTGATCTCGCCGACATCGAGTCTGCCTAACCGATGGATCATGGTAACCTCGCCGATCCTCCATCTCGATCGGATCTCCTCGATGATCTCGAGTATCTTACGTTCGGCCATCGGCGGGTAGGCTTCGTATTCCAAGGCAACGGTCACCTCGTCGCCAGTGATGTCGCGCACCGTGCCGAGGAACGTGACCACCGCCCCACAATTTGGGTGACGGACCGCCTCCGTGAGTGCGACATGATCGATCGGTTCTCGCGTCAGTCGGACCATTAGCTTCCCCCGCTTACGGGAGGGATTAGCGCGATCTCTACCTGATCCGGAATGGCCGAGTCGTCGCTGACATATTCGCCATCGATGGCAACGGCACAGCTTGCGATCAGAGCAGACGCTACTGGAACCTGTCTCGACAGGCAGCGCCGCAACTCGCGGACGTTCGAGGCGATCGGCAACGCCAAACTGAGGCGATCCGTTCCAGCCAAATCTCGCAAATGAGCGAACAACAGGACTGTTACCTCGCGTGTCATGAAGAAACCATCGCTTGCAAAGGGCGTTTCAGGCGGTCCGCGATGCTCGGCATTAAACCATAGGCAAGGGCGAGATACTGCACGGGATGCAACGTCCGCTTGCCTGTTCCTTCTTGCATCTGTAACCGACAAGACGAGCACTCGGTTGATCCATACAGATGGCGTGGCCTGGCCAGTTCATCGAGCATCGGTTTTCCGGCTGCGAGCGACGTCGGCAGGTTCTGAGCGTTCAGCCCGTACGGACCAGCCATTCCCGAACAACTCACATCAATTTTATTCACTTGCACGCCGGGTATCAATGACAGTAATGCAGGCCCGTGAATCCCTTCGCCCAGTGCTTTCACGTGGCAAGGAACATGATGGCCGATCGACATTTCGATAGGCTGGAAATCAGTTCGCAATCGGCCCTCTTGGTGGAGGGACCAAAGATAGGCAGTCAGCTCAACCGTCCTACTAGCGACGGAACGCACATCCGGGTCGTCCAGAAGCCCGAAGGCATCGAGCTTGAAGAACAGGGCAGCCGTTGGCTCCGAGCACACAATCGTATCCCCGGCCCGGGCAGCATCAGCCAGGACACGAATATTCGCAGTCAGGCGTTCGCGGGCCACGTCGGTGTCCCCTTGAGCGAGGGCGGCCGATCCTGTCCCGCACTGCCGAGCGGGAACGTAGAAGGGTATGCCGTTATGGCTCAAGACCGCGAGGGTGGCCTCCGCGATTCCGGGATCGAACACATTCGCAAACGTATCGACGAAGTAGGCAACCGCTGGGCCAGAATCGGGTCGTTTGGTCCAGCCGCGTCGCCTGGCCCGACCGAGAAACGTGCGAAAGGCGAACGAAGGAAGCGTACGCTTTCGTGAGAGCCCGAAGGTCTTTTCCAGCAGCCATCGAACGGGCTGTCGCCTCAGTAGAAAATTGGAACTCAGGCTGAATTTGCTTCCCAGACTTGCCAGGCCATCGATGCGTGCCATGAACCAGGTCGTTCTACGCAATCCGCTCTTGGCGTGATTGATGGCCTTCGCCTCAAGCATCAGCTTCGGAATATTGGACTTGCCGGGACATTCGCCCGCACACATTTTGCAGTTCACGCACAAGTCTGCGACCGCACGAAACTCTTCCGTTGACGCGTCGTCCAGCTTGCCTTCGAGAACAGCTCGAAACATGTTGGCCTTAGCTCTCGGCGAGGCTGCTTCCGTGTGAAGCACTCGAAAGGTTGGGCACATCCGCTGGCCCGAATCTTCCGTGCGACACGTTCCGCAACCGTTGCAGGCAGCAATTGCACGGTTTTGTTCTTCGGGTTCCCAGACGAGCAGCGGCGTAATCGCTCGCGATTCCCTTGGCTCCACAGGCAAGGCTTGCGCCTGATTTGTACGCAGTGGCCAAGCCGGACGGCTCGGATCAGGGCCGACGATCTTGCCGGGGTTTAGTATGCCACGAGGATCGAACTGACGTTTCAGTTCTTGAAAGACCGGGAATAACTTGCCGTATTGCCGACTGACCCACGGCGTGCGTGCCAATCCTGTGCCATGCTGAGCGCTGATAGTTCCTCCCAGCTCGATTGCCAATCCGTGCAACTGCTCGGCAATTGGCCAAAGTTTTTCCGCATCCTCCTTGTCATCGGGATCGAGAAACGGCCGCAAGTGCATTTGTCCCGTGGCCGCGTGAACCAGAAAGGAGGCCATCACGTCGAATCGTTTGAGTATTACATTCGATCGCGATACGAATTCGGGCAAATCGTCCGGGCAGACGCCGATGTCTTCGACGAAAGCCAACGGTCGACGCCCCTTGCCGAGCGCGTAGAGCGAGGGGAGTGCGGATCCGCGAATGGCCCAGAGTTTTTTTACTTCTGCCTGATCGTACGCCGGCATAACGAAAAGGTTTGTCTGCTGATGCTCCTCAATGAGCAAGCGGACAGCCTCTCTGGCCTCGGACGGGGCCTCGCGTTCATATTCCACCAACAAGACAGCTTCGACTTCGGGTGGCATTGCAGCCGCCGCTTCCGGCGATTGCGAGCGAGCGAGGGAGATGAGCCGTCGATCCAGTACCTCGCACGCAGCGGGAAGCGTATGTCGCGCTCGCAGACCCGCATGCAGAGCTTCCTCGAAAGTTTGAAAACCAAACGCGACAGCCGCTCTTCCTCCCGCAAGCGGAATCGTTCGCAAAGTGGCCTCGGTCGTGAACGCCAAAGTGCCTTCGGAGCCGGCAAGCAATCGAACCAGATTGAGGTTCGAGGAATTTTCCAAACGATAGCCGCAACGATTGAAGGGCGTCTTTGGTCGACAGGTTTCGATCACTTCCGCGTTCGTGCGTAACAGTTCGTGTACGCCATTACAAATCTCAGTTGTACGTGGTTGCCACGACCGCTCCGGAAATGAGTCCGCCAGGTCCTCGATCGTGCCATCATCCCAAACCACGCGAAGACTGCGCAGATGATCGCGAGTATAGCCGTGAATCGCGGCACGGCCCCCTGATGCATCGGTCGCGATCATTCCGCCGATGGTGCAACTTCGAGAACTGGCAGGGTCCGGGGCGAATCGACGGCCATAAATCGCCAGCTGTTCATTCAACCGATCCAGCACCACTCCGGGCTGTACACGTGCCCAATCGCTGCCGACCTCGAGAATGGAACGAAAATGTGTACTCAGATCCACGATCACGCCATGGCCTAGCGACTCGCCGGCAACCCCAGTCCCGCCGCCTCGAGGGACCAATGGGATTGATCGCTCGTGTGCATAGCGAACCAGCAACGCCAGATCGTCTTCGTCACGTGGGACTGCGATCGCGAGCGGTTCGATGGCAAAAACGCTGGCATCAGTTGCAAATAAGTTTCGCGAAGGCGCGTCAAAAAGAAGTTCGCCACGAAATTGGCGACGAAGGTCTTCCCGGATGCGAGCACGAAGAGTCGTTGGTTCCACGGTGCTCACTATCTCTGGGCGTGATCAACTCCCGAGGCGAGGTCCGTTAATGTGCCCCAAAACCTCAGCCCGGGCGGCTGCATTCGATTGATAAAGTCCCCGGGCGGCACTGGTCACGCAGGTCGTGCCATGCTTCCGAACCCCCCGTGCCGTCATGCAGGAATGCGAAGCCTCAAGGACAACCAAAACACCCCGTGGCGATAGTTCCGTTTGAAGCAGATCTGCAATTTCCTGGGTCATTCGTTCCTGCACCTGGGGCTTACGGCCAACTGCATCGACAACCCGTGCCAGCTTACTCAACCCGACTACCCTGCCGGTAGGAATGTAAGCGATATGGGCCCGACCCGCAAATGGAAGTAAATGGTGCTCGCAAAAACTCGTGAAATCAATGTCCTTCTGTAGAACCATTTCTTCGTGATCAACCTCAAAGGTTTTGCTCAGGAGATGTCGGGGATCGTGATGTAGTCCGGCAAATGCTTCTACAAACAACCGCCCAACTCGGGCGGGGGTTTCTTGTAACCCGTCGCGATCGGGATCTTCGCCGATGGCAATCAGCATTTCCCGCACGGCTGCCCGAATGCGCAGTTGATCGACGCCTTGTGCAGAAGCGATCGTCACCGTCGACCTGGTCGGGCCGACCTTCGCGTCCGCAATTCGATCGGTGGTGTCCAAGGCAGAAAGCCTTTCTATCGCATTCGAATAATTCGCGGGATCGAAAAGAACTCGGGAATTTTCCTAAGTGGAGGCACGCCCGTTGCCCAATTCAATGATATGCATAGTGGGCAGTGGATTGCACATTTTCTCCAAGTCGCAATATCCAAACTCCACCGAGGTTTAAGCGGATAGGTTGATTTAACAAACTCTGCACACTGAACTAATGATCACAAAACGAGAGCGGGGTACGGAAGAATCCGCCTCGGGCCAGGAGTCAACACAAGGCCAGGATCGGTCAAACCTGATAAAGTAGAATCTCCACGCCAACGTTCAGCAGACCAGCGGGTTGTAGTAGTATCTGGGCTGGAATGGTCTCTCCGCCCCGAATTTGGCAGGCGGGATGACCAGGCTGGACGTTCAACATGGGGGGCGACCCCTATTCCGGTAGTACGCCGCGTGTCCAACCATCCCGAGCCACCGATCGGCGACGAGGCAGACCTAATCCGCTCTGCGCAAGCAGGTGATCGGTCGGCGTTTGCGACAATTGTTGATCGCTATTGGGAGCGTTTGTACCGCTGGCTGTGCCGACTCACTCGCGATGCTTCAACTGCCGAGGACATTACCCAGGAAACGTTCCTTAAGGCGTTCGCGGCCATCCAGCGGTTTCAGGCTGGCAGCAATCTGAAGGCGTGGTTGTTTCGGATTGCTCACAATAGCTTTGTGAACCAGCGGCGGGCGATCAAAAATAATCGCAAGCCATTGGTGCCCGAAATTGCCGAGGATCCGAAGAACCCGGTTGGCGAAGCGCTAACCAAGGAAGCGATGCTGTTGATCGCGGAGGCGGTTGCCAAGTTGCCAAGCGATTTTCGCGGAGCCTTGGTGTTGAGAATCGACGAAAGACTTTCGTTCCGCGATATTGCCGAGGTCATGGGGATTACCGAAGAAACGGCACGCTGGCGAGTGTTCAAGGCAAGACAAAAATTGATGGGGTTGCTGTCTCCGGACTTACTCCCCGCAAAGAACGAGCCGATGTCATCATGAACTGTTCATCCCTTCGCAGCCGTTTGCTTGCTCTTCCGGACCCGACGGCGGTTTCGGACTCGGTCGCGGCACACCTGGAGAGTTGTGCCTCCTGCCAGGCATGGCATCGCGTGCTAGTTCAGGTCGAGTATGCCGTGGCATCGGTTACCGTGCCTCGTAGCGACGGCAAGAAGAAGCGTGAGGTTCTAGCCCAGTTTCGGACCGCCAAGGCCAACAAGCCAAAATCGAAACCGGCTGTTTCTCCGCAAATTACTTCCACGCCCGTCATTGCTGAGAAGGCCGTCAAGAAATCGAAATCTCCTGTTTCTCCTGCAATACCGCGAACGCCACTTGGCGAACGTCTGGCACGCATGTGGCCGATGGGCCTGGTTGCCGCAGCTCTTCTGGTCGGTGCTCTTGCCTGGTCCATCAAGAAGTCGCCCGAGACGGCCATGGCCAAGGCTCCCAGCGACCCGATGCTGAAAGAAGTGGTCGCTGCAAAGATCGATCTCGATCGAGCGCATACGGGGGCCGACCGTATCAAAGTGCTGGCCAAATTAGCGGACACGATTCACGAAGAAGCACGGACCCTCTCGAAGGTCACGCCGGACGAGATGAACTCGCTGGCTGCGATGTATCGGAAAGTAGTTGAGGAGGCTCTGATTCCGCAGGCCCGCTCCTTGAACGCGGACGAACGCAAGGCGACTTTGCCGGCATACGTACAACGACTCGCGGAAGCTCAGCAACTTGCGAATCGGTTGGCAGGAGAGTCACCGGCCGCCTCTGGTCGGGCACTTAGCGAGATCGCCGAAGTTGCCGAGGCCGGCCGTATCGAACTGGCCAAACTCATTCAGGGGAGGGCATCATGATTCGTCATTTCCTCACCCTCGGCCTCGTTGCCGTTCTTTGTGCTGCCCTCGGCGCACAAAGTGTGAAATCGATTAGCCCGGCTCAAAAAGCCGATCTTTACAAGAAAAATCGACCGGTCATCGAACGTTTGGTCGAAAAGACTGTGGAATCCTCGAAGACGCCTGAAGATCACCTTCTGCGTGCCGACACTTACTACAAGGTCCTGTTTGATTTCAGCAAAGAGATCTCGGCTGCTCGGACCGCCAACGACATGGATCGCGTGGAGGAACTAGCCGCCCATCTCAAAGAATTGCTCGATCGGGGACTGGCGGAAACCCTGAGCGACGCCCGCAAGCAGGTTGAAAAGGGCTCGCATGCCGAGGACTATGTTCGCGTTCGCGATGGCTTGCTCGCCCAGGTCGGAGCACTGCTCGATGTAATGGACGACCAGTCGCCCGCCAAGAAGTCGCTCGAAGATACCCGCAGCAAGTTGAAGACGATTGTGGGCCCCAAGAAGAACTAACCCAACACAGACATTTTCGCTTGCAATAGAACAATGAGGGTGGCCAGCTTGGCCGCCCTCTTTTCGTTGAGCCTTCCGATGATCGGTTTTCTCTTCGCACTTCTAGTGCAACTCGTTCAGGGCGATCCGGCCTTGATCCCGGCCGTTCGCGGCACCGTTTGGTTGCGTGCGGGAGACAAGGCCGTCGGCACGGGCTGGATCGTCGACGACAAGAATCGCTGGGTCATCACGGCCCGCCACGTTGTTGCTGACCGCGAGAAAATAGACGTATTCTTCGTTGATCGCAGTGAAGGCCGGACGATTCTGAATCGCGATCACTACCTGCAGAACCATGCCGAGCTTCGCAAACGAGGTCGTGTCGCGACTGGTACGGTCATCCACAAACACGAGGCAGCCGATCTGGCACTGATTCAGCTCGACGAAATGCCGGCCGACGCAATTGCTATGACGCTTTCCACGACACCCACAAAGGTCGGGGATCCTTGTTATTGCATCGGCCATCGACACGATTCGGACCTTTTGTGGACCCGCACTAACGGCCACGTCCGACAGACGGGCAAGCTTGCGGACGGATATTTTTGGGCAGGAAAGAAGATCGCAGCCGACCTGCCGATTCTGTTCTTGCAGTTACCTATCGAATCGGGTGAAAGCGGAGCAGCCATCCTGAACACGCGTGGCGAAGTGATTGCCGTCGTCTCGGCCATATCCAATCGTACGCCAACTCTCGCGTTCGCAATCGATATTTCCCAGGTCCGCAAGCTGCTCGCCGAAGTTCGGATGTACAAGAGTTTGACTCAAGTGACATCGACGGTAGACCGGCGTTTCGATGTTGCCGCGTTGACACACGGAACGGTATGGATTCGTCCTCGGGCAACAGATGGCCGATATGCAGGTGCCGTGATCGACCGCAAACGCGGCCTGGTGCTGACGACCTCGTCCGCCGTCGGCAGCGAGGATGTAATTGATATCATCCTTCCGAAATGGGATCGAGATCGTCTGGTTGCTGAAGCGACCGCCTATTCGGATCTGCTAGGGCTGCGCCTTTCGGGCCACTGCGTTCGCGGAGCGGTATTGGCCCGCGACCCGGTTCGCGATCTGGCTTTGGTGGAACTCGATGGCCCGTCCGATCGACTGGAGGCAATTCCGCTCGCGGCAGCGAGTCGGATGAGCGAACGTATCGCCTCCATGTCGCATCCCACGGGCGAAGAACTAATGTGGCTCTACGCGGCCGGCACCGTTCGTAATATCGGCCGCATTACTCTTCGACGTGATGGCGGCGACGAAACCAACAAACCCCTGGCAAGTCTACTACAGCTTCCCCATCAGGGGAGTGCTTCCGGCGGACCGGTGGTGAACGAACGAGGCGAACTCGTCGGCGTTCTCGCCAGCCGGGAAGGCTCGCGGCAAGAACTGGCATACGCAGCAACACCCGACGAAATTCGAAGTTTCCTTAAACAATCCGAAACGGCCTGGATGCCAGCATCAGCCGCGGCTTGGCTCGCCAGGGGGCATTTTCTGAGCCGTCTCGGTTTCCGCCGGCAAGCGATCGAAGCATTTGCAACGTCTGCGAATCTTGCTCCGGAGGATGCACGCGTGGTGGCCTATTACGCTCGGGCGTTGGCCGAAGCTGGGCAGAAGGAGGCGACGTGGGTCACGATCAAACGCATTACCTCGATGAAGAAACGGCTTACGGACAGCGACGCGATACTCTCCGAAGCTTACCTCATGCTTGGTTACCGTGAAGGAGCAATGGAATCGGCCACATCTGCCCTGAAGACTGATCCGAAGTCTTCTTTGGCGACACTCACTCTCGCGAGATTGAAAACCGGCAAAGATGCCTTGAAAACCATCGAGGGGGTACTCTTGCTCGATCCAGATTGTGCGGAAGCTTATCGCCTTCGTACGACTTTGTATGAGGCCACGGACCCCGAGCGACGCACGAAAGTCCTCAGCGATCTGACCCGAGCGATTGAGTTGAATCCGTACGACCCGAACGCTCGCGTTCAACGGGCGAAGGAATACTCGGCCGGCAAGGAATTCAAGAAGTCCGTCGCCGATTGGCTGCGCCTCACCGAACTCGAGCCGTTAAATCCCGAATATCGGCGTGGACTGGCGGATGCCCAATTTCAGGCAGGAGACCGTCCGGCCTCGGCGAAAAGTCTCGCCTCGATCCTCCGCGTCAATGAGAAGCAGCTTTCTGGAACTCTGGGTGCGATTCGGGCGTATGGAAATCGATTGAAGGACGACAACGCAGCCGACGTTCAACGTGTAGCGGACTGGTATGAACTGGCCCTAAACGAAGTGGTGAAATGGTCGGCGGACTCAATCCGGAAGTCGATTCAGGCAGCACTCAATCGCGTGGAAAAAGAAACCGATGTTCGTCGGGTCGAACTGCTAATCCACGCAATCGAGAGCCTGATCGCAATCGAAAAATAGTGCGCACTCAGCTTTTGAGATACTTGTCCACGTCGGCCTGAGTGATCAATCGACCTGGCTTGTCCAATTCCGCGCTCAGCCAGCTTAACACTGGCGGCGTGAACGGGAGTTTGCCCTTCTGCACGAGATCCTTCAAGCGAGCATCTCGGCGACTCCGCTCGGATCGCTTCAGATGGCCGTTCTCGATTCGAGAGGTTTGCTGGTTGGCCAGGATGCGATCTTTTCGCTTACGACGAACTCCCATGACTCTCTTTCCTTCCAAAACATCTTCATTTGGGAATCTTGTACTTTAGGAAGCCCGTAACGTTCGGCAAGGGAACGCCCCGTGTTTCAGCGATACTCGATTCGACATCAAATCACGTAATCGTCCGCAAACATGCGGGCTCTCTTTGGCGAGATGAACACCATCTCGCCGATCTTGAGCCGCAAGAGCGAGTATCGCTCGGGGCTCATATCCACGCTGATCATCAGGCCAAACTGGTCCACGACCAACCGAACCTTCACGACAGAACCCGCCGGATTCACATGCGTAATCTTGGCCTCCATGGCACTGATCGCATCGCGTTCGCGAGTCAGTTCGAGTTCGTGTGGTCGCACGAACACACGTCCCTCGTCCCCTCCGGTTGGTACGTAGGGCAGGGGCATTTCGATATGCCCCAGCATCGCCCGGCCATTAAGCAGCTGGACTGGAAACACATTCACATTGCCAAGAAAGTCCATTACGAAGGCATTCGCGGGATGCTCGAAGACCTCGGCCGGCGTACCAGTCTGCTCGATACGTCCTTGATTCATCACCACGATCTTATCCGCCACCTCGAATGCTTCCTCCTGATCGTGCGTGACAAACAGGCTGGTCACGTGAAACTCGTCGTGAAATTTCCTCAGCCAAACCCGTAACTCCGCTCGGACCTTGGCATCGAGTGCCCCGAATGGTTCGTCCAGCAGCATGACCTGGGGCTCAGGTGCAAGGGCACGAATGAGCGCGATGCGTTGCTTCTGTCCGCCAGAAAGAGTACTGGGATAACGGTCCGCATACTCGTCCAATCGAACCAGGCGCAGCAGTTCGGCCACCCGTTCCCGAACACGCTGGTCCGGCCATTTGCGGACGCGTAGCCCAAAAGCAACGTTCTCGAAGACGGTCATATGCCGGAATAGGGCGTAGTGCTGGAACACGAAACCGATGTTCCGCTCGCGTGCGGTGCGATGTGTAACGTCATCGTCCTGGTAGAGCACGCTACCGGAATCGGGCACTTCCAGGCCGGCAATGATTCGCAGGAGCGTGGTCTTCCCCGATCCCGATGGCCCCAGCAGGGCAACGAGAGTTCCGGCCGGGGCCTCGACTGTGACATCGTCCAACACGGTCTTCTTGCCGAAACGTTTAACGATATTCTTGGCGGTAATGCTCATGCCAACTCGAGCCGGAAGTTCGGAACTACAGGTCTAAGCGTACGGACCGCAGGAGCCTTTCGCCTGCTAACTTCTCAAATCTGCGTTACATTGTCCCCCTTCCCGCCTGACGGCGTGTGTGCCTATCATGTTCAGAAGCCCAACACCTCGATTCCCTCAAAGGGGAGCGGTCATGCGAACCACCCTGCTATGCGCTCTATTGGTGAGTTTCCTAGGGCTCTTCGGGTATGTGGAACTCGCAGCTCAACCAAAGGCCGAGGTGCCTCCTGTGAAGCCCCAGGCACTCCCGAAAAAAGGAGGCAAGGTTGCTGAAGAGAAAAAGGACGATGCCTTCGACCAGGTCAAAGTCGACCAGGAAACCATCCAGTCGGCCGGATACTCGGACGATGTGAAATCACTGACCGATTTCTTCAAAAATCACACAGTGACCGAGGCCGACAAGGCTCGCATCTCCGCGTTCATCAAGAAACTAGGCGAGGAGTCTTTTGAATCCCGCGAGCAAGCATCCGAGGATCTTTCGAAGAGTGGCGTTCCTGCGATCGCCCTTTTGCGTTCGGCCCAAAACGCGAAGGATGCCGATCCAGAAATCGTGCGTCGCTGCGAACTCGCTCTTAAAATCATCGAAAAAGTCCCGACGCGATCACTGGCGATCGCCTCCGCTCGCTTGCTGGCAACGAAAAACGAAGATGGCATGACAGGCGCTCTACTGGGGTATCTCCCCTTAGCAGACGAAGAATCCGTGACCGACGAGATTCGCAACACTCTGGCGGCCCTCGCAATTCGCGGTGGCAAACCCGACAAGACCCTCGAATCGGCACTCGAAAATAAATCCATTTTGATCCGTGGGGCGGCGGCCGAGGCGTTCGCCCGGGCGAACGATAAGACGAGCCGGGCCAAGATGAAGGAATTCCTCAACAAGGAGGTTGAAAACGAGGTAAAACTTCTGATCGCATTGGCTCTCGTCAATAACGGACGCGATAAGGAAATCGTTCCGAGCGTGATCAAGTTGATGGCCGATGTCCCGAGCGAAAAAGGCTGGCGGGCCGAAGAACTCATGTGGCGGATCGCCGGCGAAGATGGCCCACCCGTCTCGCTCGGCGGGGACAAAGCGAACAATGAAAAGGCACGGGATGAGTGGAAAAAATGGTGGGACGCCAACGAGAAGAAGGTCGATCTCGCCAAACTGGATCAGGAATCGTCCTACGGGTTGA
Organism: Gemmataceae bacterium; assembly: GCA_009691845.1. Classification (GTDB taxonomy): domain Bacteria; phylum Planctomycetota; class Planctomycetia; order Gemmatales; family Gemmataceae; genus SIAJ01. Next base: position 46,321 of record SIAJ01000011.1, read on the forward strand.
CCATCGTCTGCGAATCGCCTCGCGCTGGCGGCCTGGGCCGAATTGTCGCACTGGGCGGTGACGGCAAGGAACGTTGGAGCGTGAAGGGCCTGAACTGGCCAATGGATGCAGTGCCTCTCGCGGGCAAGAAAATCCTAATTGCCGAACACAATCGCAATCGCATCTTCGAGAAGGAGATCGACGGCAAGGAAATCTGGAGCGAGAACATCAATCAACCGGTGAGTGTCGGCCGATTGCCGAATGGCACAACCTGGGCTGTAGGTCGCAACCAGATCATCGAGTGGGAGCGAGGGGACAAGTCCGGCAAGAAGCAGGAATTCACCTTCCTTCGCAACGAGTACGACATCGTCGCCGGCAATCGCCTGAAGAACGGCGAATACGTACTGCTCACGCAAAATCAGCAACTGTTGAAGGTCGATCGCAAAGGTGCGATCACCAAGTCCCACGGCGTCGGCGGCAACGGCGTGAACTACTACGCAACCGTGGATGTTCTGCCAACCGGCAAGGTGCTGGTCACGCTCATGAATAGCATCACCGAGTACGATCTCGAAACCGGTAAGGCTGGCACCAGCTTTCCTTTCCAGAACGCCACCACGGCCGTGCGACTTCGCAACGGCAACACAATCGTTGGCCATCAGAACAACGGCAAGATCGTGGAACTCGACAAAGAAGGCAAGCCGACGAAGTGGGAGCATAAAGGAGCGGACGCTTCATATCGGCCGTTCCGGGCTTTCAAGCGATAGCGTTTTACAAATCGGCACCGAACAGAAGGCACATGGCGAATCCAGGTGGCTTCTGTTATTTCCCCAGCATCTTCCGCTTAGCCTCGATAAACTTCAAGTGATGACGCGGGTGATCGACATAAAGTTGCACGATCAAGGCCAGTGATTCAACCCCGCGTTCGGTGTGATTCCCCGTCTGCGACCATGCCGCATCGGGAACGTTGCGGAGAATTTGTGCCATAACCAGTCGATTCAAGCGAAACAAGTCACAGGCTAGCTTGGCATCGACGTGATGATAGCCGATTTTCTGAGCGTACAGAGTCTCGTCGTAAGCCATCAACGTTGGGGGAGTGGGCCCAGCGATCACACGTTTCATGCGGTCAGAAGCGATCAGATCGGAATCCAACACGTGCATGATGACCTGCTGAATGCTCCAAGTACCCGGTATCGGAAAACTGGTTAACTCTTCACAAGAAAGCCCGGCAATCGCCTGCGAAAGAATCTTGGCATCGGCCTCGTACTGAGCGATGAATGATTCCATCTTCTGCACCAAGAGTTGGCGACATCGGAGCCGCGACCGCAAGAGAGCGGTCAACTGAGGCTTTTGCCGTCCTTACGGTCGCGGCTCCGTCGTATTGGTTCAACGACCAAGGTGCTTCTCGGCAAATTCCCAAAACGCCCTCCAATCTTCCAGCGTCATCGAGTGTTTCCCGTCTCGAATGAAGTAGCCGAGTTTGCTGTCCAGCAGTTTCCCGAGGGGCGGCACCTCCTTCGCATCGAGTCCGCCTGCGTCGAGGAAGCGGTACACCGGGTCCGCAGCCTTTAGGACCTCGAACTGGCCGTCCGGGTTCGCCCACTGATCCTCTTTCGCGTTCGGGAACAACACGGGCCGTGGTGCGCACAAGGCGACTAGCGAGTGTTGATCGAATGGAATCCGCGAGGTATCCTCGTTGAACTGCTTGAAGTTCGTGTTGAACCAGTGCGGAAAGCGATCGTTGATCTGCTTGACGCTTTCGCCAATCTTGCCGCGACTCGGGGCCGTACCGCCGCAGCCGGCCTGAAGAGGAATCGTCATGGCAATCCGTTCGTCGAATGCCGCGGCGAGAAGCACGGTTTTCCCAAGGCGGGAATGGCCGACCGATATGATCCGCTTGGGATCGACCTCTTCCTTCAGGGTCACGAGGTAATCGACGCAGCGATGCACGGCCCAGGCCCAACAGGCGATGCTGGTGGTTTCCAGTTCCTTCGGCAAGAGCGGCCGAATGCCGCCACGCACGTCAGCCCGATCCGGATCGACTTCGCCTGGATAAAACGTTGCGACCGCGAAGCCCCGGTCGATCGACTGCTCCAGGTTCCAGGTGTCTTTATTCATGCCGCGACCGGCTTCCGTCGCTTTGCCTTCCTTGCCGTACAACCAGGCCGAAGTGACGGCAACCTTCGGGTCATCGGCGAGAGTATGGTTGCCGCTGAAATTCGGGCCGACAAAGCACGCGGCCGGAGTCTTGCGGCCATTCGGCACAACGATCAGCAAGCGAAATTCATGGCCGGGCACCCCAGATAATGAGACTTCACGAAGAGTGGCTTTGCCGCCGAAGGCCTTGGGATCTTCGTGCAGAATCTTCGCCGTTATGCCCTTCGCGGGTGGGATCGTTCCGTACATGTAATGCTGGAATAGGGCCTTCAATTCCGGTCGCCGTTTGTCGAACCACTGCTCTTTCGTGGTAACTTTCGTGCCGTCGAACATCACGAGCGGGTTGGGCACATCCGGATTCTTCGGCAGGTCCTTCGGGTCCGGGAACGCGCCGGCCGATCGAGCGGCGAACAGAGTAAACAGAGAGAACATCGCGAGGTATCGCATGGTGGTGAAACTCCATTGGGACGGGCTGAGTCTACGCGAGCCCGCCTCCCGTTGCAAACGCCCTTGAACAGGATAGGCCTTTTTCGCTATGAATCTGTAATGAGCGATCCGACCAAACCATTCTCGATCTGGCCTTGGGTCTTCCGCTTCGTGCTGATGGCGATAGCCTTGTCGGCCCCTTTTGTTACCATCTGGGCGTTTACCCACCCGAAAACTCCTGATCCGCAGCTAGATATTAGCGGAGCCGAGATAAAGAATCAGCTCAAGCGGGAACGAAGCCGGCAGGTCCCTCGACAAGATACGCCCTACGAGAAGCGTCCCTGATTCCTTCGCACGAGGACGTGTCCAGACACTTGTCAGACTCCCGGCCCGAGATTCTGCAAGAGCATGAGATACCGCTCGCCCACCGCGATCAAATTCATTCGCCGAGCATTTTCGCCGACCACCTCTAGGCGAATCGTGAGTCTGTCCGCGGGCAAAGCAGCCTCCACGCGGTCGGCCCACTCGATCAGGCAGACGCCCCCAGCTTCGTAGTATTCGTTCACGCCGAGATCGAGGAACGCGTCCGGTCCACTCAGGCGATACGCATCAAAGTGGAAGATCGATAAGCGAGCCGGATATTCGTGAATCAGCGTGAACGTGGGGCTTGTGACGGCAACCGGATTGGCGATGCCCAGTCCCTCAGCGATAGCCCGCGAGAGATGCGTTTTTCCGGCGCCAAGTGGGCCGTTCAGGGCAATCACGGCATTCGGGAAAAGCAAGTCACCGAGTCGGCGACCGAAGGCCTCGGTCGCCGCAAGGTTCTCGAGATCGAAATTCGCTGTCACTTTACTTTCGCATGAAAGCCAGCCGCATTCAGGGCCTTGATAACGGCTTCGGCATCAAACTCGCCGGTGACATCAAAAGTGGTCATCTTGTTGACCACAGTGTCGCCCTTCACGCCTTCGACTTTTTTCAGCGTGTTCTTGAGTGCACTCGTGCAAGCGCCACAGCAGTTGTGAACACCAGTGATCGTCAGGGTCTTCACTTGGCCCTTTTTCACGCCGCTATCGTCCTTGACAGTCACGTCCTTGCTATCCGTCTTGCCGTGGAAGCCACCGGCGGCCAGGGCGTCGATCGCCTTCTGGGCAGTGGCATCGTCCTTGGCGGTGATCGTAATGCTCTTGGCCTTCTGATCGCACTTGCCCGTCACGCCTTCGATGCCCTTGAGGATCGCACCGGCATCCCGAACGCAAGCGGGGCAGCAGATGTGCGTGTCCGAGAGAACGACCTTCGTCTCGGCACGTGCGAAGCCGCTCGATGCGAGGAGCAGGGCCGCGGCAGAAAGAACTACAAGTCTGGCGAGTTTCATGAATTCATCCTTTGGAAGAGTTGGGCGAGGTTAGGTGAGGATGAAATCTTAGTAGATGAATCGAAATCCAGCAATGCTGGCTACTTACCACGGCTCGCAGGTTCCAGGGTCACAGTCACAAAACCAGCCGATTTGGCTATATCCATCAATTCGATCAATCGGTGGTACGGCGAATCATTGGCCGCTCGAATGAGTATCGAGGGAGACGCAGGAACACGATTTAATTTCGCCGCCCGTTCCTGTCGCTCGCGTTCGTTAACCAAGGTTTTCTTGATCTCCGCAGGGTCTGAAATTGCCTTCTGGCCGTTGGGCACAACGTCGCCGTTGGCCTTCAATTCGACAATCGTCGGGTCAGTGCTGGGACGCTCAGGAAGTGCCGGAGCACCCGCAGCGATGGACGAAGAGATCGCGGCGAGTGCAACTGCTCGAAACGAATCCAATCCCATGATTTCTCCGCTTCTCACGAGCTACTTACTCGATTACTTTTTCTTCTTGTGTACCTTCTCCGTCTTGTGTCGCAAATAAGCGTGCATGAATTCATCCAGATCGCCGTCGAGAACTTTTATCACTGCCGGCGTCTTGACTTCAATTCCTTCCCGTTCATCTCGTACCAGCGTATACGGCTGAAACACGTACGAACGAATCTGGCTGCCGAAGGCGATTTCGCCCTTGGCGTCGTAACGGTGCGCAATTTCGCCGAGCCTTTTCTGCTCCTCGATCATGTAGAGCCGGGCCTTGATCAACTTCAGGGCATTGTCGTAGTTCTTGTACTGGCTTCGTTCTGTTCGGCTTTCGCCGCGAACACCCGACTTGTGAATAAGCCGTACGCCGGACTGCGTCTTATTCTGATGCTGTCCGCCTGGACCACCGGAGCAGAATGTCTGCATGATCAGTTCGGATTCGTTGACTTCGATCACGATATCTTCGTCTAGTTCCGGCACCACATCAACGGCCGCGAACGAGGTTTGGCGAGTGTCGCCTGAACCGAACGGACTAATGCGGACGAGACGATGCACGCCGACTTCGCTTTGCATGTAGCCGTATGCGTATTCGCCAATGATCTTGAACGTGACGCTTTGAATCCCCGCTTCCAGATTGGGCTCGATGTCCTGTTCTTCGAAGGAAAATCCATGCGATTGAGCCCAGCGCATGTACATCCGATAGAGTGCCCCGGCCCAGTCGCAGGCATCGGTCCCACCCGCCCCGGGCTTGATCGAAACAATGGCATTCGACGAATCATTGCGACCGGACATCATGGCCATGAGTTCGAATTTCTCGAACAACATGCTGGCCCGATCGACCTCGCCGTTCAACTCGCCTTCCAGGCTCGCGTCTTCCTCGGAGAGTTCAACGAGAGCGTGAACATCGTTAATCGCGGCCGTGACCTCTTCGTACGGCTTGAGCAAGGCGTTCAGGGTTTTCTGGGCCTGGATGGTCTTTTGAGCCTTCTCCTGGTTGGTCCAAAATTCCGGCTCGCCCTGCATATTCACCAGGCGTTCGCGTTCTTTCAGTTTGCTGGAGACATCAAAGAGAGTCCCGCAAAAAGACCAGGCGGGTGGTAAGATCATCGGTTCGGCGTCGAATTTCCGGGTTCATGTCCACTCCTGAGGGAATGTGCTACGCCGCGAAGGGCGTTGGTCATATTCTACAGACAATTCGTTGTGACACGAGGTTCAATCATGTCGGCAGTCGCGGGTAAAGGGGTTCTGATCACCGGTGGCGGCAGCGGCGTCGGCCAGGCGGCCGCAAAAGCGTTCGCGGAGGCAGGTGCCAAAGTCGTGATCGCGGGTCGGGATGAGGCCAAGCTGAAGAAAGCGGCCGAAGGTATCCCCGGCATTTTCGTCCATGCTTGCGACGTCACGGAGCCGGAGGCCGTGGCAAAACTCGTAAAAGCCGCGACCGCGAAACTCAGCCGAATCGACATTCTCGTGAACAACGCCGGCACGAACATCAAGCCACGAAAAATGCGCGAACTGACGGTCGAGAACTGGAATCGGCTCGTTCGCACCAACCTCGACGGTGCGTTTTTCTGCATTCGCGAAGTGCTGCCGCAGATGATCGAACGGCAGGATGGTCTCATCATCAACGTGAATTCGATATCCGGCAAACGGGCCTATCCGCTCGCTGGCGCGGGATACGCGGCCGGAAAATTCGGGCTGCACGCACTAGCAGGTTGTCTGGCGAGCGAGGAACTCGAGGCCGGCATTCGCGTCAGCAGCATCTATCCGGGCGAGATCGACACGCCGATCCTGGAAGTGCGACCCGTGCCCGTGACGGCCGAGCAACGAGCGAAGATCCTGAAACCCGAAGACGTCGCGTCGGCCGTCTTGTGGGTCGCGGGCCTGCCAAAACATGTTTCGATCCCGGAGTTGATTATTAAACCGACTTCTCAGCAGTACTTCTAAGAGGAACTCTCCAATGAAACGATCACTGTGGATTGCGATGCTACTGGCAGCCCCAGCGCTGGCTGCGGACAACACGCCCCCGGAAGGCTTTACCGCCCTCTTCAACGGCAAGGACCTATCCGGATGGCAGGGCCATATCACCGTGAAGGAGCGTGTCGACGTGAAAGGCGAGGCACTATCCAAACTTAAGAGTGACCGCCAAAAGTTGATGGAAGCAACGTGGTCTGTGAAGGATGGCGTGATTCTCCACGTGCCTAAAGTGAACGACAAGGGTCAAAAGTCGGGTTGCAGCCTGCAAACAATCAAGGATTTCGGCGACTTCGAGTGGCACATCGACTGGAAAATCGAGAAGGCCGGCGATAGCGGACTCTACCTGCGTGGGCAACCTCAGGTGCAAATCTGGGATTCAGAGAATCTGTCCAAGAATCTGGCGGCCGACGCGGGCACTGGTTCTGGCGGCCTGTGGAACAACCCGCTGCCCAAGGGTGTCGATCCGAAGAGTATTGGCAAAAACCCTCTGAAGAAAGCTGACAAGCCGGTCGGCGAGTGGAACACGTTCAAGATCGTAATGAAGGGGGACAAAGTGACGATCCACCTGAACGGCGAACTTGTCATCGATAAAGCGGCGCTGGCACCGTACAAGGGATTTAACGCGACAATGCCGGAGACTGGGCCGTTGGAATTGCAGTATCACGGCGACAAGCTGTGGTTCAAGAATATTTACATGAAGGAACTGAAGTAGTTTCCGCACGGGCGTATTGGTCAAGTTGGGCCAATACGCACTGTCGGAACAGTTACTTCCCGCCCCGAAGCGTAAACGGAAACTGCTTCTTCGGCTTCGGGGCATCTTCTTCTTCGATCTCGGCAGCCGCCGCACGGGCGGCCATCTCCCCCTTGGCCGCTTCGGTTTCTGCCTTCTGCTTCGCCACTTCCAGGGCTTTCATTGACAGCGACATTCGCCGAGCTTCCTTGTCGATCGAGAGAATCTGTACTTCGACTTCCTTGCCTTCCGAAACGCGATCGCGAATGCGGCTGCCTCGGCCTAAAACCATCTCGCTTACGTGAATCAGCCCCTCGACGCCCGGCTCGACCTCGGCAAAAGCTCCGAATTCTTGAATACGTGTGACTTTCACCTTGGCCTGCGAACCAACCGGGAATCTCGTGCCAAGTGTGTCCCACGGGCTGGCCATCAGATCCTTCAAGCTCAGCGAAAGCTTGCGAGCGGCTCGGTCGATCCGCTTCACCTTTACCTCGACTTGCTGGCCGAGGCTCACGACTTCGCTCGGCGTGCCGATCCGGCCCCATGACAGTTCCGAAACGGGCAACAGGCCATCGGCCCCGCCGAGATCGACGAAGGCTCCGAATGGCTGAATACCGCGCACGGTTCCCTTGAGAACCTGGCCTTCCTCGACCGTTTCCCAGAACTTCTCACGGAGTATCTCACGCTCTTTTTCCAACAGGGCCTTGCGGCTTACCACCAAGTTCCGCTCGGCAGGCTGGACCTCCGCGACCATGCAAATGAGCTTCTGGTTAAGGAACTGCTCGACGTTTTCAACGCGATAGATGTCGAGCTGGCTGATCGGAAGGAAGCCGCGGATGCCGTTGACCTCAACGGAAAGGCCTCCCTTGTTCGTACCGGTGACGCGAGCTTCAACCGTCTGGCCAATTTTTACGCTCGACCAGTCCACATGCTGGGCGGAGCCTTCACGTGCGAGTTTGAGAACGCCATTGGCGGAATCGTAGCCCTCGACGATGAACTCAACCTCGTCGCCGATCTGCGGCGGTTTGTCGAACTGCAGCATTGGCATGAAGCCCTGGCTGCGACCGCCAGGAACGTCGATGAACACGTCCTGGCCGTGAATACTGATCACGCGGCCCTTCTTCTTGGTGCCGGGTTCTTTCGGTGTCTGGAACGCCTTGATCGCCTGCTGCTTCGCGGCCTCCGCGTCACCCTGAATCTCGGTCTCGAACCCGGACATGGCGGCCGCGAGATCGGCCTCGATGTCCTTGTCAAGATCGTTCAACCTCATGTTCACCACGAGTGAGGTGAAGTCGAGATTCGGCCGATCCTGCTTCGGGCGATCGCCTCGAAACGGCTTCTTCCCTTTGGGCGGCGGGCCTTGGGGCTTGGCGACAACAACCGGGGCAGCGGAGGCAGGGGCCGGTGTCGATCCCGCTGTGGCAGGCGCGGGATCGATGCTTGCGGGCGTCGGAAGGGGTTCGGTGGTTGCGTTCGATTCACTCATGTTTCAACTCATTCATGACGAGCAGAGCACCGCCAAGGGGCCTGATGTTGTCAGCATCGGGCACCTTTCGGTGCTCCGCTCGCAGTGGTCATTTGGTGATGGGCTTTATTCGTACGTTCCTAAACTCGGCCTGCTTGCTATGCGATTGCAGGCACACATATCCACTCAACGGCTTGCTCTTCAGCTTTTCGTCCTTCGATTGATCAAAGTCCAGCGAGTCGGTCCCGTTGAAGTTGATGCGGATGTTCGGGCCTTTGCACTCAATCTCAATCGTGTTCCATTCCGGGGCTGGCTTGTGGGCAGTCTTGGTGGGAGACACATAGCGATAAAGCGATCCGGTCGTGTGAACAGTCGGCTTGGCATCGGCGTCGTCAAGCAACTGCACTTCGTAGCTGAAGAACGATGGCCGGGTATCCGTCGATTTCTTTGGGTCGAACACGCGAGTGCGAATTCCGATGCCGCTGTTGGATCCCTTTTCCTTCATCAATCTGTACTCGACGTGGAAAACAAAATCCTTGAATTCCTTGTCGTAACGCAGGAAGCCGAACCCATTTCCGGTCGTGCGGATGAGACCGTCGTTCACACTCCAGAGCGGCTTCATTTTGTTGGCGTCGGCTTTGTCCTTGAACTCGGTCGGGCCGTCGATGACCCAGCCATCGAGGTTCTTGCCGTTGAATAGTTCGATCCAGCCATCCTTCTCGGCGGCAGGAAGCGAACACGCTACAACAACGACAATCGCGAGAGCCAAGACTGGGCGGAACATCGCGTCAACTCCGATAAGGTCGGTTCAGGTAAAGTAGCGGTTTCCTCGAAGGATTCAACCAATGCGACTGCTCCTCTTCAGCGACCTGCACTGCAACATCGCGGCCACGCAAGAACTCGTGGACCGTGGCCAGCAAGTCGATGTCGCGATCGGCGCAGGGGATTTCGGGCAGGTTCGTCGCCGCGCCGGTGTCTGCATCGACATTCTCAAGGTAATGCCTTGTCCCACGATCATCGTGCCGGGAAACAATGAGTCCCTGGCCGAGTTAGTCGAAGCCTGCCGTGGCTGGGAGAATGTGCACATCCTGCACGGGACTGGCGTCTTGATCGCTGGCGTGAACTTCTTCGGCCTCGGCGGCGGCGTACCCGTCACCCCATTCGGCTCGTGGAGTTGGGATTTCAGCGAGGAAGAGGCCCATGACTTGCTTGGGGATTTCCCCGAAGCAGGAGTCCTGGTCTCGCATTCGCCGCCGAAGGGCTGCCTGGATGTGGATTCGAACGGCACAAGCCGCGGGAGCACGACCGTTCGCGATCTCATCTTCGCCAAGAGGCCAGCCCTTGTCGTGTGCGGTCACATCCACGCCTGCTGGGGCCGTAGCGAGCAAGTTGCAGAATCCACCGTGATTAATGCGGGACCTGCTGGGATTATCTTTGAGTTCCCACGTCGCCTGGGCACAAGCTAGGATGCTTCGGGAAGCCCTCTCACAGCGTCCCTTCTCTGACGCTTCAGGCTCGGGCAGCGTCCCTTCTCTGAAGGGGTGGCATAGTGGAACCTGAAGTGTCAGCGAAGGCAATTTTCGGAACACCCTGCCGCTAAACAATCGAGCATCCGTCTCGTACAATAAATTTGATTTCTGTCACGCCATTTAGGGAGTTTGCGATGCCATTGGTTCCGATGCGGCTTCTTCTCGATCATGCCGCTGCCAATAACTACGGAATAGCCGCGTTCAACGTCAATAATATGGAGCAGATCCAGGCCATCATGGAGGCCGCCAAGGAGATCGACGCACCGGTAATCGTTCAAGCCAGCCGAGGGGCTCGCAGCTATTCGCAGGATGCCTATCTTCGACATCTTATGCTCGCGGCGGCGGAACTTTATCCGCACATTCCGATCGTCATGCATCAAGATCACGGCAACAGCCCGGCCACGTGTAAGAGTGCGATCGAGCAGAACTTCACAAGCGTCATGATGGACGGCTCATTGAAGGAAGACGGCAAGTCGCCGGCCGATTACGAGTACAACGTGCAAGTCACCAAGGCCGTCGTCGACTTGGCCCATCCGCAAGGGATCTCTGTCGAAGGTGAACTCGGCTGCTTGGGTTCGCTCGAAAGCGGCATGGGCGAAAAGGAAGACGGCCACGGGGCCGAGGGGGTTCTGGACCACAGCCAACTCCTGACCGATCCGGCCGAGGCCGAGGACTTTGTTCGCAGGACGAAGGTCGATGCCCTTGCCGTCGCGATTGGCACGAGCCACGGAGCCTACAAATTCACGCGTAAGCCGGACGGCAATGTGCTGGCCATGGATCGCATCATCGAAATTCACAGGCGTCTCCCGAACTGCCACATGGTCATGCACGGTTCGTCCAGCGTGCCGCAAGACATCCAGGACCTCATCAACAAGTTCGGCGGCAAGATGAAGCAAACCTGGGGCGTACCGGTCGAAGAAATCCAACTCGGCATCAAACACGGGGTGCGGAAAATCAACGTCGATACGGACAACCGCATGGCAATGACCGCGGCTATCCGGAAGGTGCTCTCAAGCGACCCAGAAAAATTCGACCCACGCGATTACTTGAAGCCCGCCCGCGACGCGATGCGAGAGATTTGCAAAGCCCGCATGGTGTCCTTCGGGCAATCCGGGCAAGCGTCGAAGGTTAAGCCGTCGACGTGTAAGGAGTACGCGAAGGTGTACGCCAATTAGAGGCTAGCCGGACAGGGTAGGACAGGCGGGCGAGGCTCTTGACAAGCCGCCAATCGCGGCAGAATCAGGCTCGGCGGGAGCCTCGAACTCCCGAAACCCAACTTTCCGGACAGCTTCTAAGACATGAGACCCCAGATACCCAAACGGTACACTTGGTTGTCTGGGTATCTGGGTTTTTCTGCTGACTGGCGTTGAATCTTCATTTCCCCTGAACCTTCTGCCAAGTACGTGCCGATCATACCGATTGTGGCGACTGTACGCTCGATCGGAAGCACCTATGCGCTGTAGCCGTTGGTTGTTGCTGCTCGTCGTTTCTGCCTTCATCGGCGGTTCGGCTGGCTGCGGCACGGTTGCTCAGGGCATCTCGCCGTTGCCGGACCGCTATCCCGTGGGCGATGGTGCTCGGGCCGCCCGTCTTTGTCATCCCGTCGAATTGCCTCGCGAATTGAACAAGAGCACGCTGGCCGACTATCGTGTCGAGCCGGGCGATGGCTTGCTCGTACTCACTTCTGATCTGGAATCGAAAGTTCGCCTGCCAGCCGATCAGACGGTGATCGCCGATGGCACGATCGATCTGGGTAAGTACGGCACGCTGCATGTGGCCGGCCGGTCAATTCCGGAGATCGAGTTGGCAGTGAAAGCGGCCGTCGTGAAAGTCGAGAAGGACGATCCAGGCTTCACCGATGTTCGTCTCGTTAATCGTTCCTCGAAGGTTTATTACGTGCTGGGTGAAGTGACTTCGCCCGGAAAATTTCCGCTGGCCGGGAATGAAACCGTACTCGATGGCATCATGGCCGCCGGCGGCATGACCGACCGTTCGAGCTGGAGGGAAGTGATCCTGGTACGCCCCACGAACGACGGCACAGGGCAGGTGATGAAAGTGAACTACGGGGCCATCGTCCGCAGCGGCACGGCTGGCACGAACTATCAGCTATCGCCGGGCGATCGTATCTATGTTGGCTCGCGGAACATTATCGACTTGATTTTCAGCTTCGATCGGTTTGAGTAGGACGATACGTCGCATACGAATAAGGCGTCTCCCACAGCGTCACTTCCACCACCGGCAAGCCTCGACCCTGTACGTACTCAAAGATGAACTTGGCCAGGTTCTCCGTGGTAGGCGTGGCTTCCATCGGCAACACTTTTTCGCCTGCTGATTGCAAAGCCTTTACTAACGGGTCATTCTTGTGCAGCAGCAGGGTATGATCGAGCGTCTCGTCGATCCAGCGACCGACAACTCGTTTGATTTCGACAAAATCGACGATCATACCGAGGCGATCGAGCGACTCGCCTTCAAGCGTGATGCAGGCCTTGCTGTTGTGGCCGTGGATATTGCGGCACTTGCCGTCGTAGTCCATGAGACGGTGGCCGAAACAAAACTCGAATTCTCGTGTAACGCGGAACATACGCATATTGTAGAAAATCTGGCATGAGTACTCCCCGGCTCGAAGCCCAATCCGTCCGCAAGCAGTTTCCTGGCGTTCTCGCCCTGGACGGCGTCTCCATGCAGTTAGCGGCCGGCGAGGTTCTTGCGATCGTCGGCGAGAATGGGGCCGGCAAATCCACGCTGATGAAAATCCTCGGGGGACTCTACTCGCCAGATGCGGGAGAGATTCGCCTCGAAGGCCAGCCAGTTCGATTCGGCAACGTGAACGACGCGATGAATGCGGGCATTAGCCTCATCCATCAAGAACTGAATCTGGCGGAAAATCTCTCGGTCGCGGCGAACATTTTCCTTGGCCGCGAACGACTCGCGGGACGACTTTGGCTACGCGAACGACCAATGACCAGCGAGGCAAGGAAGTTACTGAAACGAGTCGGCCTCCCTGACGCGCTGGTACACACGACTGTCGGTCACCTCGCTCCGGGTCAGAAGCAACTCGTCGAGATTGCTCGGGCCCTGTCGCTCAACGCTCGCGTTATCATCATGGATGAACCAACGTCGAGCCTGACGCAGACGGAAACGGATCGGCTGTATCAAGTGATCGACGACCTGCGGGCCAGCGGCGTGTCGATCATTTACATCTCGCATCGGCTAGCCGAGGTAAAACGCTGCGCCGACCGCGTGACCGTGCTTCGGGATGGCCGCAATGCCGGCGAGTTGGCGAAGAGTGAAATTAGCCACGATGCGATCGTTCGCCTGATGGTCGGCCGGGATTTGAAGAGCTTTTATCCTCGAAGCGGGCGCGTGGCTCGCGATGGGCCGCCGACTCTCGAACTGAAGAACGTAACCTTCGCAGGTGGCCCGACTCAGCCGATCTCGTTTTCGATGTGTGCCGGCGAAATCGTCGGGATGGCGGGCCTGGTGGGGGCAGGGCGAACGGAACTCGCGGAAGCGATGTTCGGCATACGGGCGATCACCGGAGGTGAGGTCTTCATTGACAGTAAGGCCGTGAAGATTCAGCATTCCTCGGATGCAGTTGAAGCAGGCTTGTCGATGGCCCCGGAAGATCGGCGACTCAATGGCCTGGTGCTTGAGAAGAGCGTGCAGTTCAATCTCAGCCTGCCCAATCTGGATCGACTCAGCACGAACGGTATCGTATCGAGGCGGAAGGAACTCGCGTCCAGCAACGATTTGTGCGAGCGATTACGCGTGAAAACGCCGAGCGTCCATCAGGTTGTCGGCCTGCTCTCGGGTGGAAACCAACAGAAGGTCGTTCTCGGCAAATGGCTGGCACGGACACCACGCGTTCTCATTCTGGATGAACCCACGCGTGGCGTCGATGTCGGAGCAAGAAGTGAAATCTACGGCCTCATGGACAAACTTGCGGCCGAGGGCGTGGCCGTCTGGATGATCTCCAGCGACCTGGAAGAAGTTTTGGGCATGAGCGACCGCGTGCTGGTTCTGCATGAAGGAAAGTTGGCCGGAGAACTGAATCGCGATGAGCTATCCGAGGAAGCCGTCATGCGTTTGGCGACGGGTGCACTGTAAACGAAAGAATCACACATGCTCCGCATTGCCGGTGTCCTCATCTTGTTGGTAACGTTGTACGTTACACTACGCTTGGCGGACGAGAACGCTTTTGGTTCTCGCAACCTCATCGACGTGGCTAATCGCCAGGGGTTCTATGGCGTTCTCACGCTGGGCGTGGCGGTATTGATCGTCACGGGTGCCATCGATCTGTCGATCGGTTCCGTCGCCGGTTTGGCTGCCATCACGTTCGGTTTGCTCATGGGCGAAGGAGTCCGGCCCATTCCTGCGGCGGGAATCGTTCTTTTGGGAGGAATGCTGGTCGGGCTTGCCCACGGCTTGCTGGTTACGCGACTGAAACTTCAGGCCTTTCTCGTGACGCTATGCGGCCTGTTTATCTATCGCGGCATCGCCCGCTACATCAGCAAGCGACCCGTGGGCCTGTCTGACATTCAGCAAGAAAACCCCTCGATGACGGACTCGATTGACTGGCTTCGCTGGGTGCTGATCGGCAAAGATGAAAACTCGGCGCTGCTCTTTCCCGCTCAACTCTTCGTGATGATCATGCTCGCAGTGGCCATTGGCTTCATCTTGCACAAGAGCGTCATTGGCCGCTACTGGTACGCGATCGGATACAACGAGTCGGCAGCCCGCTATTCCGGCATCGCCACCGATCGCTATCGAGTGTTGGCGTTCGTTATCTCTTCCACGCTCGCCAGTCTCGGTGGAATCTTGATGTTGCTCGATGTCCGAACTGCCGACCCCAACACGGCTGGTACGAACTGGGAACTGTTCGCGATCACCGGAGCGGTGCTCGGTGGATGCAGCCTGAAGGGGGGCGAAGGAACAGCCATCGGCATCTTGCTCGGAGCGGCCGTCTTGCCGTTATTGCAAAACGCGATGAGCTTCGTTGAGATCAATGGCAAGGAAATCCCGGATTCGGTGATTCCCGTTGTGATTGGGTTGACGTTACTGCTAGGCACGATCGTGGACGAGTTCTTCCGTCGCCGAGCGGCAGTTCGAAAATGATATCGACTATGCCTGGAAAACGTGAAGGGCGAAAGAGTTCGAGCTATCTGTCATTTCTCAAGTGCACGTAAGTATCCGTTGTAGTACGTGCTTTTCTTCTGCACCTCTCCCATCGCGTTAAGCGTGGCCATGATTTGAGACCGCGGAACGCGTTGGGCCACGAGGTCGCGCACCCACAGTCGAGTCGCCTCCATGTCCCCGATCCACAATGGGGATCGCCCGTGTCCACCACACCGAGCCAGGTAATCGCACATGATTTTATCGGCACCCGGATATCCAGTGCCCGGAAGCATGTCGATCCAAGGCAATGTTGGCAAATTCGCCGGTTTGAGGGAGTTGACATACTCTTCTCGGAGATTGTAGGCCCGGTGGTCGATCTCTGGATCCGGAAACGGCCCTTGTAGTCGCTCAAAAACGTCGGCGCGGTGCACCTCTTTCTGAAGCACACGGAAGGCGTTCTCCCGCGTCCGGTAATGTGGCGATCCCATCTGCTGGAGCAGCAAGGCAATGTCTTGAGCCGCGCCTTCGGCTACCAGAAGGAGTACACCTGCGGAGGAGAGGAGCGATCGGAAATGGAATGAAGTTTTCATGTCGGCACGCAATAGGTCGGGCGAAAGGAAATTACAAGATCGAATCTAATGGTTGTCCAAACAAGCGTTCGTACTTGTTTCGACTCACAAAGGCTGCCGCGTCCTTACGAGACCTCGGCAACTCCGTGTCGTAAACTCTTGTTTGGAAACAACAAACGGCTTTCGATACCCTCATGATCGAGGGACCGAGTTGGATTTGCGCATGCTGGAGAAGGGTGCATTCCCACTTTGCCTATTCTTGTTTTGATCCAGCATGAATCTTGTTTTGGCGGAAAGTGAACTGACCAACGAGCGCGACACACCACATACTCAGGTCGATTGCAATTGGTCTGCCGCCGCCAACTCTAATCGCCCTTGCCTCAGTAAAGATCGGCGCGCAATAAATCCCGATGATCCTGCTGGTTGCAATTGGTAGCACTGTTGCTCGGTACGATTTGGAGCAGCCAAGGGGTACTTTGCAGGACTCTGTTCCGAGATGATGCAAATGAGATAGATCGAGCGTCGGGAAACGCCGGCGTGAAGTGATCGAGTATCGATTGGCGAAATCCCCGAATGTAGTCCGAGGGCGTTAGCAGTACACCCCCGGCACATCGTGGACTCGCCCTTTTGTCTCCTTACTTCAACTCCACATCCCAGTAAGCAGAATCCAGGAACGTCTGCCACGACTGGTACTTCCGCTGGGTCAGCTTGATTGCCAGCAGCGGGCTGCGCTTTGGCTTTTCCGGCTTGCGGATCAGCGCCATGCTCGCCTGCCGAGGCGTACGGCCACCCTTGCGGACGTTGCAATCGACGCACGCGCACACGATGTTCTCCCACGTCGTTTTCCCGTTCTGGGCCCGGGGGATGATGTGGTCCAGAGACAGTTCGCTGGTCGGAAACTTCTTCCCGCAGTACTGGCACTGGTTGTGGTCGCGGGCAAAGATGTTTCGGCGGTTGAACTTCACCGTCTGCTTCGGCACGCGGTCGTACTCCAGCAAGCGAATGACTCGCGGCGCTTGAATTTCGCAAGTGGCCGCCCGGACCCAGTCCTCGTCTGCCTCGCGCACATGCTTGGCCCTGAACTCGCTCACCTCACGCCAAGTGGCGAAGTCGTAGGTCATGTACTGACCGTCTTCGAGCGTGACAACCTCGGCCAATTCCTTGAAGAGGAGGCAAAACGCCCGCTTGACGCTGATCACATGCACAGCCATGAACATCTTGTTCAGGACCAGCACGCTCGCCTCAAGCGGGGACTGCTGATGGGGGTCGGACATGGGGCGGCCATCCTTTCTCCGGGGAAGAGTCCCGGCTACTTGGGGGAACGACGCGCATTTCAACCGGCAGGTTCAATCGAATTCTAGCGGAATGACCCCTACAACCGCAACCACCACCATGCGATCCTCATCATTCCTTCATTCGGAACCTCGTTCGCGACCGGACTTTCGAAAAAACGTTGGAAAACCGAAATGTCTTGAAGTTGCTTCTCGAACGGTGCATTTCAATAGACGCAGCACCTGGTTCGTATCACACTTGAACCCGCCGATTGTAGATCCACCATTCGAGCAACAAGAACACCAGGGCAGCGAGCACGACCCAGCGCCACAATTCACGCGGCTGCTTGCGAGCCGGGCCGGCCTGAACTTCGACCTCTCCAATCTTCACGCTTGGCCTCGGCTCGATGTTGCTCTCGTTTGCGTCGAACAAGTTCACGGCAAACTTGCGCTTCTGATCTTCCCAACTGGCCTGATACACCCCGAGTTCCCCTGTCGCTCCAAACGCGAACATCGAACGGCTGCCGCGTTCCAGCTTCGAATCGGTTCCCGAAGGACTACGGACCCTGATCACCTTCACGTCACCGAATGGCCGTAATGGTTTCGGCTGGCCGGGGCGAACCGTGTCTTCTGTCGTCGCATCGCGGACGTTGCCGAGCGAATAGAGCACGTTACGTAAAAACAGGGGAAACAACGGCTTGAGGAACCAGCGCGTATTCCACTTGGCATCGTCCGTGGCCAAGGGAAATGCCAACACGAGGTCCTTGTAGGCTTGACGCGAGAGAGTGAAGAGCAGCAGCATATCGCGATCGCCTTCCACAAGCCTCGGGGTTTTCGGCGGCAAGTTGTTAAATCGTAGCGCCTCGGCAATTTCCAGTTCGTGCCAGCCCCGCAAGCCGCGCATCACCGGGTCCGCGTCCTGCCAACCACGAATGGGCGGAAATTGAACTGACTCCACCTTGTAACCGTTCTCGGTCCCGTCGGGGTGCGGCGGCGGGCGACCGACAAACATCGTGTTCGACCGTGGCATGTCGTCAAATCGTTCGGGGGTGCAACGATCGAATACCACCAGGTCGTATTTGCCTTCGCGAGCCGGATCGATGTAGCTCTTGGAATCCTTGAGTTGGACCGGCTTGATGAAATCGACATCCGCGACGAGCCGTGTCGAGCGTGCCTCAAAGAAATACTCTAGCAACGGATTAGCACTGGTTACGATCAAGATGCGGGCCTTCCGCACAATTCCGAGGACGATCCAGGCCTGATCGTCGGCCGCGAATGCATCGGCCAGGCCGGTCAACCTGACATGAATCGTGATGTCCGAGTTCTCCTCGATACCCGTCAGATCGAACTTCGCCACCGATTCGCCGGGTGAATCCTTACCAACGTTTGTCGGCGAAGGATCATTCTCAATCGGTGCCTGATAGACGCGGGCAGCCAAGGGCAACTCACGGTGACGTACATCCTGCACGGCCTTTCCACCTGAAATCACATCGAGATCGACGCCAATCTTCGCGGGGACGTTGCGGAAGTTTAATACCCGAACGAAAGCCTGCACGCGAGTCGGGTCTTCTTCATCGCGCACGGCATCAAAGCGAACAATGCCCACGTTGTCCGCGTGGCCAACAGAGTCCGAGCCGGGCGAATGAAACGTCAGTTGCAAGTTCGCCAGGGCGAAGTTTGGCACATCGGCAAAACGTCCGTCCGAATAGAGATGCACTTCGGCCTGAATACCTTCGGCCGCGGCATAGGTGCGTTCCTTGCCTGGCTCCGGGTTCTCGGGCCGCACGGCCGCGTCTTCCGTGGAGAACATCGGATTCGCCAGACTGGCCGCCAGGTTGAACGCTTCATCCACTTGTGTCGGGTGGTTCGTGGGTCCAATCCCCTCGACCGCTCGCCTCAACAATGCCCGATTCGATGTATATGACTGGCGAATCTCGGCGGACGAATTGAAGACGATCACCATGCCGAAGTCCGCATCCGTCGCCGCATCGATTTCCTTGAGTGCTTCCTTCTTCGCCCACTCCAGGCGTGTCGGCTCGATGTCGGTTGCGGACATGCTGGCCGAGTTATCGATGAGCAAGATGTAGTGCCGGCCCGACGCTTCCGTGCCATGCATCCTCGGGGCCAGCACGGCATAGATCGCTGCGAGCAGCACCAAAAGTTGGAGCAAGAGAAGGATATTTTTTCGCAACCACTGGAGCAGACGGTTGACGTGCAGATCCTCGATGCTCTTCTTCCACAGAAACGTACTCGGCACGACGTGTGGCTTGCGTTTCAGCTTCAGAAAATAGAGAAGCAGCAGGCCGATCGGAACGAGGAACAACAGAATCGCGGCCCAGGAGGGCAGGGCAGTGTGATGGCTCAGGCCGACCAGTGATTCGAGCCGAGCGTTCGCCTCGCCACCGTAACCAGCCAACTCGGCTGCAAACAGCACGACGGCCGGCAGGCTCAGAATGAAGAGCCCAGCGATCGCGATCGGGAACCAGTAGCGCATCAACATATGTTTGTGTCTGGAATTCCAGATTCAGCATCAAGAGTAGTAGGCACACTCCGTGTGCCGTTGCTTCCTTCGCTACGCGACATTCTACAATTGCCAATCGCTTACGGCACTCGGAGTGCGCCTACTACTCTTGGCCGCAACGCATGGAGGGAAGAAAATGCAAGCACGTTCCCATATTTCAATTCCATCTAAACAACGCGGAGACGCCATGACCATTTCGCAAACTCTCGCCCAGCGATTCGCCGCGTATTCGACGCGATTGAAATTCGAGCAACTTCCGGCCTCCTCCGTCCACGAGGCCAAGCGACGACTGATCGACTCGTTTGCCACGGCCGTCGGTGCCATGCCGTCGGATGCGTTCGCAATCGCTCGGAAGTGTGCTTTGCGATTGAGCAGTACGCCGGGTGCCACGCTCCTTGGCGGTGGGCGTTCCAGTGTCGAATGGGCCACATTCGTTAATGGCTTGCTTATTCGTTATCTCGACTTCAACGACACCTATCTTTCCAAGGAACCCGCCCATCCCAGCGACAATCTGGCTCCCGTCCTCGCCGTCGGCGAAGCGGTAGGAGCCACGGGCCGCGAGATTCTCACGGCGGCCGTGCTGGCCTACGAAATTCAGTGTCGGCTTTGCGATGCCAGTTCGCTCCGCAAGCAAGGCGTGGATCACGTGACCTACGGGGCCATCTCGTCAGCCATCGCGGCTAGCAAACTGATGAAACTCGATGCCGTGCGAACCACGCATGCCATCGGCCTCGCCGGAGCCTGCAATGTCGCCTTGCGGCAAACGCGGTCCGGCGAGTTGAGCATGTGGAAAGGCTGTGCGTTCGCGAACGCGGCTCGCAACGGTGTATTTGCCGCCACGCTTGCGGCCGAGGGAATGACCGGGCCAGCACCGATCTTCGAAGGCGATCTCGGCTTCATGAAACTCGTCACCCGCGAGCCATTCAGCGTGGCACCGATGGGAGCCGAGTTCGACGACGATGCCGCCTTCATGATCGACAAGACCTACATCAAGTTTTGGCCGGCGGAGTACCATTCGCAAAGTGCCATCGACGCGGCGCTGCTGCTGAGACGCCAGATTGGCGATGTCTCGCAAATCGCCTCGGTCGATATTTATACATTCGAGGCCAGCTACAACATCATCGGCAAATACGCCGAAGCCTGGGCACCACGAACACGCGAGACGGCCGACCACAGCCTGCCGTATTGCACGGCCGTCGCCCTGATGGATGGCGAAGTCACGCTCAAGCAGTTCGATCCGGAGCGATTCACGGCACCGGACATCCTGGCACTTCTCACCAAGGTCAAGATTCATCTGGACGATTCGTTGACCCCGCGTTACCCACGCGGCATCCCCAATCGCATTGTCGTTACGCTCCAGGATGGCCGGCAGTTTACGCACGAAGTGGAATTCCCACGCGGCCACGCCGGCAACCCCATGACCGATGGCGAGGTGGAAACCAAGTTCCGCACCTTGGTGGAACCGCGTTACGGCAAGGCCACGGCGGACGCGGTGCTGGCCAAATGCTGGAAGTTCGAGGACGCGAAGGAGGCCGGTTCGCTGCTTGGCCTGCTTGGTGAATCGCGGTAGCCGCACTCGTAAGAGTGCGGGAGACTTTACTCGGGCGCGGCCTCCCGCATTCTTACGAGTGCGGCTACGGGAGTGAATCTGAAATGTCCGAAACGCTCGACGTCATCGCGGTCGCTCCGCACCCGGACGATCTGGAAATCACCTGCGGGGCAACGCTCGCCAAGTTGGTGAAGCAGGGCTATCGCGTCGGCATTATCG
Organism: Gemmataceae bacterium; assembly: GCA_009691845.1. Taxonomy (GTDB): domain Bacteria; phylum Planctomycetota; class Planctomycetia; order Gemmatales; family Gemmataceae; genus SIAJ01. The sequence continues at coordinate 67,655 of SIAJ01000011.1, forward strand.
ACCTCACTTCGGGCGAACCCACCCCCCGTGGCTCGGAGGAGATACGAATCCGCGAGGCCGAAGCTGCCCGGAAAATCCTTGGGGTGCAGGTACGCGTGAATCTCGGCTTGCCAAATCGCGTGCTGATGGATTCGCCGGAAGGCCGCTTCGCACTCGGCGCCGAACTACGGCGATTTCAGCCGAAAGTGCTTCTCACCGTTGCCGGTCGCACACCCGCCGCATCGCCCGATCATCACCAGGGGCACCTGCTAGCGGAAGCGAGCCGATTCTATTCTCAGTTGACCAAGTGGGACGACCGATTTGCCGGCACGTCCGCCTATCGCGTGCCGCACCTCGTTTACGCCCCGTTCCCTTTCGACGCGGAGCAGCGGATCTGGCACAGCACATTCGTGATCGACGTTTCGGACACGTTCGAGCAAAAGCTGGCCGCGATTCGCTGCTACGAATCTCAGTTCGATCCGGCACGATTCGAGATGGTAAAGCACTTCATCAGCGGACAGGCCGCTGCGGACGGTGCCCGCTGCGGGTTCAAGTACGGCGAGCGATTTGCGCTTCCACATCCAATCGGGGCCTCGGACCTGGTGGAACTTGTCGGCGGCTCGACCGACCTCGCCTCCGTAAAGCCGGGGCAAGGCCATCTGCCGATGGGTTGATCTTGGCAGAGATCCTTGGAGCCTGAAACGCCAGCGAAGAAACATTTCTCCTCGCCACACGCAACTTTCAAGGCAAGGAAAAGTAGGATTTTTTCACCGCTGGCGCGTCAGGCTCACTTCTGAATGGCATCATAAACGAGCTTCTTGATGCCAAACTCCGTGTCCCACTGATAGGGCATGATCTGTTCGAGGGTCAACACGATCAGCTTGTCGGCCGGGCTCGCCCAGTAATGCGTGGAGGCCGCGCCGCCCCAACCGTATTCGCCGACGAGGCCGGCTGGATCCCATTTCGTGTTTTCCGTGCGGACCGAAAAGCCCAGGCCGAAGCCGGTGCCGAATCGTTTCTCGGTTCCGAAATGAATGGGGAATGCCTCCTTAAGAAGCTGGTTCGTGATCATGAGCTTCGCGGTCTCGCTCTTGAGTATTCGCTTGCCGTCGAGTTCGCCGCCATTCTGCACCATGGTCAAGAATCGCATGTAGTCTCGGGCCGTGCCGACTAGTCCGCCGCCGCCGGAGCAGAACGTGACCGCCTTGGAGAACTTCGATTTCTCCGGGGCATCAACCAGCTTGAGCCCATTCTTCGAACGGCTGTAGTTGGCGGCAAAGCGGGAGATCTTGTCGGTCGGCACGCTGAATGCCGTGTCCGGCATATCCAGTGGTTCAAAGATGGTCTTCTGCAGGAACACGTCGAGGCTGTTGCCGCTTGCGACTTCGATCACTCGTCCCAGGACGTCGGTGGACACGCCATAAGTCCAATCCGCACCAGGATCGTGCGCGAGCGGAACCTGAGCGAGCTTGTCCGCCATCTCCTTGAGGTTGGCCGAATCAAGCGGTTTCAGGCGACTATAGGCCTCTTTTAAAGAATCCGGTCCAGCCCCATACGTCAGGCCCGATGTGTGCATCATCAAATCCTGCACGGTCATCTCGCGACTCGGACCGCGAAGGCCATCCTTCGCGGCGACTTGCAGTTTCGCAAAACTCGGAATGTGCTTGGAAACGGGATCGTTCAGTTTGATCTTCCCCGCATCGACAAGCACGAGTGCGGCGGCCGTCGTGATCGCCTTGCTCATCGAGTAGAGCCGAACGATCGTGTCCTCCTTCATCGGCTTGTTGGCTTCGACGTCCATTTGGCCATACGCCCGGAAGTGGCCGATCTTGCCGTCGTGAGAGACCACTACGATGCCGCCGGCAATCTTCTTGTCAACGACTTGCCCCTCCATGAACTTGTTCACCTCAGCCAGCTTTTGTTCGGAAAGTCCGGCCTTGGCCGGCGGTACGATGGGGATGTCTTTTGCGGCCACGGGCAGTGTCAGGCAACCCACAAGAAAAAAAACCGTTCCTCCGATAGCTCGCGTTCGCATGGTCTTGTCCAGTAATTGGTGAGAATCGTGTTTCTTGTTTTATCCAGCAATGTCGAGCCGGCGGCATCCTTCGCGATGGCTTTTCATATCCGTTACCATCCGGTATAACATACATGCCTGCCGTCTCCACTTTCCGTGTTGCTTTCGTCTCCGGAGTTCCCGCGATGAAGTTGGCCTGTTTCGCGGCTCTCGTTCTTGTCATTCCATGCGCAACTGCTGCAGAGCCGGCCGGTTCGGCCGAGTTTTTCGAGAAGAAAGTCCGTCCAATCCTCGTCGAGCATTGCTTCAAGTGCCACGGCGACACGAAAGGCAAAGCACCCAAGGGCGGTTTGCGACTCGATTCGCGAACGGGAATGCTCAAAGGGGGCGACAACGGTTCAGTTCTGTTGCCCGGTAGTCCCAATAAAAGCAAACTTATCGAGGCGATTCGATTTCAGAATTCGGAGCTGAAGATGCCGCCAAGCGGCAAGTTGACCGCTCAGCATCTTGCCGATCTGGAAGCGTGGGTCAAGGACGGAGCAATTTGGCCGAACGATACGGCAGTGGCCGTGCCGAGCACCTCGACTTTCGACTTGGCGAAACGCAAACGCGAACACTGGGCCTGGCAGCCGGTTCGGCCGACCATGCCTCCGGACGTGAAGAACGCGGCCTGGCCGACCGATCCGGTAGATCGATTCATTTTGGCGAAACTGGAAGCAAGCGGCATGAAGCCGGCCCCCGCCGCGCAGCGTCGGACCTGGATTCGACGTGTGACTTTCGACCTGATCGGCTTGCCACCAACGCCTGCGGAGATCGATGCGTTTCTCGCGGATAGTTCAGCAGAAGCGAAGCGGAAAGTCGTCGATCGCCTTCTAGAGTCGCCACACTTCGGCGAACGCTGGGGGCGGCACTGGCTCGATCTGATGCGCTACGCCGAGACGCGAGGCCACGAATTCGATGCCATCATTCCAAATGCCTATCAGTACCGCGACTACATGATTCGAGCGTTGAATACCGACGTTCCGTACGACCACCTCGTGCGTGAGCATGTTGCGGGCGATCTGATCGAGAAGCCTCGGCTTCATCCGAAAGAAGGCTTCAACGAATCCGTCCTCGGCACCGGGTTCTGGTTCCTGGGGGAAGAAGTTCACTCGCCGGTTGATATTCGACAAGATCAAGCGGACCGTTTCGACAACCGCATCGACGTACTCACAAAGGCCTTTGTCGGCCTTACTGTCTCGTGTGCCCGCTGCCACGATCACAAGTTCGATGCCATCGCCACCAAGGACTACTACGCTCTCTACGGCTTCATGGAAAGTGCGGGCTATCGGCTCGTGCGTTTCGATTCGCTCGACCAAAACCGGCGTGTCGCAGCCGACCTGGATGCGATCAACGAACGTCAGGCCAAGGCACTCGCTGCCAGTCTCGCGAAAACCTTCGAGCCATTGGCCAAGAAAATGTTGGCTTACCTCCAGGCAGCCCGCGTGTTGATTCTGAGCGGAACGGACATCGTTGGGACTCCGTCTGGCGATGTCGTCTTCGAGGATTTCGAGAGCGGCACCTACGCGAACTGGAAAGTCACAGGCGCCGCGTTCGGCGACAAGCCACAATCGCTGACAACGATCGCCCCCTATCAAGGCAAGATCAACGCCATCGGCAAGTATTTTGTGAACTCGCACAACGTCCGTCCCGGCGGCGACGTCACCAAAGGGGACGCACTCACCGGCACGATGACCTCGCGTGAGTTCACTATTAGTCATCGATCGATCACGTTCCTCATCGGTGGCGGCTCGTATGCCGGCAAGACCTGCGTGAACCTGCTGATTGATGGCAAAGTCGCACGCACGGCCGTGGGGCCAGACAACAATCAAATGGTCCCGGCGCGATGGGACGTGCGCGACTTCAAAGGCAAAACCGCCCGCATCCAGATTGTCGATGAAGCGACCGGAGGCTGGGGCAACATCGGCATCGATGAGATCCGCTTTAACGATCGCGAAGCGGGCAAAGAATCGCAAAATGTGATTCGATCTTCCGACTTCTCGGACTCGTTCAAGACGAAACTCGCCGACCTGGCGAAGGCCAAAAATCTGGACGTTGTCGCTCTTTCCGCGATGGTTGAGGAAACGCTTCGAGCTTCGCGCGATCGCTCGCACCCCTTACATCTCTGGGCCAAACTCTCCACAGAAGCCTCGAAGGACGAGGAGAAACAACTGGCCACGCTGATCGCCTCGCTGCAATCCCCGAAAGAATCCGTTCCGGTTGAAGTCGTGATCGACTACGCGAACAACAAGCCACACGAATGGCTGCCGGACGAGGGGAGTTTCGGAATCCGCCCGATGCGACCGGGCCAGTTGCGAGTCGATGCGGATGGGCAAGTGCGTTTCACAGACCACTCGGCCGCGGAGTACGACAAAGCCTGGGACGTTCTCGAATCCGCCCCAGGTACGGAACTCGACCATGGATCGCTCGGTCGTCGGCAAAGGGCGGGTCGAAGCATTCGCACGCCTGGCTTCAAAGTTACTGGCGGCAAGGTGCATTACCTGGTTTCCGGCGGCGGCATGGCTTACGCGGCCATCGACAATCACACCTTGGTGGCTGGCCCGCTGCATGGGCAGATCGTTCAAGATATCCCATTCTCGAAAGGCCTCCGCTGGATCACGCACGATCTGACACCGTACAAGGGGCACTACGCCCACATCGAGTTCACTCCAGGCAAGGAGGGCGAACTCGCCATCGCGATGGTGGTGCAGTCGGACCGAGCACCCGCACTGCCAACGTCGGCATTCATCCCAGGCGGAAACTTCAAGAACACGAATGAACTCGCAGGTGCTTATGAAAGCGAATTGCTTGCAGCCCTGAAGTCCGGCCCTGCAACCGCGAGGGAAGCACGACTTGCAAACGTGTTGCTGTATCTGGTCAACGAACGGCCCGAGATCAAGGAAGTTGCCACGCGGTTCGCGAAAGAACGAACAGAGGCACTGAAAAATATCATCGTTCGTTCTCGTTTGGCACTTGCGATGTGGGAAGGAACCGCCTTCGACGAGCAGGTCTTCATCCGTGGCTCGCCGCGCGGGCTGGGCGAGCGCGTGCCGCGTCGATTCCTGGAAGCACTTTCGGGAACTGCCCCGGTATCGACCTCGCCCGGGAGCGGCCGACTCGAACTGGCTCGACAGATGACGGATCCGGTTGCGAATCCCTTCGTGGCACGGGTGGCCGTCAATCGTGTCTGGCACCACCTGTTTGGTCGTGGCATCGTGGCCACGGTCGATAATTTTGGCTTGCTGGGCGAACTGCCGACTCATCCAGAATTGCTCGATCACCTGGCCAATCGCTTTGTGCGCGATGGCTGGTCGATCAAGCGTCTCATTCGCGACCTCGCTCTTTCGAGCACTTACGGCATGGCAACCCAGGGCGACACGGAATCCGCGAAGGCTGATCCGCAGAATCTGCTTCTGCACCGGGCCCACCTGCGGCGACTCGAAGGCGAAGCGATCCGCGACTCGATGCTGGCCGTTTCGGGCCGGCTGGATCGCACGGCGCTCGGTTCGCCAATCCCCATTCATCTGACTCCGTTCCTCGAAGGACGCGGCAAGCCGGCCACAAGCGGGCCGCCCGATGGGATGGGTCGCAGGTCGATCTATCTCGGCGTGCGTCGCAATTTCCTGAATCCGATGCTGCTCGCCTTCGATACGCCGATTCCGTTTTCGACCGTGGGTCGAAGACAGGTCTCGAACGTGCCGGCTCAGGCCCTGATCTTGATGAACGATCCGTTCGTGCATCAGCAGGCGAGCGTGTGGGCAAAGGCGGCCCTCGCTCGTCCCGGAACGAACGAAGATCGCGTGCGTGGCATGTATCACGAAGCGTTCGGTCGCCCTGCGACGACAAGTGAAATCGCCGCGTGTGTCGAATTCGTGAACGAACAAGCGACACGCCATGGCGTAAAGCCCGATGATGTGAAGCCGTGGAGCGACTTGGCGCACACGCTGTTCAACACGAAGGAATTCGTGTACCTGGATTGATTCGAGCCTTGTAGCAGAAGTCGTGGGACTTCCGCTACAAGGTGCGGCGCGATACTCAGATCGAACGAGAAGAGGATCCGATCGATGTTCATGTATCCCACACGCCGTGAAATGCTGGCTCGCACCGCCAGCGGCTTCGGCGCTCTCGCACTGTCGACTCTGTTGGCCGAGGATTCTCACGGCAGCGTGCATGGCACGCATCACACGCCCAAGGCCAAGCGAGTCATCTTCCTCTACATGGATGGCGGGCCATCGCAAGTTGACACGTTCGATTACAAACCGCTGCTCGAAAAACACAACGGCAAGGACCCGAACTCGATCTTCAAAGTAGAGCCCACGCAGTTCAATAGCGTCGGCAAGGTGATGGTCTCGCCGTGGAAATTCAAACAACACGGCGAGTGCGGCCAATGGGTGAGCGAGTTGTTTCCGCACGTTGCGAAGTGCGTCGATGATCTCGCCTTCGTTCACTCCATGACCTCGAAGTTTCCGGAACACACAAGCGCGAACTATTTCCTGCACACGGGCAGCGGTGTGCAAGGGCGGCCGAGCATGGGAGCCTGGATCGGTTATGGGCTTGGCATGGAAAGCAAGGACCTGCCCGGCTTCATCGTTCTGAACGGCGGGCTGATCCCACCTGGCGGGCTGGACAATTTCAATAGCGGCTTTCTCCCGGCCGCTTTCCAGGGCTCCGTATTTCGCGCCGGAAATCCGCCGGTTGCGAATATTGTGCCTCTCGAACCCGATTCGGCACTGCAACGCGGCAAACTCGGTCTGCTTCGCAAGCTGGATGCGGGGGCCAAGGAACGCTTCGCCGGGGCCGACGAGATCGAGTCGGCCATCAAGAACTACGAGACCGCCTTCCGAATGCAGGCAGCCGTTCCGGAATTGATGGACCTCAAGGGCGAATCGGATGCGACCAAGAAACTCTATGGGATCGATTCCTCCTTTGGGCACACGCAAACGTTTGGCCGGCAATGTCTGATTGCTCGGCGGCTTGTGGAGCGTGGAGTGCGATTCATTCAGTTGACCTGCCCACCGGCGGGTGGCGACCGCTGGGATCAGCATTCCGATCTGAAAAATGGCCATGAGAAGAACGCACTTGCCGTCGATCAGCCGATCGCCGGTCTGTTGACCGATCTCAAGGCACGAGGGCTGTTGAAGGACACGCTCGTCGTTTGGGCAGGCGAATTTGGCCGAACGCCATTCGCCCAGGGAGCGAATGGCCGGGATCACAATCAATATGGCTTCACGGTCTGGCTCGCCGGCGGCGGTGCGAAAGGCGGAGTGGCGCATGGCGAAACCGATGAGTGGGGTTACAAGGCGGTGAAAGGGATTGTCGAGATGCACGATCTGCACGCCACGATTCTGCACTTGCTCGGCGTCGATCACAAGAAACAGACCTTCCGCTTCGGCGGCCGCGATATGCGACTGACCGATGTGCACGGCGAGTTGATTCGCCCAATACTCGCCTGAAAAAATCTGATGAGAATCGCTCACGCGAAGCCGCAAAGCAAGCCTTAAAAACCAACTACTCGAATTCCTTCTCCACACGACTAATTGCTTTTTTGTCTTTTTCTTTGCGTCTTTGCGTCTTTGCGTGAACTCTTCAAGAAACAACTTCCTCCACGAACGCTCGTCATTCGTCGATCGGCGGAGTAAATTCTTCGCAAGGCCTTCCTCAAACTCTCCAAAGGAATTTCCATGAATCCCACTCCCATTACTCGCCGAGCCGCTCTTGGTGCACTGGCGACCGGGTTTGCTGCTCCCTTCGTGTTCCGCCATCACGCGACCGCTGCGCCGAGCGAAACCGTGATGCATGCCAGCTTCGGTGCCAGCGGCATGGCCGGCTCGGACATTGGCTCGCTGTCGGGCAGCAAGCACTTCAAGTTGGTTGCCGTTGCCGAAGTGGATCTCGGCCGGATTGCCGAGGTGAAGAAGAAATTCCCCGACGTGAAGGTCTACCAGGACTGGCGTGAGTTGCTGGACAAGGAAAAGGGGCTCAACTCCGTCAACGTGTCCACGCCGGACCATATGCACGCACCGATCACCATGCGCGCCATGCAACAGGGATTGCACGTCTACACTCAGAAGCCATTGACGCAGACGATCTACGAAGCCCGCCAGTTGGCCAAGGTCGCGGCCGAGAAAAAAATCATCAGCCAGATGGGCATTCAAATCCACTCGGCCGCAGAACATCGCAGCATCGTGGGGATCATTCAGTCGGGTGCGATTGGCAAGGTCAAGGAAGTGCATAGCTGGAGCGGCAAGGCTTGGGGCGATACGAATCCCCGCCCGGCCAAGGTCGATCCGGTCCCGAAGAACCTGAATTGGGACGGCTGGCTCGGCGTGGCGGCGGAGCGGCCGTTCATCGCGGGCTACTACCATCCGGGTGAATGGCGCAAGCGGCTTGATTTTGGCACAGGCACCTACGGCGATATGGGTTGCCATATTCTCGACCCCGTGTTTGCGTCACTCGAATTGACCGCGCCGACGCAGGTGCGATCCGAAGGAGACTTGCCGAATGCCGATAGCTGGGCCCTCAAAACGCTAGTGAAATATGTTTTCCCAGAAACGAAGCAGACAACAAAGGAATTGAAACTAACGTGGTACAGTGGCGATTTGCGACCGCCGATGGAAGTGCAGAAGCTGGCCGGCCGGGACAAAGTCTCCTCCCAGGGATCGATCTACCTTGGCACCGAAGGGGTCATGTACTCTCCTTATGGTGAAGGCACGGCCGTTCTGCTGCCGACCGAGAAGTTCAAGGACGCCAAGTTGCAGCGGATCCCTGGCGAAAATCACTATCTGCAATTCATCGAGGCCGTTCGCGGCAATGGTAAGACCTCGGCCCCATTCTCGTATTCCGGGCCGCTCACGGAATCGATCCTGCTGGGTTGCCTGGCTACTCGCTTCCAGAACGAGACTCTGATGTGGGATGCCGCAAAGCTCGAAATCGGGAACGTCAAGAAGGCGAACGAATTCGTCCGGCGAACCTACCGCAAGGGGTGGGAAGTGGAAGGACTGTAGACGCAATAAGCCGCGCTTCGCTTCGGGCTTCCCGCAAGGCGGATCCCGAAGCGAGGCATCCAATATCACTTCTTCAACGACTGATCCAGAAATTCGTATGCCACTTTGCGAACTTCCTCCGGGAAGTTGTGATCCGCGTCGGGATAGTTAGCTTTCAGCTTCGCTTCTGTGCCCAGCAACTTGTAAACCGGCGTAGCCGCCTTGATGCAGTCTTTCACGCCCTCCACATCGAAGTTGTGATCCTTGACCGGCGCGCTGGCAAGGAAGGCACGCGGCGCCAGTGCGGCCACGGCTTCCGGAAAGTCCCACGGCATCTTCTCCGGCTTGAGATCGTACTTCGTGCGAATCAGTGGCATGTAGCCGTCGTGGCTCCAGCCCGCGAGATTTCCCTTCATGTATTTCGGAAACGAACAGAAGCCGCAATTCGAGACAATGCACTTCACCCGTTCGTCGAAAACGCCCAGGAAGATCGCATTGTGCCCGCCAAGCGAATGGCCAATGGCCCCGAGGCGGTCACCATCCACATCGGGACGCGAGATCAAATAATCGACACAACGCATGTGATTCCAGATCGCCTTCATGGTCGTGCTGATGTAGCCGTTCTTGTAAGCATCGAACTTGTACTCGCCCATGTTTGGATAATCGGGGGCAATGGTGACATAGCCTCGTTCAGCCAGATGCACCGCGTAATGTCGATCGGACTTACCACCCACGCCGGCCGCGACTCCCTTGCCGAACTCTCTGCTGGTCGGATGCAAACAGACAACCGCCGGTTTCTTCCCTTTCGCTTTCGGCACAAGCAGATAGACCGGCAATCGATCTTCTTTCTCGACCGTGATTGTGAGCTTGTGTCGAATAAATGTGCCCTCGTCCGACTCTTCCAGGGACTTGACGTCGAAGGCGACTTTGCGATCCTCGGCTGGCATCGTGCCCATGACGGCATGCATGTTCTGCAGAATGTGGGCTCGTCGCTTGGCCCAGCCAGCCGCATCCGTGATCGTCGTTTCTTTCCCCTCGCTACCTCGAAGAACGAGCAGATTGCTTCGGTCTGGGTAGGTAGACGGGGCTTCGCCGAATCCAAGTCCGGCGAGGAGAAGCAGGAGGAAAAGCGAGTGTCTCACGGGGAACCTCCGTTAACATCTTTGAGATTGTGTCGCATCCGGTTCCAAACGGCTGCTCACTGTTCTCAAGTCACCACTAGCAATAGCGCGAAGTCGGCAAAAGTGAACTCGACTTTGGATATTTTTTCGAGATTATTTTACCGAACCGCATGGGACCAGTCTTTCGTTCCGACGTTCGCCTTTATTAAAGAATGCGACTATTTTTAGAAGGGGTGAGTGTTTCTTTACAAAAAAGAATTTCCCGAGGAATTTGAGGGGTGCGAGGCTGCTTTTCGGTTACGCTATCCCTGCCCGAATCGAGGCTTCACCATGACTACTCCGAATCGCCGTGAGATGCTGGCCACGATCGCCGGTGCCGCCGCGTTGCCGCTGGTTTCTCACTCTGCCCCCGCCAAAACCAGTGGGCTCATCAAGTCCGAGAACGAAAAGCCCGGCACGCTCGACTGGCAACTCACTTATACTCGCGTCGATCCGAAGACCGTTTATCGCTCGCGAATGATCGAGGGCTATGCCTCCCGCCAAAGCGTGAAGCCCGGCGAGAAGATCGACTTCTTCGTGAGCACCGACCCCGCTTCGCCTTTCACGATCGACCTCTATCGTCTCGGCTACTACGGCGGCAAGGGCGGCCGGCATGTAGCGAAACTGGGCCCGTTCGAGGGTAAGGTTCAAGAGGCACCGCCGGTGGGAGAGGCCCGACTTCACGAATGCAAGTGGGACAAATGCACCACGTTTGAGATTCCGAAAGACTGGGTCAGCGGCGTCTACGTGGGCAAACTCGCGGCCACGAAACATCGCTATCAGAGTTACATCATCTTCATCGTTCGCGATGATCGCTCGGCCGACTTCTTGTTCCAGTGCAGCGATAACACCTGGCAGGCGTACAACAAGTGGCCGGACAGTTACTCGCTGTACACGAACGATCGCCCGGACAAGAAGCCGCTCGTTTCCGGCGTGAAAGTCAGCTTCGACAGGCCCTACGGCAAGTACACGCAAATCTTTGACAACCCCCTTTCGCAAGGAAGCGGCGAGTTTTTTCTCTGGGAGTTTCCGCTCGCGTTCTGGATGGAGCAGCAAGGTTTTGACGTGACGTATTGCTCGAACTTTGATGCACACAGCGATCCGAAATCGTTGCTGCGAGCCAAGGGATTCATCTCCATCGGGCACGACGAATATTGGAGCCGCGAGCAGTTCGACAACGTGCAGGCCGCTGTGAAGGCGGGCGTGAATGTCTGCTTCCTCTCCGGCAATTCGTGTTGTTTCGTTACGCCGTTCTCCGGACCAACGAACCGCATTCTCGAAAGAGCCGGCCGTTATGGCGGCATTCGCAAGGGTGAAGAAAAGTGGATGGCCGACTTGCCGCTCGACGGGCCGAACGAATCAACATTGATCGGCGCGCAGACGGTGACGCCGTTCAACGGCTCGGGCGACTGGACCGTAATCAAGCCGGAACACTGGATGTTCGAAGGCACGGGCATGAAAAAGGGGGACAGCATCCTCGGCCTGGTCGGCTGGGAGTTCCACGGCTCGCCCGCAAAGATCCCCGGCCTCGAAGTTGTTGCCGCCGGCAAAACCTTCACGGGCGACGACCGCGAATCGCACTACACGGCCACGATCTATCCCGGCCCGAAGAACAACTTCGTCTTCAACGCCTCGACGATCTTCTGGGCTCAAGGCCTCTCATCGCCACCAGGCCATATGCCGCCAATCTCGCATCATGGCAGGCCGCAAGGGCCTGATGAGCGCGTGCAGCGGATTACGAGGAATGTGTTTGAGCGGATGCGGGGATAAGTGACCATCCACAGATTTCACAGATGAAAAACGAACTGCAATCCTGCTTCTCATCTGTGAAATCTGCGTAATCTGTTGATCAACACCGAAGGAACATCGCATGCGAGCAACGTATCTTTCGTTTCTGGCGATCTCGTTGTGGAGCACGTCCGTGGATGAATCGATCGCCGGCGAACGCAACCCGCCCACGGCCTTCAAGACAGGCCGTTCCGTTACGATCGCCCCGAACGGCATGGTGGCGACGAGCCATCCGCTAGCGGCACAAATAGGGCTCGATGTGCTCAAGCGGGGCGGCAATGCCGTTGATGCGGCCATCGCCACGAGTGCCGCGATGGGCTTGCTGGAGCCGATGTCCTGCGGCATCGGCGGCGATTTGTTCGCCATCGTGTGGGATGCGAAGACCGGAAAACTTTACGGGCTGAACGCGAATGGCCGCGTGCCGATGAAGGCATCGCGGCAATACTTCGCGGACAAAGGACTCGACGAGATTCCCACAACCGGACCTTTGAGTTGGTCCGTTCCGGGTTGCGTGGATGGCTGGGACGAACTTCGTCGCAAGTTCGGCACCAAGAGCTTCAATGACTTGCTGGCCCCGGTTATTGAGTATGCCGAAAAGGGGGTGCCGGTTCCTGAGGTGATCGCGGGCTACTGGCGTGGTGCGGAACGCACGCTGGCTCGGCATGACGAGACTGCGAAAGTGTATTTGCTGGACGGCCAAAACGCACCGAAGGTAGGCGAAGTTTTCAAGAACCCAGCCCTGGGTGCAACCTATCGCGAGATCGCCAAGAACGGCCGCGATGCATTCTACAAGGGAACACTTGCCGACAAAATGGCCGCGTTCTCGACCCGCGTTGGCGCACTTCTCACGAAAGACGATTTGGCCAAGCACACATCAACATGGATGGATCCCGTGAAGACGACCTATCGCGGGCACGACGTTTGGGAGTTGCCGCCGCCGGGGCAGGGCATCGCCGTTCTGCAAATGCTGAATGTGCTCGAATCATACGACTTGAAGAAGATGGGCCCGTTGTCGCCGGACTATTGGCACCTGCTTGTCGAGTCGAAGAAATTGGCCTATGAGGATCGGGCGAAGTTCTATGCCGACCCGGAATTCGCCAAGATCCCTGTGAGTGAGCTGGTCAGCAAGAAGTACGCGGATGCCCGACGAAAACTGATTGATCCGCTGAAGGCATCAACGAACTTGGAAGCCGGCGACCCGAAATTGGGACAGGCCGACACGATCTACCTGTGCGTCGTCGATAAGGACCACAACTGCGTCTCGCTGATTCAGAGTAACTATTTCGGCTTCGGCTCCGGCCTCGCCGCGGCCGACTTGGGCTTCGCGATGCAGAATCGCGGCACACTTTTTTCGCTCGACGAGAAGCATGCCAATCGCCTGGAACCTGGCAAGCGGCCTTTCCACACCATCATTCCCGCACTGGTCACGAAAGACGGCAAACCCGTGTTCACGTTCGGCGTCATGGGGGGCGACATGCAACCGCAAGGGCACGTGCAGGTGCTGGTGAACTTGCTCGATTTCGGCATGGACGTGCAACAAGCAGGCGAGGCCCCCCGAATGGAGCACGTCGGGTCCTCGACGCCGACGGGCAGGAAGGCCGACGCCAACGGCGGGACGATCAAGGCGGAGATCGGCCTGCCCGAGGACATCCTGAAAGAACTACTCCGCCGCGGGCATCAGGTGGACTGGGTCAAACGCAACGGCGGGGGATACCAGGGAATCTGGATCGACCGGAAAACCGGCATGTTGCACGGCGGCACGGAAGCCAGGAAAGACGGGGCGGCTGTGGGGTATTGAACGAGCCCCTTCGCCTTTATTTTCCCCGTTGACACGATACCCTTTCGAGCCTATCGTTCGCCCCGCAACCGATTCATTGAAGGATCGTGCGCGCGGACCGGACCGCCTTCGGGGGAAGGTAGTCGGCACGCCACTCGGGGGAGAAAGTCCGATGAAACGCTATCTATTACTGGCCGTGTCGTTCCTGATGACCGGCTGCTTTCTAAAAGACTTCTCCACGGTCGCACGTCCTCAGATCGACGATGCTCAACCGGCTACCGATGCGATGCAGATCGTCAGCAATGTCGCGGCCGAGTTCGACAATGCCGTGGACATGGTGATCAGCGGCTACGGGATCGTCTACGGCCTCGATGGCAATGGCGGTGCGACCCCGCCTTGCGAGGCACGAACCGCTATTTCCGAACGACTCAAGCGTGAAAAATACGAAAATCCAGCCGAAATCATCGACTCGCCCGATCACGCGGTTGTGATCGTGACCGCCATCGTGCGACCCGGCGTTCGCCGCGATGAACTCGTTGACGTCGAAGTGACGCTCCCTCAGGGTAGCAAGGTCAAAAGCTTGCGGGGTGGCCTTCTTCAACCGACCCCGCTGATGACCTTCGCTTCTCAAGGCGAGGTTCGCGATTACTTGAAGCAGAACGACTTCGGCACAGTGACCGATGGCAACCGCCTGTTGAAGGGCCACGAGGTTTCAATGGCACGCGGGCCGATCCAGTCCGCCCTCGGTGGCAAAGCCAATGAATCCGAGCTGCCATTGAAACGCGGCTTCGTCTGGAAGGGTGCCAAGATGCTCGAAAGCCGGGCGATGTACCTGGTACTCAAAACCGATCAACAGCGTTATCGTGTGGCCGAGCAAGTGGCCAAACGCATCAATGAAACATTCCACGCCGGCGACTCGGACAGCCACAAAGTCGCAACCGCCAAGCACAAGGACCTGGTAGCAGTCGCCGTGCCGGCCCGCTATCGACTGAATCGGCCGCACTACATGCGTGTGGTGTGGGCGGTGCCGCTGTCCCCACCGACCAATGCTGAGAGTTACGTCCTCGAGTGGGAAGAGAAGCTCAACCAGCCAGAGACGGCCTTGTCGGCCGCGATTCGCCTGGAAGCTTTGGGTGCTCCGGGAATCCCCGCCCTCAATCGTGGGTTGAAGAGCGATTATCCACTGGTGCGATTTGCCGCTGCGGAAGCACTGGCCTACCAGGGGCAAACGTCGGCCGCGGATACTCTGCACAAGTCGGCATCCGAACATCCGGCCCTTCAAGCGTACGCACTCACCGCGCTGGCCGCATTGGATGATGCCCTGAGCATGTCCAAGCTCGAAGATCTCCTCTCGGCGAAGGAACCGGAATTGCGTTATGGTGCGTTCCGGGCCCTGCGTGAAATCGACCCGAACGGCGATCTCATCAAGGGCGAGTGGGCCAAGCGGTCGTTCGTTATTCACAATGTGGCCACGCCCGGATCGTCGCTCGTGCATTTACTCAGTGAGGGCCGAGCCGAGGTGGTTCTGTTCGGGGAGTCGGTCACGCTCTTGCCGCCGTTCTCGTTGACGGCAGGCCCGAACATCACGGTCACCGCCCGGGCTGGGGACAAGGTCGCGACCATCTCGCGATTCTCCGCCAAGGAAGGGGCAACACCGTTGCACGCTCAGGCTTCGTTGAACGTGACGGAGATTTTGAAAAAGCTGGCCGAATTCGGCGGCACCTACAACGATGCGGCTGAAATGCTGAACAAGGCTCACGATCGCAAGAGCCTGAGTTGCCCACTGGTCATGGATGCCTTGCCCAAGGCCGTGCCGGTGAAGCGACTGGCGGAAGCCGCTCGACTCGACAAACAAATGGAACAGGAACACGAGTTGTTCAAGGAAACCGACGAGACATCGACCCCGGGGCTGTTCGCCCAGAAGCCCGAGGGAGATCGGCCGCGCGATTAGTGGGACAGGCCTCCCGGCCTGTCTGTCTTTCTGACAGGCCGGGAGGCCTGGCCCACATCAAGAGAGTCTCGAATGCTCAAGCGGCTCGAATTGATCGGATTCAAAAGCTTCGCCGACCGGACCTGGTTCAGCTTCGCTCCCGGCATGACGGCCGTCGTTGGTCCTAACGGTTCGGGCAAGAGCAACGTCGTCGATGCCGTGAAGTGGATCCTAGGCGAACAGAGCGCCAAAAGCTTGCGCGGCGGCGAGATGGCCGACGTCATCTTTAATGGCTCCGCCTCCCGTAAAGCACTCGGGATCGCGGAAGTCACCCTCACGCTGGAAAATTCGAACAAATCACTGAACACGGATGCGGCCGAGATTGCCGTTACCCGCCGCGTTCACCGCGATGGGACCGGCGAGTATCTCATCAACGGCCAGCCTTCGCGGCTGAAGGACATCCGCGAAATATTTCTGGGCAGCGGTGCCGGCTCCACTTCCTACTGCATTATCGAGCAAGGTCGAGTTGATGCGGTTCTGCAAGCGAGCCCACAGGATCGCCGGGCGATTCTGGAAGAGGCCGCGGGCATTAGCCGGTTCAAAGCCAAGAAGCTTGAAGCTTTGCGCAAGCTCGAGCACACGAATGAAAATTTGGTTCGCTTGCGTGACATTCACGGTGAAGTCGAGGCTCGATTGCGCCGTGTTCGACTCGATGCGGAGAAAGCCCGAAAATTTCAGGAACACTCGGGACGGCTGAAGGAACTTCGCGTCGGCATCGCGATTCGCGAGTATCACCAACTCACCGAAACACTCAGCACGGAAGAACAGCGACTTCTCGCTTTGCGGCACGAAATGTCGGCCTCGCAGGTGCAACTTGTGGTGTGGGAATCCGAAGCCAAGGCACTTGAGGTCGCAATCTCGAAAAGCGATGAAGAGCTTTCACGCAACAACGAGAGCCTGGCGATTGTTCGGCGTCAGATCGCCCTCTTTCACGAACGCCGGCAGAATGAGGATGCGAAATCGTCTGAGGTTGAAGGGGAGCTGTCCACGGCCCGCCAACGCTCGATTGAGTTAGCCTTTCTCGTGAATGAACTCGAAGCTGCTTCGCTGCATGGCCGCGGCGAATTGGCTCAGGCAGAAGGGGAGGCCGAAGTCAGGCGATCCCGCGTGACCGAGTTGGATGCAGCAGCCACGGACTTGGAGACAGAACTCAAGGCACTGCGGAACCTCGTGCGCGATGGACGCGATCGCCAATTTCACCTCGTCGGTCGCTCGGCAGCCTTGAATAGCGATGCGACTGCGTCGCGAACGCAAATCGACAAGTTGCTGCGAGAGCGCGACCGAAAACGCCGTGAAACCGAGAACAAATCTGCCGAACTGGATGCAGTCGGCCGCGTGCTCGACACGCTGGGACACAAGGGGACGGGGCTGCAAAAGCGTCTCGCTCTCGCTCGACGAGCCCTGGCGGACCGCAATGGCGAACGAGAATCGCTGCGTTCCCAGGCGGATCGGCTCGTTGAATTGCTGGAAAACTTGCGGGTTCGCCGAAGCGGGCTGACCGGACGCATTGAGGTTCTCGAAAACCTGGAACGAACTCAGGAAGGTCTCGGCACCGGTGTCCGCGAAGTTCTTGCGGATTTGCGTGAAAGCACATCGCGACTGTCGCAGGTTGTCCTCGGGCTCGTGGCCGACTCGTTGCGGGTTCCGCGTGAGGTTGCCCCTCTCGTCGATATTGCACTCGGGGACGTCGCGAGCCATTTTGTCGTGGCCGACATGGGGCTACTGAATGAAGCCCTCGCCGAGCGATCCAACTCGCTTGCTGGCCGAGCAAGCTTTCTGCCGCTGGCAAGTGTGGAGCCAGCGAGTGCGGGCGACGAACGACGAACGCTGGATCGCTGGGTTAGCAGCGAACGGGACGAGCTAAAGAGTCTTCCCAGACAACTGCTCGGGCGAACGCTGGTCGTTGAGAATCTTCAGGAAGCTAGGGCACTCCGTACGGACCTCGACGGCTACCGGTTCGTTAGCCGGGCCGGGGAGATGCTGGCGGCAGACGGCACGCTGACCGTTGGCCGTTATCACGCCGAGGGGGGCATCGTTTCACGCAAGAGCGAGTTGCGTGAACTGCACGTCCAGGCGGCAGCACTCGATGTCGAGGTCGGCTCCACCGAACAAAAGCTTTCCGCAATTCGCGATCAGGCGGAATCGCTGGCCGGGCCTATTCTAGGCCTGGAGGAAGAAATCCTGGCCTTGACGTCCAACGCGGCCGATTTGCAGGCAGAAGTCTTGAAACAGACTCAGCGACGCGAACGGCTGACCGACGATATTGCCATGATTCGTCAAGAATGGGAGATGATCGAGGAGGAACTCCAACGGCTCGAAGAACTCTGGCGTGAAACACGTGGTAAGGCGGAAGAGGCCGAGCGACAGGCAGAGGAACTCAAGACGCAAATCGAAACGGCGGACCATGCCATTCGCGGATACGAGCACGAACGGGCCACCCGACAACAGGAACAAACCGCGGCCCGGGTTGCCCTGGCTGAAACGATTCAGCGACTCACTGGCTTGCGCGATGCACAACAACGACTCGAAGCCGATTTGGCTCGCGGCCGGTCCGAGGTTGAACGAGTGGAGCATCACGAAGGCGTGTTAATCGCACGACGTGATGAAAGCGATCTCGCTTCTCTGCGTGCCACGGCCGGGATGGCCGAGGCGTTTCACTCGCTAGAAACCCTGGAATCCGGAGTTCTGTTTTCCATCTCTCAAAGAGATAGCGATCGCGCACGGCGGGCGGAACTGCTTACTGCACTGGAATCTTCGCGATCGGAATCTCAGTGTCTTGGCGAACAGTTGCATGCTCGCGAACTAGCCTCCCACGATTTTGGGGCGTCCCGAGATCGCGTGGCAGACCGGCTACGCGAAGACTACCAGTTCGACTTGTCCGCCGAGTATTCTAAGTCGCCGTTTGCGAAGGGTGAATCCCCGTCCGGCGACTGGGATGCCACGGCCGCGGCCAAGGAAGTCGAAGAACTGCGTAAGAAGATACGCCACCTGGGAAATGTTAGCCTCGAATCGCTCGTCGAGTTGAGCGAAGTCGAGAAGCGTGCGAACGACCTGCAATCGCAACTCAACGATCTGACGGAGGCCGAAAATTCGCTTCGAGCCGTGATTAACAAAATCAACGAGGACAGCAAGATCCTGTTCGTCCAGACCTACGATCTCGTGCGTACCCATTTTCAAGAACTGTTCCGCAAGCTCTTTGGCGGCGGCATGGCCGACGTGGTACTGGACAATCCGGACGACGTTCTGGAGTCCGGCCTTGATATCGTCGCCCGTCCTCCGGGCAAGGAACTGCGTGGCCTATCTCTCATGAGTGGCGGCGAAAAAACTCTGACGGCCGTGGCTCTCTTGTTGGCAATTTTTCGCAGTAAACCAAGCCCGTTTTGCCTGCTCGACGAAGTGGATGCCGCACTCGACGAAGCCAACACGGAACGGCTGGCACGTACGATCCGCGATTTTTCGGGCGAATCGCAGTTCATCGTCATCACGCACAAAAAGCGGACCATGGCTTATGCCGACGTGCTGTACGGCATCACCATGCAAGAAAGTGGCATCTCCAAACAGATTGCGGTCCGCTTCGAGGATTGGCCAGAAGAGCAGACGACCAGCCGGGCCGCTTGAGACTGTCTTGCTGCGACAATGAGCCACTCGGATGAAATCATGTGCTTCCAAGACGATTCACCACGAAGACACAAAGGGCACAAAGAATACTGAAGAGCGCGTTGGCTTAGCACTCACTCGTTTATCTCTTCTTTGTGTTCTTCGTGTCTTTGTGGTGAATGCTCTTTCCCGCAATTAGGCGTCGATCTCCGCTGCCCCGACCTGAATATTGTTTTGCCTGGCCCATTCACGCAATCGACTCGCGTCGGAGCTGCTGAGCAGCAGCGAGATCGTTCGAACGCCCTGAATTCGCCGCAGAATAATTAGAGCATCGCGAGCAGGTGCCGGGTGGTCCCATTCGCGGTAGTCCTCGTCAGAATTGGAAACGAACTGAATACTTTTGACATCGTCGATCTCCCAGCGTGATTTTTTCGGAGGAGTTTCCAGCGCGTCTCCCAGGAGCAGCTTATCCACCTGCCTGTTGGTGAGGAGAAAGCAGGCGATCGAAAGAGCCGCTCCGACTCCGAGCAACGCCGAAAACATTAACAGCACGCCGAAGACCAGTGGAGCCCTGTGCCTGAGCAAAATCACTGCCGCCACACAACATACAAGCGAGCCCAGAAGACAAATTCGCATCACCATCGTCGGCCAACGGCGAAACTTCAGATTGCGGATCACAAAGGGAACCGTGTAATTCCCGACATCTCGGCGATAACTCACACGTCGATCTCCTCGGCCGCTACCTTGTCGGCGTTGGCCATGATTTCTCGATAGCGATGCGAGGCATCCTTGCCCATCAGATGATCGAAGGTCTCGTCTGCCTTCAGCGGGTTATCGATTTCAACCTTCAGCAGGATTCGGGTTCGCCGATCGAGCGTGGTTTCCTTCAACACGCTGGCGTCCATCTCGCCGAGGCCCTTGAATCGCGTGATCTCGTATTTCGAGTTCACCCGCAGCTTGGCGAGGATTTCTTCCTTGTGATTGTCGTCGCGGGCCCAGTGCGTTTCCTTGCCCACATCGATGCGATAGAGCGGCGGCTGGGCGATGTAAATGTGCCCCTTGCGAATCAGGTCGGTCATGTGCCGAAAGAAAAAATCGAGCAAGAGCGTGGAAATGTGATGCCCGTCCGCGTCAGCATCCATCAGCAGGATGATCTTGTTGTAACGAAGCCCCTCGATATTTAGCTTGTCGCCGGCCCCGGTGCCGATTGCGGTCACGAGATCGCTGAGTTCCTTGTTGTCGAGCGCTTTCGCGGTGGAAAGCCCTTCGCTGTTCAGAATTTTGCCACGCAGCGGCAGCACCGCCTGCGTTCGATTGTCGCGCCCTTGCTTGGCCGAGCCGCCGGCGGAATCGCCCTCGACGATAAACAACTCCGTCTCATCGGCATCGGTCGCTTTGCAGTCGGCAAGTTTACCGGGCAGGTTCAGTCGCCGCGACCCCGCCTGCTTTCGCTTCACCTCCGTGGCCGCCTCACGCGATGCCTGTCGAGCTCGGGCCGAGAGGATCACACGCCCAACAATATTGCTAGCGGCCGTGGCATTGCCATTCAGCCAGGTCTCCAGGGCAGGACGAACGAAGCTCTCGACGACCGCGTTCATCTCCGGATTGTTCAGCTTTTCCTTGGTCTGTCCCTGGAATTGCGGCTCGCGAACAAAGACCGAGAGCACACCGACGATCCCTTCGCGAATATCGTCGGCCGTGATCGACAGTCCTTTCACGTTGACCTTGTGGACCTCCATGTAGTTGCGGATGGCCTTGACGACGCCACCCTTCAAGCCGTTCTCGTGTGTGCCGCCTGCCGCCGTGCGGATGCCGTTCACATAGGAACGGATCACTTCGTCAGTGGATTCGGTCCATTGCAGAGCGATTTCCATCTTCGAGCCGTCATCACGCGCGAGGGCGAACGGGGCTTCCGTCACCGTTGGCTTCTGCCCCTCCGTGATGAGCCGGGTGAGGAACTCGGGTATGCCGCCGGGATGTGTCAGGTCGTGCGTCTCACCGGTCTTTTCGTCTTTGAAGACGATCTTGAGGCCCGAGTGGATGTACGACATAGCTTCGAGATGCACCTTGATTTCGTCCGCGTTGAAGTGAGTCGTCTTGAAGATTGATTCATCGGGTTCGAAGTAGATGCTCGTCCCGTGCCCACGGAAGGGGCCGAGTTTTTCGATCTTGGATAGCGGGATACCTTTGGAGTAACTTTGTTGGTACTCGTATCCGTCCCGGCGAACGTTGGCAATCAATTTGCGCGAAAGAGCATTGACAACCGATGCGCCGACGCCGTGCAAACCACCCGAATAGAAGTAGCCATCGGCCTGGCCAAATTTTCCGCCCGCGTGCAGCACGGTGAGCACCAATTCCAGGCCGGACTTCTTGTGCTTTGGGTGAATATCGACCGGAATCCCTCGGCCATTGTCCAAGACGGTGATGGCGTCGCCGGATTTGTGCAAGGTCACGGTGATGGAGTCGGCATGGCTATTCAGGTATTCGTCGACCGAGTTATCGACGATTTCCCAAATCAGGTGATGCAGTCCCTTCGAGTCGGTGCTGCCGATGTACATGCTCGGCCGTTTGCGCACGGGTTCCAGGCCTTCGAGCACCTGGATCGAAGACTCGGCGGTATACTTGCTGCTAGCGGTTCCGGTGGACATCTTTGTTCAATCCTCCTGAATGAAAGCGATGACGCAGAACTATTGCGATGGGCTCGCCATTCGAGATGTCGCCAAAAAATCTGACTCAGCCGTCTCGCGTTCCGCCCCCAGGACTCCGCGTCGAGGCTAAACGCTCACCACAATTTTACCGAAGTGCCCCGCGGATTCGAGGTGCTCCAATGCCATCGGAAGTTCGGCGAACGCGAATGTTTTGTCCACGACCGGCTTGATCTGGTTCAGCTCGAACGCTCGGTTCATGTCCTCGTACATCGTGCGTGATCCGACAAAGATGCCGCGAACGGTAACGGCCTTCATCAGGATTGGCAAAGGGTTCACGGTGCCCATGCCCGAAAGTACGCCGATGAGGACAATTCGGCCACCCGTGCGAACCGCCTTGATTGATCGTTCCAGCGTTCCCGCTCCGCCAACCTCCACGACGTGATCAACTCCAACACCACCCGTTTGCGCTCGCGCCCACTTGTCCCAGTCCGGCGTGGTCTTGTAGTTCACGCCTGCGGAAGCGCCCAGGCTGATCGCTCGTTTCATTTTTTTATCGCTACCCGAGGTGACGAGCACGCGTGCGCCGAACACCTTGGCAATCTGCAATGCGAAGATCGACACGCCCCCCGTGCCTTGCACCAAAACGGTTTCGCCTGCTTTCAAGCCCCCCTCGACCAGGGCATTCCACGCTGTGACGGCCGCACACGGTAGGGTTGCCGCTTCTTCGAACGAGAGATGCGCTGGAACCTTCACCACGCCTTCTTCGGAGAACACGATGCGCTCGCTGGCCGTGCCATCGAGATCGCCGCCAAGAGTGGACTTGGCCGCGAGGTCATTGAGCGGCCCGCACAGCCAGCGTTGCATGAATGTTGCACACACCCGATCGCCTACGGCCACCCGTGTCACGCCCGAACCGATGGCCACGACTTCGCCGGCCCCGTCCGAGCAGGGGACGCGTGGCAACGGCAATCGCGGATTGTATTGTCCCTTCACCATCATCAAGTCGCGATAGTTTAAGGAGACGGCACGAACGGCAACGACGACCTGGCCCGGTCCCGGATTGGGTTCAGGCCGTTCGACGAGTTTGAGATTGGGGATGCCGAATTGTTCGATGACCCAGGCACGCATGATTTGCTCCCTCGACAAGTGTTGAGAGAGTTATAGAGCCTGAAGCGTAACTGAAGGTGCTTTCGCTTACCCTTCAGGCTCGTCAGATTAGAACTGCACAGTCAGCCCAAGATTGACGCCGTACATGAAGAAAACCTCTTCATTGAAGCGAAAACCGGGTCGGGCAGGGGCCGTGGGCGGAGCGGCACTGAATGGCAGAACCGTGGGGTTGATTCCGAGATCGACCTGTTCGCCAGGCCGCACCACGCCGGATACGTACATCAAACTATAGCCGACTCGCAGAATGACGTTTTCGAGGACCGCGTAGCTCAGCGAGATTTGCGATTCCCGGATCCAGGTGAGTTTCACTCGCGAGTGATCGCCCATGTTTGAGGAGAGGGCCAGGAAGCCACCCGGTGCCTCCATTCGTGCGCCGGCAGGAATCACGACCGTCGAGTTGCCATCGATGCTCACGTCTTCCAGCATCGCACCAACGGCCATTCGCCACGACATATCAATCATGAATTTTCTTCGAGTCCAGCTCCACTTGCCGCCAATCTGGCCGCCGAGGAACTGATTGCGGGTCGTGAACGAATCGAAGGTGGTCATGCTCATGCCGCTCGTGTGTGAAGTTCCCTCGACGAATAGTTCCTCTTCGAGATTCCAATAACGGAGACCCATGATCCAGTGAAAAGACTCACTAAACATGGCTGGTCCGCGATGGAGATAATTTGCTTCCAGTCCGAAGGAGTCGAATGAAGTCCCAACACGAGCGTGCCCGACGCTCGAACCCGAGGGGGTCGAGAGCAGGAACAACGCCGGCGAATTCGCTGCCTCGTTCCAGAAAGGGCGATTGAGGAACGTGCGTGGCGTGCCAGCGTAATGGGCCACGTTGTCGTTGTGCAGAAGTCCCTGATAGCGTGTCTCGACACCTGTGCCGAATGGTTTGTCGATCCAATAACCTGCACTCACTTGCATGCCGGACTGCATGGCGCCATTCATGCGATTGTCCGAGATCAGAAATGCATGCAGAGGCGACTTGGGCGAGGCTTGTGAGGGGGAACCGAACACCGCCGCAACCAGCGAAGGCAACAGGCCCCCCTTACTTCGCCAGTAGAGGGCATCGACATCGGCCCAGAAACGCGGGCCTTCTGGAACCTCGATCGGCGGGCCAATGACCGGCATCGGTGGCCGCACGGTCGGCAAGACCACCGTATCGGGCGGAAGATCGAGGCCAAAACCTTCGGGTGGCGACGGCGGAGATCCTGTCGGTTTTGACGGAGCCAGCGGAAGCGTGAGCACTTCAGGGACCGCCGGCTTGGGGCCGGCGCTCTTCGGTGCAGGCGGCTGTGCGTTGGCGACTCCGGCCAGGATCGAGCCAACGACGAATGCAAGCACGATTGAACGCATGATTTCCCTCATCATCGTGCCCGTGGCGCAGAGCAATCCGCACACTCCGTGTGCGGACCTTCGGCTCACGGAGTGTGCGGACTACTATGGGCGGATCGCAAACCGTCATGCCACCGGATCGGCAGTCTGTAAAGGGCAAGTCACATCGAGCCGCCAGTGTGTCGCTTGCCCAAGCTGACAGGTCCGGTATGATTTGCCTACGTGCATTTCACTCAGGAAGAGACCATGGCCAAAACATCGTGCCCGATCACCCGACAACAATTCACCGAGGGTGCCAAAGCCGTCGAGATCACCATTAACAGCACGCCAATGCTTGCGGACGTCAAGGAATTCTCGACCGGCTCGCTCGGCTGGTATCTGAATGGCAAGACCGTCATCGATGTGGGCGGCCAGAAAGTGACAGTTCAGGTTGGTTTGAACATGACGATCGTTGGCAGCAAGGAACTGCCAAAATCCGAATAAGGAGCGAAGCGCAAAGAGCAAGGAGCAAGGAGCAAGGAGCAAGGAGCAAGGATTTCTCCTTACTCCTTGCTCCTCACCGAAGGCCGATCAAAATCAAGGGGCGCCGACGCCGTCGTCGTCGCGGACACCCGTTTGTCGCTCTTGTTCCTCGCGGTTGATGATCACGCGAGGTGTCACCATGATGAGGATCGAGCGACCTTCACGACCATAAGCCACGTTCTTGAACAACCGGTTCAAGTACGGGATCTTGCTCAGCACCGGCGGGCCGAATTCGTTGCGGCCTTCGGTCATGTACTTCAAACCACCCATCACGACCGTGCCGCCGTCCGGCACCACGACGACCGTCTGGGTCTCCAGGTTGGAGAACCGCGGCTGTTGCAGGAACTGCGTGAACGGAACCGGTTGGCCCTGTCCACCGTTCTCGAACACCGGCGTGATGATCGTCGTGATCGGAATCTGCTGCGTGCCGCTGACCAGGTTCGTGAACGACTGCTGAATGTTCAGTCGCACGAACCGGCGATCGGCCGACACTACCGGCTGGATGAACAAGCCAAGACCCGGCGTCTGCGGTGTAGTCGGCGTGAAGTTAAGACTGCCGTTCTGAACCGAGGCGTTCGGTGGAATCGGCTGCGTGATACCCACCGCGAACGGCACGTTCTGCGGCGTAAACACGAGCTGACCGTTCACCGAGGTCACCTGCACGCCAGTCACGAAGAACTGGAAGTCACCGACGGTCATCGAGGCAGACGTGCCGTTGAGGGCCGTCAGCTTCGGAGCCTGCATCACGTTTGTTCGCGTGTCACCCTGAGCGGCTTCCAGGAACATTTGCACCTGAATGTCGCTAAGGAACGCGAGACCGAGAGAGATACCACCATCCTGGAACGAGTTGGTGAACCCGCCAAAAGGAGGCACGGCACGGCCAAAGCTCGTTGCCCGAATCGGGATGTCCAGGTCCGGCGTCGGTACGCCTGGGACGGCCATTCCGAGCACGTTGCCCTTGAAGTTTTGATTATTGAGGCCACCGGAGGTTGAGTTGCCAATCGGCTTCGCGTTGGTCGGCACACCCATGGCGAAGTCTACACCAATTCGTTCGTAGAACGTTTCGGCCAAGGACACTACTTTCACCTCGATCGACACTTCCAGGTCTTGCAGCTTGCGGAGCGACTCCAGCAAACGCTCGACTTCCTCGATCACTTCCGGTGACTGGTTGATCACCATCACCATACCCAGCGGGAAGTACTCGATGGTCCCTTCACCACCAAGACCCTGCCAGCTATCTGGCTTGATCGTGGTCGTGACCAGGCGGATCAACTCGCGTTCGAGCGTACCGATGGTGGGGCCTGTGTTGGACCTGGCCCCGCCGTCCGCCGGCGCGTTGCTGCTGCTATTCCGCAGGCGACCAGAGGCGCTCGGGTCAAAGGTACTTGAACCCGAACCCGTACTCATTCCACTTGGCAGGCCACCCGGAGGAGTTCGCGGCTGGCTGCTGTTCATTCGGCTCGTGCCGTAAGCATTTTCGGTAGCCATCCTCAACTGTTCCGTCAGGGACAGGTGCGGTGCTGCTCCATAATTCGGTGCCGGAATCACCAGATCGCCAACCGACAGTGCCTTGACCAACTGACGACCAGCGGCGTTCTTGGCCGTCGTGACGCGAATGGTTTCATTCTCGATCACGTGCTTCAGGCCGCCAGCTTGCGCACAGATGACATTCAAGGCCGACTTCAGCGAAATATCCTTCAAGTTCGACGTGATCGGCTGCTTCGGATCGACGTTGCCTTCCTTCAGACCGTTGAAGTCCAAGTCGAAATTAATCCCCGTCATCGTCTGAAGATCGGTCACCACGCTTTCGAGCGGAGTCCCCTTGAAGCTCACGCTCAGCGGCGTGGACATCTTGCGTTCGATCTCCTTCTCTTTATCGGAGCGAGTTCGCATCACGCCGACGTTGCCCGTGCCACGGCTGAAGATCTGTTTGCGCTTCTCTGGATCGTCTGTCCAACGGAGCGGCTCTTTACCAGTCACCTGCGGGTACTCAAAGTTCTCGTTGCCGAGTTCGTAATTAAACTTCTCTTGCGTCTTCTTCAGGCGTTCCCATTCCAGCTTCCGCATCATGGTGTCAGCCATGCGAAGAGTCGCACCGACGCTGGCATCATCTGGATCCAGAGCCTGGGCCTTCTGAAGCTGAACGTAGGCTTCCTTGTACTTGGCGTCGTCCATGAGCTTGTGCGAAGCCTTCATGAGCTGCATGACTTCCTTCTGCTTATCCTGCTTGAACAAGGCTTCATGCGTCATCTCGGACTTGAAGTCCCGGCGATCCTTGGATTCCTTGGTCAAGAAGTCCGTCTGGTGCTTGAGGATCTTCAATCGATCCAGGCGGGCTTCGATCGGACGGACCAGCATGTTCTGCTTGCCCGTTTCGAGCGAAGAGCTTTTCACCTCGGCGACGAAGTTCGACAGTTCTTGCAAGGCCTCGGTAGTTTCACCGCGGCCGAAGCGAGCTGTGGCTTCGCTTTCCACTCGTAGGGACTTCGTGCGCAGTTTCTGGAATTCGACCTGCGACAAAGCTTCCTGCTGCTTGATCATGCTGTCCGGACCAGTCTTAACGACCGGCGTCGGGCCCGTGAGAGGCACGTCCGGTACACCCGGGGCTGGCTTCGGAGCCGTTGGCAGTTTCTCACCCGTGCGGGCTGCACGAGCATCGTCCATCTTTTTCTTTTCGACGGCAGAAATCGCGATCATCTCGCCAAGCTTCTTACGCCCGGTGGATGTCAACATCATGCCATCGATCTGATTGAAGATCGCGAGCGCCTGGGCGTAGCTGTGAGCGTGGAAGGCTTCCATGCCGTTGTCGAACGCTCGACGAGCCGAGTCCATCTTTCGCTTGTCTTCTTCGGTATCGATCGATTGCATCAGAGCAAGAGCCTCGTCCTTGCAATTGTAGGCACCGTTCACCAGTTCCACTGCAATCCGGCGAGCAGTTTCCAAGTCCCCCTTGCGGAGTTCCAGGCGAGCCGTGTCGAGCATTTGCTGCCCCTTGGCAGCCTCGGCCGGGAGCGGCACTCTGACGGATGGCTTCGGGCTTTCCTTGGGCATCGGAGGCCTGGTGGCCTCGGCCTGCGTGTCCACGTCCGGAATCGACGGGAGGACGTCCGAAGGACGGACCGGCTTGCCCCGATTCGGCGAAATCGGCTTGATCGCGTCCGAGTTGTCCGACTTCTTCGCTGGCGGAATCAGATCGATCAAATCGATCAAATCTTCTTCGCCACGAGCCGGCAGGATGATCTTCGGCGGTTCGGCGGGCGGATAGCTGCCGTTACGAATGACCGGCAGATTTTCTACGGCCGTGGTCGCCGGTGGCGCGGTGGCGTTGGTACCCGTGCGAATGACCGGAGCCGGCGGCGTCATCAGGCCACGGACCTCCGCAATCGCGTAGGTATCCATGCCCATGCCCTTGGCCAGGCGTTCTGCATTATCCAGATTGCTGTGCGCCCCATCGGCATCTTTCAAGTCGATGCAGGCGTGGGCTTCGTTTACCAGCGCACTGATCTTGCGTCCCACGGAAATCCGCAAGCGATTCAACTCGGATTCGGGCGAGTCTTCATCGCTTTCGTATCGCGCGTTGAGCCGGGCTGCTTCCGTGTATTTCTGCTTGGCTTCGACGTACTTCCGGCCGACTTCAAAAGCCTTGCCTTCTTGCATGAGAGCAATGGCCTGCTTTTTCCGTGCGGCGAGTTCGGACGGCCGAACGTTATCGGGACCAGGAGCATCCAGGTCCATCGGAGTCTTGCGGGCCCCGTAGTTCGATGGCGTCTTCGCACGTGGCGGTGGAGGCGAGTTTTCGTCCTCGATCAACTCGGCCGCCTTGGCCTGAACGATCTTCGAGCCGAGTTTTTCGATATCCCGAGCCTTGCGAATATCCGCAAGGATGCGGCTAGGCCGATCGCCGAAATCCCACATGCTGTACGAACCATGCATGGAGGCGGCTTGCTTGGCCTTTTCCTCGGCCGCGTTCAAGTTGGCAACGCGGTCGTTGGCGCTGCTGGCTTTCTTCTCAACGAGGACCCGAGCCTCGCCCGCGAGCTTCTCGGCCTGGTCCTGAGCGAGCCCGCCGCGAGCCTTCTTGACGTCTTTAATGATCGAGTCCGGAGTATCGTCGAACAGGCCCCAACGAACACCCGCCGAATGGGCATTGGCCTGGGTGGCCAGTTCGTGAGCCTTGTCGAGCTTGCCTTCCTCAAGGGACTGCTTGGCCATGCCGAGCAGAACCCGTGGGTCCTTGCTCGTTGGCTTGACAGCAGGCTTGGGGCCCGTCTGCTTGACAGGCTTTTCGGCCGGTTCCTCAGATGAAGGGGCCAATTCGCGTAAGGCGCGTGCCTTTTCGGCCAGCTCCTTCGCCATGCCGTAGTTTTGTGCGTCGCCAGCTTCGCGAGCTTGACGCAAGAGTTCTTTCGCTTCGGCCTCGCGGCTAGCCGGAGCAGAACGCTCCTGACTATAAGCCCGGCTCGACAGGGCCTCAGCCCCGAGAGCCGTAAGGCCCGGCACCAGCACCAGGCCGGCCGCCCACCGCCGCCATCCTCGAATATACGCCTGGAACACCCCTGGCCTCCTTTCCCCGATCGTTCCGTAGGATCTACCGTCGTTGCCTGTCGATTTCCCCCAACCGACAGGCTGGCGATTCACTACGCTGCCCGCACGCACGCTAATTTCGCGCACGTGGAACGACCCTAAAGGGCAGTGTGAGAGTGAAAGCGGCGGTCATGTAACCGGGTTTTCGGAAGCGGTCAAGGATAAAAATGCCGAAAATTCGCGATGATTCTCCCGGGCGAGAACCTGGAGAAGACTGCAAAGGAAGGCAGGTAGACGATTGCCTTACCAGCCCTTCTCCGTTATCCTTTTGCCCGTAGCTCGTCACAGTGGATTAACTTGTCCGTGGCAGCCCGGTTGACCCGGGCTACCCATTTACCAAGGTGCAACATGTCGAAGAAGACCAAGTATCTCGTCGCAACGGCAGCGTTTCTCTGCGGGTTCGTTGTTTGCGAATTTGGCCGCGTTTACGTGTACGCCCAGGAGTCCAAGGCCCCGAAGTGGTCGCACGGAATGCTGTTGCGTTCCCGCAAGGCCGACGAGGCCGACTTCAACAAGGACACCAAGAAGTTCGGCGTCGAAGTGTTCACAGACGAGAACAACGGCAACCTGATCTACGTCAGCGAGACGGGCGCTATTGCCGTGGTGAAGAAGTAGGGATCAGAAGTTCACGCGAAGCCGCGAAGACGCAAAGAAACATTTAGACAGACACCTGAATCTCTCTTCTTTGCGTCTTCGCGGCTTTGCGTGAGCTGATTTCAATCCCGCATCACGTGTTCGTAACCCCGCGGTTCCAGCGGCAATCGCTGCCCATTTCGTTCGATCTCGTAGCCTTTTGCCACAATTTTCCCGATTCGATGCAGCGTGAGTCCCGAAATGGGCTGTTCGCGAAGCAGGCGTTCGCCGTCTTCATGCGAAACGGTAAACACGAGCTCAAAGTCTTCGCCATCGCTCAGCGCGTGGTCGAGCTCGGGGAGGCCGTCCTTTGCGGCCAATTCCTTGGCCGCATGCGAGATCGGTATCGCATCCGCATGAAGAACCGCCCCGCAACGGCTCTCCTCACAAATATGATGCAGGTCCTTCGCCAGGCCATCACTGATATCGATCATCGCGTGCAGATCGGCCAACTCGTGCAATCGCGATGCCTCACGGACCCGAGGCATAAAATCGAGATGGTGGCCCAGAAGACTCCCGCCGAGCGGCCCGGTGACCATGATCCAATCACCTAACTTGGCCCCCGATCGAAGGACCGGGCCCCGTGGGGTGGCCTCGCCCAGCATCGTCACGCTGATGGAAAGCGGCCCATCCCAGCTGTTGGTGTCGCCGCCGACAAGAGGCACGTCGAACTCGTCGGCGACTTTTCGCATTCCCAGATAAAGTTGCTTGGCAAGTTCTCGGCCGCCATCGCGGGGAAGCCCAACGCTGACGACCGCCGCCGTGGGGATGCCAGCCATCGCGGCAATGTCGCTCAGATTCACGGCCATGGCCTTACGACCGATCCGAAACGGGCCTGCTTCCGCTAGCCGAAAGCAACTCCCCTCCAGGAGCATGTCCGTCGTGACGAGAAGTGGGCCAGACGGTGCCCGCAAGACGGCCGTATCGTCGCCGGGGCCGACCAGGACGCCGGCTGATGCGGGAGTCCGTTTGCGTAGCCAATTGATGTAGTCGAATTCGCCGGAGGACATGATTGCTCCTGGCTCCCCATCCCCGTTTCGGAGAGGGGAGTAGGAAAACACTCTGGCATCATACAACCATGAGTATCCAATGGATTCGGCGAGAACCTTAATGAAACCGGTTCGTTTCGTGATGATCGGCGGCTTTCTCGGGGCGGGGAAGACGACCACGCTGGCCCGGTTAGCCCGGCAATACATGGCCGAAGGCAAACGAGTTGGGCTGGTCACCAATGATCAGGCCCAGGATCTCGTGGATACAAAGAGCCTGCGGGCCCAGGGATTCCTCGTACAGGAAGTACCGGGTGCCTGTTTCTGCTGCAAGTTCGACGAACTGGTGGCCCGTGCTGCGGGTTTCTCTGAAGAAGAGCGGCCGGACGTGATCCTGGCGGAACCGGTGGGAAGCTGCACCGATCTCGTGGCCACTGTGGTCCAGCCGCTGAAGGACCTGTACTCGGGCCGTTTCGAGGTTGCACCATATTCGGTGGTTTTCAAGCCAAGCCACGGCTTGCGCATTCTCCGAAACGAGGATAGCGGGTTCTCGCCGAAGGCCGCGTACATCTTCCGAAAGCAACTGGAAGAGGCAGACGCCATCGCCATCAACCGTGCGGATGAACTCAAGCCAGCGGAATTGGAGGAGCTCAAGTCGCGATTGGCCGAGCAGTTTCCTGGCACGCCGGTGCTCGTCGTCTCCGCAAAAACGGGGATTGGCTTCGAAGCCTATTCGGAGTTGCTGGCACAGAACGGAGCCTTTGGCCGTAAGTTGCTCGACATCGACTACGACATCTATGCCGAGGGGGAAGCTGAACTCGGTTGGCTGAACGCGAGCGCGCATCTGACCTCGGATCTGCCCTTTGACATCGATCCGTTTCTCCTGACGGTAATCGAAGGGCTGCGACTCTCTCTTGCCAATCTCGGCGGCGAAGTCGCCCATCTTAAGGTCATTGGCCTGGAAGAGGGGGGTGCGTTCGGCGTGGCGAATCTCGTGAGCAGCACTACGGCATCGGAACTATCCCTGCCTTCGAACATGAGGGCACGTGAGGCCGACTTGATTGTCAATGCTCGTGTGGCCATCGATCCCACCGAGCTTGAACGCGAAGTGCAACGCATCGTCCAAGAAGTGGCAGCCTCCTCGAACGTGAATGTTGAGTTCCGCCAATCGCAAAGCCTGAGACCCGGACGCCCTACACCGACGCATCGATACGCAAAGGTAAGTTCGTAAACAACGTCACGCACAGTCTGCGTAACTCCAACCGAGGAATGAAAATGTCCGAAGTACAGGAGCCGAGTGCGGATGATGAGGAAGAGAAGCGTCCTCGCCGTCGCGAGAATCGAGATGAACGACCACGTCGCCGAGACGATGACGACGAGCGCCCTCGCCGCCGGGATGAACGAGACGACTACGAAGAGCGTCCCCGTCGGCGGCGTGAGCCAGAGATCGGAGCCACAGATTTCCTGATCCCGACGGATGT
>SIAJ01000062.1 GCA_009691845.1 Gemmataceae bacterium
TTGAAAGGCATCTCGGCCATCGACCGCGAGGGTGGGCCGTTCTGGTGGCCCGAAGCGGACGCGGCCCTGTTTCAGAGCATTCGCAACTGGGTCGGGCCGTGGGTTCAGTTGATCGAGGTTGATCGGCACATCAATGACCCGGATGTGGCGAGAATTGCGGCGGACACGGTGCTGGCGATGGTCCATTCCATTTAGCGGGCAACCTTCAGAAGGGAAGAACAACATGCCCGATCTTTTCGAGACGGAACCCTGCCCATTGCCAGCGTTGCCGCCCTCCTGGCTCGCGGCCCTCGCCGACGAATTCCGCAAGCCGTACTGGGCAGAACTTCAAGCGTTCATCGCCAAGGAACGAGACGGCTTCACGATCTTCCCGCCGGACGAGGAAGTCTTCACGGCCTTCCATCTCACACCGTATGAATCCGTTCGCGTGCTGATTCTCGGTCAGGATCCCTATCCAGGCGAGGGACAAGCACACGGACTTAGCTTTTCCGTGAAACCCGGGATCAAGATCCCGGCTTCGTTGCGGAACATCTATCAGGAGTTGAAGGACGACCTGGAAATCGAGCCTGCAAAAATCGGGCATCTTGCGAACTGGGCCAAACAGGGCGTGTTGATGCTCAATGCTGTGCTCACGGTTCGGGCCGGCGAAGCGAATTCGCACAAGGGCCAAGGCTGGGAGTTGTTCACGGACGCGGTCATTCGTGCCGTGAGTGCCAAGCCGGAACCGGTCGTGTTTGTTCTGTGGGGTGGATATGCCCAAAAGAAGGTGAAGTTGATCGATGCTTCCCGGCACGCGACTGTGCAGTCGGCTCATCCGTCGCCCTTGTCGGCTCACACTGGGTTTATTGGCAGCAAGCCGTTTTCGAAGATGAACGCGGCACTACTCCAGAGGGGGTTTGATGAGATCGATTGGCGAGTGGACAATCGGTTGAGAGCGAGCAAGGATTGAGAACGCCAAGATGCGTTCTCAACCTGGATCCTCTGTCGAAACTTCCGATCGCTTGGCATAACGAGTGGGTAACTCGCTCCGCTGGGCGGGGTCGCCAATCTTTTTTGGCACCGATACGAGAATTGGGTGAAAGGGGGCAACTCATTCATGGAGGAATGTCCCCTGGCTCATGCAACGCTGGTGGGGAACCTGCGACCATGTCGGCAAGACGCTCTCCACGAGACACCCGAACGACACAAAGGCGTAGAGGGGTTGGTGAGCTACTTGGCCAAGCACGTGGGCCGGGTGAACTACCGCTTGCGACTTCACCAAGGCAGGAGCATCGACAGCGGAATGACGGAACTGAGTTGCCTCAAGGATAGCAGCCAATGGGCTAACTACTGGGTCACCGCCTGACTGCCAGAATCCGTTGGCCCGCCCCCTGGACCGATGGGGGAGGGTTTTCGCGTTTCGTATTGTGACCTTCAGGGTAGGGCGTAAGATTGGGCGTGTGACGGCGAATTGATCGACTTGTTAAACTGGCGGGCCGAAGGCTCAGGACGCTTCACTTCCGCACGACTCGTTCGACTAAGACGAATCGGTCCTCCGTAACGAGACCATTCGGCACGGATTCCCCCCGAGACTGGCGTCGCTCGCACACTCACACGACTTGCACCGTCTTGACTGCAAGTCCGAAGCGGTTCGGACCCGGGCGCTACCATAACCCAGGGCCGACCTCGCGGGAGTCTTACTTACCGCGACGGCTCCAGCATGGCAAAACTGCTCGCACCGGGCCGTGGGGATAGGTGCGTAGGGGTTACGAGGCTGCTACGGAAGTTTCTCAGCGGACATGGCGAACATCGTACTATCGACACTCACTCGCAAATTCCTCATTCTGTTTGCGTTCGTCGTCTGCGTCTTCTATCTCGCCTACCGGGCACTCTTCACGTTCAATGACACGGGGCCTTACGCCCTGACGGCATCGATCGCGCTCTACATTGCGGAATGCTTCGGGATCTTCAACCTATTCCTCTTCTTCATCCAGGTATGAGACGTGAAGGAACCGCCGGTGCAGCCGGTTTTGGAAGGCCGATCGGTCGATCTGTTCGTGCCGACTTACAACGAAGAACCATCCCTGCTCCGTGCCACGCTCGAAGCCTGCGTTCGCATGGATTATCCGCACAAGACTTATGTACTCGACGACGGACGCCGTCCCGAGGTTGAAGCCCTGGCACGTGAACTTGGCGTGAACTACATCGCTCGACTCGATAACCGGCACTTCAAGGCCGGCAACTTAAACAATGCGTTCGAACGGACCGATGGCGAATTCGTGATCGTGCTCAGACGCGGACCATGTGCCGGAACCACATTTCATTACCCGACTGATCGGCTACTTCCGCGACGACCGACTCGGCTACGTCCAGACGCCGCACGCCTTCTACAACTTCGATTCGTTCCAGGCTCGGCTCGACCATGAGAACCGTCACTACTGGGAAGAAGGCCATGCGTTTTACTACGTGATTCAGCCGCGCCGCAACTATTGGGGCTGCCCGATTTTCGCCGGCTCGGCCACAATGTTCCGCCGCACCGCCATCTGCGATGTTGGTCTGATGGCGACCGAAACCATCACGGAAGACTTGCACACCGGCCTGCGCATGAATGCCAAGGGCTGGCGTTCGATCGCCATCAACGAACGATTGGTTGCCGGGCAGGCCGATCCGGACATTACGACTTTCCATGCCCAGCGCATGCGCTGGGGCACCGGCAACCTGTCGATCATGAATTACGACAACCCGCTCTTCATGCGTGGGCTAACGCTGCCGCAACGACTCTGCTACCTGGGCAGCATGTTGCACTGGGCCAGCGGCATCTTCAAGTTGATCATTTATCTCACTCCGATCGCCATGCTCTTCTCCGGCATCCCGCCGGTGAAGGAGTTAACTCCCGAGTTGATCGTCGTGACGCTCATTTATCTGATCGTCTCGCTTACCACGATGAAGATCGTCAGCGACGGCTACGGCTCGATCATCAACTCGGAATTGTTCTCGATGGTGAACTTCTGGACGCAGATCAAGTCCACGTTCCGGGCGACATTGGTTTCGGCAGTCGACAGTTCCATGTGACTCCCAAGGGCCAGGCGGCTTTGGCCGCAGGGAAGAAGAAGGGCGTTTGGCCATTCATTCGGCCGCAGACTTACCTGATCATTCTGAGCGTGCTCGCTTTGTTCTGGGGTTGGAGCAGGCCGGCACTGGGAATCTCGGACGACTTGTTCAAGCCCGTGGTCCCGTCCATCTGGGTGCTAATCCATTTCTGGCTCGAGTCCAGGAACTGGAGCCCGGAACCCAAGAGCCTCGCTTCGCGGGGCAATGTAAAGACCGGTTTCATCGACGCCTCCGCAGGTGTCGGTACTCTAGACACGGCTCAGCTCGCACTGGCGTGTGAAATTGCTTCGCGTCGGTTGGGCGGCTTAGCTCCACCGGCTCGCGACGCCGCTCGGTTGGGGACGATTCTCGTCCAATCGAATGATGACGGGGCCAAGAAAGACGGCTTCGATCTACTTAAGCGTGTGGCCGACGCCAACCCGACAGGCGAGAAGGAGCGTCGCGAACTTGCAGGTGCGTTTGCCGCTGCCAAAGGCTTTGAGTCCGCAGCCAATCTGTTGGCCACCCTTCCGCGAGATAAGGACAAGCCCTTCGAGTTGGCTGAACTGTACTCTGGGGCGCGTAAATTCGACCTGGCCAAGCGTGAACTGGCGACCATCGCCGACAACGAGAGTGCGAAGCCGGCCGACAAGAAACGTGCGGAACGCGAACTGCTCATGATCACGGCCTACGCGGCCGGGTCGGGCCCTCACACCGGGGCTCTCAAACTCGTCGAGGAGTTCATCAAGAAGGACCCGCAAGACCTGGAGATGCGCATCTTCCAGGCGGAAGTGAACGTGTGGGACAAGAACCTCGCAAAGGCTCTCCAACTGTTTGTACCGCTCGTAAAACAGAACCCAAACAATCCGGCCGTTGCGGCGGGATTCGCGAATGCCGCGGCCAAGATCCGGATGCCGTCGAGCAAGGAAGCCCAAGCTCTGCTATCGAAAGTTGCGGAGCACGCTGCTGCCGTTGACAACAAGGACCCGCTCCTGGTTGCTCGGGCGGCGGAAGCGTTCGCCACTCAACTCAACGACCAGCCGCGAGCTCGACAGCTAGCAATCAAGGCGGCGGCGATGGCTCCCAAGGACCCGATCGTTCGACGCGAGGTCGCTTACGTTCTCGCCCATCCAAACATTGGGTTGTTCAAGGAAGCGGACCAACTGTTCTCGACCATCGATTTCACGGGCGACGATCGGATGCAGTACGTCTTCATGGCGAGCTCCGCCGAGAACTACGTGGCCGCCTGCAAGCAACCCGAATCTACGCCCAGGAGAACATCGGTGACCCGAAGAAGTATCGGGAGGCCCGCAAGCTCTTGGCCGACGTGCTGACCTGGAAGGGCGATTACGAGGAAGCGCTGGCGATTTACAAGCAACTCACGGAAGGGAAACATCTCGAAGATCAAAACGAACTTCGCGACAAGATCGCCGACGTCCTCCGTTACTCGCAGAACTATCCGCGGGCTCTGAAGAAATTCGGAGAGCTTCTCCATGCGAACTCTGAGAACAGGAAGCTCTGGATCGGCTTCAGCGATGCGGCTTCCAGCGCGCCCAAAATCGACGATCAGAAAGAACTGCTCTTGCGGCTCCATACCAAGATGGAAAAGGAGTTCACCGATCCGCAAACGCTCTCTCGACTCGCCTGGATCATGCTCCGGCTCGACGAGCCGGCCCGAGCCCACCCGTTGCTCACGCGGGCCGTGGCTGCGAATCCCGAGCACCCGGCCACCCGCAAGGAACTGGCAGGAGTGCTGGCCAGAGCAGATCGCCGTGTGGAAGCCATCGACATGCTGACCACGCCCAAGGTGCTTGCTAGCCTGGACGTCACGGAAATGCTGAACCTGGCCGACCTGCTGACGGCCGAGAGTCAACTGGAACGAGCCGAGGCCGAGTTGGCCAAGGTCGTCACGGAAGTCTCCGATCGGAAGTCGCGGATTCATTATGGCTCGATCCTGCTTTGGAATGCGAAGTACGCAAAGTCCAAGGAAGTGCTGCAGCGATTGTTGAAGGACTATCCGCACGATCGCGACATCCTGCTTCTGCTGGCTCAGACGCATCTGTGGTCGCAGGATTATTCGACAGCCCTGGCTCGGTTCACCGATTTTGTTGTCAGTGGACCAGATCCGATGACGAAGCAGAACCCGTTGGCAACGCCTGATATGTGGCAAGGGTTCATCGATGCCGCCTCGGGTGCCGTGGGCGACTGGCACCGCGACTTCCCGCGTCGGAGCATTGGCCCGTTGTTCACCGTTCTAC
This sequence comes from Gemmataceae bacterium, assembly GCA_009691845.1. GTDB lineage: Bacteria > Planctomycetota > Planctomycetia > Gemmatales > Gemmataceae > SIAJ01. The sequence goes on from SIAJ01000062.1 coordinate 5,328, forward strand.
AGCGGGAGGCCGTCGTCAAATCGTTGGATTTCTTGACCACGGTACGCGACAAGACCCTGGCGTCCAACCAGGAAGAAATGGACAAGCTTCTCGCGGTGGGGGACAGCAAGGATCCTAGCCTCGAAGGTCGCAAGCGAGTCTTGCAGGCCAAGAACGACAAACGCATGAAGACCCTGGCAGGCTCGATGGGACGACTTGGTCTTCTACTCGGCCTCGTGGGTGAACGCAAATGCAGCAATGCATCCTTCGGGGCCGCATTGCAGTTCGACCGTACTAATCGTGATGTTTGGCTGCAATACGTTCAGACGCTCACAGCGCTCGGCGAGGATCTGCGCGCTAAGCCCGTGTACGATTGGCTGCTGTCTAACCCGGAGAAGAAGTTGCCGCCGCCTTCGGAGTCGCCGAAATAAGGCAGAATGGAACGGGGGACATAGAAGACCGAGAATTGGTCTCCTATGTCCCACTCGGCTAAAGCCTCGTCGAGCACTGCCGCAACCAGTGGTCCGCCAAAACGATCGCCATCATCGCCTCGCCCATGGGGACGAATCGCGGCAACAAACACGGGTCGTGGCGTCCACGCGTGGCAATCTCGGTTGGCTCTCCGGCCCGCGTCACCGTTCGTTGTGGCCTGGGCAAGCTGCTCGTCGGTTTGATGGCCACCCGGCAAACGATTGGCATGCCACTGGAGATGCCGCCCAACATTCCGCCGTGGCGATTGCTATCCGTTTCGATTCTTCCTCCATGATTCACGAACGGATCGTTGTTCTGGCTTCCTCGCAATGCCGCCACTGCGAAGCCATTGCCGTACTCGAAAGCCATGACGGCGGGCAAGGACAACATCGCCTTGGCCAGGTCGGCCTTTAGCTTGTCGAAGATCGGCTCGCCGAGACCCGGCGGAACCCCGACCGCGACCATCTCGCAAATTCCGCCAATCGAGTCGCGATCCTTTCGCACTTCCTCAATGAGGGCGATCATCCTCGCCGCGACTTCCGGGTCCGGGCACCGGATTGGGTTGGCTTCCACTTGATCGAGTGTGATTGCCGTCGGGTCAGGAATCTCGACACGCACATCGCCGACTTGTTTCACGTACCCAAGGATGCGAATACCTTGAGCCGACAGGAGTTTCTTGGCGACCGATCCCGCTGCCACCCGGCACATGGTCTCTCGAGCACTGGAGCGTCCGCCGCCCCGATAGTCGCGAAAGCCGAACTTGGCATCGAACGTGTAGTCCGCGTGGCCGGGGCGATACTTATCCTTGATGTCCCCGTAGTCGCCACTGCGTTGGTCGCCGTTGCGAAACGAGATGCCGATCGGCGTGCCGTCTGTCTTGCCTTCGAAGATACCCGACCAGATTTCCGGAAGATCTTCCTCGTCCCGTTGCGTGACGATCTTCGACTGGCCGGGCCGACGGCGGCGCAGATCGGGAAGCAGATCTTCTACCGAGAGCGGCAGCCCCGCGGGACAGCCATCGATTATACAAAGGTAGCCCGGTCCGTGGCTGACGCCGGCCGTGGTCACACGAAATCGTTCGCCGAAGGTATTCGCAGGCATAATCCGATTATACGGCCCTCCTCGCGATTCCGGGCGGCAGAGCCTACGACAAAAGGATTGTGTTCCGAGAAAAGGTCGGTTAGCAATAAGGGTTGAAGGTTTGTCGAAGTAGCCCTCTCCCTCGTCGAGAGGAATGCGCTCTTGCCGCGAGAAGCGATTTTCGCGGCGTCCGCCTCCCTCTCGCGGAGCGAGAGGGCTACCTTGTTCTCGCTTTGTCGGATGGACTTCGACAGGAGTTTCACGAATGTTCCGCTCGCTTACGTTGATCGCCGTTTTCGTTCTCGCGACGATTGCCAGCGCCCAGCCCCCCGATGTGAAGCCACGCTTTGACGTGCTTCATAACTCGGAGTTCTACAGACAGGATACCCCTCAAGAAACTCTAAAGTCCGTGGTTGGCGCGATTGGTCGCGACCGTTACGACTACGTGATCGCGCATCTTCTCGAACCCAGTTATGTGAACGCACGTCTGTTGGCCACGCAGTCCTACTTTGAGCGGATTGCGTCCGAACAGGTCGCGGAAACCGCGGGTGGCCGTCTGTTGCAAGGTGCCGAGTTACAGGCTCGGATTCAGCAAGTGGGCATCAGCTTGAACGTCAAAGAACTGGCTTCGCAAATGAGACTGAAGATTGGCGAGGAACCGGACAACCTCAAGGACCTCAAGCGGTTCGCCCGAGAGGGCCTATTCATGGACACGGGAGATACGGCAACCGCAACACTCAAGGACATCAAGGATCGTGCGCTCTACTTCAAGAAGGTGCAAGGGCGTTGGTTCCTGGAGAATCGAAAGGAAGACAAGCCCGCCGCAAAGGAGTAGCCGAGAATGACGAGCACCCCGATCGACCTCCGCAGCGATACGGTCACGAAGCCGACACTCGAGATGCGTGCCGCCATGGCCCGAGCCGAGGTCGGCGACGACGTGTTCGATGAAGACCCGACGGTTCACATACTGCAAGATCGCGTGGCCCAGCTATTGGGCAAAGAAGCGGCGCTGTTCGTTCCTTCCGGTACGATGGCCAATCAGATTTGCATTCGCGCCCACACATGTCCTGGCGACGAGTTACTCTGCGAGACAACCTCGCACGTGTACGTGTGGGAAGCCGGCGGGCCGGCGGCGTTGAGTGGCGTGACTACTCGCCCCGTCGATGGCGATTTTGGCGTGCTGGATGTCCAACAACTCCAGAACCTCATTCGGCCTGCGAACGAGCACTACACGAGATCGCGTTTGGTGGTCCTGGAAAACACGCACAATCGCGGGGGTGGCCGCATCTTTCCGCTTGAAAAGATTCAGGCGATTTCGACTTGGGCTCATGCGAATGGACTGTCCATGCATTTGGACGGAGCCCGTATCTGGAATGCCTCGGTGGCCTCGGGGATCGCTCTCGAAGCATGGTGCCAGCCCTTCGACAGCGTGGCCGTCTGTTTCAGCAAAGGACTCGGAGCACCCATCGGCTCAGCCGTTGTGGGCACGAGAGATTTTGTCGCGAAGGCCCGGCGTATCCGGAAGCTCTTTGGCGGCCATATGCGTCAGGTCGGCATTCTCGCGGCTGGTGCCATTCATGCTCTCGATCATCACGTGAGCCGGCTCGCCGACGATCATCGTCATGCCAAGATCCTGGCCCAAGCCATCCAGGATTCGCCCGGATTGCGGCTCGACCCACCATTCGTGGAAACGAATCTCGTCTGGTTTGAAGTCGATCCGGCACTGGCTTCCGCCCCAATTTTTGCCAACCGACTGCGTGAAAAAGGGATACTCGTGCATCCTGCGGGGCCGACGACACTCCGAGCTTGCACGCATCTGGATGTTTCAATTGAACAAACCGCGTACGCTGCCGACATGATTCGAACCATCTCTCATCATTCGCACTGGTAGAATAGCCTTCACGCTCGGCTGAAAAAAGATCGGAGTCTGATCATGCATCGTCGTCGTGGCCGGCAAAGCACGCCGCAGGGTGCTCATCGGCCGGTCATGCTTGACGAGGTTCTAGCCGCCCTCGCACCACAAGAGGGCGAAATCGCCGTCGATTGCACGCTCGGCTATGCCGGGCATTCGGCTGAATTGCTTCGCCGGGTCGGACCACTCGGGCGATTGTTCGCGTTCGACCTCGATGAAGGCAATTTAGCCCCCGCTCGCGAACTTCTCGCGGCAATCTCGCCGTCCTTCACGCTCACGCACGGAAATTACGCTGGTTTCCCCGCTATTATTGCCGCCGAGGGCATGGAAGGCTGCGACTGCCTGCTCGCCGATCTCGGCATGTCCAGCATGCAGGTGGACGATGGCGAGCGTGGCTTCTCGTTCATGCGCGATGGGCCACTCGATATGCGAATGGATCGCTCGCGTGGCCGGACGGCCGCCGAATTGTTGAGGACCATGACTGCGGAAGATTTGGCAAGTGCCTTTCGAGAACTGGGAGACGAACCCGATGCCGAACGAATCGCGGAGGCCATCGTTCAACGCCGCGAAACGCAATCCCTCGAACGCACGCGGGAATTGATGGAGTTAATCCTGAAGGAAGCCCCTGTTAAGGTGAATCCGAACCCGCGACCGGGGGAGCCGACGGTTCGTCAGCAAGAGATCCGGCCGACGGCTCGTGTTTTTCAGGCTCTGCGCATTCTCGTCAATCGCGAGTTGGCGAACCTTCAGGAATTGCTGCGTCTGTTGCCCTGGTGCTTGAAGCCGGGCGGGAGGGTGGCGATTATCAGTTTTCACAGCGGCGAAGACCGCCTGGTCAAGGCCGCCTTTCGCGATGGCGTTCGCACTGGGGTATACGAATCCGCGAGCGAGGAACCCGTTCGTCCCGACTATAGCGAGAAGATGGACAACCCACGATCGCGGTCGGCAAAATTGAGATGCGCGGTTCGAAGTAAGGATCAGGCAGATAGCTTGTAGCTCAGGTTTTCAACCTGAGCTACAAGCCTATTCCGGGCTCTTAGCCCTTCGCTAACGCCGCAAATCTTTCGGACACAAAATCCCAGTTGATCACTTTGAAGAACGCATCCACGTAATCGGCACGCTTATTCTGGTACTTCAAGTAGTAAGCATGTTCCCAAACGTCGATGCCGAGTAGGGGCGTTCCACTGCCGTCCATCAGCGTGTTGTCCTGATTCGGGCTGCTCACGATTTTGAGCTTGCCTTCCTTGACGATCACCCAGGCCCAACCACTGCCGAATCGGGTCATGGCCGCTTCTTTGAGCAGCTTGAACATGTTCACTTGATCCTTGAACGCATCCTCGACGGCCTTGCTTAGTGCGGTAGATGGCTTGCCGCCCTTGGGGGACATCAACTGCCAAAAGAGCGAGTGATTGTAATGTCCGCCGCCATTGTTACGCACGGCACCGCGAACCTTTTCGGGCAGCTTATCCAGACCCGCGAGCACGCCTTCAATTGGCTTGCCGGCCCAGTCGGTCCCCGCCAAGGCTTTGTTCAGGTTGTCCACGTAAGCTTTGTGATGGCGTTGCGAGTGAATCTCCATCGTCATTGCGTCGATGTGCGGCTCGAGGGCATCGAATGCGTAGGGCAGCTTCGGCAGGGTGTACAATTTGGCAGGTTCATCGGCGGCGATGGCGAGCGAAGGTGCGGCAAGGAAGGCTACGCCTGCCCCGGCCGTCGTGCGAAACAAGTCGCGGCGAGTGATCGAATTCATCGAGAGAGTCTCCTGAGTGAGGTTCGGCATGAGTAGGCATCCTAGATGCATCGTGCGGGAAAGGACAGCACGTTTTTTGGGCGGGTCAACGGCAAACGTACAGCATAGACGTCCACCGCCCATTCGCATTCAATCCGAATGGAACTCGCTTACTTGAACGCCTCAAATTCCTTGCCCAGAACGCTGGCGGCAATCTTGAGTTTTAGAATCTCATCCGTCCCCTCGTAAATGCGGCAGACCCGCACATCAACCAGGTGACGCCCCGGTCGATACAGCGTCGACCAGCCGCGACCTCCAAACGTTTGCACGGCCCGGTCGGCCGCATCCCAGGCGGCATTCGACGCAAAGAATTTCGCTTGAGCCGCAAGGATGTCGGCTTTCTTCGCGAGTTCATTGTCCGTGGGATTCGCCGTCGCTGCGTCCTTCGCTGCCGCCGCTTTCATCACCATGGCTTCCGTGCTGACGCGATGCATCTCAATTGCGGCAATGTGATCTTGCACAAGTTGGTGCCTTGCGATCGGCTTGCCGTGCTGGTGCCGTTCCTTCGTGTAATTCACAACCTCGTCGAGACAATCTTCAATCACGCCGAGACAGCCAGCCGCGACACTCAGCCGGCCACTGACCAGGGTACCCATCGCAATGCGGAAGCCTTCGCCCTCTTGACCGAGCAGGTTGGCAACGGGAACCTCTGCGTTTTCGAGCTCGAACATGGCCGTATTGGCCGCGAACATGCCCATCTTGGCCGTGAGATTCTCGACCTTGAATCCCGGCTGGTTCGTGTCGACGACAAAGGCGGACACGCGGCGCTGGGCTCCTTCGGGTACATTCGCCGGGTAGCCGAAACAGACGATGGCATCCGCAATGCCGCCGTTGGAAATGAGATACTTCACGCCATTCAGGATGAACTTGTCGCCTTGCCGTTCATAGGTCGTAGTCATTTCTAGTGGATTGCTCCCGGCATCCGGTTCCGTGAGTCCGAAGGCCAGGATCTTTTCGCCCCGACACGCGGCCGGCAGATAGCGTTGCTTCAAGTACTCGCTGCCCCACGTGAGAATGGGGTAGGCCCCGATGGAGACGTGACCCGAAAAGAACGTGCGCACGCCGGTTCCTTCGCGGCCTATGCGTGCGAGGGCGCGAAGATACGTGACCGCATCGGCCCCGCGACCGCCGAGTTCCACAGGCGTCAACATGCCAAGGATATTGTGCTGCTTGCCGAGCGGGACGACCTGATCGTTGAAGCGATGCTCAACGTAGCAAAGCTCTTCGTGCGGGCGTATGTCCTGGCAGAAGGCCTCGACGTCGGCGAGAAGCTTGGTCTGTTCGGCGGTCGTCATGCGATTCTCCAGCAGCGGGGCCCGTTCCTCATTCTTTAGGTCGAATATGTCCGATAGGCATCGCAAATTGCCTAAACTTCAGGAAGACGGCTTCTTGAAACCCAACTTGCCCTTGGAGAGTACAATATCCATGTGGCTCACTGCACCCACATTTTGAGGTTTGCTTAACCATGTGCCGAATTTGGATCTGCTTGGTAACGGGCTTCGCTCTGGCAGGTTCGGCTGCGGCCGAGACCACAGTCGTAACCGATAAACTAGGCAAGAAAATCGAGCCCTCGCTAGTGGACGCGTCAGGAAAGCCGGCGCTCCTGACGGCCCTGCTCGGCGAGAAGGCCACGGTGATCGTATTTCTTTCGTTCGATTGTCCGAACTCGAACAATTACACGCCAACCTTGCTCGCTCTGCACAAGGAATATTCGAAAAAGGGGGTCCAATTCATCGGGATCACCGAAACCGAAGTGACGGCCGCGGAATTGAAAACCAAAGTAGCCGAATACAAGTTTGTGTTCCCCGTGTTCGCCGACCCGAAGTTCCAGATCGCGGATTCGTTCAAAGCGACCACAACTCCGGAAGCATTCGTCCTTGATCACAATCAAATACTGCGCTATCGCGGCCGGATTGACAATATGTACAGCGAGCGCCTCAAGCGAAGCGCAACCGTTACCGATCACGATCTGAAGAATGCTCTCGACGATGTCCTGAGTGGGAAACCCGTCCGCACGCCCGCAACTTTCGCAGTGGGTTGCCCAATCGGTTCACGCGAGCCAGTCGTGAAGGCCCCGACCAAGGTGACCTATCACAAAGATGTGGCTCCGATCTTGCAATCGAGTTGTCAGGTATGTCATCGCCCCGGAGAGGTCGGCCCGTTCAGTTTGTTGAACTACAAGCAAGCGGTCGTCTGGGCCGAGGACATCAAGAAGTACACCGCCAGCCGGGCGATGCCGCCGTGGAAGCCTTCTGCGAACGAGTTTCCGTTCCATAACGATCGACGCTTGAGCGCTGCGGAAATCAACACCCTGGCGGATTGGGTGGATGGCGGCGTGCCCGAGGGCAACACCAAGGATGCTCCGAAGCCTAGCACGTTCACGGACGGCTGGATGCTTGGCAAGCCAGACCTGATCCTGACCACGAACGAGGACTTCACTCTCGGGGCCAGTGGCCACGATGCTTTCCGATGTTATGTGATGCCGACGAATCTTCCCGAAGATAAATACATCATCGGCTTTGAAGTGAAGCCGGGCAATCCGCGCATCGTTCATCACACGTTGAACTATTGGACGTTGAGCGACAGTGCCCGCAAGCTGGAAACCTCGGCCAAAGTAAAGGCGAAAGAGACTGACAAGGACCGCGGCCCAGGATACCCCGCTTCAATGGGTATTGGCTTCTTCCCAGGAAAGTCGCCAAGAGAGGATGTCCCCTCGCTCGGCAACTTTGGTGGCTGGGCTCCAGGGCAAGTTCCACGGTTCCTGCCCGAAGGCACCGGCTACATGTTGCCCAAAGGCGCGGATGTTGTGATTCAGACGCACTACCACCGCAATGGCAAGGAAGAAAAAGATCGTACACAGATCGGTCTGTTTTTCGCGAAGAAGCCCGTGAAGAGCCCGTATCAATCCGCGTTTGTGGCCCCGAAGAACCCCATCTTCATGATGATCCCGGCCAACAAGGAAGATCACAAGATCGATGGCACCACGTATCTGCATACGGACGCGACCATGCACTCCGTCATGCCACACATGCATCTCATTGGCAAATCGGTGAAAGTGACCATGACGCCGCCTGGTGGCAAGCCGGCCACGCTCGTGGAAATCAAGCATTGGGATTACAACTGGCAAGAAACGTACTGGTTCAAGAAGCCCCTCGAACTCAAGGCGGGCACTCGTCTCGACATTGAGGCCATCTTCGACAACAGTACGAAGAACCCGAATAACCCCAAGAACCCACCGGCACTGGTAACGTTTGGAGAACAGACGACGAATGAAATGTTGTTCGGCTTCTTCGGCCTGACGACGCCCGACAACAAGCGTATCATCTTCCGCAACACGCCGCCGGAGACGAAGTAAGAAAGTGATGCGCCGAATGTGGCGGTAGGCCTCCAGGCCTGCCGAAAGAGCGTCACAAAGTGCCACGACATCCGCGGGACAGGCCTGGAGGCCTATCCCACATAGATTCATGCATAACCTCGGAGCGTCGTGCGACAATACCAGCGTAACCTGCATCCATAGGCAATCCTCAACGAAGAACCTTCAATGAAGTACCTGCTACTGCTCGGCCTTCTTGGCCTAGTCTTCTCGCCCGTGAAGGCGGACGAGAAGAAAGACCCACCCAAGAAGGCAATGACTTTTGAAGTCCCCTATCGACTCACGGACACCAAGCACATTCATGTGCGCGTGAAGATTAACGGGAAGGGCCCGTTCAACTTCATCATTGATACGGGTGCGCCGGCCCTGATCATGACCGAGGCCATCGCCAAGAAGGTTGGCGGCAAGACCGAGGACGGCTGGACGACTTTCGACAAACTGGACATCGAAGGGGGCCTGTCGATCGACAAGCCGCGTGGCGTGGCCGTGGACATGTTTCAATTGAAGGGGATGAACTCGATGGGCCTGGCAGGCGTCGAGTTGCATGGCGTGATCGGCTACAACGTTCTGGCTCGCTATAAGATCGAGTACGACTTCACCGAGACCAAGTTGAAGTGGACGCCGGTCGATTTCAAAGCTCCGGATCCCAAGCGAATCGTCGACAAGAATGGCGGGCAAGGCGGCCTGGAAATGATCGGGACGCTCACGCAGGTCCTTTCCATGCTGGGTGGGCTGAAGCCAAATTTTACTGTTCACCCGCGTGGCTTTCTCGGTGCGGAACTTGAACTGAAAGAAAAGGAACTGGTCATCAAGAATGTGCTTGCAGGCTCACCGGCTGAGGAAGCGGGTCTCAAGGTTGGGGATCGAATCGAGATGGCCAAGGGAAAATCGCTGAGTTCCTCCGAGGATTTGCTCGAAGCAGTCAAGAAACTGCCTGAAGGAACATCGCTCAAGCTGACTGTGAAACGTGGACAAGAGAGCAAGGACATCACCGTTGAACTCGGGAAGGGGCTGTAACCATGAAAAAACTACTCGCTTCGCTGTTGCTCATTCCTCTGGGCTTCAACTTCGTTCGGGCCGATGAGAAGCCGCTCGAAAAACCGAAAACGCAAACGGTGAAGTTCGAACTCGTTCCGAGCGGGCACTTCATCGTCTCGGTCAAGCTGAATGGCAACGGGCCGTACAACTTGATCTTCGACACAGGTGCACCGACGACATTGATCACTCCGCGGATCGCCAAGGATGCGAAGGTTGCGGGCGACGCCAAGGATAAGCCCCTCATTCCGCTCTTCGGCATGATGGGTCAAGTCAAGGTGAAGGAATTCACGGTCGGCGATGTAAACGCCAAGGACGTGCCGGCAATGATCATGGACCATCCCACGGTGAAAGCGTTCTCGCAAGAGTACGAGAAGAAGTACGGGTCGATCGAGGGCATCGTCGGCTTCCCGTTCTTCGCTCAGTTCAAGATGACCGTCGATTATTCTGCGAAAGAAATGACCTTCACGCCCAATGGCTACAAGGCAGCGGACGTGATGCAGGACCTCATGCAAACCATGATGAGTTCCATGGGCTCCAAGCCGCAACCGAGGATTGCCGCCCCAGCCGGCTTATGGGGCCTGGAACTCACAAAACCCAGCGACGATGAAGCAGATGGCGTGAACGTGAAAACCGTTTTCGCCGGGACGGCCGCCGCCGCCGCCGGCCTGAAGGCGGGAGATCGCGTACTCACGATTGATGGCCGATGGACGGACAGTGTCCCAGATGCTTACACTGCAACTAGTTACGTCACTCCTGGCAAGTCCGTTCATGTGGTTGTGAAGCGCGGCGGCAAGGAAGTGAAACTGACGGTCACTCCTAAGATTGGTTTGTGACGCAATCGCATTCCGATTGCACCTCGGTTAGCCCCCGGCTTGCTAGGGGCTGACCGAGTCATTACCCAAAATCGAGTTCGAAGGGGACCAATGCCAAATTGGCCCCCGTCTTCGTTTTGTGTTCTAGGCTTCCAAGTCTGCACGAGGATCTCATGACGTCTACCGAATGGATCGCGACGCTTCGGCTCGTTCCGGAAGCCGAACACGGCAAACTCGTCATCGTTCTCAGCAACGGCTCCGAGTTGTGCGTCGACACTCTTTGTCGATACGAGTCCAATTTCTTGGTGATACGAGGTCGTACGGGCGGCACCATTGACGAAGCACGTGGTTTTTTCATTCCTTACAATCAAATGGTCTGTCTGAGAATTGATCGCAGCATCAAGATCGAGGAATTAGAGGCGATGTTCGGGCCTTCGGATGAGCGATCCACATCAGTTGCGAAGGAAACGCCTCTCGTGACTGCGTCGCGTCACCCAACACCGCCGGCCCCAACCGACCCGGCTGAAGCCTCGCGTCTGCTGCTCGATCGGATTCGCATGGTCCGGGCCACCTCCACGACCCGGCTTGCATCGCGTTAAGGCTGACCCGCCAGTCAACCATCCTGCGGGCTCGGCTGAAAATTACGGAGTTAGCACGATTTTCCCGCTGAGCGTGCCCGCATTTCGCAGCGTGTTGTCTTCCTGCAATTGATGGGCGGCTGCCGTCTCGCTGAGCCGCATGCGCCGGCCGATGTTTGCTTTGAGCTTGCCCTCGACCAGCCAACGATTGATGTCCTCCGCGCACAATCGCTGTTCCGCGGCCGGGATGTTGAACATCGCGAAGCCATACAGGCTGAGGCACTTCACATAAAAAGGCCCGTGCGGGAATGGCGGCCTGGCCACGCGGCCAGCCATCACCACGATGCGTCCTCGCGCTCGGACGGCTTCCACCATGCGATCGTAGTCTGGCTCACGCAGTGTTTCGTACCAGACGTGCAGTCCTTCGCCCTTCGTGAATTCCTTGATCTTTGCAGCCACGTCTTCGGTCTTGTACTGGATCGCCAGATCGGCACCGAGAGCCAGGGCCTGCTTCGCCTTCTGCGCGGAACCGACCGTGGCAACAACCTTCGCACCAATGGCTTTGGCCATCTGCACGACTGTTGAACCCACTCCTCCCGTGCCTCCATTCACGAAGACCGTTTCACCAGGCTGAAGTTTCGCACACATGAACAACCCAAGATGAGCCGTGATTCCCACGAGCGACACGGCAACAACGTCCTCGTCTTTCACGCTTGGCGGTGTGGGATACAGATAGTCCTCCGCCACGCAGGAATACTCCGCGAATGTGCCTTGTCTTCCCAGGAGCCCTTGATTGGAGCCCCAGACGCGATCGCCGACGCTATAACGAGACACGCCTGGCCCGAGCTTTTCGACCACACCCGCGAGGTCGCCCCCTGGAATGAATGGCTTCGGCAACGCCATCTGCACGGCACCGCCGCGAATGTAGGTATCAATCGGATTGACCGCGACGGCCAATATTTTCACTCGCACCTCGCCGGCCCTCGGCTCCGGATCGGGCAGATCGCCGAAACGGATGACATCGGGGGCTCCAGTGCTTTCGAGATACGCGGCTTTCATGTGACACCAGGAGTAAGAGTTACAGTGAAGCATAGCCAGCCAGGCGACGTGCGTCCCTTCAACGAGTTGGACTTGGTTTGTTGACCGAACAAATCGTAAAATGAGGATGCAGGGGCATCCGGCACCCCCCACCCGTGGCACCGGAGGTGAGGCCATGAAGGACACGACACTGATCGAGTACGGCAAGATCATTGACGCCCAAACGATGGTCGAGCCGGCCGACACGACGGAACTCGAACTGGAGCTGGATCATCCGGGACTGGGTGATTCTCGATACATCGAACGTCGTCGCGAGCTTTTTCATCTCACACGCCAGCATCGGCTTGAGCGGCTCGGCCCGCCGATGATCACTTATTTACCCGAAGAAACGCGCATTTGGAGGGAAGTCAGCCCAAAACTGGACGAGTTGCACGTTCAGTACGCGTGTTCGATGTATGTAAAGGCCAAGCGCGATTTGGCGATTACTCAAAGCGAGATTCCGCAACTTCGCATTCTGAGTGAGCGGGTGAAACACGAAACAAACATGCATCTCGTGCCGGCCGAGGGTGCGTTGCCTTATCGCACGTTCTACCGGTACATCGGCGAGCGTGGCTTTCCGGTCACGCAGTTCATTCGTCACGGCTCGCATCCGGAGTTCACACCTGAGCCGGACATGATTCACGATTGCCTGGGGCACGTGCCTCCGCTCATGAATCAGGATTACGCGGAGATGTTGACACTCGTCGGCAAGGCAGTCTCCGCAACGAATAACGGTCAACACGTGCTCCACCTAAAGCGATTCAGTTGGTTCAGTATCGAATTCGGACTGATGGACGAAGTGGGCGAGACGAAAGTATTCGGGGCCGGCATCCTGTCCTCGACGGGCGAAATTCCTTATTCGCTCCACTCGAAGGACGTGACTCGTAGACCGTTCGTGACGGATGTAGTCATCAACACGGATTACGATCCCTCGCACATGCAGGTGAATTTGTTTGTCGCTCCGTCGTTCGCGTTCTTGCGGGCGGAATTGGAATCGCTGGTGAAACGATTAGGCATTCGCGTGGAAACACCATGATCACCAACGACATCCCCCTTCGCCGCATCGATCACGTCCGCTTCTTCGTCGGCAATGCACGGCAATCCGCGTATTTTTATCGCAATGCCTTCGGCTTTGAGGTGGTCGCCTACGCTGGCCTGGAAACCAAGGTTCGCCATGAGGCGGGCTATGTTTTGAGGCAGGGTGAAATTACATTCGTCCTCATCTCTCCCCTGAGCAAGGAGCATCCCGACAGCCAACGGCTGATCTCACACGGCGATGGCGTGATGGATATTGCCATCGACGTGGCCGACGTGAGCTCGTCGTTTCAGACGGCTGTCTCTCGCGGTGCGACTGCGGTTCGCAACCCGGAGGCGATTGAGGATGAGTACGGAATCTATGAAAGTGCCAGCATTCGAGCCTACGGCGACACGACACATACGTTCGTGAATCGCGACCGCTATCAAGGTGTGCATTCGCCAGGTTTCAAGCCGATCGACGCCGATCGATACAGTGCCGCGACGGCTCATCCCGTGGGGTTGGCAGCCATCGACCACATCGTCGGCAACGTCGAAGAAGGCAAGATGAACGAGTGGGTCGAGTTTTATCGCAAGGTCCTGGGCTTCGAGCAACTTGTCTCGTTCGACGACAAGGACATCAGCACCGAGTATTCCGCATTGATGTCCAAGGTCGTGCAGAACGGAACGGGCCGCATCAAGTTTCCGATCAACGAACCGGCGAAAGCGAAACGAAAATCGCAAATTGACGAGTACCTCCAGTATTACGGCGGGCCCGGCGTGCAACACATCGCCCTGATGACCGGGGACATCATCGAAACCGTGAAGGCGATGCGAGCGAATGACGTGTCGTTCTTGCGCGTGCCGAAATCGTACTATGATTCGCTACCCGCCCGTGTCGGCCCGATCCGTGAGAGCATCGATGACTTGGCCGAGTTGGGCATCCTGGTCGACCGCGACGAGGAGGGCTACATGCTGCAGATCTTCACGAAACCCGTGGCGGATCGCCCGACGCTGTTTTTTGAAGTGATTCAAAGACGCGGCTCCAAGAGTTTCGGCAAAGGCAATTTCAAGGCACTGTTTGAGGCAATCGAACGAGAACAGGATAAACGTGGGACCTTGTGAGGTGTGGTCTTCACGCTCGGTTGCGGAGACCTTCGAATAGGCGAAATCGTGCGGTATCGGGTGTTCGATATTGCATTGCGTTGCACACCTGATTTCTGCAACGAATTGATAGTGTGTGCGATGCAAGCAATGAAACAGACCCTCATGAAGTAGGCTCGTGACACCGATCAGCCTTGCCAAAGATAGGTCGATCTGCTTCCATGAGCGAGGGAGGATTGACAAGAAGGATCGAAATGCACGACCAAGGTTCAGCGTCACGTCGGGAGTTTCTAAAAGTGGGGCTAGCCGCGTTTGGCTCGCTTTCGCTGCCGGGATTGCTACGCCTTCGTAGCGAGGCCTCGGTGCCCGGGAACCGCGAACGCACGGCCGTCATCGTCGTCTGGCTGCGCGGAGGTGGCAGCCACCTGGAGACCTACGATCCCAAGCCGGATTCTCCTTCGGACTATCGCGGACCATTTGGAACTATCGCGACAAAGGTTCCTGGCCTTCAACTCGGCGAGTTGCTGCCCAAGCATGCCGCCGTCGCTCATCGATTCTCGATTCTGCGATCGATGGCCCATACGGGTGGCGGACATCCATCTGGCTCTTTGCAATTGCTGGCTGGCGATCCCGACGCTCAAGATAAAATCAAGCCGGTTTATCCCGACTTCATGAGTGTGGCCCATCGTCTGCGTTACGATGCCAGCCGACCGTTGCCAAATTACGTCGGCGTGAATCCGATCGTGAACTACGACAGCTTCACGATTGCCGGGCCGGGCTATCTGGGCGAATCGTACGCGCCGTTCGCATTGATGGGCGATGTCAACTCCCCGTCGTTTCGAGTGCCGAATCTGGGTCTGCGGAGTCCGAGTCAACGCGAGCAGATGAGTGACCGAATCGCCCTGTATCAGAAGTTGGATACTCTTCGCCGAGATCTCGATCGTTCGGGAACCATCGATGCGATGGACCGTTTTGAAGGACAGGCGTTGGGCTTACTTACCAGCACAAAAGCGTCCGAGGCGTTCGATCTGAATCGCGAGAGCCCAAAGGTTCGCGATCGCTATGGTCGCAACTCCTGGGGCCAGCAATTGCTGATGGCTCGGCGATTAGTCGAGGCGGGCGTGGAAATCATCACGACGACTCTCGATGGCCCGTTGTGTGGTCGAGTGGCCAACTGGGACGATCACGCAGTCAATCAGCACGTTTTCGATGCTTACAAGTTTCGGGCACCGGTCTTCGATCAGGCCGTCTCTGCCTTGATCGACGACATCTACGATCGTGGCCTGGATCGCCGGGTGCTGGTTGTCGTCACCGGAGAGTTTGGCCGCACTCCGAAAATTTCTTACGTTGCCAGCAGCGGTGGTGGCGTGGCCAGTGGCTCGGAAGGAACGGTGCAGCCCGGTCGAGACCATTGGCCGAGAGCAAACTCGATCCTCTGGGCTGGCGGTGGCATTGCTACTGGCCACGTGATCGGTGCCACGGATCGGCGTGGCGAAGATGTGATCGAGCGCAGGTCCGGCCCGCACGATTTCCTGGCCACCATCTACAGCCATCTCGGCATCGATTACGACAGGGTCACGCTTCCCGATTTCAGCGGCCGACCCGTCCCGATTGTTCGGGATGGCAAGGCGATTCCAGAACTGCTTTCAACGTGACGAGCCTTGCCCACGCAGGCCCACATCGCGATGATGAACCTTCCTTCACCGATGAACCAGGCCGCGTGGTGGAATGGCAGACACTGGGGACTTAAAATCCCCTGCCCATAACGGGCGTACCGGTTCAAGTCCGGTCGCGGCCACTCTCAGGATTCTTTGGGAATCGCTTGTTGGTCCGATTGGCCATCTGTTCCCGTTGCGCGTAGCGATTGCCGTTGAGAATGTGGCCGAGCGTCTTCCATATCGCATCCGCAAAGATGCATACAAAAACGTGCGTCTGCGTTCGGCCGCTTGACTGATACCAAATCGGCCGCAACAACTCCGCCGTCCAGCCTTTCTGATTGCTACGCAACAGGTGAGCGCCGTCGTGGCGCAAAACGCGTTCGACGCAGAGCGTCAAACGATGTAACCTTCCTGTATGCCGACACTCACGCTTGCTCGCCAAAATCACCCGCTTGCCGATTCGACTCGGCAACTGGAATTGATCGATCACGGGAAGCCGTTCGAGCAATCGCTGGGCAAGCCGCTACGAGCAACGAGTATCGACGTTCTTCAAGTGAATGTCGGCAAGCTGTGCAACCAGACCTGTTCGCACTGTCACGTCGATGCGGGTCCGGAACGACGCGAGATCATGTCGGCCGAGACGGCTGAATTGTGCCTGAACGTGCTGGCTCGGCACGCGATCCCCACGCTCGACATCACCGGCGGGGCACCCGAAATGTGCCCATCATTTCGCCGACTGGTAACGCGAGGCCATGAACTCGGCCGGCACGTCATCGATCGGTGCAACCTCACGATCCTGCTAGCTCCCGGCTATACGGACTTGCCCGAATTCCTGGCGGCCCACCAAGTCGAGATTGTTGCCTCGCTCCCTTGTTACTTGATGGAAAATGTGGATAAGCAACGTGGCACAGGCGTGTTCGATAAATCGATCGAGGCACTCAAGCGGCTGAATGCCGTGGGCTACGGACGCGAGTTGCCGCTCACGCTCGTTTACAATCCCGTCGGCTCATCGCTGCCGCCGGCGCAGGCCAAACTTGAGGGGGATTATCGCGAGCAACTGCGTTCGCGATTCAGCATCGAGTTCAGTCGATTGATCACGATCGCGAACATGCCGATCAGTCGATTCCTCGAAGACCTCGTGCGCAATGGCAAGCTCGACGCCTACATGGACAGGTTGATCGCGGCCTACAATCCGTTGGCGGCCGAAGGGGTGATGTGCCGAACGATGCTCTCGGTCGGCTGGGACGGTCGGCTGTACGATTGCGATTTCAACCAGATGCTCGACCTGGAAATTGTCGCGGGTTTGCCACGCCACATCCGCGATTTTGATTTGAAGAGCATGGCGAATCGCCGCATCGTGACTCGTCAGCATTGCTACGGTTGCACGGCCGGAGCGGGCTCGAGTTGCGGTGGAAGCCTCGTTGCAAAGTGATACTCTCGGACCCGCACAGCTTCAGGCTCCGCATGAAGGCGGTTTCACTTCCAGCGAACCTGACCCAAGAATCTTCTTTGTTCCGTGTGTGAGCGTCAATCGCTCAGCAGAGGAACTCGTCGGAAGGGTTACAATAACTCCTGGAGTTGCTCCCGTCGCACGGACTTAGCACCTCGATTGAATCCATGGAGGCATCGGCCAGGCGTGGGTATTGACTCGCCATTCGCTTCAACGATCTGTCGGCAGAATTCGTTGTTGATTCGGATTCGCAGATCATCGTCGTGGTCCCCACGAAGGGGAAGTCGGGGCGGATCAAGATCTTCACACCACGTGGGATGGTGATGTGCAGGGTAAACTCGACCGCGACGTGGTTGAGGCTATTGGCCGCCGGGGTCGGCGCGGCGATCTGAGGCTTTGCACCCTACTCCAAAAATTCACTGGCCAGTTCGCTTCCATTTTCCGACGATGGCTAGGCCTATTCACCCTTCTGGAGTTCGATGATGAAACTGTTCGTTGCTGCGATCTCGTTTGTTGTCTTTGCCGGCTTTGCAGTTGCGGAAGAGAAGAAAAAATTCGACCCTGCATCCATCCAAGGCAAATGGAAGTTCACGGGGGGGACCAAGACGGGAACCAAGGCCGAGGAGACGAGCCTCAAGGCTGAGGTAACGATCACCAAGGACACCATCACCATCAAGGATGCGACCGAAACGCATGTAATGTCCTTCAAACTCGATGTCACCAAGTCGCCAATCGAAATCAACATGGAAGGGAAGGAAGGCCCGGCCAAGGGGTCGATGGGCGAAGGCATCATCGAGATCGATGGCGACACGTTGAAGCTCGCGTACAGCACTAACATACCCGGCTTCGACGGCAAACGGCCGACCAAGTTCGAGAGCACCAAAGACAACAAGGCGTTCTTGTTCATGCTGAAGAAGGCGAAGTAAGGATCTAAATGTAGCCCTCTCGCTCCGTGAGAGGGCTACGTGTCTTGTTATCGCATTGACAGCCCGTGGTTCGCGGTATCCTCTGCCGCGAACCACGGAAATGTCCGCATGAGCGTTCGGCGAAACGTCCGGCTATCACTTGAGCCGCTGGACGGCCGTGAGCTTCGCCAGCGCCACGATCCCGGCCAATCCCGTCCCTACATCTGCCAGCTTGACCGTTGCCCCGACAACTGCGCCGACGCAACACTATCAGCACATTCGCGTGGCCATGCTGGCGTACTTCGGCACGCCGATCGGGCCGTACGAAACTAATCTGCTCCGCAAGAGCGTCGATCTCGTAATTCCCAGCCTGAGCTATCTGAATCAAATCGACTCGGTGGCGTCGGGCACGCCGCCGATGATCTACACGAACGTATCGAACATCTACGGCGAACTCCTGACGGATTGGCTGAACTACGCGGATCGCAAGGGTTTCAACCGCGAGGGGGCGTTCTACCACGTCAACAAGGCAACGCCGTTCTCGGGGGATAGCGGTTCGTCCAAGCCGGTGAACTGGTTCTGGTCGATCCAACGCGGCCGCGACACGCACGGTTGGCTCGATCTGACGCAAGTCACCAAATCGGGAGCGCCGAGCGGGACGTTCGCCCCGACTGGCCAATCCATCGTCCTCGGCTATCCGGAAAAGTTCCACGAGATCAATCTGAACCTGAAGAGCCTTGGCTCGAAAACCTGGTCGGCCGAGTTGGAATACTCGACGGCCCGCGATGCACAGGGACGCCCGACTGGGTGGAAGTCGCTGCGAACCCTGACGGACACAAGTCGTGGCCTCAAGAAATCGGGAACGCGGACATTCGACCCGCCGTCGGATTGGCGAACGTCGAAGGTGACAGGCTCCGACTACCTGTACCAAGTCCGCTTTCGGACCACCGGCATCGGCATCCGCACCAGTCGCCACCTCCGTTTTTGGCCGCGATTACGTGTCCGCTCTGGGGACTACTCGTGGGACGATTCCCGCCTTTGATGCCACGGCCGACCGGAACCACGAGGGTTACTTGTCGAACTCGGAATATGTTCGTCGTCGAATCGGCTTCGACGCTCGCTTCTTCTATGAAAGCCGGCTCTTCTATCCCTCTTATGGGCAACCGCGATTCGCAACCAAGCCCGGCCAACGGCGGCTTCCGCAACTGGGCGGTCGATTTTTTGAAACGATTCCTGGCGGCCAATCCGAAAGCCGACGGTCTGTTTCTCGATAACTCATTCGGACGATTGCAGACAGACCCGCGTGGCCTGAGCGAATCGACCGCGAAGTATGCCGACGATTATGCCTCGCTTGCGGGCAGCATCGAATCCGGAATCGGCCTGAAATGGGTGCTGGCCAATACGGCCGGCAGCGGGGTGAGTGCCGACCCGTTGGCAAAGTACGGCATCTCCTATGTGGAAGAATTCGCCCTTCGACCACGTTCGACTAGGAGTTGGCACGCGAACACGGCGGCTGGATTGCCTCCCGAGCCAGCGGTCCCGGAACGCCCGACACGCCGACGCCGGCCCTTAACGCCCACACTAACCCGGTATATCTTGAACACGGCGGGAAGACGTATAGATTGGCAGCCGAAGCCCGGTTGTTCCTCAAATGGATCGATCAATTCGAACCGGTCCTCCGTGGCCGTGACCGATTCCCCACGCCCAAACATCGCGAGCAGGCCCTCGACCAACCGGAAGCCGCACGTAATGTGTACGTACGAATCGCTGGAGATGCCAAGTAACCCGCAACCGTATTCAGGAGTCGCACCATGAAACCCCTTTCATTCGCAATTGCCATGCTCACTACTCCACTTTTTGCCGCTGAACCGGAAGAGATTCGCAAAGCCGTGACGCTTTACGCGTCCTTCGATGCCGAACTCCGTGCCGATCGTGGCGGTGGTGAGCTTGCCTTGAAAACGCGATTCAATCACGAATCACAGAAGGGCGAATTCGTCGTCGAGAAGGGGATTAGCGAGAAAGCTTTTCACATCGCTAAGGGCAAGGGCGTGAGTGGCGGAGCACTCGACGCGACGGACGTTCTGCCTCGCAATGGCCGTATCTTCTTCCCGGCGAAAGGAAATATCTCCTTCAAGAAAGGAGGCTGGGGTGGGGCCGTTTCCGTTTGGTGCAACACCGATCCGAACACACTTTTGAAGACCAAGTTCTGCGATCCGATTCAGATCACCCAGAAGGGTGCTAACAACGGCGGGCTCTGGTTCGACTTCAACGATGCCAAACCTCGTGACCTGCGTCACGGTGCTTTCCCGGCCGTGCCTCCCGATGGCAAGCCTATTGGTGAGGACGACCCCAAGGCCCCAATGGTTCGCGTGCCAGGTATCGACTGGAAAGTCGGCGATTGGCACCACATCGTGCTCAATTGGTCGAACTTTGACACCGGCAAAGCCGACGCGGTTTCCGCCCTGTACATCGATGGCAAACTGATCGGCGAAGTAAAGGACCGTGCCATCGCCATGGACTGGGACATCGAAAAAGCGGGCATCTATGTCGCGGTGGGCTACATCGGCCTGTTGGACGAACTGGCCGTGTTCAATCGTACCCTCACGCTTGCCGAAATACACGCCCTCCAAAAACAGCCTGGCATGCTGGGCAAAGCGAAGAACTAGAGTGTCGATTGCCCACCCATCTCACGACGCTTGGCTCTCACTTCCCGGCCGGAAGTTCCACCACAATCTCCGCGTCGAACACCAGCTTGGGGTCGCCGCGGCCGACGAGCGTTTGGATCGTCGTACCCACCGTGCGCGTTGGCGTGCCCGAGTACAGTTCCTTCCCCATGTGCGTGACCTTCACCGGCTTATCAAGATCCATCATGCGGTCGTCGAGCCGAATGAGGAGCTTGCCGACCTTCTCGGCAGTCGTGATGTGAATCGTCTGCCCATCGCGATTTGCAATCACGAGCGAATCGCTTTTCGCCTCCGCCTTCGGCACCGCCAGCCAGTAGGAACGGTCGTGCGGTGTTCCGGTCTGTTTCCACACGACCTTTTCCGGGATGGGATTGCGTGTGAACTTCGCCATCCACGGCAACGCGGCCTTGTCCTCCAGGTTCATCCAGTGTCCTTTGCCCTCGTGGATTTTCACGAAGTGTTCGTAACCTTTGGGGTCGGCTTTTTGCAGTTTGTCGAGTTGCTCTCCGTATTCCTTGCCAACCTTGTTGCGGTTGTACGCGGAATCGTTGCCGCCAACCTGGAGGGCGAACGGAACATTGCGAAGCGATAGCAACGAGACACCATTCGGATGCCCCGCCATCATCGCGGCACCGGCCCAGTAGTCGGCCATGCGGGGCGCAAGTTGATAGACGCCATCACCGCCTGCCGAGTAGCCGAGCACATAGACCTTATCCGCATTGACCTCTTCGTGAACGATCAGGTCCTCGATGAGCCGGCCAAACATGCGGTCGATGTGCCCTTCGTGCCAGAGATTCCAGGTGTTGGTTGGGGCACGCGGCGCGAGGTAGATCCCCTCTTCCACCTGGTAGAGCTTTTTCTGGTTCTCGTACTGCGAATCGTTCACGTTCTTTGGCGCGCCACCACCGCCGTGCATCGAGATCCACAAGCTACGTCCACTGGCAGGCTTGGTGCCAAACGTCTTGTAGAAGAACGGCATCTCCAGCGTGCCATCCACGAGCAGGCGGTCCTTGATCTCTTTCTCGCGCTCCTTGCGAATCGCGGCAGCATGAGCCTTCCAAATCGCCTCGCGTGCGGTGGCCGCATCTGTCTTTGTGAGCGGCACCTTGGCGAAGTCCTTCTCGCCAAGACCCGGGAGCGATGGCGACTTCTCCAACGAAGCGTGAAGAGCCTTCACGGCCTCCGCCGACTTACCGGCATCCGGCCCGGCGGCGCACAGGGAGGAAGTGACCAACAATAGGATGTACGTCGTACGCACGGTAAGTGTTCCTTTGGGTTCATCCACAGATCGAACTCCGAGAAGAGATCTCTGATCTGCGTAATCTGTGGGTCTATTTTTCCAAAACAATCTCGATCATCTGGTTCTTTCCGACCGCCTCCGTCTTGATGGCCTTTTCAACTTTGCCCGCCTTGATCGTGTACTCGGTATTCGGCTTCAGCTCGAAGTTCAGGAAGTCGTTGGCATCCGCCTTTTCATCGCGTGACTTCCCCTCCAGCTTTACGTTCGCGTCCCCTTTGGGCGAAACCGTGACCGCCACGGCGACGCGTTTCTTGCTCGCGTCGATCACTCGTATCGAGACACGTACGGCTGCCGTTTTCGGCGCTGCCTTCTTCGTGTAACGCTCGGTCACGTTTTCGGCCGGGACTTCCTTGTAGCCCATCGCCCACACAAGCGGGAAATGCTGCTTGGTCTTACGGAAACTGCTGGCATAGATCCCATGCTCGAACGAGTCCTTCTTGGCCTCGGCCGCATTGCCCACGAACCAGCCGCGATTCAGGCCGTTCTTGTCCTGCTCGCAGGCACCCGTGAAGTGCCATTCCTGATCCCAGATTTCGACCCACGTATGGTTGCCAGTCTTGTTTGCCCACAACGGCGTACCCACCAGCCGGGCCGGCACGCACACGGCCCGACACGCATCGCTCAGCACAATTGACAGTCCCGTGCAAGACGCCTTGCCTTGCTCGATCGATTCCTTTGGGCTTTGGTTTGGCAACTTGCGTTTTGTGGAGTAACCGAGCTTCAGCTTGGGGAAGATGTCCGTGTTGAGTTTCTGTGCCGCCTCGGCCGGTGTCTTGCAGCCTTTCACGATCGGCATGCACATGTCGTAGAACTCTTTTCGCCAGGCATCGCGACTCTCGTCCACGTTGGCATAGGCGAGAACGTCATTCAAAAAGATGTCTTCCGGAATACCCTTGCCCCAGGGGACCTCAGCCCGGGCCTTGTAGGCCAGTTCGGAATTCGTCAGCAGGAACTCGGCCTTCAGACTCTTCAAGTCCGATGTCGGCATGTTGGCGATGAGGAAGGTCATGCCCGGGCGTTGGTCCTTGGGAACACCGGCCAACGCCTTCTCCAGTTCGGGCCGATTGTCCGTGGCCTTCGCGAGCGCCTGCTCGACGTCTTCCGACCACCACTTACTGGGCGTATCGGCGTGGAGCGCCGGACAAGCGAGAACGAACGCGGACAGGAGTAGAATGCGAGCGTTCATGTGAACATCCCTCGGAGAGTGCCCGAAAACGAAGCTGAATCTTAATGTATTCCGAAACGCGAGCCAAGTAAAAAATAGGAATTCGTTGCAATCGAGTTTCGATACAAATTGAGCCACGCCGCAACTCGCTGGCGGTCCCATTACACTCGCGATATACTGGACTTAGGATGAATGCCCTGCTGCCTGAAACCGATTCCAAGTCCGCTCGCCTGCTGGCGGTTATGGGTTCGTACGTCGATGGCGTGGCCGTTGCCTTCAGTGGCGGCATCGACAGCACCGTGGTCGCAGCCGCGGCATTCCGGACGCAAGGTGAGCGAGCGATCGCGGTGACGGCTGACAGTGCTAGCGTTCCTCGCCGCGAGTTGGACGATGCCAGCCGGCTGGCGAAGTTGATCGGCATTCGTCACGAGATCATTCCGACCCAAGAATTCGCGAATCCGGACTACCAGAAAAACGACGGCGCTCGCTGCTATTACTGCAAGAGCGAACTCTACGATCAGATTCTCGCTCGCCTGCCAGCACTTGGGGTTCGCACAGTCTGTAGCGGGGCCAACCTGGACGACTTGGGCGACTATCGCCCGGGCCTGACTGCAGCGGCCGAGCGGAACATTCGCCATCCGCTGCAAGAGGCCAAGTTCACCAAAGCAATGGTTCGCGACCTGGCTCGTGAATGGGAATTGCCTACCTGGGACAAACCTGCTTCGCCCTGTTTGTCGAGTCGGTTGGCTCCGGGAATGGCGGTGACAGTCGAACGGACGGCCCGCATCGAGGCAGCCGAGGAGTACCTTAAACAGATGGGGCTTCGAGAGTGCCGGGTTCGCCTGCATGAAGGGGAGTTGGCCCGGATTGAAGTACCCAGTGGGTCGATTGCACGATTGGCGGACACGAATGTCCGGGCAGGATTGGCCGAGACATTTCGTACACTCGGGTTTCGCTTTATCACTCTCGATCTGGAAGGATTTCGGAGCGGGAGCATGAACGAGTTGGTCAGTTTGGAGATTCGGGAGAAATACCGGTAGAGTTCGCCGAGCCTGAAGCGTAAGCGAAGGCAGCGGTTTGCCTTCGCTTACGCTTCAGGCTCCGCAGTCACTCATCGCTTTTGGATGGACAGACCCTCATGACGCCATTACCCGCTGCCTCGGCACTCGATCAGTTCTTCCTGGACGCGCGCGCTAGAATTCTGGATGTGGCGGCCACGCTCGACCGACTCGATCGCGGGGAGGGAACTTCGGCTGGCGATCCACGAGTGGAAAAACTGCGCAAGGCGGTGTTAATTCTGTTGGAACAAAGCAGCGGACGTGCGGAGCGAATACAACAGATATTCTCTCTGGAATACAATCCGACCTGGCCCGTACCCAAGCCACGTTACTAACTCGCCACCTGTCGCGCCGAGCCCCCCGCATTCATGCCGATCAAAGTTACCTGCCCCGAGTGCCACGCAACCTTCCTTGTGGGCGACGAGTTCGCCGGTCGGCCAGGCCGCTGTCCGGAATGCACGGCCGTCATTATCGTGGCAGGCCCGAACCTGCAAGCACCTGAGATTCATCTCGATCCTTCGCCATATCAGGCGGCCAGAGGGGTTGAGGCCTACGAGGACTTTCCGGACCGGGCTCGACGCCGCCGCGAGGAAGACGAACAACGATCCGATTACGAGCGCGACGATTACGACGACCGGGCGGTCGAGTTTAAGGTCGATTTAGAGGCACGAGCCAAGGCGTGGTCGCGTGTCTACAAGGGCCTGGGATACATTCAGATCGCGGTGATTCTGTATTTCTTCAACCAGGTTTTGCAAAGTGTGTTCTTCGTAGTTCATGGCGGGATGGATCCGAAGGACCCGAACGCCCTGCCGGACAGTGGCGAACTTGCCATTGGGTTGGGCGTCGCTTTCATCATGCTTTTTGCATGCGTGTTCTGGATTCTAGGGCGGCTCTCTTTAATCAGAACGCCGTACTTGCCAGCACGCGGATGGGCGAAGGGCAGCTTTTTCATGGTGCTGGCAAGCATCGCGTCGTTGTTTGGTCTCTGCTGCCTGTTTATGATGGCACTGGGTGCACTAGCGAACGGACCAAACCCTGGTGCCGCTGCCTTCTTGATGTTTGCCGTCCTGATGGCACTTCTTGCCATGCTTCTGGTGGCGGGTGGAGAATTATGCGGAATGATGGCCCTCGCCAAGATTTGCGATGGCCTGCGTGCGCCGAGCGCAGCCAACTGGGCAAGGATGTCGATGGTTTTGATGTTCGTGCTGATCGGCGTCCTCCTGGTTGGTGCGTGCGGAATAGGCATCTATGGCGCGGAGCAGCAGCGGAAGAAGCAGGCACAGAACGCGAATATTCAGAATCCGGACCAGAATCCGCCACCGATCGTCAAAGGAGGACCAGCCCCGAAAGGAAAGAAAGGGGATGTCAAGAAAGATCCGCCTGTCGTTCCAAAGGACCCTCCTGGAGGCCCGAATGTTCAGCCGCCGCAACCGCAGCAGCCGAATCCGTTCGAGGACGATGGGTTGGACGAGAGCACGAGGATCATCTTTCAGGCCTGCATGGTTGGGTTGATTCTGCTTTATCTCATCCAGTACAGCATCGCCCTTCAGAAAGGGCGACGCGCGATTCGAGCCGAGATTCGGCATTTGACCGGTGTGCCGGAAGATGGGTACGAACAACACCGCGACGAACACTATTCAAGCTCGGGTCTATAGGGTAATTGAGAATCATAAAACCGGTTCGCCCCCTCACCTCGTTTGGAACCGACGCGATGCCGATCACACTGAACTGCCCGAAGTGCCACAAGCCGTTTCGGGTTCGGGACGAGTCGATAGGCGGTCGGGTACGTTGCCCGAGTTGCGGCTCGGAACTTCAAGTTCCGTCGGCACTCTCGCCGGCCTCCAATTTCGACGAGCAGCCGAAAAGCGACCTCTTATCCTCCAACACACCCAGGCCGATGGCCGACGATGTGCGAGCCGGATCAATGCCCGAGATGCGCTTCGGCGATGCCGGCCGACGCGACGAAATGGTGAACCTCGATCCACCACCGGGCTCGGCATTCCCCGGCCTTCCTTCGGTCAAGGCCCGATCTCCCGTGGCCACTCCGCAATCGTTGGCATCGCCGGAGCCAAAGCGTCCGACGCTCAAGCCGGTTGCCCCGCAAACGCCCGACCAGGCTGCGTGGGGAAGCGTTCGTGGCGGCCTGCGCATGATTCGGTGGGCCTTGTTTCTATGTGTACTCGTTCTCCTGGCCGCTTTCGGGCACGGCGTGTGGATCGTATTTGACTACGAACGAGCCATGTCAGACAAGCTAGGCCTGCTTAAGTTAGATGGCTGGCCGCTCTGGAAGCAGGTCATGGTTGCCTACACGGCTGGGCCGCTCATCCCGGCCGCTCTTCTCTTGGTGCTTGGTAGACTGCGTTGTGGTGCCGCCCCCGCGGAGGCGAATGCTCGTGGGCTGGCTCTCGGCGCCATGCTCTGCACCCTGATCGGCCTGGCGGGATTCGGCTTGTTCCTTGGCATCGAGTTCTTCGGCCTCCAAGCCAAACTCCATCTACCCGAGCAAGCGCGACTGACATCACTTTACGCTGCCATCCCTTCGGCGCTGCTGGCCGACGTGTTGACGCTATTGTTCATCGGCCAAATTGGCTGGCCGATCGGTCGCCCCAGTTTGCAAAAGAGCGTCGCCGGTTTTTTCGCTTACGCGGCCATCTTGCCTGCGGCGGTACTAATCGGCATGGCGTTCTATCCGGTGATTCCCGGCATCAGCGAGTCCATGCGGACAACGGGCAGCCCGCTCGCCACGGAAGACAGCGATCTGGCCCAGCGAGCACTCATTTGGTCGGTATTGGTTCTCACTGGCGGTGTCATGTTATTTCTGAGATACGCCGGTGTGACCGGCTCCGCCCGTCGAGGGATTCGGAAGATGCTGGAAGGGTAATCGATCGGTTGGTCAGAGCCGCGCACGAAGGCTTTGCGAAGCAAGCGGTCCCAGGATCCTCTGCTCCTCGCTTACTCCGCTTGCGAAGCCTCGCTACCTGCGTGGCTCTTTTGTTGTAGTACTGAGTCATTCACAGTAATTATCGAATCGGGCTTTCATTATGGCTATTTCGGTTCAATGTTCGTCGTGCCAGGGCTGTGTTCGTCTGCCTGACGATGCGGCGGGTAAACGCTTTCGGTGTCCCAAGTGCAAGGGGATCGTACTTGGTCCTGGTACGGTTGCACCCCCACCGACCATCAAGCCGAGAGAGGCGATCGATGCCGGCTTCATCGATGCGCCGCATGATCCAGCGGAGAGTATGCCGATTGACGAGCCTCTACCGATCTCGCAGGCGGCCAAGCGAGCACTCGACGATTTCAACCCATTCGACAGTGGCACCAGCCATGACGACGAGGAAGAAGAGAAGCCGAAGAAGCAGAGGTACTATCAACCGAAGGACGACTACAACCCATTCACCGATCCTTCCGTTTCCGCTCCGCCAGTACCCGGAGCGAATCCGGAAGTGATATTTGATTTCGGCATGGAGGAATCACCCTCTCCAACCGTGCCAGGCAACGACCTCGAATTTCGGCCGCCCGACGACACTTCTCGGCGGAGACGTCGATGAGTTCGCTCGAGGTGGCCTGTGGAAAATGCAACAAGAAGTTCCGAGTTCGTGCGGAGTTTGCCGGGCGCTCAACGCGCTGCCCCGGGTGCTCCTCTCCTATCACGATTGGCGGGCCGGCGTCACCGGCGCTATCGCCTCCACGGCCACGGGAGGAAGACCGACCACGTCCGCGACAGAGAAAACGGGAAGAGGACGATGAGGACGGGCGCCGCCCTTCCTTGAACTGGACATCGACGGAGGTCGCGCTTCGGCGAGAACAGTGGGCGATCATTTTCGTCTTTGTCAGTATTCTCGGCAGCGTCTTCGTCGCCTGTCTCGGCTCACTGGCCAGGCCCTCGGGTGGCCTCGACGGACCGATGCCTTACGTGCTCGTGATCATTGGTGTCGGGCCCGTTTTGGTGGCTGCGGCCTTTGGCTTGATGGCACGGGTTTCCGCGTTGAGCGTGCCGCGTGAGAGTTGGGCCAAACGCTCGGCCGTCGCGAGCCTGCTATGTGGGATCGCGGGCTTGGGCTGCATCGTGGCCTTTGGATTTCCCATGCTCATTTCGATGGAGTCTGGTCGCCCCAATGAATTGCCGAGTACGATGTCACTTGGCGCTCTCATTTTCTCCGCGCTGGCCGCGTGGGCGACTTTCACCGGGTTCACGGTCCAGGTCGGTATCGCATGCAAGTCGTATGAAGTGAGCCGAGGCATCGGCCGGATGGCAACGATCCTGGCATTGAGCACGCTGGGAATGATCGGCATCGGGGTGCTCTACACACTCGTCAGCGAAACGAGTGGGCCAAGCTTCTCTCGCGGGGAGGGTGGCTATGGTGGCGGTTACTATTACGAGGATCACTCGCTGTTCTATTCCATCATGCTGGGCGTCCTGGTCCCGCTCGACGCGTGTTTGCTGCTGATCTTCTACCACCGTCTCCTTGCAGCCGCCCGTCGCTCGATCGTCGGCGCGCCCGCGCCGCATTACAACGACTGATGCCCTTGACGTGGAGCACCAGCAATCCTTAAATGTGAGTGTTCAGGGCGCTTAGCTCAGTTGGTTAGAGTACTAGCATGACACGCTAGGGGTCACAGGTTCAACTCCTGTAGCGCCCATTTGACGGAACTATCGGTAGCCAAAGCGGAAAACGCTTACCTTCGGATGGTCTGAAGTGTGGCTCGTAACTCTGAGTTATCGGGAACTTTCCCGAAAACCCGGAAAACGACCATGCCACGACCTCGCAATCCTGTTCCACTCCCTCGAAAGCACTCTTCCGGTCAAGCCCGAGTGACCATCGACGGCGATGACTTCCTCCTGGGGCCATACGGCTCACCCGAGGCTGATCAAGCCTACCGTCGAATCCTGGCGCAGTATCTCGCCAAGGAAGGTCCGTTCGCTCCACCCGATGAAGCGGTGACGATTGTCGAGATCACGGCAGGCTACTGGCTTTATGCCGAGCGGTACTACGGTTACGACCGCGATCCGAAGCGCGGGGACTGCTGCAACCTCAAATCGACTATCGCGATCCTGGCCGGGTTGTACGGCGACACGAAAGCCGCCGACTTCGGACCCCTCGACTTGCGGGCTGTCCAGGGTGAGATGATCCGTAAGAAATGG
>SIAJ01000063.1 GCA_009691845.1 Gemmataceae bacterium
CCCTGCGGACGTATCGTACCGCGGTCGCGGCAACCGGCGAGTACACGGCATTTTTTGGTGGAACCAAGCCACTCGGCCAAGCAGCCATCGTGACGGCCATCAATCGTGTGAGCGGCATTTACGAAACCGAGTTGGCGATTCGAATGGTGTTGGTCGGCAATAATATGGATCTCGTTTACACGGACGCCGTATCAGATCCTTACTCCAACGATGATGGCGGGGCGATGCTCGGTCAGAATCAGACGAACGTTGATAGCGTGATCGGTTCCGCGAACTACGACCTTGGTCATGTGTTCAGTACGGGTGTTGGCGGCGTGGCCTTCCTGGGGGTGGTCGGCGAAAATGGCTTCAAAGCTCAGGGCGTTACCGGATCGGGTTCCCCCGTAAACGATGCCTTTTACCTCGACTACGTTGCTCATGAGGTGGGACATCAATACGGCGGCAATCACACCTTCAACGGTGTAAACGGTGCCGCCGCTGGAAACGTGAACAATTCTACGGCCTACGAGCCTGGCAGTGGCTCGACCATCCAAGCCTATGCCGGTATCTGTGGAGCGGACGACTTGCAGTCCAACAGCGACGCTTATTTTCACGCGATCAGCCTCGATGAGATCACCAACTATACCTTCTCCGGAAATGGCGTCGGCAATACGCAGACAGCGACTGGCAACAACATACCTACGGCCAATGCCGGTGTTGACCGAACGATTCCCGCACGAACACCCTTTGCCCTGACCGGTTCCGCGACCGACGCGGATACTAGCGATGTGTTGACCTACAACTGGGAACAGTTCGATCTCGGCCCTGCTCGCGCACTTGGCAGCGCCGACAATGGCCAGAGTCCTTTGTTCCGTTCGTTCACGGCGACAACCAGCCCTACCCGGACTTTCCCGAAACTTTCCACTGTCTTGAGCGGCGGGTCCAGCACGTCCGAGATTCTGCCGACCGTGGCTCAAACGATGACCTTCCGGCTCACCGTGCGCGACAATCGAACCACGGGGGCTTACAATCGCGATGACATGAACATTACGGTCGTCGCTACGGGGGCCGCGTTTGCGGTAACGTCCCCAAACACGGCTGTCACTTTCGCAGGTGGTTCCACGCAAACCGTGACGTGGAATGTCGCCGGCACGACTGCGGCTCCGATTAGTGCGGCAAACGTGGACATTTTGCTCTCGACCGACGGGGGCA
This sequence comes from Gemmataceae bacterium, assembly GCA_009691845.1. Classification (GTDB taxonomy): domain Bacteria; phylum Planctomycetota; class Planctomycetia; order Gemmatales; family Gemmataceae; genus SIAJ01. Next base: position 1,192 of record SIAJ01000063.1, read on the forward strand.
ACACGTTCCCCACCGTCCTGCTGGCCGCCACGCCGAATGACGGGACGCAGGCCGTCGTCATCGCAAATATCGCGACGACCCAGGCACGAATCAAGGTTCAACCGTCCAACAACATCTTCTTCGATATCGGCAACGCGAACTTCACGATCACTGCCGTTCCCAAGACCACGAACGTCACCTCCTCCACTACCAACGGCACGTACGGGGTCGGCACGAATATCCCAATTGCGTTGACTTTCAGTGCCACTGTCAATGTCAACGTGGCTGGCGGCACGCCGAGCATCTCGCTGAATAGCGGAGGAGTCGCCACTTACGCCAGCGGCAGCGGAACGAACACGCTCATATTCAACTACCTTGTGGCGGCGGGTCAGAACGCGGCTGATCTCGATTACACGTCGAGTTCGGCACTGGCACTCAATGGCGGAACAATCAAGGCCGTGTCGAACGGCGTTGATGTGGATCTCGCGCTTCCCGTCCCGGGTGGCGCAGGGTCGCTCGGATTCAACAAGAACATCGCCATCAATACATCGGATGTCCCGGCGATTACTTCGATCACTTCGCCACTCGCCAATGGCACCTATGGATTCGGCACGCTCATCCCCATCACAATCGCCTTCGATCGCGCCGTCAGCGTGACCGGAGTTCCAACTCTCGCCTTGAACTCGAGCGGCAGCGCAGTCGCTTCGTACTCCAGCGGAGGCGGCGAAAGTACCTTGACCTTCAATTACACCGTCGCTTCGGGCGATACCTCCTCGGATCTGGACTACGACGCGACGAACTCGTTGGCGCTCAACGGTGGCACGATCGTCAATCAGGCCTCCGGCACGCCCGCCAGTCTCACACTGCCCTCCCCTGGAGCGGGCAACTCGCTTGGTGGTAGCAAGGATCTCGTCATCGATACGAGTGCCACTCCCCCTGCCGTGCTGGAATACCGTGTGAAGTTTGGGAAGAAGTGGTACGACCTGTTGACCTCGTCTCGATTCGACGTGCCGTGGCGGATCAGTGGCATTCAGGTCGTATTCAGTGAACCAATCGTGTCCGGAAAGATTCAGAGTCTCACGGGTGTCACCGCGACCAAACTGAGTGGACTGAACAGCAACACGCTGACCTGGAAGATTCGATCTCTCGCGCGAGGGGGGTTCAACACCGCACTCGTGAACTCCGGCGCGAACGCTCTCCGGAATGCAGCGGGAACAGCGATTTCGAGTTTTAGCCGGTCCTTCAATGTGCTGCTGGGGGATTTCAACGACGACCGTGTGGTGAATGGAACCGACGTGGACGCGATTCGTGCTGGCGTCGCGCAACCCTACGACCTCCATCCCTCGGGCTACGACCTCTTCGCCGACCTCAGCGGCGATGGCCTCATCAACCTGGTCGATGTCGGCATCGCCAAAACGCGCAAGGGGACTTCGTTGCCGTAGCGAAGACATGGCGAGCCAATCGGCCCTTCGTGCAGCCGACTCGAAGTTCTCACCAATTTGGCGTGAAGGCACCCGTGAATTGGGATGTGCCGCTGTCAAACTCGTTCAGGCCAAGACCGCCATCAATCGTGCTAAACAAATTAAGAAACGTGGCGCTGCTGGTTGCATCGCCGCCGCTGCCGACGGGGTCGAGACCGAGCAATAGCGTATCGTTCCCGGCACCAGCCAGGATCTTGACCAGCCCACTGAATGTGACCGGGCCGGGCGTCCCCGTGTTTTGTGCAATGGAGATCGTATCGTCGCCAGCTCCCATGTTGGCCGAGAAAGCACCAGCGAGTGCCGAGTTATTCTCGATTGATAATTCGTCGGCGCCGCCGAATAGTTTCAACTTGGCGGACCTGGTCAGTGCCAGTCGATCCAGGTTGATCAGATCGTTCCCGGCTCCGGTTTGAATGGACAGGTTTCCGAGAATCGAGACCGGTCCTCCCCCATCGCCGATCGTCACCTCATTGTCGCCGTCACCCAGTTTCAGGCTCACGTTCCTGTCGGCCTGGAAGTTCGAGTTTGCATCGAATACGTCGGTAAACCAAGCACCTTTTACCGAGATATTTCCTTTCACCCTGGTCAGAGTGGCCGATTGAAACGACGTCTGAGTATAGGAAGTGCCTCTGATCGTGAGGTTTCCGTTTATCGTCGAACCAACTCCGGAAGCAGTCATCGAAGCATTCGGCGCGGTGATGGCAACATTCTTGTTGATGGTGGTGTCAGCCATCTGCAAATCCGCCTGAAAACCACCCTTGATCGAGATGCCGCGCGTGACCGTCGAAGATATCATCGTCGTGCTCAGGATATGGCCGGTCTCCCTCAACCCGCCGATCGTGCTGGCCGTGATTTCGACGAGTGCAGGGTTGCTGTTTGCCAGAGCAGTGGAAACGGTCCTGGTTACGGTCAGGTTGCTCAGGCTCACCTCATTGGGGTTGGCAACGCCGTTGCCGGCTTTGACGGTGACGGACGCAAAATCCACATTATCGAGCGTCGTCGTGCTGCCGCCGTTCAGGTAAGTGAACTTCCCGGCTCCCGTGACAGCACTCGTGGCTCCACCCTGCACTGTCACAACGTCGCTGCCGTCTCCACCCGTGACCGTCAGGGAGGCCATCCTAAGAACACCGGACGTGTTCATCGTCAGGGTGTTGTTGCCATCGCCCAGCGCGATCATTACCGCCCCCGAAAGACTGAACGCGGCATTGCTATTGATCCAGACGGCGTCGCCTCCACCTTTCAAGTCGGCCCTGATGCTCTTCACGATGCCGACGAGCGTCCTCGGGGCACCCGCGACTTCGGTGTTGATGGACGTGTCTCCGTTGGGCGTGAGCGTGACATCGCCCGCGGTTACGAGCAACGTGACAACGTTGAACTCGTCGTCGCCGGTGATCGCAAGTACACCGGTCGGCGAAAGCGTGGCGAGTATGGTACCGGCCGGGGTGAGTCGTCCTTCAAGCGGTTCCATTGAGAGGTGAGCGTAGCGCACGAGGACACTCCACGGACACGAGTGATAGAAAAGCAAACGGGGTCGAGTCAATAGATCCCACTAACAATGTATCTCCTAAATCAGACGGTGTCGAGGAAACCCTGGAGCCAGTATCGAGTCAATGGCTGTCTTCGCTCGTCCGCACGATCTGGTTTTGGTCTGACTCGCTCGCACGTAAGTTGTGGTCCCTTCAGCGAATGACGATGCTGGCAAGTCCATGAAGAACTGGCTGCCGTTCTTGTTCTACTAGCGCATCGACAAGAGTAGTTCCTTGTGTTCAACCCGGCTTGCGAGTAAACTCCCTCAAGACTGTTCGATTGCCCCCGCCTTGCTGCTCTTTTGTTTTGGAGAATCCGCCAGATGCGATTCGGTTCGCGAATACAGGTCGCTGGTGGGCATCCTGTCGTGCTTGCACTCCTGGCTGCATTCATCCCTTGCGGCGTGCAGATCGCACAAGGTGATTCGCCGGCTGCACGACCAAGCATCGTCTCTCTCAGCGTTGAACCCGCATCGGTCATTTTGCATGGCTCCAATCGGCAGCAACAATTCCTGGTGACGGGAATGACTCCCTCAGGCCAACGACTGGACATCACACGCTTTTGTGAATTTGTCAGCTCCGATACCAGAATCATTCGTGCCGCTGACGGCTTCGCTCGAGGTGCAAACAATGGCACGGCCAAGGTCCGCGTGGGTTACGGAAAGCTGTCAGCCGATGTGACAGTGAAGGTTGAAGATTTTGCCAACTACCCTGCGGTCCACTTCGCGAACGATGTGGTGCCGCTGTTCTCCAAGCATGGCTGCAATAGTGCCGGGTGCCATGGGAAGGCATCGGGTCAGAATGGTTTCCGACTTTCCGTCTTCGGTTTCGATCCCGCGGCCGATTACGAGTCGCTGGTTAAAGAAGTTCGGGGCCGCCGGGTCTTTGCCGCCTCGACTCCCAATAGTCTGCTGCTGCTGAAAGCGACAGGGCGAGTGGCTCACGGTGGCGGCCGGCGAATCGACGCAGATTCGCTTGATGCCGAGGTCATTCGTCAGTGGCTCATGCAGGGCACACCGATCGGACTTCCTGGTACGCCCACGGTTGTGAATATCCGCGTAAGCCCGAGCGAACGCGTGCTTGGCCTCAAGAGTGAGCAACAGATACTGACGACGGCTGTATATTCCGACGGCAGCCTGCGTGACGTGACCGCCGCCGCAGGCTACTCGAGCAATGCCAGCCAGGTCGCAGAGGTCGACTCGAGAGGGCGAGTTCACATCGGAGCCATGCCGGGCGAAGCCGCGATCACTGTTCATTACATGGGGCACGTCGCCGCAGTTCGATTGCAAGTCCCACGGCCGGATGCTCCGAATCCGTATCCAACACTGCCGATCAACAACCGGATCGACGAACTGCTCTGGACCAAGCTTCGCGCAATGGGCATCGTACCGTCGGAACTCGCGGACGACGCCACGTTCCTTCGCAGAGTGTTTCTCAATGCGATCGGCACGTTACCCACGCCCGACGAAGTCCGGGCCTTCCTCACGGATCACGCTGCCGACAAACGGAAGAAGGTGATCGACAAGATCCTCGACCGCCCCGAATACGCGGCCTACTGGGCGATGAAATGGGCAGATATTCTGCTCGTAAACCGCGACAAGCTTGGCGACCGCGGCGCATTCGAAATGCACAGATGGCTGGTCGAGCAGATGTCCCGCAATCGCCCCTACGACGAGTGGGTGCGAGAATTGATCTCTGCAAACGGCTCGTCCCATCGCAACGGACCAGTCAACTTCTATCGAGCATCCGCATCGACCGAAGAGGTAACTCGGGCGGTCAGCCAGGCGTTTCTCGGCGTGCGACTGGAGTGTGCCCAATGCCATCACCATCCGTTTGAAAAATGGGAACAAGACGACTTCTATGGTTTGGCTGGTTTCTTCAACGGACTGCAGCGAAAGCGGTCCTCGGGCGGCGAAGAACTCGTGCATCACGTCGGCAGTTCGCTCACGATGAAGGTGCCTGGCACCGAACGCGTCGTCGCAACGCGGCCGCCGGCCGGTGCCAATCTTTCGCCAGAAACGAGTGGCGATCCGCGTCCCGTACTCGCGGCCTGGCTCACCAAGCCCGACAACCCTTGGTTCGCCCGTCTCGCCGTCAATCGTCTCTGGAAACACTATTTCGGCCGGGGACTCGTCGAGCCGGAAGACGATCTCCGCTCCACAAACCCAGCAACGAACGAACCGCTGCTCGACTATTTGACGCGAGCATTGATCGAAAAGCACTTCGACTTGAAAGCGACATCCCGGCTCATCCTCAACTCGCGGGCCTTTCAGCTATCGAGTGTGCCGAACTCCACGAACAAAGACGACGAGCAATTTGCATCGCACTATCGCGTGCGTCGGCTGCCCGCCGAGGTTTTGCTGGATGCGATCTGTACGGTCACGGACGTTCCCGAGTCGTTCCCCGGTCGCCCGCGCGGGACTCGTGCGATCGACCTGTGGGACAATCGGGCCCCGTCGTACTTCCTCGACATCTTCGGCCGATCCGAGCGGCTGAGCCCGTGCGAGTGCGGGCGAACTAGCGAACCGACGATGGCCCAGTGCCTACACTTACTGAACGCCCCCGAGATCGAGGAAAAGCTCGCCCACAAGTCCGGCCGCGTGGCCCGGCTGCTGGTGGCGGCGAAAACACCGGACGAGATCGCAGAGGAATTGTGCCTTGCGGCGTTGGGCCGACCTCCAGGGAATAAAGAGAAGGCTGTCGCGCGCAAGTTGTTCGCGATGGCTTCACAACGCGAGGCCGCTCAGGATTTTTTGTGGACATTGCTGAATTCGCATGACTTCTTGTTTTCACGATGAGGGATCGAGATGAGTGCGCTCTGTGACGGCGTCGATCGGCGTGGGTTTCTGCGGCTGGGTAGCGTTGGCGGCCTGGCTCTTGGGCAGATGCTGCAGTTGCAATCTGCTCACGCATCGACACCAGTCCAGAAGAAGGACATCAACTGCATCTTCATCTTCATCCTCGGTGGGATGCCTCACCACGACATGTGGGATTACAAGGCCGACGCACCCGCCGAGATTCGTGGCGACTTCAAGCCGATCCAGACGGCGGTCCCGGGAATCGGGCTAACCGATCTGCTCCCGAACACAGCCAAGGTCACCGATCAGCTTGCGATCCTGCGTAGTTTGACGCACGGCGACTCGGATCACGGTCGCGGCTACCACATCATGATGACCGGCAACACCCCGGGTCCCGGCGACTTCAACTCGACCAAGAACAACAACGTCCACCCGAGCATCGGCTCGATGGTTGCCCGCATGACGGACGCGGGCGCGGCGCTGCCGCCTTATTTGTCCGTGCCGTGTTTCCTTCGGAGCGGTGGGCCGGCGTTTCTTGGGCCGAGTTTTGCCCCATTCGTGATCGAATCCGACCCGGCCGCCCCCGAGTTCAGCGTACGAGACGTGGTCCTACCCGAGGGAATCGGCACCGATCGGGCGATACGCCGCCGAGACGCCGTTCGCGAGATCAATCGCCTCGAACGCGGGTTGGACGCCGGTCGCGATGTGCATGCGCTCGACACGTTTTACGAAAAAGCCTTCCGTTTGATGACTTCCCCGGCCGCGAAGGAGGCGTTCGATTTGCGTCGCGAGAAGTCGACACTTCGCGAAGGCTACGGAATGACCAGCATCGGGCAGTGCTGTCTGTTGTCGCGCCGACTCGTTGAAGCGGGCTGCCGATTCGTTAGCGTCGAGAACGGCCACTGGGACACGCATCGTGAGAACACCAAGAGCCTTCGCGACTTGCTGGTGCCGGGTCTCGATCGCGCTCTCTCGGCGCTCATTACCGATTTGAAAGAACGTGGGCTGCTTGATTCCACGCTGGTGGTGGTCACGTCCGAGTTCGGCCGCACGCCACGGATCAACACGATGGCAGGCCGCGACCACTGGCCACAAGCGTTTTCGATCGTTATGGCCGGCGGCGGGATCAAGGGCGGCACCGTTGTCGGAGCGACGGACAAGATCGGCGGATCCGTCACGGATCGGCCGATCACCCCCCCGGATATGACCGCGACGATTCTGCACGCTCTGGGCATCGACCCAGCGACGACTGTCCACACGGCAACCGGCCGGCCCGTCGAACTCGCGCTGGGTGGCAAGCCCGTACTCGAACTGTTTGCCTGAACGAGACTCTCCCATGCATCTTCGCCATGTTCTCGTTGCGTTCGCCGGGTCGGCGATTTCACTGCCCCTCTATGGTCAGGCAGTCCCATCGCGTGAGCCGTCCAGCACGCATATTTTCCCGGCCGGTGGACAGCGCGGCACGACCGTCAAGGTTCGCGTTGGTGGGGAATGTCTGACGCCGGGAATGAGCTTCAAGCTCTATGGCGATGGCGTGACCGCTGCCGACATGCTTGGGGCGGAAATCAAGGCGAAGTATGAGCCGTCGGTCCGTAGACCCCCTCGCGACGCGGATGGAGTCGGGGCCGCAATCACGTATCCACGCGAGTGGCCGACTGAAATCAAGCTCGCGTCAAATGCCGAAGCCGGTGCGCGGTACTGGCGGGTCATCGGCGCCTGGGGAGGAACACAGCCCCGGCCATTTATCGTGGGCGACTTGCCGGAGTTCATCGAGACCGAGCCGAACTCGCTTCCCGAACGTGCGGAGCCAGTCGTCCTCCCCGTTGTGATCAACGGCCAGATCGCCGGCGAGCGCGACCAGGATTTCTTTGAGTTCGCAGCTAAAGCAGGCGAACTCGTCGTTTGTGATGTGCTGGCGGCTCGCATTGGCTCGCCGCTTGACCCGATCCTGACCATCACCGACTCGCATGGAACGCGAATCGAGACGCAGGAAGTCCGCGTTGGCTCCGACCCCGTCTTGGCCTTCAAGGCCCGGTCTGCCGGAAAGTTCCGCTTGCATGTCGCCAACCTCGGTTTTTCCGGCGGACCGGCTTACGTTTACCGCATCACGCTATCGACGACGCCTTATGCCCCGTTTGCATTCCCACTGGCCGCGAAGGCGGGCACCATTAGGGAACTGGATTTCTACACGCTGACCGGAAACGGTGCGTTAAAGGTCTTTAAGGAAACGGTTACATTTCCGAGGAAGCACGGACCCTTCATGCTTCGCGGGATGACGCCACTCGTTGCCACCGACGAAAATGAAGTCGTCGAGTCGTCGGGGAATCTAACCTCGGCGCGGGCGATGGATCTCGCCTTGCCTGTCACGGTCTCCGGGCGATTCCTGACCGCTTTGGAAGAAGACTGGTATCGCTTCACCGCCAAGAAAGGCGAAGCGATCACGATCTCCTGTCGGCCGGTTCCGGTAGACTCGCTGGCGATGCCGGTGATGACCCTCCTGGATTCCACAGACAAGATTCTTGTGAGCGCGGGTTCGGTCGATGCGATCGATCGAACAATTGAACACGACTGGATCGCCCCGGCAGACGGCCAGTATCGGATTCGGCTACGCGACTTACAACACGGCACTCGTGGCGGGCCCGAGTTCAGTTACCGTCTTGCGTTGAGTCCCGCGAAGCCAGATTTCGCTCTGCGACTCGAGCCGGATTTCGTTAACGTGGCTCAGGGCGGCAAGACGGAGATTGATGTAATCGTCCGTCGTTCAGGCGGGTTCGCCGGACCAATCGATCTCAAGGTATCGGGCTTGCCCGAAGGCGTGAAGGTGGAACCCGCGACGATTCCCGCCGGAGTGCCTCGGCTCAAGCTTTCGATCGTCGCGAAGGACGAATGTCGGCCAACTGATGCCCTGGCCAACGTCGTCGGCCACGCAACCGTGGCCGGGAAGTCAGTCGAGCGACCTGCGCTGATTTCTACATTTGGCCGAGAAGGAACCGGCCTGTTTCTCACCGTTCAGCACAAGCCTCTCTTCCGGGTGACCTGCAACGAAGCCTACCAGTACGCTCATCGTGGGACGATCTATCCGTACAAACTCGCCATCGAACGCCTGAACGGCTTCGACGGGCCGATCTCGCTACAACTGTGCGACAGGCAGGTTCAGGATCTCGATGGCATCGATGTGGTGGAATCCATCGTACCGCCAGGCGTGAAAGAGTCGGCGGCGCTCGTGTATTTGCCGGAAACGATGCACGCCAGCGTTCAGCATCACTCGCGGCCCTACGTTCAAGCCTATGCCAGCTTCACAGACAAGTGGGGCCAAAAGCAAACGATCCTGGCCGTTTGCGATAAGAGATGCATGATCCGCACGTTGCCCACTGTCGTCAAGCTTCGTGCGGAAAGCAAGGAGATTGAGGCCTCACAAGGTACAACAGTTGGTTGCAAATTGATCGTGGATCGCACCTCGAACTTCGTCGGCCCTGCCGAGGTGGAACTGGTGAAAACTCCCGGCTACACCGCAGAAAAGGTTCACCTCAAGCATGGGGAAACTGTAATTGCTGCCCAGGTGCAGATTCCAGCCGGAATACGAGGCGAGCAGTCGCTCAAGTTCCGCATGACCGGTAAGCTACCGACCGGGGCAACCGTGGTTAGCGAGGCAACGGTGTCGTTGCGAGTGAAGTGAAAAGACTTTGTATCCAGGGTGAGTGACGGGATTTGAACCCGCGACATCCAGAACCACAATCTGGCGCTCTAACCAACTGAGCTACACCCACCGTTAGAATTGATCATAACCGCTGACAGTGCGGATGGCAAGCAGACAAAAAAAGCCCGCCGAAGGTTCGGCGGGCTTTCGGGCTTTTTTCTTCCACGCAGATCAAGGAGCGTATTCCGTGAACTCGCGGGTGATGTCCTTCTGCGTCTCCACATCCGGGCCCACGTACAGGTGCAGGTGGTCCTTGTCGATGTAGATCACTTCCACGCGACGCTTCTTGAGCTTGGTCGGGAACGGATAGTCGCTCTGGATCGTTTCCGTCCAATAGATCGTGTTCTTCCAGTGGCAATGATGCAACTGAGCCCAGCCAACCAGCGGGAAGAATCGTGGCGGATCGATCTTGTCCACGATCCGTTCGCTGTAGATGCGAATATCGTCGCGGAATTCTTCGTACACGAAGGGCACACCACGCTTGACCTTCTTCAAGGTGCGAAGCACCTCGCGTTCGGTCGGCGGGTCCTCGCAAACCGGTGGCGGGAAGCCTTCACGAATCGGAGGCATAATCGGTGTGCGGTGGTCGTTCTTGTGAGCGAACTTCTCTTCCATCCGCTCCGCAACCCACGGCTGAATGGGAACGGGCGTTAGGAAGCCTGCAGCGAGGGGATTGCACCCAGCCAGGGCTACCGATGCTCCTGCCATGAGCATACAGAGACTGCGACGAAACCAAGTCATGCCTGACCCTCCCCGTATCGTGACCGCTGCCAACTGGCCGCGCCGACGGTCCCGCTTGAACACGTGAATCCTTGCTTGCCGGATGTATCGGTTACGCCAAGCGATTCACTTGAGGGGAACTCAATCAAGAGAGTTGGAGATTCGCGATTTGACAAGATGTACGAGCTAGAGCGTTCTCACAGCCAACTGCTAGAATTACCTAGCTTCCCCAATCGCGAGATTCACGATGGTTTACCTGTCCCGAATTTACACGAAAACCGGCGATGGTGGCGAGACGGGCCTGGGTAACGGGATGCGCACTGCCAAGGACAGCCCGCGCGTCGTGGCCATGGGAGACGTGGACGAACTCAACGCCCTGCTTGGGCTGGCAATCGTTTACGGACAGTTCGAAATCGATCTGCTGCGGATGATCCAGAACGAACTCTTCGATCTCGGGGCCGATTTGTGCATGCCGCCTGGAGCGGACGATAGCAAGTCGCTTCGCATGACGACCAGCCAGGTCGATCGTCTCGAACGGGAGATCGACCGGCTCAACGAGCGATTGCAGCCATTGCGGAGCTTTGTTCTGCCAGGTGGAACGATCGCCTCGGCCTGGCTGCATTCGGCCCGCACGGTCTGCCGGCGAGCGGAACGTGCCGTGGTCACGGTCGTAAACTCTGAAGCGATCAACGCGAACGTGCTGATCTACTTGAATCGCCTTTCCGATTTATTCTTCGTGCTGGCCCGCGTCGCCAACGACGATGGCCAAACCGATGTGTTGTGGGTGCCCGGCCAATCCCGCACGTAGCACAGACGGCCCGCCTGCGAACCTGACATGCCCTCCCCTACCCCACGTCCGCTTCGAGCTCGCCTGGCCCCGTCGCCCACCGGGGCTCAGCACGTTGGCAACGCACGAACGTACCTGATTGCCTGGCTTTCGGCACGCTCGCAAGGTGCCGAGGTTCGTCTGCGCATTGAGGACATCGATTCGCCCCGGATCAAGCAAGGTTCCACCGATCTCATCCTCGAAGACCTCTGTTGGCTCGGCCTCAATTTCACAGGCGAACCCATCATCCAGACCACGCGGATTCCACTGTATGATGCTGCCTTGGAGCGACTCCGCGAACTCGAGCTCGTTTATCCATGCACCTGCACCCGAGGGGACATCGAGCAAGCCGCGAGTGCCCCGCATGTCGAACACGAAGGGCCACGTTATCCCGGCACCTGCTCGCATCGTCGATCCGGGGAAGCTAATTCGCTCGGTACTCGCCCTTTCGCCTGGCGATTTCGCGTTAACGCTTCGCCAACGTTTACCGACCGCTTTCTAGGAGAGCTCTCGATCGACATCCGTGAACTAGGGGGCGACTTCGTCGTGTGGAAATCGGCCGGAACGCCTGCCTATCAACTGGCGGTCGTCGTCGATGATGCCGCGATGGGCATCACCGAAGTGATCCGCGGGGACGATTTGGCTCCTTCCACTCCGAGGCAACTCCTCCTCTATCGTGCCCTCGACCTGGAACCGCCGGTTTTCGCTCACGTGCCTCTCGTGATTGGCCAGGATGGCCGGCGACTCGCGAAGCGGCATGGCGACACACGGCTCGCTTCCCTTCGCAAGGATGGTGTGCAACCCGAGTCCGTGATTGGCCTCCTGGCATGGTCGTGCGGTTGGGTCGGTGAACCGCGTGCGATCTCTGCGACGGAATTGATTCCGTTGTTCCGGCTCGACACGGTCCCTAGATCGCCATTCGTGCTGACTTCGGAATTGCTGAAGAAGATTGAGACTTCTCGCTGAACGCGACAAGCACCAGCCCTCTTGGCCCCGGAGGGGTCAGAGAAATTAGCCGGTGGTCGAGCGTGATCTCGACCACCGGCTGCCCACGTTCCCAACGCGCCGACCCCGAAGGGGTCGCAGAACGTAGTCGAGACCAGAACGTTTATTCGTCCGGTGAATCAGCGTTCTTCGGCCCCTTCAGGGTCAGTCCAAATGACTCGCTTCCCGGTGGTCTCGCTGGCGCTCGACCACCGGCTAATCTCTGCGACCCCTCCGGAGTCAAGAAGACCGAAGCCTGCGGCGTTGAGAGAGATGTGTCAGAAGATTGGCTACTCCAGGAAAATCGGGCCGTAAACTATGGGTATGCGGATCCTGCTTGTTTCCGACATTCATGCCAATCGCCCGGCACTGGAGGCGATTCGCGAAGACTTTAACGTCTGCCTATTTCTGGGCGACCTGGTCGATTACTGCCTGGAGCCGGGGCCGTGCATCGACTGGGTCCGTGCCAACGCCCGTTATTGCGTTCGCGGCAACCACGATCATGGTGCTGCCCAAAAGGTCTACGTTCAAGGCCTGACCGGTTTCAAATATCTGACCGGAGTCACGCGGCCCATCACGATGTCACGCCTCTCCGAACCCCATCGCCGATTCCTGTCCGAGATGCCTTTGACCCGCTTGGTCACACTCAACGGCAAACGCATTTTCCTGGTCCACGCCACGCCACGCGATCCGCTCGATGAATTTGCGCCGGCCGATGTTGAGTTCTGGAAACGCCGCCTGGAACATATCGATGCCGATTACGTTTGCGTTGGGCACACGCACGCCCAGTACATTTTGCAGGTCGGCAAGACAACGGTGATCAATCCGGGCAGCGTCGGCCTGCCGCGTGATGGCGAGCCGCTTATGCCGTTCTCACGGATGAAGGACCTGTTCTCAAACGGGTCGAGTACCCGATTGAGGAAACCATTGCCACGATCGAGGCGGGCCCCCTGCCCAAAAGGGCAAAAATACAGTTGGCTGAGGTCTTGCGAACGGGGCGACTGGAAAAGAAGAATGGGAATGTGGGGTCCGCAGTGAATGAACATTAGTTGTCGCCTTTCGCGCCGTGAAAGTGCGCGGCAGGCCCCCCAAGTGCGCTGAACTTTATGCAAATAGCCCGCGTACTTTGCTCGCAAGCCAGCGACCGATGAAGCAGGTCAAGGCGAAGACGAGCAGGAGAACGAGTCCGGTAGGGTGGGTGAAGGCTTTGCGAAACCCACCCTACACCGAAAAATTCACACGCACTCCGAGTGCCACTCTCTTTTCCACAAGGACCGTCATGGCCGACGTGATTGAAGAAGTCCAACTCAGCGGGCATATCATCGACTCGCTGTTGTTGCCGAAGGTGCTCGATACCATCCTGACGCGTGGCGGAACGTACGTCATCAAGGATGTGAAGATCGGCCAGCGTGGCACCGATGCCAGCCATGCCCGCATCGAAGTCCGTGCCGCCACTTCCGAACTGCTGCACGACATCCTCGACACCATCCACGATCATGGGGCCATTCCCGTTCATGCGGTCGATTGCACCACGCTCGCGGCCGACGTCGAGGGGGCCTTTCCGGATGGCTTCTACTGCTCGACAAACTTTCGCACGCAGGTCCGTTTGGGTGGCGAATGGTTTGACGTGCAGGATCAAGAAATGGACTGCGGCATCGCCATCAAAGGAAAAACTGCTCGATGTGTGCCGATGGCGGATGTTCGCAAAGGCGAAATGATCATCGTTGGCCTGAAGGGGGTGCGGGTCTTCCCCGAAGAAATTGAGCGGCGCACCGACCTGTTCGAGTTCATGGCCTCGCCTGTTTCGAGCGAGAAGCCGAAGGGGGCCACGGTTCGCGAGATCGCTGCTGCCATGCGACGAACGCGCGAGGCCAAGCAGAAAATCCTCGCCGTTCTTGGGCCGGCCGTGGTGCATACGGGAGGGAGCGATTGCATCAGCCGGCTGATTCGTGGTGGCTACCTGGACGTGCTCTTCGCGGGCAATGCCCTGGCCACGCACGATATGGAGCAAGCCTTCTTCGGCACCAGCCTGGGGGTCTCGCTCGATCGCGGCTTGCCCGCCCACGAAGGGCACGAGCATCATTTGCGCACCATCAACACCATTCGTCGACTGGGTGGCATCGGGAAGGCGGTCGAGGTCGGCAAGTTAAAGAGCGGGATAATGTATGAATGTGTTCAAGCGAAGCTCCCCTTTGTGTTGGCTGGCAGCATCCGAGATGATGGGCCGCTGCCTGAAGTGATTACGGATGTGCTCAAGTCGCAAGCGGAAATGCGCCGTCATGTGCCAGGCGTAGGCTTCTGTTTGATGGTCGCCACCACGCTGCATTCAATCGCGGTCGGCAATCTCCTTCCTGCGTGGGTCAAAGTCGCCTGCGTGGACATCAGCCCGGCGACTGTAACAAAACTTATGGACCGCGGAAGCACCCAAACCATCGGCATCGTCAGCGACGCGGAACCCTTCCTACGAGCATTAGTGACCGAATTGGGCGTGTAACAGAAGAGTCACTAACCACGGATTTCACGGATTTACACGGATAATACAGGTCAATTGTATTTTGCATTTATCCGTGTAAATCCGTGCAATCCGTGGTAAAAATTGCCTTTCAGTTCACGACCCGTTTCCACGATAGGCTGGCATTCTTGAAGTTGATCAACAACGCCAACTTCAATCCAGTGATATTCAGGTAGCCGAGCATTTGAGCAATGTGCGTATCCGTAAAGCTGGTCACGACCTTGGTATCCACGATAACTTCGTCAGCCACAATCAAATCGGGAATGAGATTGCCAATCAAAATTCCGTCGTAATAAACCGGATGCTCTTACTGCTGATGGACGACATGACCCCGTTTGCGAAGCTCGATCACCATGGCACGCTCGTACAGCTTTTCGTCCAGGCCGGGCTTGAGGACGTTCAGCACTTGCATGGCGGCCCCGATGATGGATCCGCTCAACTTCTCGTGAATGATCTCCTTCGCCATGGGCCTGCCCCTTTGAAGTAGAGTGACAATTTTAAATGCATTTTTAACCACGGATTGCACGGATTTACACGGATAATACAGGTCAACTGCATTTTGTCTTTATCCGTGTAAATCCGTGAAATCCGTGGTTAAAACTCTTCTGTATTTCTTACTTCTCGACATACCGCAGTTTGCGATCCGGGTCGTGGAAGCGCAGGTACACCGCCTCTCCATTGCCTTCATACTTGGTCGTGAAAGTCAGACGATTCTCGCCCTTCACCAACTTCACATCGACGGCGGATTGATCCGGCTGTGCCGCGAGGCCCGATCCTTTACCATTCGTACTAAGAATGACGAACGACCCCTTGGCTGCCGGGTGAAGGTTCTGAATCACGACGGAGTAGTCGGCCCGGCTGCCGACCAGCAGTCGAACTGTCATTTCTGCCGGTGCGATCACGGTCGCAGTTAGGCGGACTTCCGACTTGGTCGCGTCCGGCAAGGTGATTCGTCCGGAGACGCCCACGACCGGCGTGAATATCTTCGGCTCCTTTTTGGCCGCCAGTCCGTTGATCTCCACTTCTGCAGTCGTGATAAACGGATTCGCCATCGCATAGCGCACCAAATCGCGGAAGTCTTGTTCCTTCATGTCCTTGGTCAGGCCTTCGGGCATTAGGCTCTTTTCTTGCACTTTCACATCGTCGATGTCTTTCTTTTGAATCTGCTTGAGCACGCCGTTCTCGGTCTTGAGCGTGATGCTCGTGCCGTCCTCGGCGTGCAGCACGCCGGTTTCGACACGCATGTTAAGCAGGTTCACCGTGCGCATGAAGTACGGGGCACCAATCACGCGGTTAGGGTCGAGCACGTTGGTCAGCAGATACTCGATGTCCCGCCCTGCCCCTTCGATGTTGGGGCCGACTTCAAAACCTTTGCCGTCGAACTTGTGGCACTTGGCACACTGGTTTTCAAAAATCACCTTGCCGCGATCGAAGTTGCCGGGGGCCTTGGCGAGTTCGCCACGCATGCGGTCGATCAGTTGCGTCAACTCGGCAGGCGTCGCCCGCATGCGGCCCCAGACTTTTTCGATCTGCGAATTGAGGTTGTTATCCTTGAGGGCCTGAACCCGCAGGATCGTGTTGTCGTTCAAATCGCGGCGATCGACTTTCTTGTCGCCGACGGCTGCGAGCAGGTCTTTCGCCCAGTCCTTGCGGCCCGAAAGCACGTTGACGACTTCGTTCCGCTGCGGCGGAGTGAGCTTGGCGTATTCGACCAGCAAGTCGACGGAAATCTTCGGCACATCAATGCCACCTAAGGCACGGATCGCTTCGACCTTTAGTTCTGCCTCGTCCTTGCCGCGGATGAGTTCCATCAGAAACGGCACCGTGCCTGGCGAACGAACGACGGCCAGGTCGCGGATGGCCGCCGCTCGTTCGGACGTGGTCTTCTTGCTATCCCCGGCAACGGCCATCGCCCGATGAATCGCCTCGGCATCGCGGAACTTGATCGCCAGGCTGCTGCTGAGCCGTTTGACATCGGCGTTCGTGTCCTTGGCCAGAATCTCCTGCGTGACCTTCCATTCGGCCGGTGCATCGACGGTGCGATTGCCGATCGCGGAGACCAGAGCATCGAGGGCCTTCGCCCGCACCCCCGCGTCGGCCACTTCGCCGACGAACGACACGCACAGCCCGAGGTCTTCACGTTTGCCCGTGGCGACCAGACGCCGCATCGCCCGCGGGACGATTGTGTCCGTGATCAACGCATTGCCTGCGGCATTGTTCTTCAGCCACGCGAGTTCTTCCTTCGGTTTCGCGGCCAGGCCGGGTTCGTAGGCAACCCAGAGGAGTTGGGGGATGTTGGGATCGTTGGAGTCTTCCTTGACCTTCAAGAGGGCTCTAACAAGCGGTGTAACATTTCCTAAGTCTGCAAACTTAATTGCAGAGGAAGCAAGTATTCGACGCTCCAACGGTGAATCCTTATCAAGCTCTATCCTTGCTGTATTTGCCCTGAGAATTTTTTCTACTGCCTCGCGATCAGGTGGCGGCCCACCTGATCCCACACCAAAGTGTGCTCTTCCGGGTCCAATGCCGCTAAAATTCCGAACTGGTATTCCACTCAGGCACTCTGCCATCAAATCACTTTTAATTTCCGGCCAATCCTTGGTTTCTTCCGGCTTTAGGTTCTTGTTTTGTTGAAGCTGCTTGAGGGCCGTGCGGGACAAATACGGATTCGGATTGTCCAACATCATGCACAAGTCCTTTGGAGACTTACTCGCCAAATCCTCCGCCTTCTTCGTTTTCAACCCCTTCGGCTGAATACGGTACACGCGGCCGCGTTCGTAGTCCCAATCGTCCGGCTTCGTTTGATGGCACGGGTTCTGGTCGTGCCAGTCGATGCAATAAATTTCGCCGTTGTGGCCCCAGCGGAGGTTGATTGGGCGGAAGTTCTTGTCGCCGCTCACGAGGAAGTCGTCTGCGCGCTTCGCCGTGAACGACGAGCCGTTTGGTGAGAGGATATTCTGTTTGAGCGAACAGCCGTGGATGCTGCCGAAGATCACGCTGTTGCGGTATTTCTCGGGCATGATCGGCGTGTCGAGCGAGATCAGCCCCGCGTGGGCCCAGCCGCTTTCCTTGTGGAACGTGTGGTCGCAGATCTCCTTGATTTCGCCGTAGACGTACGGATTGCTCGGCACGCCGCCTTGCCGCTTGTAGTTGCCGCCCGGCACCATGTGGAACAGGTGCGGAATCACGCAGCAGCAGAGAATGAACTGCCCGTCCGTGTTGCGCCAGTCCATGCCCCAGGGGTTGCTGGTCCCTTCGCTGAAGACTTCGAATTTTTTGGTTTTCGTGTCGAATCGCCAAACGGCCGCGTTCAGCCGGGTTGCTGGTCCATCGCCCTGACCTGGCGTCACCTCGGAATACGTGAACACGCCGTGCAGTCCGTAGAGCCGTCCATCCGGGCCCCACTGGAACGTGTTCAGCGTTTCGTGCGTGTCTTGCGATCCAAAACCCTTCAGCAAAATCTCGATCTTGCCCGGCTTGTCGTTCTTGTTCTCGATGAAGAACAGGTAAGGCGGAGCACCGAGATAGACGCCGCCATTGCCGACCTCGATGCCGCTGGCCAAATCGAACGGCACGGGAAAATCCTTGCCTTCAATGAACGTCGTCACTTTGTCGCACACGCCGTCGCCATCGGTGTCTTCGAGAATCTTGACGCGATCGCGTGGCATCTTGCCCTTGGCCGTGCGTTTGGGATATTCGAAGCACTCGACGACCCAGATGCGGCCCTTCTCGTCCACGGTCATGGCAATCGGGTTCACAAGCTGCGGCTCGGCAGCGAAGAGTTTGACCTCGAAGCCGTCGGCCACCTTCATCTTGGCGACAGTTTCTTCGGGCTTCAGGTACGGCTGGCCGGAGCCCTTGCGGTTGTCGAAGCCGAATTCTTTTTGGGCGAGGGCGGGGGCGGAGCAAACGGACAGGATGAGAATGATTCTGAGCATGCAAACCTCGGAGAGAACGGGTTATGGCGGGGCCAAAACCTGGCTAACGGGATCGGAGGGATTAACTAAATACTGGGTAAGCGTTTGTGACAAAAGCTCGGAAATGATTCCGATCCGATGTCGATGATTCCGACCAAATGCAATTCCTCTGGAGAGGGGTGTCGCATATTCCATCGGAATCATTTTTCCTGGTCGAGGGCGAATGGCAAAGTGAAGGCATCGCCATCCACAAAGCTGCCGGCCTCCGGCGACCAAACCCGCCGCCGGCCATGCATTTTGTCATCGACAAACGTGTACTCGTTATACGACCACTTCCTGGCTTGCGTAGCACTGCCCACACAGACAACCGGAAACGGAAGAGCACGGTCCACTGGGCAAAAATAGCCGACGTGGCGATGGCCGTGCAACCAAAGTTTCACGTTCAAGACCTGGCACAGATCGCGAAGTTTGTGGGCATCGCGCAGCCGTCGCCAGCGGATTTCGTTCTGGCCATCCGCCAAACAGAGCGGATAGTGCGTGACCATCACTCGGGGGCCGGGCGGCAAGCTCTTCAACAGCGTTTCCAGGCGATTCATCTGCTGCCGCCCTACCCTGCCCCGCGAATCCCAAACGAACAGGTTGGCTTGAGCAGAGTTCACGGCAACGAGCCACAACGGCCCGACTTTCTGGGCGAACGGGTAGGTGTGCGAATCGACCCGTTCACCTTGCTGCCAATTCGCAAAAACGCGTTCGAACTCGCCGCCACGCACGGCACCGTGTGTGTAGTAGTCGTGGTTTCCCGGTACCGCGATTCGAGGTGGCCAACCTTCATCGGGCGTCAGAACACGCCGAACCTCGTCGAACTCGCTGCTCATGCCGAGCGTTGTGGCGTCGCCGCTGAAAACGACGTGATTGCAGCCGCTCGCTTTGATTTCGCGAGCCAGGACACCTGCAATGGTGGAAGCGTCCAAAAAATGTTTGCCACGACCAATGCGGGCATTAAGCCAGCCTGTGCTGCGCTTGCCGAACCAATCGCGTTTACGAAGACGCAAAGGCCTGGCGGTGAGATGAATATCGCTGAAATGGACGATGCGAATGGACATTCAATTGCGATTGGCGTAGCCGCGTTCGCCAGAACGCGGGAAATCCGGACATTCAAAGCGTCCCCGCGTTCTGGCGAACGCAGCTACACAAGGCCCCGCTCCGTAAGATTGCATCGCCTATTCAGCGGAGCAACAGCCCATGATTCAATATGATTTCGCCGGCAAGGTGGCCCTTGTTACCGGCAGTTCCCGTGGTATCGGCGCTGCCATTCTCGAGGGATTCGCACGGGCGAAGGCCACGTGCATCCTTAATTTTTTCGACGATCCCAGCGACGTCAATCGTAAAGATGCCGAAGCCCACGCGGAGAAATTGCGTGGCCTGGGCACCACCGTCTACGTGATTCCCGCCGACGTGCGCATCGCCGAACAGGTCGAAACGATGATGGCCGAGATCAAGGAGAAGGCCGGCGGCCTCGACATTATTGTGAACAATGCCGGCGTGCTTCGCGACAAATCGATTCGCAAACTGACTCTCGACGATTGGCGATTCGTGATGGACGTGAATCTGGATGGCGTGTTCAATTGTTGCAAGTACGCGGTGGAAGTGCTGCGGGACAACGGACGCGTGGTCAACATTGCCTCGATCTCCGGGCTGTTCCCGTTTCATGGACAATCGAACTACGCTGCCTCGAAGGCGGGCGTGATCGCCTTGACCAAAGTGCTCTCGAAGGAGTTGGCTCGTAAGGGCATCACGGCAAACGCGGTTGCGCCCGGCGTGATTCACACAACCATGATCGGCGACATTCGCCCGGAGGTCATGGACGGCTACATGAAGCAAATCCCGATCGGCCGACTCGGGAAGCCCGAAGACGTGGCCAACGCGGTGCTGTTCCTGGCCAGCGAAGAGAGCAGCTACATCACGGGACAGGTGCTGCCGGTGACGGGCGGCTGGTTCTGATTCGTGTATGATGGACAAGGCCAATGAACTCGAAGAGGTGCGATGAGCCTGGCTGAAACCGTACTCGAAGGGACGAGCCAGTCCGACGGAACGCTCGTTCTGGACGAGCCGACAAAGTTGCCCGCGGGGCGAGTGCAGGCGGTGCTTCGCCAGGAATCCGAGATCACACTACCGCCGGACGACCCCTTCTGGCAACGGATGAAGAAAATGTGGGATGCGCAAAATGCCAATGGCCACGTTCCGCGTAGCCTCGAAGAAATCGGCGCTGAACGCCGCGAGATGAAGGAAGGTTGAGCGAGGCACCAAGAAGCGATCGAGCGGCTTCAAGAAGAGTCTCGTCGACCGCGCTAGCTAAAGTGTGAGGCAAAGTCGTGACTGTTTATCTCGATACGAACATAGTAATTTTTTTTCGAGCAGAATTCAGCCTGGCTTGCGAAGGTAGTCGCACGATTTGCGCGGTTCCGCGGAAACTAGGATCGAATGCTTGTGAGTGATCTCAGTCTGTCCGAATGTTTGGTGGGCCCCTTCCTCTCGGGTGATAAGCAGGCAGAGGCAAGCTATCGTACGTTCTTTGCCGACCCGGATATTGGAGTCTTGCAACTAGCCGGTAAGGTCTGGGAAAACGCCGCTCGAATTCGTGCTGACAAAAAATTTGAACTGGTCGATTTGTTGCACCTTGCCACTGCGATCGAGAATGGATGTGGCCTGTTTTGACTAACGATGCTCGGCTGGCTCGGTGCCCGTCGATTCCCGTCGAAGTGCTGCGTTAGGGAATAGTTTTCCCAATGAAACAATTCACCGTCATCGTCAAGCCGTTCCGGGCCGAGGCCGTGTTGCAGGCCGCGGCGGAGTTTGGCGTGATCGACCTCGTGGTGCGAGAAGTCAAGGGATTCAGCCGACAGAAGGGCTATCTTGACCTCTATATCGGCAGCGAGTATAGCCTGGCGTTTTTGCCGAAAGTCGAGATTGCCCTGTGGGTCGAGGACGAGCGAGCCGACGAACTGGCCGCGAAAATCGCGGCCGTTGCTCGCACCGGGCGCATCGGCGACGGCAAAGTCCTTGCCGTGCCGAGTGCAATCGGCGAAGTGATCGAGTTTTAGTTCGCTTCTGAATTCTCACGAATTCAGCTACGCTCAGGTGCCGATTGCCTACTTAGCCGACCAACTTCTTTGCGGCCGCGATGAGTTCCTGGAATTGGTTTTGCGCATCGCGGTTGTTTTGGGCGTCGGCCACTTTCAATCCCTGCTCCGCAAATTCGAGAGCGAGTGGGCCGTTCTTCCTTCCAAGCATGGCTTCTGCCGCGGGCGAGTACAGGCGAATATCGTCGGGGTTCTTCGCGATCGCTTCGCGAAACGTGTTGGCAGAGCCTTCCACGTCGCCGTTTCGGGCCAATGCACGGCCACGATTGAGAGCATAGTCCACGGCTCGCCGTCCCTCGTTCGTGGCGGAATCGGCTTGCGTGCCTTCGCTCAGCAAGCGCAGAAGGGCATCCATTTTGCCCTCGTCTTTGGAAAGATTGGCGAGGTGGTTGAAAAACAGATACCGATCGACAATCGAGGCACGCTTGGATGCAGACTGGGCAAAGCGAGCGGCAAGATCCGGCAAATCCAGTTTCAACGCGGCTCGGTACGCTTCGGTCAACTGATTGTCCGAAAGCGTCTCGTCCTTGAGCGTGGCAAGCTCTGCCGTGCTCATCGTGTCGATTTCGAGTTCGGCACTGTCTTCGCTCGCAGCGACCACTAGCCCAAGTTTGCGGCGAAGCCGATCGAAATTATAGAGCGGCGACTTGTATTCCTTCTCGTGATTGCCGGTCGCATTGCGAACGCATTCCTCGATGAAACTCACCAAGCCCGGCAGGCGTTTCTTGAGCCCCGGATGCCCGACCGCATCGAGCGGTGTGACTCCGCCTAATGCTGCGAGAGGTCGGTGCAGCCAGACCGATTCGTAGTGTTCGCGGGTGCGGACTTTCAACTCTTCCGTCAGGCGGACGGGCGTGACATCGCCACGAACCGGGAAGATTGCCAGTTGCGAGAGATTCTCGCCGATGCGGTTCGTCGAGGTGGAAAACTCCGGTTCAGCAACGGCCTCGGTGGCCAACGCCCGAAATTCTTCGATGGTTCGCTCGACCGAGGCTCGATTCGGAGAGGTGAACACAACCACTTCCTGGCTGATCACAACGTGCGATTGAATGGCAGCGAACTGTCCATCGACGGCCGTACCCAGGTCGGGCACGTCTTCCAGCAACATGCCGCTAAGGACTTGCGAGTCCTTCTCGGGCTGCTGCAACATCAGTCGGCCGGTTTCTTCCCACGTGCCGAGAGCCGTGCCAACCGACTTGACATCGCGGACCGAGAGCATGGCCGAGTGCTCGATGTAATCGCACTCGTTTTCCAGGCCGGCTCCGCAGCGGAGCACTTCGACGAGGGCAACGGCCTCGGCAACGCGTGACTCGTCGCTCTCGAGGTCGATCGACTTTTGCACGGCCTCGATGGCCTTGGCATTGGCGCCAACCCAGGCCCGAATCAGACCGAGATTGAATTGGGCAACCGCCTGAGCTGGGTTCGCAATGGCGATGTCGCCCAGAGCCCGAAGGGCCTGCGATAATTTGCCGGCCGCGACCGCTTCCAGGGCCATTTGCCAGCGGACCGACTTGTCGCCGGGAGGTTCCCGAAGGGTGTAAACTTGACGGGCCCCCCTCGGCAACTTGGAGTCCTCGTTGAACGAGGCCTCAAACGCCTGACGAAGTTCCTGCGAGTTCGGCGAGACGAGCGCCGCCCGCTCCATGGCCACGCGTGAGGCGATGGGGTGGACCAACTCCATCTCCAATTCGGCGACGCGCACGAGTACCTGCGACAGGAACTCGTTGGCATTCGGATGCAGCAACTCGGAAGCCAGGCGAAAGTGCTTCAGTGCCGATGGCACGTCCTGCGTTTCCATCCGCATCGAACCCAGAAGCCAGTGCCCCCGCGCAAAATTCGGGTCCAGCTTCATCGCTTTCTGCAATACGGCTTCCGCTTCTTCCTTCTTCCCTTGCTGGTGGAACAGTTCGGCCTGGTAGCCTAAAACCTGGGGAACCTGGGGGTATTTCTCGCCCAGCTGATTCAGGGTCTGGTCGGCAGAGGCCAACTGCCCTTTCTGGATCTGTAGAGCTGCCTTTTCGATCTGAGCGAAATAGGCTTGGCAGCACCATTTGAATTGTTTGCCGCTACCACAAGGGCACATGGAATAAGGACTGATCGCCATGGAGGAACTCTAGGGAGGGATCGACTTCCGGTTCAACCGTTGAATTGGTTTAGCATAGAGAGTTCGATGCTATGTGAAAATTCGTCCGTGGTGTTTTGACCGAATGCGAAGGAGAGATTATGCTCTTATCGAGGCGTTGCACGACGGCATTTTGGGCAAGATCAACTACCAATGGCTCAACCCGTGGACGCACCACAAACATTCCCTCCAGTGCAAACGTTCGCTCCTCGATGGGAAGACCCCAAGCAGGCCAGTGGGATGAGGATTGTGGTGATCTTCGCGATTGCTGCCCCCGGGTCACGGCCGCGGTCTATTTGCTGGACAAGAACTTCATCTTCCCTAACTGATGCCCAATTACGATCGAGTCGACAGAAAAGCGACTAGCGATTGCCGCTCGGTATTCGTGTTAGCTGAAGCGGATCGCTTCAACTAGCGACTTCTCGAAGCCCAAACCGTAGAATGCCACAATGAGTCTCAGACTTCCTCAACCCCGTTCGTGATCGTCGCGAACGCCAGCCACGACTCTTCGACCAGAGCGCGAC
Source organism: Gemmataceae bacterium (assembly GCA_009691845.1). GTDB lineage: Bacteria > Planctomycetota > Planctomycetia > Gemmatales > Gemmataceae > SIAJ01. The sequence continues at coordinate 25,418 of SIAJ01000063.1, forward strand.
GGCGCGTGGTCGTTCTCGGCTCAACTGGGTCGATCGGCACCAGTACGCTTGATGTCCTGGGACGACTTCGCGATCGTTTTCAGGTCGTAGGCCTTTCCGCTGGAACTCAACTCAACGAACTTCGCCGGCAAGCAGAAGAGCACCAGGCCGAATGGATTGCAATTCAGGAGTGTCCCGCTCACAACGTTCCGGATCAACACAAAGGAATCCCCTGTTTTGCAGCGGATTCTGAAGACGTTATTCGCCGATTGCAAGCCCCGGACGTGGACATCGTCGTTTCCGCCGTTGTGGGAGCTGCCGGTTTCAACTGCACCTGGGCCGCACTCGAAGCCGGGAAGACCGTGGCACTTGCCAATAAGGAATCTCTCGTCGTTGGCGGGCCGTTGGTGATGGACCTCGCCAGGAAACACGGGGGCAGGATCATCCCAGTCGATAGCGAGCATAGCGCGGTCTTTCAGGCGATCGCGGGCAAGCCCGAAGGCGTGGAGCGAATTATCCTTACTGGAAGTGGCGGACCATTCCGGGGCTGGTCCCAAGAGAAATTAGCGAACGTCTCCGTCGAACAATCTCTCAGGCATCCCACCTGGAAAATGGGTCCGAAGATTACCGTCGATTCGGCCACACTCATGAACAAGGCCCTGGAAGTGATCGAAGCACGCTGGCTGTTCGACCTGCAACCGGAGCAAATCGACGTCGTAATCCACCCGGAATCGATGATTCACTCGTTCGTTGAATTCGTGGATGGTTCCGTACTGGCGCAGATCTCTCCGCCGGACATGCGGCTGCCAATCCAGTACGCTCTCACTTACCCCGAACGGCTCCCTTGCCCGGCCGAACGAGTGAAGTGGAAGGAACTCTCTTCGTTCCACTTCGAGTCGCCGGATCGAAAGTCGTTCCCGGCCCTCGATCTCGGTTACGAGGTGGCTCGCCGTGGTGGAACAACCGGTGCTGTGTTGAATGCCGCGAACGAGACGGCCGTTGCTGGCTTTCTCGATCGCAAACTCCCTTTCCTGAACATCGCCCGGGCTTGCCGGGCTGTTCTGGATGCTCATACGTTTGATCCCAACCCCACGCTCGACGGGCTTCGTGCCGCCGACCGCTGGGCTCGCGAGGAGGTCCGCCGTTGGACAAGTCTGAACCCGTAGCCCCGACAGCCGCATCCGAAACGCCTCAATCGATCGGCGGCTGGTTCGCGGCGAACATCATGCCGATTGCCTTCGTGGGTGCCGTGATTGCGCTCATCATTTGGCGGGGCCTGGTGATCTGGGATGTCGCGATTGCCGTGTTCGGCCTGGGCATGGTGATCTTCATCCACGAACTCGGGCACTTCCTCGCCGCGAAGTTTTGCGATGTACATGTCGAGACCTTCAGCATCGGCTTCGGCAAAGCGATTCCAGGTTGTCAGTTCCGAAAAGGGGAAACCCTCTACAAGATCGGTTGGATACCTTTGGGCGGCTACGTGAAAATGGTCGGCGAAGGGGACAACGCGGACACGGAAGAAGCCTATGAGGACCCGCGTTCGTTCAAGAACAAGCCAGTTTGGCAACGGATGGCGATCATCTCGGCTGGCGTGGTGATGAATCTGATCCTCGGCTGCCTTTGCTTCATGGTGGCCTACACACACGGTGTCGAAGAGACGCCGGCCATCGTGGGCAGCATCGGCGTCGGCTCGGCCGCGTGGGAAGAAGACCTGCGTGCGGGCGATCACATCGTCCAAATCGACGATATCAAGAAGCCAACTTTCGACGACATCCGTCCGGAAGTGATGAGCAAGGGGCTTGGCGGATCGATTCCGTTCTACATCAATCGCCGCGGCGAACTCGTTTCGCGTCGGGCGAACCTGGTTCCACGGCGAAATCCGGACGAGTTGTATCCCCTCGTTGGCATCAATCCGATCGATCAACTCACGTTGCAGAAATCCCGGCGACCCGGCACGCAGGCCGTTCGGAAAGATTCGGTTGCGGCGAAAGCTCGTGCTGCCGATGCTTCGGAGCTAAAGGGTGGCGACCGCATCATTGCCTCGTCCCACGACCCCAAGAATCCTGCGGACGTGAAGCCAATCCCAAGCGATGCAGGCGAAAACAAGCTCGACACTCTGGAATTCATGCGCCGGCAGCACCAGATGCGTGGCAAGCCGATGACGATCCATGTCGACCGCGATGGCGCGACCATGGTTTTCGTGATTGAACCTGCCTACACGACGGTTCTGCCCGGCGTTCGTTTTACCATGGGACGCCTGGCCGCGATGCGCTCGACCGGGCCAGCCGCGAAGGCCGTGCTGGTTAGCCCCGCGGGGGAAAACGGACTACAAATGGCGAAGCTCGATCAAGCCGATTCGGGCGATCGAATCATCGCCATCGAGATCAAGCGAGACGGAAAAACGGTCCGATTCGTGGACGAGTTTAGCAAGGAGCGCAAAGACGACGCAGCCGAGGAATTGTTCGACCCACTCCGATTGGGGTACGACCTGGAAACCTGGGCCGAGACCGCAACCGATCTGACTTTGAAAATAACGGTCCTTCGTTCAGCGACCGGCGAGACCAAGACCAGCACGCGAGTGACATTCGCACTCAAGTGGGACCCGAATCTGGTCAACAACGGCGAGTCGATTCTCAGCGCCAATGCCCCGATGCCGATCTCTGGCCTGGGCCTCGCTTATTACGTCGACACCACGATCAATTCCGCCGAGTCCGGTTCTGCACTGAAGAAAGGGGACGCCATCACGGAAGTCCGCTTCCGCGACGTGAACGACAAGGGCGAAGTGAAGCCGGAGGACTGGATGCCCTTGAAGCACCACCAGGGGACTTATCTCCACACGCTGCTGCAACGCATGCCGCAAACCGAGATCAACCTGAAAGTGCAACGGGCCGGCGGCGAGGAAGAGATCGCCATCACGCCCGTGGCCGATCCTGCGAAGAAGTGGTCCGCCGTCGATCGCGGTTTCTATTTCATCTCCGACACACGCCTGCAAAAGGCCGATGGCCTCGTCGATGCCGTCGGCATGGGCCTGCACCGCACCTGGCGAACGGTGCGTGTGATTTATCAAACCCTCTATGCCACGATCTTCCGGCAAATCTCGGCGAAGACGATGAGCGGCCCGCTTTCGATCGCCAATGCGAGCTACAAGATCGCGGGTTACGACCTGTGGCAGTTCATCATCTTCATCGGCCTGATCAACATCAACCTGGCCGTGGTGAACTTCCTGCCCATACCGCTCCTTGATGGCGGGCACATGGTGTTTCTGATCTACGAGAAGATCCGTGGCAAACCGGCCCCGGAGAAACTTCAGGAGTACGCCCTCTACGTGGGCCTGGCGTTTATCTTGCTCTTGATGGTGTTCGTGATCTTCTTGGATGTGCGGAAATTGTTCTTCTAGGTCGTGAAGGTGGCCAGTCTGCAAATGGAGTTGCGGGGCCACGCTTGGCTGCTTTAGAATGATTCAAACCGATGGCAACGCCATGTTCCTGGAAGGCCAGCTCGAAGACGGCCGAGTGGTGCTGGATGCCCCGACAGATCTGCCGAATGGCACGCGCGTGCGCGTTGAGCCGGTGCCCTTGCTGGTAGATCCCCCCCCAAAAAAAAGCACCCGCATCGACAGAACGAAAGCCGATTGCGTGCCTCCAGGAGATCAAAGCAAAGCTGGCACGTGATCGGGAAAACCCGCCACCGCCAGGACCCACATTGGCGGAAAGGCTGGCTCCGTTCATCGGCTGCCTCGATGGCCTTCCGCCCGATGCGTCAACGAACCACGACTACTACATCCGGCATGGACTCCCGAGGCTTACCAAGGATGAGTCGTGAGCCAGGTTTTTGCAGACACCTCGTATTTTGTTGCTCTGCATAATCGGCGGGATTCCATGCACGCTCTTGCAGTTGCACTCGAAAGCCAAACAGAAGCGATGGACACGACCGATTTCGTGTTGATCGAGGTGTCCAGCTTTTTTTGCCGTCCGGGAGACAGGAACACTTTTGCCACTATCGATGCCACTTTGCGAGACAGCCTACGGTTTCGATTCTACCGGCATCAACGGAACTCTACGAAAGGGGGAAAAACTTGTTCGCCGCCCGCCCCGACAAGGAGTGGTCCCTGACCGACTGCATTTCGTTCGAGGTGATGACCGAACTGGCTCTAACTGATGCTCTCCCATCCGATCACCACTTCGAACAAGCTGGATTTCGCGTATTGCTCAAGCCGTAGTCAATCTCAATCGGGCCTACCCCGAATATCTCCCCCGTTGCCCACCACGCGGGACGGGGGGAGCAAGACTAATCCAGCTTCACCGTCACCGTCTTCGTTTCCGTGTAGTGATCCAGCGCCGCCTCGCCGTTCTCGCGGCCCTGGCCGGACATTTTGAAGCCGCCAAACGGCGTCGTCGTATCGACGACGTGGTAGCAATTCACCCACACGGTACCGGCCTTGACCCGTCTGGCATACGTGTGAGCCTTGCTCACATCGCGAGTCCACACGCCGGCGGCTAATCCGTAGTTGGTCTTGTTGGCCCGTTCGACGACTTCGTCCATGCCCTCGAATGGCAGCACACTGACGACAGGGCCGAAAATCTCATCGCGGGCGATGTCCATGTCGTCCTTCACGTCGTCGAAGATCGTGGGCGACACGAAGTAGCCGCTGCTGCCGATGCGCTCGCCGCCAACCACCAACGTCGCACCCTGCTTCTGCCCGGACTGAATGTAGCCCAAAATCTTGTCCAACTGCTCTTGAGATACTTGCGGGCCCTGTTGCGTGCTCTCGTCCATCGGGTCACCGACCTTGCGTTTTTTGGCCTCGGCCGCCAATCGCTGCACGAATTCCTTGTGAATCTTCTTCTCGACGAATAGCCGGCTGCCGGCCGTACAGCATTGACCGCAATGGAAGTAGATGGCGTGGAAGGCCCCTTCAATGGCGGCGTCCATGTCGGCATCCGCAAAGACCACGTTCGGCGACTTGCCGCCCAGTTCGAACGTCAATCGCTTCAGCGTCGGCGAGGCATTTTTCTGAATGAGTTTCGCGGTATCGACGTGCCCCGTGAACGCGATCTTGTCGATATCCGGATGCTTGACCATCGCGTCGCCGGTCGTTTCGCCAAGACCAGCGAGCAAGTTGATCACGCCCGGCGGGAAACCGACATCGACAGCCAATTGGGCCAGCCGCATGGCCGAGAGAGGCGTTTGCTCCGCCGTCTTCATGACGACGGTGTTGCCACAAGCGAGGGCCGGGCCCCACTTCCAGGCGAGCATGAGCAACGGAAAATTCCAGGGAATGATCTGCCCGCACACACCAACGGGTTGACGCAAGGTGTACGACAAGAAATTGCCTCGCACCGGCACGGTCTTGCCTTCGATCTTGTCGGCCCAGCCCGCGTAATAGCGGAGCGTGTTGACGACGCCTCCAATATCGCCTCGGGAATCAACGATCGTCTTGCCGCAATTCAGCGATTCGAGTGCAGCCAGTTCCTCGGCTTCCTGCTCGATCCGGTCGGCCAGTCGATACATCAGCCGGCCTCGTTCCGGTGCGTCCATTTTGGACCAGGGCCCCGACTCCAGGGCTCGGCGGGCCATTTTCACCGCGACATCGACATCTTTGGCCGTGGCATGTGCAACCTTCGCCAGCACTTCGCCAGTGGCGGGGTTCAGCGTCTCGAAGGTATTGCCATCGGAGGCATCGACCCATTCGTTGTTGATCATCAAACGAGTCTGACGAATCGTCGGTTTCGCAATCGGTTTGGCAGCGGGCATGGTAAAGTTCCTCGAGAGAAGCGGGAGGAGGCATCATAAACGACGAACGAGCGGGGTCAAGAATCAACCTTCCGGATGCTCGGTAGAAAAAGCCGCCCGTTCCCCGTGGTTTTGTGGGGACGGACCTCTGGTCTGTCCAGCCCCTGCCCGAGGAATCGCCTGTATTGAGTCGAGTTGGCCATTCTGAGTGAGGACAGACCGGAAGCCCGTCCCCACGAGTTCAACGTCTGAAACAGTTTTCCAGAGAGCAGCTTCCGGCTTTTTCGAATAGCCGAAAGGTTCCCGTGGAACATCGAGTTCCTTCGAAATGAGTTTGACCGCCCTTCCTGACCCGTCATAATGTCATTATCGCTCCCTTGAGAAGCTCCCATGCTCCGTCTCTTTGCTTCCATCGCAATCGTGCTTGCCGCACTTGCTCCCGTCTCGGCCCAAGAAAAAACCATCGCGGGGAAGACGAAAACGCAATGGATAAAGGCACTGAAGGAAGATCCTAGCCCGCGTGGCCGGGAGGCAGCGATCATCGTGCTCAGCACGATGGAAAATCGCGACCTTGCGATAGTCGAGGCCGTGACCGACGCCCTGCTCGGAGACAAGGCGGAGCGAGTGCGTCTCAAGGCGATTGATGGCGTACGCGCGATGATCTTGACTAGCGGCACCAAGGATCAGAATCCCCTGCTGGACGCGTTTGGTAAATCTGTCTCGACTGATATGGCCGAGGCCGTGCGCCTCAAAACGGCCGAGGCCATCAAGGAACTCAAGAAGGAAGAACTTCGCCGGCTGGCTCCGATTCTCGCGGACGTGCTGAGAACAGATAAGTCGGTGCAGGTGAAGGTCGCGGTTGCCACGACACTCGGCAAGACCGGCGAGAACGCCAAGACAATCCTCAAAGGGATGATCGAGGCATTGAAAGATCCGGATGTAGCTGTGCGGACAGCCGTCGCCGACGCGTTCGGCCGAATCGGCTTCGAGGCAGCGGAAGCCGTGCCGGCCCTCCGACCGCTTCTCAAAGATGCGGACCCCGGCGTTCGCCTGGCTGCCGCGTTCTCGCTCGGTCGCGTCGGTCCGGATGGTGCGAGTGCGATTCCGGAACTTTCCCTGGCTTTGGCCAGCGATACGGACACGGCGGTCCGCAAGGAGTCGGCCCGTGCCTTCACCTTCCTGGGACTCGATGCCAAGTCTGCCGTGCCCGCTCTTGCGAAGGCTCTTCGCGAAGACAAGTCCGAAGAAGTGCGACAACAAGCTGCCCTGGCACTCGGAAAAATGCGTGGGCAAACCACGGGCGTGGCCACCGCGATGATCGAGGCATTGCAGAAAGATGCCGACAAGACGGTGCGAATTTTTATCACTCATGCTCTGGGCGACAGCCTGGGCGATGGGCTGGGTGCTTATGTCAAGGATCTGGCCGAGCAACTCGTGAAGGATTCCGAAGGCGACGTACGCATCGCACTGATTCAAGAACTCGGTGCCCTTGGGCCGGCGGCGAAGGACGCACTCCCGGCCTTGCACTTGAGGGTAACCGACGTGCAACTGTCCGTCCGCGATGAAGCCAAGAAGGCCGTGAAGAAGGTGATGGCGAAGTAGAGCATGGGATCGGTCGGAGTACGTTTGAGACGGTAGTGGGGATGCTCAATGAGGTGGATATGAGATTCGTGCGTTACTCGGTTCTAACGTGTTGCCTGCTCACTGCGGCAGGCTTCGGCTGGTACTTATCACGGCATTCAGGTCCCCAAGAAGTCCAGGCCGCTCCACCGGAAGCGCCCGCCGCTCCCAAAACGGCCGCCAAGGACCAGTTCGTGGAATCCGTGAAGCCTTTGTTCTCAAAGTACTGCATCGCTTGCCACAGCAACGCGAAGATGTCCGCCGGGCTAACCCTCGAAGCCTTCATCAGCACCGCCTCCGCCCGCAAAAATCCGGACCTTTGGGAGAAGGTCAAGGAAATGGTCGAGAACAAGCAGATGCCGCCCAAGGGCAAGCCGCAGCCGACGGTTGAGGAACGCAAGGCCATCATCGCCTGGATCGATTCCGTCGCCATCAAGGTCGACTGCGGACAGGACCGCGATCCCGGCCGGCCGACCATTCGCCGACTCAATCGCACCGAGTACAACCTGACAATCCGCGATCTCGTCGGCGTGGACTTCAAACCAGCCGACAACTTCCCGGCCGACGACGTTGGCTACGGCTTCGACAACATCGGCGACGTGCTCTCCATGCCGCCGATACTTCTGGAAAAGTACCTTGCCGCAGCCGACACGATTCTCGAAAAGGCAATCATCACCCAGAAGCCGGTCGTCGCACAGAAGGACGATCGGCGAGCGCAGAACATTGGCGTCACGCTTGGTGAATCCGGCAAGAAAGACAACAAGATCTATCTGCACAGTAATGGGGCCGCGTTCTTCCAGTTCGACTTTAACTACACCGGCGAGTACATCTTTCGGGCTCGTGCGTATGGGGAGCAGTCGGGAGCTGATCTGCCGAAGATGGAGATTCAGGTCAATCGAAAATCTATCGGCGAGCACAAGGTGGACGCGACCGTCGGAAAATCGAAGTTCTACGAGAGCCGGGTGCAAGTGCCTGCCGGACGTCACGACGTACGCTTCGCGTTCACAAACGATTTCGTGGTGAAAGACAAGGATGGCAAGCAAACCAAGGACCGCAATCTCTACATCGAGCTGATTCAGATCGAGGGGCCTTTCAATCCCATCATTTCGCCGTCGCCAGCATCGCACACGAAGATCATGATCGCGACGCCAACCGGCATGGCCGACCGCGACGCAGCCGCACAAAAGATTCTGGAATCCTTCACGGCCCGAGCCTATCGCCGACCCGTGAAGCCCGAGGAAATCGCCCGCCTGATGAAGCTCTTTCGCTTCGCGGACGCCCAGAAGGAACCGTTCGAGAACTCGATTCGCCACACGTTGAAGGCCGTGCTGGTCTCGCCGCACTTCCTGTTTCGCATCGAACGCGATGTCGATCCGAACAACCCCAAGGCGGTACATCCGGTCAGCCAGCACGAACTGACCACGCGTCTTTCGTATTTCCTGTGGTCGACGATGCCCGATGAGGAACTGACCCGCCTGGCCGATCAAAACAAGCTTCGCGAGGCTGGAGTGCTCGAAGCCCAGGTTCGCCGCATGTTGAAGGACCCCAAGGCGACCGCGTTTGCCGTGAATTTCACCGGCCAATGGCTCATGCTGCGAACGCTGGCCACCATGACGCCCGATGCCTCGACCTTTCCGAAGTTTGATCCCGCCCTTCGCTCGGCCATGATCGGCGAGACGGAAGCGTTCTTCCAGTACATCATGCAGGAAGATCGCAGCGTGCTCGAGTTTCTCGATTCCGATTACACCTTCGTGAACAATCGCCTGGCCCGACACTACGGCATGCCCGATGTGATCGGTAGCGAGTTCCGCAAGGTGCCGCTTACGGACAAGAACCGTGGCGGAATCTTGATGCACGCGAGCATTCTCACGGTCACCTCGAACCCGACACGCACGTCGCCGGTGAAGCGTGGCAAATGGGTTCTGGAAAACATCCTGGGCACGCCCCCTCCCCCGCCGCCGCCCGATGTGCC
>SIAJ01000064.1 GCA_009691845.1 Gemmataceae bacterium
GCGGTGGGCCGGTTGCATCATAAGTGTTGGCCGCATTTGCTGCGTGATTTGAAGGAGGTCCACGAAGGCACCGAGAACGGCGACGACTGGCCCAAGCCCTGCGAAACTACATGGCCACCGGCCAACTCCGTCCGCTGCCCGAGAAAATCAGTTCAGACGGCTGAAGGGTTACGGGAATTCGTTGGCGAGCTTGAGCCAGCCTCCTCCCGGTCTCGTGAGACAGCCCGGAGGCCAAGCGATCAGCCTACTTCCCCATCAGCCGTTTCAATTCCGCCTCAAATGCCTTTGCGGCCAGACGATCTTTCTTGGTGAACGGGTCCTTGCCGGCTTCCTTCACGACCACGCGATAGTCGATGTTCATCAGGGGCGTGTTGGTCGCCAGCGAATTGTCTCCAGTCTTGGCCATCTTGGCCAGCAACTCGACCGATTTGTAGCCGAAGTTGTATGGGTCTTGCACGACGGTTGCATAGATCTCGCCGGCCTCGATGGCCGTGAGTGTGGCCGGGTATTCATCGAAGCTCACGATCTTGATGCGGTCGAGGGCCTTCTTCGACTTGGCTGCTTCCAGAATGGCGGGGGCGTTGTAGGCCCACAGGCCGATCATGCAGATGTTTTGTTCGCTGCCCAGTTTTTCGATGGCGTTCTTGGCATTCTCCTGGGCCACGTCCTCTTTCACGTCGTCCGTGATGGCCTCGTTCTTGTAGAGCGTGTACTTGCCATACACCGGCCCCTTGGCGTCCTTCTGGCCCGCAAGTTCATCGACGACACCCTGGAAGCGTAGTTTCGCGTTGATCGGCGTGAATTGCCCCACGAAGATGGCGATGGCTCCACCTTGTGGCATGGCTTCCTTGACCAATCGTCCCACGGCCTTGCCGGCTTCATAGTTGTCCGTGCCGATGTAGCAAAGCCGGCCGCTTTCCGTGGCATCGTTGTCCATCGTGATCAGATTGGTTTCGCCCGAGATGCGTTTGAGGTCCGGTGTCTGCTCTTTCGGATTGATGACGCTGACGGCAATCCCCTTCACCTTCTTGGTCATCATCTCGTTGAGAATATTCAGCTGGAGGCCGGCCTCGCCACGCTCCGGTTTGCGGAAAATCAATTCGACGTCGTTGGCTTTGGCGGCATCGTTGGCTCCCTTCTCGGCTATGGTCCAGAAATCAGCAGGATTGTTCGTGATCACGGCAATTTTGATCTTGCCGGAATCCTTCTTGCAGGAAGTGAACAAGGTGAGCATGGAAACAGCCACCACGAAGGCGACTGCATAGCGGAAGAGGGACATCGTCGTATCCATTTCGGAGGTGAAGGGTTGCCAAAACGATACGCGAAATGCCTTGGTAGGCAAGCAGTTGTCCGAACCGCGTAACAAGGCGTTGCGAAGTTAGCGGCACGTGGCAGCGAGCGAGGCAACGATTTCAGTCTGAATGCCTCGGCTTCCAATCGACGTGGTTCGCAGAAATGATCCGCTTACTCTGCTCGCAAAGCCTCGCTGCGTGCGCGGCTCAGATAATTTGCTGATCAACGTCCCCGCAGGATGTCGCGCTTATCCGCGTTGTCCTCGGAGTCCTTCAAGAGCGGCTCCATCTTGTCTAAATCTTCGGACGTGAAACCCGCCTTGATCAGGAAGTTTTGTGCCAGCGTCTTCGGATTGGCTTTCGGTTCTTTCGAACGGCTAGCAGGTCGCGGCGTCCGACGATCGTTAAAGCCTTCCTCGGCTTGACGGGTCATGTCGGCGGAACTCCCGTTGCCGACCACATCTGAAGTCAATCGCGGGGAGTAGGGCAAGTCCCTGTCACCACGAGAATTACCAGATTCCGTCTTTTCGGACGAGATTTTGCCCAACTCGTAGCAGATCGCGGCCGCGAGTTCCGCATCGGTCGCACAGCGATCGACTAGCCCCTCGCTAATGATGACGCTATCGACTCCGCGTGAACTCCGATGGAAGATCATCGGATCCTTCAGGCCAACCGTGAGAAAGGCCGGCTTGTCCCGAAAATCGCCGCCGTTCTTTGCCAGCACATCGTTGCCGACGGCATGCACGCGCGTGGCCGCCTGCGTCGAGGCCGTTGGGGCCTTCGCCGGGTCGAATCCACGCTCGGTTCGGAAGGGATTGCGGAAGGCGAACGCGTCCTGGCCGCCGTCGCCGGCACAGCCGACAATCGTTGAAGCCAGACAAACCAAGCCTAAGTGCCAGCCTGCGCGCATGGGAACGCCCTCCGTGTCGATGACGGGCTATAACCGAGGCGAGCGAGGCGGGCAAGGGGAGTTGTCGGCATCTTGCCTGTCTTGCGTAAAAACCGGGCTACGTTTGAGCCTGCCGGACCGCTATCCTGAACAGTGGTACGATTTCGCCTGGCCTCGGACGGCACACGATGAACGCCAACTTGCCCGAGCTGGGTACGCGGGTCCCCCCGCCATCCTTGCTTGGTTATCTTAATTTTTCGGATGGACGCCCTGACGCGAAGTTCCAGCGGGCCTGCAACGAAGCCTACGCGATAGTTCTCGATGCGGGGGTCAAGACTCCCTGGCTCGCTCTGGGCGAATGGCTCGACCGCAGTGCCGTCGAACTTTCGGAGTCGGGATCGTCCGCCTTTCGCGATGTCACGCAGGCCCGTGGCGTCATCCGCTATGCCTTTGATGCCGTCCTCGTCGCTTATCGCCAACATCATGCCGATCTGCTCGGTCACCAGACCGACGCCTCGCTGTTCAACTCGTTCTTCCTGATCCGCACGTGCGAAGCAGTCCTTGCAATCGGTGGGCCCTGGGACGAACGCGAGCGAATCATCGCCGGGGCCTTGCAGCGTCTCAACGACTACGTGGGACACCGGCCGATTGCCGTTCTGGAAACCCGACCGCAAACCGAGTTCTATCCGCACGAACGCTTGCGTCCGGTGACCGCTTTCATCCGCGGCGTGGGTGCAGCGGCAGGCCCCTATTGCCGCGTGGTGGAACGGGCCGTCCAGATCCTTGAACAAACACCCGACGAGATCAAGGATCAAGCCTGGTTCGATCTGGCCAAGATGGACGAGTTGGCGTTCGATCCAAGAGCCTACGATCATGGGCACCCGGTGAATCGCCGGCCCAATTATCTGTTCGGCGAATGGGACCCGCACCTGATCGACAACAAAGGGCACTTCCGCCGCTTCATCATTCGGCAGGCTGTGCTCGATGCACTACTAGCCCGCATGGCGAACCCGACGCAGGCCCATAAAGATTTGCTAGACCCGCCGTCGGCTCTGCTGTTCGAGGCAGCCTCGGTACTCGCTGGAACCGTTCTGATGGCCTCCGGCGTGTGTGGCGATGGCCCAGCCGCCCACGATTCGGATGCTCGGCTCGCAACGCTCGTGCCCGATGTGGCTCGTTACCGCGACGTATTTTACGCCCATCTGCTCAAGACGGTCGAAGGCGATCACGGCGACTTTTTGCGTGCGGAAGCCAAGAAACTCAAGCAGCCCTTCGGCGGGATTCGCCAGCATTTGAACCAGGAACTCGCAAAGCAGCGAGCGGCCCAGCTTCAGAATCACGAGTTGTCGGTCCTGCTCGCCGACATCGGCTTCCCAACCACCAGCCGGCACTACGCGGCTCGCATTCCAACGACGTCTGCCCGTATCCTCTCCGAAATCGCGATCGGTCAGTCGTCGGCCGAACTGAATGCGCTCAACGGCAAACTGGCCGAGGCGGCCGAGTTCTTGCCCGAGGTCGAAAGCCTGGTCATTCGCGGTATCGAGTGCGGTGCATTAGCTGATCCCTGGAACATCTTTGGCCATCAAGGGCTTTATCCGCTGTTCCAATCCCGCGAAGACAGCACGCACGATCATCGGGCCGAGGAGCTGATCGACGCCCTGACACGACAGTTCGATCTTTACTCCCGGCTACTGGCAGACGCGGCATCGACCGGCGAAACTCGCGTTCGCGAAGCACTGACCAAGGGCGTGCGCAAGCTCGCAACCTGGTGGGACAAGTTCGCCACCTATGAAGTGAACGATGTACCACGCCTGCACGGCGGCGAGCGTGCCGACGCGGCTTTGCATGTCGCCCGGGCCCTCGCCGACTGGAACCGCCGAACCCCGAGCGGCGAGAACAGTGCGAAGGAAGACATCGCCTTCTGGCGCGAACGTCGCGAAGGATTTACATCGGCAACCGCGTTCGCCCAGGTCATCGAGGCGTTGCTCTTGCAGGAAGATTGGCGGGCGTCCCTCGCTTTGCTCGTTGCCTGGCTCAGCGAGTCCGAGAACGTTCCGCTCGAAGATGGCACTGCTTCGTTCCATGAACTCTCGGCCCGTTGGCTCGATGGGGCTCTGCTTTCCAAGGATCGCGACGCACTTGTGCCCCGGTTCTTTGCCCTGCTGGCTGCGAATGCCGACGAATTCTGGCACGTGCCGACTGTGCCTGGCGGCACCGGCAAACGCGATTCGGAAGACGTCTACGAGTCCGCGTACGAAGGTGTGACCTTCCAGGACTCCGCCGACGATGGCCAGGATGGAGCCGTCGCCGGCAGCGGCCAACCCGAGAAAGAAGAGTTCGCACTGGAAGAGGCTGCCCGCCAACTCGAACAGCGACTGGCGTTCCTGACAGCGGTGGCCGAACTGTGGCGGAAGGCCGCCCGGCCCGGGTATGCCTCGAAAGCGGACGGCAAAGTCGTTGCCGACGATACGCCCTCATCCTGGTTGGAAACCGCCCGCGAATGGCACGACGATCTGGTCGATTTCATCGAGCACTTGCACGCGGTCGATATTCCGCATCCCGTCGGCGGCGTCGATGAAGTCGTCGAATACGATCGCAAAAGGATGACAAAAGATCATCTGACCGATACCGCTCTGGACACCTGCGTGGAAGTTCGCCGAGCAATTCGTTCGCTCGCGGCGGTCGTCGGCGGGCCTGCGAAGAAGTCCGAGGATTCCGTACGCTGGGAAGCTGCGGCAGGCCGCATCGAGCGTGCGTTGGCAGCGCGTAAACCGGAAGACCTGCGCCGTGGGCTTCCATCGTTTGTGCGGGCTCTAGCACGTGAGCCGCTCCTGTTCGTGCCCCTCTCCGAAGGGGGCGATCCCGCCCCAATCTTGCAGGCGCGTTCGACATTGGCCGTGCTGGAATCACTCCTCGAACGATTGCCGCCCCTGGGCCTGATCCGGGAAACCTACCACCTCGTGCGGCTCGCCAAGTCGATGGAGAAGAACGGCCCCGAGTCCGGCCGGCGAGTTTCCGAGTTTGACCGCCTCTTCCGCATCGCACTGCGCTCGGTGGTGGACACGCTTCTGGATGCCGCCAACCAGTGGGACCGCGATCGCTCTGCACACAACGAACCGCTGATGGAAGTTCTCCGCAAGATTGCCGACTCGTTCCTGACGATCTGGGTTCAGCACAGTCAAACCTTGCGACTCTCGGCCATCGAAGCCGTCATGGACGATACCGAGTGGGGGCCATTCCGGGCGTTCATCAAGCGGTACGGCCGCGAGTTGTTCACGGCCCATTTTCTCTCTTATGGCAACGTGCGTGGCCTGCTCCATCGCGGCGTGGCCGCCTGGCTCGATGGCCTGTCCGAGCAAGATGCCGAGCAGAAGCCCGAAAAGCTGCTCGAAGATATCGAACGCGGCAAGCTCTCGCTGGCTTCGGCCGTGCAATATCTGGAAATCGTCCTGCACACAATCGCCGAGCATTACGAAGAGTACCGCGACTACAACACGACCACGACCTGGTCCGATTATGGCGAGAATCTGTACGTGCTTCTCGACTTCTTGCGCTTGAAGGCGAAGTACGAACGCTATTCCTGGCGAATGCGGCCGCTGGTCCTCGCCCACGAAGCACTCTGCCGCAAAGGCTTGCCGGAAGTGGCCGAGAAATGGGAGCGCAGCATCGCCGATTTCTCGCGACCACTTGCAACCGAGCTGATGGAAAAACTCGCCGAGAAAGAAGCCGAACACGCCGTGCGATTGCGAACCGTGCGTGACCGCATCGAAGAGAAATTCCTCAGGCCGCTCGCACTGGATCGCCTGTGTGCGATGGTGGAACCCGCATCCGCCGAGGCCCGCCAAGGCACGTCCGAAGAGGGGCCCGAATTTCATCGACTCATCGAGCATCTGAAACCCCTCGCGGACAACCCGAGCGGCGTCGGCCTGGATGTGCCACAGTGGTTGCGGAAATTGCGAGACGAAGTCGATCGGGTCCGAGAATCCGCGACCGTTCCGCCGAAGCCGGCGGAGCCAGTTCGCTTGACGTTTCTGGAACTGCAGCGGCAGCTTGAGGAGTGGGATGAGCCGTTGACGGGGCCGGTGTGAGAGTTTCACGTGTTCGTGCGTTGGTCGCCGGCTTTTTGGCACAGTTCGCCAGTGTTCCATTTGATGATGCCGCGGCCGCCAGTCATGGCGAACGGTCCTCCGGGCGTACTTTGTCGCCCGCAGGCCGGCCGTTCGGGCGGACGGGACACACGATCCATGCCACGAGTACGGCCAGGCCGGCCAGGAGCCAAGGAGTGAAGCTCAGTGTCTCCAGTAGATAGTTCGGGACGCTGATCAGGCCCGACCGGCCGAACAGCAGGCGGGCCAGGAGGCTTTGATACGCCACGATCAGGAACAAGGTGACGGCCAGCATGTACCAGCCCTTTCTCCGGATCCACGGCCGGAAGGCCGCGACCGCCAGGACAAGGTAGGGCACAAACTGGAATCCAATCCAGATCCCAGGAATCCAGCCGTGTGCAAGCACTTTCCAGGCGGGTATCCCGAGTCCGCCCGCCACGGCTCCGGCAGCCAGGACCCAGCGACGGCGAGCCGACAAGACGGTGCCATCCGGCGCCTGCGGCGGCGAAGCGAGATCGGCAAGCGCCGCGTCGTCGTAATCCTCCGCCTCGGCCGACCTGTTGGCCCGGGCCGGTAACACGGCCGCGAACCCGAGTAGGGCGGCAAAAACCACACTGGGCGCCGCGACCAGCCAGATCTGAGCCAATCCGATCGCTTGGTCGAGGCCGCGAAAGAGCCCTCCACCGGCGTCGCGTTTGTTTGTGTTCGCAAGGCCCAGCGAGCTGAACACTGCTGCCTTCAAGACGAGCAGCAACACCGTGATCACGATTAACCTCAGCAGGCCCGAGGATACCCTTGTGGTCACCCGACACAGTCGGCTGCCGGTAACGAGCAGCAGGACCGGAACCGATGTAAGGGCCGCCAGGGCCCCCCATAGCAGGGTCGATCCCTGGAACGGGACCCCGCCTTTGATGGCGGCTCGGATGACGATCACGATGACCATACACCAGACCAGACCAAGGAGCAACCCGTACGCAATGGTCAGTCAGCCGATGACAACGTGTTTGGTAGATCGCCGCACCAAATCCCCCTCCCGGCTCACGCATGTGGCCGTCGTGTGACACGGTCGACTGGCTGCCTGCGGACAGCACCTGGGTTGTACCGCCAAGCTCTGCCGGAGACGATGCCCAATACTTGCCTGCGAGAAGCCGGTTGCCACAGTCTTAGCCGAACCGGATCAGTAGTTCAATCCGCATACAGGAAGGCGTTGCTCGCCAGCAACGATTGGCTGTAGCGTTTACAGTGCTGAATCCTGTCAACCCCCAATTCACCCCCGATGACTCACCTCGGGCACCGTCAAAAAACCCCACCGCAAAGCCTGATCCTGCGTGTAGTTCTTGCCGACTGTCAGGGCCGTCACGGCCTTGGCCATTTCGTAGCCGAGGTAGAAGGCGTGTGGCAAATCCAGTTTCGCATCGCGTTTTTGCATTTCCTCGAAGAGCGTGAATGGATCGGTGCCGTGTAGGTACATCTCGCCGTTGATGACGTGGATCTCGCCGCGTTCCGCGAATAGGCGATAGTTGCGGTCGGTCACGTCGCGGGCTAGTTGGGCCAGCCCTTCTTCGCCGAGTTCGTACAGCCTGGGGTCGCGGAACATCACGAGGTCGGGTTCGAGATTTTTTGGCAACACACGATCGTTCACGGCGTGGAACACAAGTCGCCGAGCCAGGTCGAACTCGCGGACGGACGAGCGGCACCAGTTGATCACCTCGGTCGTCAGTACGCTACGGATGCCGAGTTCCTGGCAGAAGCCCGCGAGTAGCACGTTGATGCCGGCCGAATCGACGTCGGTCAACTCGGTCAGATTGCCGACGCCCATCATAATTTCGATGGCCGGGTAGCGTTTGCGAACGTCGAGGTATCGGCCCAGCGAGGCCGCGAAGCCGAAACCGATTGGCTCGATGATCGGGTCGATGCGGAAACGCGCGCCGTCGTGCGAGAGCGTTTGAATCGTCTGGTCGAGTGAATCGAGATCGCTGGGCGTATCGGGGATCGCAACGACCTCGGTCCCGAATTTCTCGTGCCAGCCGCGTGCCAGGAATTTGTTGCCGCTGTTCACGCTCAGCACCAGTTCCGCCCCAGCCGCAAGCGCGTTCTCGACTTCGATTGGGTTGAAACTATCGACGGAGACCCGCAAGCCCTCATCCCGCAAGGCACGCACGGCGTCGCCGATGTTCGCCCAGGTCTCGCTCGGATTGCAGCCGAGATCGATCACGTCGGCACCTTTCGCACGAAATCGGCGTGCCTCCGCGATCAAACGAGCGTGAGGAAGATTGGGAGCGTGGTTGATCTCGGCAAGAATGTCGATGTCAAAGTCTCCGTAGTTCTCGGGCCGACCGCGTTGTTCGCCGAAAAATTGCGGCAAATCGCGAAGGTCTTTTGGCCCACGTTCCGCAAGAACCTCGCTTGGAATCGCGGCCAGTTCGCCACGACAGTAGCCGGGAAGAATAATGCGCTCAGTGCCGGCCGGAACATGCAACTTACGGCCAACCCATTCTGTCGTCAGAAGTGCGGCCACGGTAATCGGCAGGACGGCGACTTCCGCATCGAAGCCTGCCGTCGGTGCGAGATCCGCAAGCACTCGCCTAAGTGCGGGCTCCGCGAGTTTCCCCGTCACGAAAAGAATGCGTTGGGGCACGGCGAATTACCCCACTGGAGGAAATGGCAGAACCTCAACAGGCCTGCGTCCTTCCGTGGTTTCCGCCTCCAGCCGCAAGCCGGGATCCTGATTTCCTCGACGAATGTAGGCCAAAGCGAGCGGTGCATTCAATCTTGGCGAGAGCAGAGAGGAAGTCACTCGTCCCACCTCGGCTGCATCACGAAAGAGCTTTGTTCCGGACGGCAGCGGTCCGCCTTCCAAGATTTTCACGCCCAGGAACGATCGATTCACGAACCCCGCCCGATCGCGGGCCATCACGATTGGTTCCTGACCCAGGTAGCAACCTTTCGCATAAGAAACCGCTCGCAAGGCACGTGCGACTTCCATGACGAATCGTTCGGCGTCGATGTCCTGGCCATAAACCGGCGTGCCGGCTTCCACTCGCAAAGTTTCATAAGCTGACTCGCCCCCTGTTACGGCACCAGCGTCTTGAAGTTGCTTGCAAACGCTTTCGCCATCCTCTTTGCGGCAGACGAGATCATAACCCGGCAGGCCAAGCGGATCGTGCCGGCGAATCTGGCACTCTATCTTTCCAAACGGGCGTTTCATGTGCTGAAACTCGGCCAAATCCTGAACGGGCGTGCCGAGTGCTTTTTCCAATGTCTGCTTCGCGGTTGGCCCGGCCAGATGGAACTGTGCGCATTGATCGGTCAGGTCAACGAGTTCGACGGCCTCCGAGATCAGATGCTTGTCGAGATGCTTCAACAGCTTGTCGGCATAGCCGGGCGTGATGTCGAGCCAGAACGCATGCCGGCCATCTTGAAGCACGTGGTACACAATTGCCTGGAATAGTGCCTTGGCCTTGTGATCGCAGAAATAAGCTTCGCAGCCCGCACCAAGCGGCAGGCTGTTGATATCGTTCGTGCTCAGGTTGTGCAGGAAGGACGGGGCATCTTTCCCCGAAAGTTCGAGCTTGCCAGCGGGCGAGCGATCGAACACAACGCTGCCAGCCAACGCCTGGCGATAATCGGTTTCCAGAATGATCGGTGACATAGGTCCTGGCAATTCTTCAGCTTGAAGACAAAAACCATTTCACACTCGTCTTCACTAATTCACACTAATCCGAGCAAAGAAGGTGCTCGGGATTTATTAGCGGTTATCAGTGAAGATTAGTGTTCTCAATGCATTTCGCAGCTTCACGGAACAGCAACCCAACTTTTGTGCCCATCGGGAATGATCAAGCACCGGCCAGGAGCGTCGATCAGGCGTTGCACGTCTTTCGGGTTCGACATCGGCGTGGCGAACATTTCCTCGACCAGGCTCGGTCGAAGCTCGGAGACCAAGTAGAGCTTCGTTCGCTCGGCTGCCCAGCACCATTCTACGGCGGCCGCCGCACCGACAGGCTTCTCGCGGAAGAGCGTTTGCACGGCATCAGGCGGATCGTCGCATCGACGCAATACATCGGTTGCAGGCCCAAGTTCCGGCTCGGCCTCGCTGAGCACGATCACGGTTCCGCCTTCCTTCGCCGCCCGTGCACCGCAGATGGCCGCACGTGCGAGTGCTGCGAAATCGTTCCGTTCTGGATCACCGGAGAGGGACACGACCACCGTGTCGGCCAGTTCGTCAACGACTATTTTCCAGCGAGCATTGAGGCGATCGATGCCGTCTGGCACAGTCTCGCCCAGGCCGGACATCACGTCGGAAATCTCGTCGCCTGCGCCTTCGATCACTTGAACAAAAAACGGCGAGCCGAGTAACCACGCCACCTGCGAGGCTTCTTCTCGCATCGGCCAGGCTGCATCGGGAGGTGTTCGTGGCGAAAGTCGTTGCACGAGATTGCGAACGGAATCTCGATCCGCGAGTGCCGGGTAAATCGCCCCGATCGCTCCGGAATAGCCCATCAAGGAGTCGTAGCCACGGCCCGTCAAGATGATCGACTGATCCGCATCCACGAGCGTGCGATTCAAGTAAATGCGATGGCCTTCCTTGGTCGCGGCCAGATAGCTGAGTTTCTTGCGGTCGTCGGGCTGATGAATTTCGATCTGCAAGTCGGCCATCGCGTCGGGCAAATCGTTCAACCAGAGTTGACTCGCACCAGCCGGACTGATGGCCGTGACGGCCGAGGGCGATATCCCTGCGGCGGCCAGGTATTCCAGAATGCCCGCGATCAGATTCGTGAGTTGAGGTAACGACTCGTCCACGACCAAGGCAATGCGGTCGTCCGGCGTGAGTGCACGCTTGAAAGCCTCGAACCGGATCGGCTTTTCCAGGGCCGCGACGACAGCGGCCCGTGCATTCATGGCTGGCCCGAAAGCGCGTGGCAGGATGGGAATCAAATCCCCGTCGCGAACGGCGATCGACCACGAGGATCGGCCAACAGGAACTTCAACCACGGGCATGAAATGACTCAAACGCAACGATGAATGGGACAGTAGATGTTGTAGAGAGTGTCCGCCGAATGTACTCCTCACGCGTTGGGCCTGTGCATCGATCCAGAAATGTGGCGGCAGGCCTCCAGGCCTGCCGGAAGGATAGCTGCCGAGTGCCAGGAAGTGCTTTGGAACAGGCCTGGAGGCCGCCCATTCCCACATAGATTCCTGCGCAACCTCGGAGCGAACGAGGAGCGCCCTTCACTTCTTCTCCACGCCCACAAGTGGCACCATCGCGGGCACGACCGGGAATTGCCCTTCGGTCACTTTGACCTGCACGCCGACGGCAGGTAATCCTTCTGCGACGCTCTGGTCGGCCGCGTGAAGCCGTGGTTCCAGGAGCAACGATTCAAACTGGAACGCATTCGTTCGCCTGCTGGCCCAGGTCAGTTTCAAGTCGCGTTCTCCCTTCCGAAGGGCAAGTTCCGCGAAGAACGTATCGCCTGGGCAGTAAGTCAGCTTGGGATTTCCGTCGGCCGTGAATGTGTAAATCACGCTTTGCTTGTCGCGCACGGGGTCGCCGGTCAGCCGAAGGGAAAGTCGAATCGCCTCGTCGCCTTGCCGCTTTCGCAAGACGAGTGTGAGATCGCCCATGGGTCGCACGGGAGCATTGCTCAGGGTGTCGGGGATTCGCAACTTGATTTCCTTTGGTTCGTGCTCAAAGCTCGTCTTGCGAAGAAAGGTCGCCGTGGCAAGGACTGGGTCTTCCGCTTTCGGATCAGCGAGCCTGGCTAAAAACGTGCATATTTCACGCCAATCCTTGAGTGCAGGCGACATTAGACTTTCTCCGACTCGTGCCCAGTCGGCCGGTAGCTCGGACTTCCCGGCCGTCACGGAATGCCAGCGATCCAGCACGACTCTTTGACCATCACGGTCTGACTGTGCGATCGAACGTCGCAACTGTCTTTCGATTTCTGGCCGTAAAGCGTCGGGAATCGCGGTCAATGACCATTTTGTGAAATTCGGGAAGTCGGCCTTCAATCGTTGCCAACGGACGGCGCCGAGCGAGGGAATGTCCTCGTCAGCGGCAGGGGCCGGGAATGCGAGCGGCTCTCGAAACCCATTGCCCAGCACCCCCAGTGCAGTCGCCAAATCGGAGACGTGCATGAGCCGATCTCGAGATTTGTTCCAGTCGTTTGCGGCAATGGCGACATCGTCGAAATCGGCAACGTCGGCCAGGAACGGCTCATTGCTGGGCAACGGCGACACCACTTCACTCGCCCCCAGTTTTCGAGCCGCCTGTTCCCAGTCCGCGTTGAGTTCCTTCTTCTCCAACAATTCGCCTGCCCGACTTTGCAACGTGAAATACGATTGTGTGAGCATGCCCACGGCCTCGCGAATCGCGGAGATTTCATGCTTCAGCATCCGATCTCGCTGTTGAACGGCCTCGGTCTGCTGCCATTCCGTTAGCACCGGCGCGGGAACCACCAACTTCGACAATCGCGTCTCGGTTTGCGTTAACTCTCCTAACGAGCGTGCTCGACTAGGTGGCGGAATCGCGGCCAGTTCATCTCGGAAGATTGCATACGCTTGGCCCTCCTCCAATCGATTGCGAACCAGATTCCGAAGCGATTCCGGTAACTCAACGAACTGCGAATGTACCTGAATCTCCTGCCATTGCTTAAGGCGACGATCCAAGTTCGGGCCGAGTCTCGTGGCGGCCGTCTCTCCTTCGGAGGCCTTCAAAGCCTCAGCGCGGTCCGCGAGCGTGTACTGCATCGTCCGTTCGGGCGTCAGCAACAGCAGAGCTGCGACTGCGATCAGGATCGACAGAAATCCGCCAGCACCAGCCACCATCCGGTTCACCCTTTTCCGCGACCGAGCACCACGTTCGCGGAAGGCGCTGGCTTCCGCGAAGGCCGAGTGAAACAACTCGGCCACGCCGTAGGGCTCACGAGGTTGTGGCGGCACATCCGTCAGCGAGGGTCGCCGAATGGCCGTGGCACGTACTTCCAGATCGAGCGTGCCAAATGCCAATTGTCCGTGCTGGACACCGTGGCCGGCGAGGAACGTCTTGAACTTCTCCATGACTTCATGCTTGCGTTCGGCGATGCGGGCTTCCCACATCGAATGGCTAATGGTGCCATCGCGAGTCAGCAGGTCGCACTTGGTGAGCACGAGATAAACCGGCAGACCACCCACAGCCTGTTCCTTGCTGCGATGGCCTTCAAAGAAGCGAAGGAATCGCAGAAACTCGCGAAAATCGTCCTCGATCTGCGCGTGCGGGGCCGATGCGTCCACGACGAGAATCAAGCCATCGGCATTCAGGACAGCCCCCGCCAGCGTTCCTTCGCGATCCTCCATCGCCCGCTTTTGCGTCAGCAACTCGTTCGCGGCCCGGCCATCACAATCGTAAAGCACCGCTGGCACCGAGGGCTGGCCATAAGGGCTGAATCGCACCGAGTACGGCACAATCTCTTGCTGTGTTTCCGTTTGCCGATCTTCGTAAAGCTTCTTGCGCAGCTCCTCCAGGCCGTGAGCGGGATCGTTGAGATGGCCGCGAAGAGCCCGTGCCTGCGTCTCGGCCGCTTGAGCCAGCGCACCAAGCAGCGAAGACTTTCCCGCGTCCGGCATGCCGAACAACACAAGTCGAAGCGCACCGGTATCGACAGGGGAGGGGGGCGGCGGCAAGGGAGACAGTGCCGACATGGATCGAGTCGCCTCCGGCAACGTCACTTAGATAAAGGCTTGTTGATCCGTTTGTGATCCGGGATCAAACCGATGTGGCGAGCGTAGTCTTGAAATCCCTTAAGGTCCGGGTGCCCGTCCGCCGTGCTGTCGTCGTAGATCATGAGATAAACGTTCTTCAACTCGCTGCGATTGGAACCCTTCCATGCGTCGAGTTTCTTCTTGGCGTCGGCCAGGCCAAGGCCCTCCGTCTCCATTGGGAAACGAAAAATGTTTGGGAAGGCAGCCGGCGAAAGCACAGTCACGTTCAGTTCGCTGCCCGAAATGGGCTCGTCCACTTTGGGAGCCGGCACAACTTTTTCGGGCGTTTTCGCCTCCTTGCGCGGCTCTGGAAGTTGCTTTTGCTCACCGCCCCCCTCTCCGCCGGGATTCGCTCCACCCGTTCCGCCAAATCCCCAGCCACCGTCGCCAAAAACCATCAGCCCGACCAGGATCGCAGCGATGATCCCGCCGATGACTCGCAGCGCCCGCTCGACAAGGGCAGGCAATCGTTTGTTCGCAGTGAACTTGGAGATCAACCGCAACACGAGGTGAGTGACGACGTACCCAAGTAGAAATCCCCCGGCTATCGCCAGGAAATTCATGACGATGCGTCCGGTGTTCACCTCGCCGTCGGCAAAGACAGGTCCCACTGCGTGGCCTCTGAATTAAAATCTAAGGAGTAGTATAGATTAGAAACTCTACGCCCTCGAACCATCGAAGATGCTTTTCGTCTTCGGTCTTCTCCGCACCCTCTCGAGGATAGATAATGAGGAAGAACGGTACCTTGGTGCCGCTTGCCCGCCGGTGTATGTCGATGAGATTCGTTGCCTCGGCATCCGTCGTGACGGGAATCCTCTCGCTATCCTGAAAGTAAAAGAGCTTGCGTTTACTCTTCGGATCCATGGGGTCCACCCGCTCAAATCTTACCTCCTTGATGCTGCGACTTTGAGCTAGATTTCCAGGCACCAATTTGAGTCGTTCAACCTCGCGCCGAGCCTTCTCCAACTCGGCCTGGAGTTGCTTCACGTCTTTCGGCAGTTCGTCCTTGGGCTTCTCTTTCACCTTGGCATTGGCGTCAGTTTCCGTTTCGCCGGTGCTGACGAAGGGCATGAGCAGGAAGATGCAGAAAAGCAGAATGAGCACGTCGATCAACGGGACAAAGAAATACGTGACACTTCGCTTGGGACGCACGATCATGGGACGGCCTGCATTACGCAAAACAATAATGATTCACTTTGTGGAAGCTACGCAAATTGTTGGGTTCCGACAATGTAGCGAAGCTTGGTTTCGGCCTTGCGAGGGGGAGGGAACTTCGGTATTCGCTCGATGATGAGGCGATTTCTCGCGTTGAGCGTTCTGTTCGCGGCCGGGTGCAGCACTGCCCCGATTGCGGATTTTCTCGACTACACTGTCCCCGGTAGGCCACCGGGTGGCTCGCGTGAACCGACCGCGGCACCTGGTCCGCGTATACCGGTCGACCCGTTCCCTCCATCAAACGAAAGATTTGGAGCACCGCCGCTTCCGCCTGTACCCGCCGGATCGTCGCCGAACAAAGATTGGGATGACGGAGACAAGCGTCCGGCCCGGCTGCAGCCGAAGCCGGCTGACTACTAATCCACTTCGTTTCCCGATAGTAGTCCGCACACTCCGTGTGCGGACAGTCAATTCCCGTACAAGCTCGATACGTTAACCTCGGTTTGCCTCGCTTCGAGCCAGGTTCGCACTTCACGCACAGTCTTCAAGAGATCGTCCACTTTCGTGCGTTCGTGAAGAAGTGCTTCCGCGGTTTGGCCGGGAATTGAGCCGTAAACAGACGCGAGTTCGCTTTCCAATCTCGTAACCAGTTGTCGATGAAAATCGTCCCGGACCGCCGACCAGCGGACGGGGAGTAGAACGGCCGAGAGAAGTTGCAGCAGAATCAGCACCACGAGAGTCAACGCGAAAGGAAGGAACAGATCGATCATGGAGACGTGATAAGTCGAGTCCATGAAGTACTTCCACAGCAGCAGCAGGAACGCACTCACGAGCACCAGTTCCGGCAGGAAGTTCGAAAGCGTGACCAGCACCACCTGAACCACTTTGCGAATACCTTTGGGATGGGTCCGGTTTCTCTCCACCTCCGCGAGGGCCTCAATCAAGGCTCGATCATAGCGAACATGCCAGTCGGCACGGGCGGCCTCGTTGGTCGGGCCATTGAGAAGTGCAATCGGAAACTTCTGGCGATCGGCTTCCACGAGGAGGCGATTCACCAGTGCACCCGCACGTTGATTCAGAACCTTTTCGCCAGCCACACGGGTACACTCATGGGCGAACGCCGCCAGGTTCCAATTCGCGGGCGTTTCGACCTTCTGCTCCATTCGCGGCATCATCGGGATTCGATCTCGCAACGATGTGCCCGCGTATCGCAGCTTGGTGGCGAGTTTCAGATAACCAGCCATCAAGCCGCGAAATTTCTGTTGGCCCTCCACACGAAAGTGATGCTCGATCTCGGCGGAAAACGGTTCCAGGGTACTCACAAGCACGTCGCCGCAGGCACCGGCCTCTTCGCGAAGCAGATTCTCCCAAGAGGCCTTCGTCCGCTCGGCCTCCGCCGTGAGATCGCTTGGTCGCACTTGCTCGATGCCCGAATCCAGTTGAGCGAGCAACTGGCCGACACCGCGTGCCTTGACTGCCTCGATTTCCATCCGCGTCAGGCCGAGTTCCAGCCAGTTCCGCAATACCAGAAATTGCTCGCCTTCCGGGATATTTCCGGGCGTCGTTCCAGGAGGAATATCGATCCACGCCTGGGCCATCGTGCGAAACAGGTGCGGCTTCTCAAAACCCTCTTTCTCAAGATCGTCGAGCAAATCCTCGTCCGGCCGCCTACCGGTCGCGCCGGGATGTAGGCAGCGGTCCCACTTATTCAGCACAAATGCGAACGCCCGACGTTGCCGTTGCTCCATGAACAAGTCCCAACCGAGCTGGTCGTGGTATTTTTCTTGTGAACCCACGTAAAGCACGATGTCCGCGACCGGCAACAAGGCCTTCAGCTTGTCACGATTGGCGATGTCGTTGCTGTCGAGGTCGGGGGTATCGACGATGATTTTTTGCAAAAGCGTGGCACGATCATGCGGGACCAGCCGGCAATGACGAAGTGCGGGGTCAAAATGCTCGGGCTTCAACGATTCGTGGTAGTAGACAACCGGATCGCGGGTCGTGGGTCTTGTGAACGACGCTTGAGCGACGGCCCCGCCAGCCAGTGCGTTCAGGAGCGTCGATTTGCCGACACCCGTGCCGCCCATGAGCATGATGGTAAGCACCGGCCGTTCAACACCCAGTGCGTCCGATTGGCGATGCAGATCGTTGCACATGCCCTCCAGACTCGCCCGTGCGATCATCGGCAACGGCTGAATGTGAATGCCGTCCAGCCAGCCACGCACGTCGTGATCCAGCGCGTGCAACAGGGGGGAGAGCGTGCGGAGAAGTGGTTCCGGGGTGGCTTCGGTCATGATCGGAGTCGCGGCTCGGCGAGGTCCTTGATCTTGGCAATCGTCTCCGGCACACGCCGAAGTGCCACCTGCAATTTTTCGTAGGCCGATCCGCCCGTGGCCGGCCACACCGTCAACCATTCGGCCAATGGACTAGAAACCGTCTGCGAAACGATCGTCATCTTACGAGAACGGATGGCGGAGCGTTTGGCTTCGACGAATTGCCGCACGATCAGTTCGACCACTTGATGGAACGAGGACACGAAAATCGGAATCACGATCAGTGTGTACCACTGAAAGCCTCCTGCCCAAATCGCGAGGCCAATCGCCAGTGCGTCCAGGAACAATTTGACCCCACGCAGGACGATCAAACCGGCCGGGTTCTTCTCAAGACCAGCCGTCACGCCACGCGCGGCTGCCTCGATCTCGTCGGCCGAACTGACCTGGAAGGATCGCAACAGTCCCTGAAACTGTTTCGTGGCCGTATCACCCAGGCCTGAATTAAAACCTGTCGCAACGTGCTTCCACAACGCATGCTCATCGGCATGACGAATGGACTCGGCACGCAGTTGATCCATCCAGGCCCGGAAGGCCCCTTCGAGAACCTGGGCTTCGCCGATGTTCACGGCCGGCGGGCGAATCAGGGCTTTCACGATCACCGATCGCAATGCCCGATAGGGCAGGCGCAGGCCCCACATGACCATCGCGAAACCACGGCCCGCTCCGGGAAGCTCGATCAAATTCAGCAGGCGTTCGCGGGCTTCGTCGAACCGGCGAAAGCCTTCGCCATCCAAAAACTCGCCCCGATACCGTGCGTCGAAATGTTGGCGTGAATAGCGAATCATCGCCTTCCAGGCTTCGAGAGCATTGAGGTCCTTACGGGCCACCTCCAGCAAATCGCCTCCGGCCGTCGAGAGATACTGCAACGCATGATCGACCGCCCGCTTGCGGGCGGTGGCCGCGTCGGTTAGCACCATCACCTGATTGATGAGCGGAATTCGATGAGCGATCGCCTTGCGAGCCGGGTCGGCCAACTGATCGAGCGCGAGAAACGGCACGGCCAACACGGGAACGGCCGGTTTGCCCGAAGGGGCTTTCGGCAATCGGCTCAGGATTTCACGTTCGAAGTGCTCGATGAGTTGCCGTGAATTTGTCTCGTGCATCTTGGTGAGGACGACCACGAGTGCCTTGCCGGAACGCACCAGCATATGCAGAAACTGCGTGGGCACTTCGTCGTTGTAGCGCTCATCGGACGCAACGTAGACGATCACATCCGCCAGGCCCGTGACTTCGATAAGCCGGGCGAGATACCCTCCGGCAGCCCAGGTTGTCATGTCGGGACAATCCCAGATCACGACGTCGCCCAGGGCCGTCGGCTCAACCCGGCGAACCTGATAAACGTCCTCATCTAGGTTCGCTGGGCTGGGAACTTCGAGCTTGCGAAGCGATCCAAGGAAGCCAAGATGCCCTGTCCAGGTCGTCGAAGAATTCGCTGGAATGTAGGCCGTGGGATGTCGAGTGTAACCGGCCTGGGGGTTCGCCTCCGCGACCTTGTCCCCGACCAGGAAATTCACGATTGTGCTCTTGCCCGCACCAGCCCCGCCGACGACGGCGATGTGCAAAGGGGTCTTCGCTTCGTTTTCGAGGAACGGCCCGACGGAATTGCGGACCAGGGCACCTGCGAGCCGCAGTTGACTCGCTTCCTTGGACAGGGCGGGCTGCCGTCGGCAATGATCTTCCAGCCAGGAAAGATCGCTTGCCAGAATGCTGACAAGTTGACGATGATCGGCAGGGTCGCCCATTCACACACTCCGAAGTTCGCTCCCATACCGTTCTATGGCATCAAGTCCTACGCGAACCGCCGAAATTCGGGTTACATTCTTGGATTTCTCACCACGGATTTCACGGATTTACACGGATCAGAAAGCCACAATGCCCTGTATTTCTCCGTGTAAATCCGTGAAATCCATGGTTAAAAAAATGCCTTTCGTCTTCGCAGAACAAATCTGAAGAAAATTAGCAAAGTCGTGTTCACTTTTGCTTCGACGGCGCTATTACCTATGTGGCCTCGGAAACGTGGGAGGGCAAACTCGCCCGAGATGTCCGCGTCCTGAAAAGTTGTTTCTTCGCAAAGCAAAGACGAATGCCTGAATGTCGCCGGTTTTGATTCTCGCATTCACACCAACGACCGGATACCATTCTGGTTGTAATGCCAATGGAGGTTGCCCATGCGAATCCTGCCTCTCCTGCTCGTGCTGGTCGCAATGCCCGTTCAGGCCGAAGACCTCGGCCTGAAGGTGCCGCCGAATTTCAAGGTCACCCTCTGGGCCGACCACACGCTGGCGAACGATATTTACACCATGGCCCTGGACGAGCAAGGCCGCGTGGTGGTCTCAGGCCCGGGCTACATTCGCCGCCTCGAAGACACTGACGGCGACGGCAAAGCGGACAAGGCAACCGACATCGCCGAGACGAAAACAGGGGCGATGGGGTTGCTGTTTGCCCCTGGCCTAAACGCGAAGGAATTTGATCTCTATTGTTCTTCCGATGGCCGTCTCCGGAAATTAACGAAAGTTCTCGGGGAGGAAAAGCTTGTCGACACAGCAAGTGCGTTTCTTGAAAAATTCCCTTTCTCAGAGCACGGCGGGCATGCATTGAAGATCTCTCCCGACGACACGATGCACACAATCGCGGGGAACTCGACAGCGCTATCTGAATTCGAAAAAGACGAACGAAACCTGATTCGAAAGCCCGAGGGAGGAGGAATTCTGCGCTTTCCTTGGAAGTATTCGAGCGAAGTCGAATTGATCGCTCACGGTTTTCGCAATCCTTACGACTTCGACTTTACGCCAAATGGAGACATGATCACATTCGACAGCGACTCGGAACGCGATTACTTGTTGCCCTGGTACTCGCCAACGCGGGTCTATCACGTGATGCCGGGTGCCCATCACGGCTGGCGATTGCCCGGCGGAATGCGGTCCTTGGCTCGTCGTGATTACTACCCGGACACGGTCCCTATGCTCGCCGATCTGGGACGTGGCTCACCCACGGGAGTGTGCTGTTATCGGCACACACAATTCCCCACACACTATCGCGGCGGCGTGTTCTTACTCGACTGGACCTTCGGCAAGATTCACTACCTGCCGCTGATTCCTGAAGGATTGAGCTACAAGCAGGTGAAGCCGGAATTGTTTCTCGAACCAACAGGCACGAACGGCTTCGCACCAACGGCCGCAAGGGTTGGTCCGGACGGTTCGTTGTACGTCAGCATCGGCGGGCGAGGCACTAGAGGGGCGGTGTATCGCATTGAGTTCCAGACGAACCGGCACCCGCTCGGTCCGAAGACCGAGGCGGAGATGAAGGTCGACAAAGTTCTGAATGCCCCCCAACCTCTAGAAGCGTGGTCGATGGCGAAATGGCTGCCACTATTGAAAACCGTAGGTTCGCAGCAATTCGCGAATGTCGCTGCAAACGATGCCGAAACCCTTGTGAGGCGGTTTCGTGCGATCGAGTGCATTCTCGTCTTGGGCCACACGATTGGAGACCGGCAGATATTTGAAATTGGCAAGTCAAATTCACCGATGGTCCGCGCCCGATTGGCCTGGGCGCTCGGACGAATGCGTCGCGGATTACCAGCATTGCGTTCGATGAGCGAAGATCCGGACCCTCGCGTCTTGGCGGAAGTAATTCATTCCATGGTGATGCATCACAGCAAGACACCCGAACTTCTCACACTGAGTTCTGAATCGCAAGGCATCAGTTTTGAACGACTTTCGACATGGATGAGGCATGACGATCAGCGCGTCCGCCTTGCTGCAACACGACTCTTCCCACTCTTGGCGAAAGAAGCACTAGCGGCCCTTGAGTCGCGGGTCATTGCGGATGGTGCCCCGCGAAGTCTAATCACTTTCATCGCCGGGCGCTCTCAAGTGGTCGCCCAGGACGAGCCAAAGCACCTTTTTCCTCTGGCAATCAAGTCGCTCCTGCGAGCAAAAACTGTTCAAGATCAACTCGAGGCAATTCGACTAACGATGCAGAGCCTTGGCGATTGGAAGATTCATGACCCTCGTCTCGAACTCTTCATCGCCTACAGTCTGAGTTCTTTTCCAGACCAAAAACCGGGCTACGAACGGTTGCTGGCCAATGCGGCTTGTGGAATAGTTCACGCATTTTTTCCATCCGCAGACGCTCGTCTCAACATCGAAGCCAGCCGCTTGCTGGCCATGCTCGAGGACGGCGATCCTGCCTCAATAAGCAAAATGCTCGCACAGATCACTGCTGATTCGCATCCAACCTGGGACTTTCACTATCTCACAGTGCTCGCCCGATTGACTGCTCCTCGGAATCAATCACAGACGCATCGAGTTGCGGACGCTTTGCTGGCCCTGGAAGGCAAGCTGGAACGGCGCAATCTGCGGGCCGAATCGAACTGGCCCGCTCGACTTCGCGAACTGGTCGTTGAATTGCTTCGGACGCATCCGGGGCTCGACAAGTTGATCGTGGCCCATGAAAAGCTGGTCGCGCCCGGGCACGTGCTGATTGCTTCGCAACTTCGCCTGGAAGCCCGGCAGGCGGCCGCTCGGCTATTTTTCGCGGCCGTTCGGGATAACACCGAGTATCCGCTGAGCGGCGAGTTGATTCAACTGCTGACCACGTTGCCTGCCGAAGAAGTCCGGTCACTGCTGCGCTCCCGCTGGGCCGACCGATCCGTTCGCGATGCCATCATCAAGCCGCTTGCGGCGAAGCCCGAAGAGATCGATCGGGCCAAGTTCCTGGAGGCATTGGAAACCGGGCAGGGGGAGGCCACGTGTTTGACCGCCCTGAAAATGTTGCCTCGCGATGACTCACCGAAGAATCTGGTGCCGCTCTTCGCTCGCCTGCGGCAAGCTGTGTCGGATCCGAAAGAGAGAGGCATTCGCAAGCAACTGGTCGAACTGGTGAATCGGCAAACTGGCCAGGCGTTTGCCATCGAGGAATCGAAAACGGCACTCGGCGAATCCTATCAGCCGCTGTTCGCGTGGTTCGAACAGACACATCCGTCCGAAGCGAAACGGCTGACCACGGCCAGCGAGGACGAGGCTGCCATTCGCAACTTGGCCAAGAGCGCGGATTGGGGAGCCGGCAACGCGGCACGCGGCATCAAGGTTTTCCACCGGCTCGGTTGTCAGGCCTGCCACGGCAATTCCACTCGCCTCGGCCCCGACCTGGCCGGCTCCGGCAAACGAATGTCGCGCGACGATCTGTTGACGGCCATCCTGAACCCGAGCCGGGATGTCGCCCCGATCTATCGCGTGACCAACATCGAAACCAAGGACAACAAGCGAATCAGTGGCCTGATCGCCTACGATTCGAGCGAGGCCCTGCTCGTGCAACTCGGTACCGGGGAAACCAAACGCATCGCGGTCCCGGACATCGAATCGCGTTTGCCCAGCATGAAGTCGCTCATGCCGGACGGCTTATTGAAGGGAATCAAGCCAGAGGACCTCGCCGACCTGTTCGCGTTCCTGGCGAGGCAGTAGAAGCAAGATTGATTCACCACTCAGAACACAGAAGGAGACAAATTCCCCTTCTGGCTTCTATCCTTTCTTCTGCCTTCTTTGTGTCCTCGTGCCTATGTGGTGAAAAACTGGCTTCTTTCGGCCAGATCGCCGTCGTGATTGTGAATTACATCACGCCGGGGTTGGTGGCCGATTGTTTGCGGTCGCTGGCAGATGAGTCTGGGTTACACGTCATCGTCGTCGATAATGCATCCGGCGACGATTCGGTTCAGGTCCTTTCGGAGGCAATTCAAACAAACGGCTGGCAGTGGGTCACGCTCAAGCCGCTCGAACAGAATCGCGGTTTCTCGGCCGGCAACAATGCCGCAATTCGTGATTTGCTCGCATCCACAAACCCGCCGCGCTACGTCTGGCTGCTGAACCCGGACACGATTGTTCGTCCGGGAGCCGCGAAGGAGTTGATCGAGTTTTTGGATTCACGCCTGGAAGTCGGCATCGCCGGCAGTCGGCTTGAGTTTCCGAATGGCAAGCCTCAAACGGCCGCGTTCCGGTTTCCATCGCTGATGGGCGAACTGGAGGATACGATTCGGATTGGCCCAGTGTGCCGAGCGTTGGCGAGGTTTCGTCTGCCCATTGCGCCGCGAAATGTGAATCATGCGTGCGATTGGGTGAATGGGGCCAGCATGATGATTCGAAAGGAGGTGTTTGAAACCGTCGGCCTGATGGATGAAGGCTACTTCCTCTACTTCGAGGAAACGGTTTTTTGTTGGCGAGCAAAGGAAGCAGGCTGGTCGATCTGGCACCTGCCCGCAAGCCGCATGGTTCATCTGGAGGGGCAGAGCACCGGAGTGAGCGGAGCGAACTTGGCGTTGAAGCCAAGACCGCGATACTGTTTCGACTCGAGGGCCCGGTACTTTCACAAGCACCATCCGGGCATGCCTGCGTTACTGGCCGATTTGATCTGGATCGCGGCGTTCGGCTCATGGCGGGTGCAGTGCAAGCTGAGAAGAATGCCCGATCCCGATCCGCCAGGCTTGTGGGGGGCTTTTTTGCGGCACGCGTGGCGGCGATGGTTGGCGAGTGAGACTTCAATTGATGAGTCGCCGCACTCGCGCCTCAGCCCCAGGCAACGCATCCTGTCGCGGGAAGGTCTCTCGCGTACTGGCGAACGCGGCTACGAATCGCTCGAACACGCGTTCGCAATCGCTTCCTGATGTGCCAGCGTTGTCCCATCCGCGTTGCCCCAAACAATCACGCGGATTTGGTTGGCATCGTGTCGCAGCGTGATCATGCCGGCACCCAGGCTGACGCGGAGTTCCCGCCAGCCCAGATCGGGTTCCTCATCCGGGAAGGCAGGCATGTTGTCAATCATGCGCATCTGCACGGCATGACCGGCTGCCGTCAATTTCGCGACGATTGACGGCCAAGTCGGCGGTTCATCGGAGAACGTTATGGTTCGTTCCATGCCCATGCGTGTTTTTTCTTCGCTTCAGGCTCTACAGCGCGACTTCCGGCAGCTTCTCTTTGCCGGCCTTGGCGGCGGCGTCCATGATGGCCGTCGCGAGTTCGAGGTAGGACTTGGCGATCGGCGAATCAGAGAACTTGCTGACGATCGGTTCGCCGGCGTCACCACACTCGGCCACGCGAGGATCAATCGGCAGGTTGCCCAGGAAGCGGACGCCAGATTCGGCCGCAAGTTTCAGGCCGCCGCCGTGCCGGAAGATTTCGTAACGCTTGCCATCATCACCGACGAAGTAGCTCATGTTCTCGATGACGCCAAGAATGGGAGTCTTCAGTTGGCGGAACATGTTGAGGGCCTTGACGGCGTCGATCAGGCTGACGTCTTGCGGCGTGGTGACGATGATCGCACCCGTGAGCGGTGCGGTTTGGCAGAGCGTGAGTTGAGCGTCTCCCGTACCCGGAGGGAGGTCAATCACGAGATAGTCGAGTTCGCCCCAGTTGATCTGCGTCAGGAACGTAGCCACCCACTTGGCAACCATTGGACCGCGAAGGAGAACGCCTTTGCCGGTATCGGGAAGGAAGCCGAGCGACATGATCTTGAGGCCATGCTTCTCGATCGGAAAATTCGCGATTTGCGGATCGACAGGACCCAGGCCCATCATCATCGGCATGCTCGGGCCGTAAATGTCCGCGTCCATCAGGCCAACCCGCTGGCCATGCATGTGCAAGGCGAGAGCAAGATTGGCGGAGACGGTCGATTTGCCGACGCCCCCTTTTCCGCTTCCAACAGCGATGATGTGGCGAACGCCCTCGAGAGTCGGGATATTTCCAGGTCCAGGTTGCATGGGTCAATCAGGTCGAGGCCTGTCCAAGTTGTCGGAGGAGTTCGAGCGTAAAGATGCCGGTGTCGTGTCCGTCGTTCCAGGTGATCTGATACGCGTAAAGCCCACGGGCGGCCATCTGTTCGGGTTGTGGCGAGCCGGCAGCGACTTCGACATCGCTGACCAGCTTGAACGGGTCGGCCGGCTTTTGGCGAGCTTCGTTACAAGAAGCACACGGGCAGCTCTTGCGGATCGTTCGCCAGGTAGCAAAAGTCCGCACGCCATCGCTCCAGTCGATGGCGAGGCCATCGCCTTCGCGACGGAGAGCAAGCGGTTTCAGAGATTCGGACATGACCTTATCTTAGAGCGAATGGGTTGGAAGCATAGAGAGTCGGCACACGTCGGTTTACGCCCTCGCGAGTCAAGCATTCCACTATTGCGTCTACTTTTCGACAACTCGCTTGAGAATCATGATCCGAATTTCCGTCCCAGCCGAGGACTCAAACGCGGTCGGTCGAACTCCGTCGAAGACGTAACAGATAGTGAGCGTGGCGCCCTCGACTTTATAGATCCCCACCATCCCGTTTTGTTTCCGACCACCGTCCGGCTTGAACAACGTGATCCGGACTGGCCGAGCCGATGGATCGAGTTGCAGATCCCATTTGGACGGGGCCGCACTCCCTTGATTGAGGACCCACTTTTCGGTGGAAATAACAATGGGACTGTTGTTCGGTCCGGTCTCCAGAACCTGTTGCTTGCCGCCGACCGTCCGCTCAACAAGGCACCACTCGCCTTCGATCGACCTGGGCTTTGCAGGGGGATCCTTCAGTGCTGGGGCTACAACGATTAGTGCCAAACTTAGCACCAGTGAGGTGGACATTCTCGCGTCTCGTTGAGCCGTCCGCAGGGGAGCAGACACTTCGATCATCGCTGCCGACCAAGAGAGTGCCAAGAACTTTTTTTGCATGTACCTTTGCAATTGTGCAATTTAGGCAATCAGGTCACGAGTGATGTGTTTCACAGTCGGCGTTCCACAAAGGGCCATCACGTTGTCGAGTTCATCTCGAAGGAGGTTCAAGACTCGCGTCACGCCGGCCTCGCCAGCCACCGCGAGGCCCCAGATGACTGGCCGGCCGACATGCACGGCGGCCGCACCGAGAGCGAGGGCTTTGATGACGTCGATACCCCGGCGAATGCCCCCATCGTGAATGACGATGCCACGACCGGCGACGGCATCGACGACTTCGGGAAGAGCCCGGATGGTGGGCAAGGCAGTGTCGAGTTGACGTCCGCCATGATTGGAGACGACTATCCCAGCGGCACCGTGGTCGATAGCCCGGCTGGCGTCATCTCCGCGCAGGATGCCTTTCAGAAGAACCGGCAGCTTGGTGATCGAGCAGAGCCAGGAGATTTCGTTCCAACTGAGGTCCACGTCGAACAGGTATTTGGTGTACAAGGAAGGGCCGCTCTCCACGCGATCGGAGTTCATGGAGCCGTGACCCGCAGACTCGAGATTTTTGGCGGAGAAACCTTCGGGAAGCGAGAAGCAATTGCGAACGTCGGCCTCGCGGCGACCCATGACGGGCACATCGACCGTGACCTGGATTGCCTCGTAGCCGGCCGCTTCCGCTCGCTCGACAAGCAAACGGGTGACCCCGCGATCTTTGAAAACGTAGAGTTGAAACCACTTCGGGCCTGGGGCTGCGTCTGCAATCTCTTCGATGGAACAGGTCGCGACGGTGCTGGCAACGAAGGTGGCCCCTGCCTGGGTGCTGGCACGGGCCGTCACACATTCGCCATCCGGATGAGCGAGCTTCTGAAAGGCCATCGGCGCGATGATGAAAGGCGTCGCTTGTTTTCGGCCGAAGAGGGTGATGGATTGATCGCGCTGTCCGACCGGAACCAGCACGTGAGGCCGAAGTCGAAGAGAGTCGAATGCAGTGCAATTTTCGCGAACAGTGATCTCGGCCCCGGAACCAGCCGCAAAGTATTCGAACCAGGATTGAGGCAAAACTTGCCTGGCATGGGCCTCGTAATCGAGAAGATTGATGGGGTCGTTCATGCCGGGAAAAGCAGAAGGGCCGCCGACGGATCGGCGACCCTCAGTGAATCAAGAAGTTCGAAATTACTTCGGCTTGTGCTTGCTGTGGCAGCCGCCACAGGATGCACCGAACGTCGCGAGTGACTTGCTGACGGCGGCAGCGTCCTTCTTGGTGACGGCTTCATCGACAGCTTTGACATTGGTCAAATATTTGCCGGTCTGCTCTTTCCAGCTATCCTTTTCGCCGATCGGTGGGGCATTCTTGCCGATGGATTCGGCTGCATTGAGCCAAGCCTTGGACTTCTTGCTGGCTTCTTCCCAGTTCGGCTCACCCTTTTTCGGGATGAGACCACCGCGAACCATGTTCTGGCACTTCATGCAGGCCTTGACGTCGAGCGTCTTCTCATCGGCGGCGTTAGCGCCACCGAAGTACACGACGACTGCCGCAAGGGCAGCCAGAATCGACAACTTCCGACTGAGATTCATCGTCCTACTCCATAGATAAGAGTCCGTCACAAACCATTTCGTCGAGAACCGCTCTCGGCGAACCTGTGTGCGCATGAAACCCGCCTGCCGGTCAAAAGCCCCGAGAAGTGCATGATAATTTGCGAAATTGTGGCAAATCAGGAGGGCACGTAGCTTGGGGGTGTTAATGAATCAAGGAGGCAAGTTCGCAGAGATGTTACTCCCTCGCAAGTGCCAAGTCAACAATGAGTTCTCATTTTCGCTGAATGATACCCCTTGACCCCGCTGCCCGAACTTGGCATGTTCCGCCATCGACCCGGAAGGAGCCGTTGCCATGCCTCGTGAACGAATTTCCCTTGTACTGCCTGCTTTCAACGAAGCCGCCGGAATCGGCGAGGCAATAGCCGAAGCCCACGAGAGCCTGGCCGGGATGGACTACGACTTCGAAATCCTGGTCGTGGATGACGGCAGTTCGGACGAAACAGCCGCGATTGTGGCCGATCTCAGTGCCACCTGGCCCCGGGTTCGCTTACTCGCTCACGCGCGTAACCTGGGCTATGGAGCGGCCTTGCGTACCGGGTTCCAGGCCGCTCGTTATGAGTTGGTCGCGTTCACCGATGCCGATCGGCAGTTCTTTCTCGACGATCTGGAATCTCTCGTGGACTTGGCCGACGAATCGCATGTTGTGGTTGGAAGACGAGTCGACCGCAAAGACCCCTGGCGAAGGCGGTTCCTATCCAAGGGATACAACCTGCTCGCCAGAACTTTCCTGGGAACTGGCATTCGGGATATCGATTGCGCTTTGAAGGTCTTTCGCAAAGATGCCCTGGAGTGCCTCTTGCCTGAAACACGCGGTTTCTTCGTAAACACGGAAATGATTAGCCGGGCCAGAAGATTCGGCTGGAACGTCGCCGAGGTGGGTGTGCGCCATCGGCCGCGAGTTAAGGGATCGAGCAAAGTGTCCATGATGGACGTGCCACGAACTTTCGCCACCTTGCTGCGATACTGGTTGAAGAACGTTGTGTGGGCGAAGCCAATCTCCGCACCGGTGTTCGGAGAGCCGGTTATCTTGCAATTCCCGGCCCGTCAGCCGGCCACAGCATTTCGCCGGGCAGCCTGACGCGGGCCGCCATTTGCGTGAGTACAATCGGATCGCGGATCGAGTTCGGCATTCGAAGTGTGCCGAAGACGAAGCTTGCCCGTTCGCGCGGCCCCTCTACATTTCCCTTGTCCCAATCACCTGGAGTCTTCCTGATGTCCGCTGCGACCGCGCTTTCCACGGGTACTTATCGCCAACTCTATATCGATGGCCAATGGGTCGATGCGGTTGGGGGCAAACGACTGGCGGTCACGAACCCCGCCAACGAGGAGACCATTGGCGAAGTGGCATTCGGTGGCCGCGAGGATTGCCGCAGAGCCGTGGCGGCCGCCAAGGTTGCGATGGTCGGCTGGGCCAAGCTCACGAGCTGGGATCGAGCCAAGATACTCAAGAAGACAGCCGACTTGATGCGTGAACGGGCCGACGGGATCGCCCGCACGCTCACGATGGAGCAGGGCAAACCGCTCGCGGAGGCCAAGGGCGAAGTCATGCACTCCGCCGACACGTTTGAGTGGTTCGCGGAAGAAGGTAAGCGAGCCTACGGGCAATTGATCCCAAACAGCGTGGCCGGCAAACGGCATCTCACGCTGAAGCATCCCGTCGGCGTTGTTGGCGCAATCGGCCCATGGAACTTCCCGATCACGTTGCAAGCTCGAAAGATCGCCCCGGCTCTTGCCGCCGGCTGCACCATCGTTTGCAAACCGGCCAGCCAGACTCCGCTTTCACTCATCAACGTTTTCGACTGTATGATCGACGCCGGCCTGCCAAAGGGGGTCGCTAACCTCGTGATCGGCTCCGCGAAGGAAATTGCCGACGAATTCCTGGAGAATCGCGACGTTCGCAAGATCAGCTTCACCGGCTCGACGGAAGTGGGCAAGCAACTGATGCGTGCCGCAGCGGGACAAGTGAAACGCCTGAGCCTCGAACTCGGCGGGCATGCCCCGTTCATCGTATTCCCGGACGCCGATCCGGAAGCCGTGGCCAAGGCGGCCGTCATTGGCAAGTTCCGCAATAACGGCCAGGTGTGCATCTCCCCATCGCGCTTCTTCGTCCACAAGGACATCGAGAAGAGATTCACGGAAGTCGCTGTCGAGACGGCCAAGGCCCTCAAGATCGGTAACGGCCTGGATGCGGGCATCGAAGTTGGGCCGATGTTCGAGAAAAAAGCGATGGACGGCACCATAGCCCTGGTTCAGGATGCGGCCGGCAAGGGGGCCAAGATTTTGACGGGCGGCAAGCAAGACACACGGTTCGGCAAGGGCTATTTCTTCCAGCCAACGATCCTGACCGGGCTGACGGCCGAGTGCAAGATGATGACGGAGGAACCGTTCGCTCCGGTGATGCCCGTCATGGATTTCTCAAACCTCGACGAGGTAATCGAGGCCGCGAACAACACGGTCTACGGGTTGGCCGCGTACGTCTTTACGAACGACATCACGGTGATGTGGAAGATGGCCGAGGGCCTGGAAGCCGGCATCATCGGCATGAACGATCCCGTGCCGGCCACGCCGCAATGCCCATTCGGGGGCATGAAGGAAAGCGGTCTCGGTCGCGAACTCGCTCACGAAGGGCTCGAAGCCTACCTGGAAACCAAGTACCTGAGCATCAAGCTAAGGGACTGATCCGCCAATGTCGTCAACCGTCTCGATCTCGACGATTTCCGGTTCGAGTTCGAGCGGTGTCTCGTCATCATTTGGGATCATCGCCTCCAGCACAATCGGCTCGTAGTTGTCTGGTAGTTCGCCAACCTGTTCGGTGAACCTGGTGCGAATCTCCTCATGGATTCGGAGCAACTCCAGAACCCCGTGTTCACGCAGCCAGCAGGCTTTCGCCAGGAGTTCGTCCCAGGCTTGCATCAATCGATGCGAGCCGTGCCTTGAAGCCGATCGCTTTCGCGAAGGCAATTCTCCATGGGAATAGAGAAACTGATCGAGCGGCACTCCGCTGACGAGTTCACTTAGAAAGGGATCCTCGATCTCGGCGACCTCTTGGAGCAACAACTCCAGATTCTTTCGGGAGGCCTTGAACTCCTTCTGTGCCTCTCGCACCAGCCGATCAGGAGCATCGCCCTCGTGCTCGCCCAGCCTGCGAACAAAAATTGCCACTCGATCCCGGTACCCACGCACATCAGTCGGGACGGACTGAAATCGAAGGACGGTTTCGTAACGTGCGAGCAAGGCCTCATGCATCTCGAGGTCCGGGAGGCGGGCGGCCATCTGCATGTGGATCGTATAAGTCCAGCGATCGAGTGCCGCGAGCCAGCGGCCCAGCTTGCGAATGTCGTCTTCCAGGTCATCTGCGAGAGCTCGATCTCGCCCGGTCGGTCGAAACAGTGTTCGACGCATGACTTTCTTGAGAGCCGTCTGGACCGACTTTAATCTGGCTGCCCGTTCGCCCGCGTGAATATACAACTTGTCCGCGCTATGAAGCAACTGTGCATCGACCCATTCTCCGGCAGAAATCGCAGAGTTTCGCTCCTGGGGAGTTCCCGGCTCGATCGCTCGGCCCTCATCGTAACTCCCGTCATGCCGGTCTGTCATCTCCAGCTTGCCGTCCTCGGCGATCCATCTGCTCACTACCTCGCACGGCATGGCGATATAGTCCTCGGTGGTTTTCAGGACTCCCAGGTAGCGTGATCGCGTTAAAATGCCTCGCCACCTCGGGGAAGCAGTGAGGAGGATGGACGCCGGTCTGTCATCTCGTTCGGCCGCCACAAATATTCGCTTCGCGCTCTGCTCGCGTTCGGGTGCAGAAGGCAGACCCGCCCACATGGCCGAACGGCATCCTTGGCCGGGCGCGAAGACGTCGGCATACTTCCCGGCACTTGGACTGCGAAGCGTTGGAGTCTGCCCAATGGTGAAGTCCTTGTGTGCGACCCAAAGTGCGTTGGCGGCATCCAGGGAGTGGACATACAAGTCGGGTGTGAATATCCCGCAGTCGGCCTCGCGTTTGAAAATTGCGTCGGCCTGATGCAATGTTGCTCCTGCAAAATCGGCTCGCAAAACGGCGTGAACCAGTGAATCTGATCCCGTGATACGCACGGCAGCCAGGTCGTCCGCGAGGGCCTCCTCTTCTCGTTTGGCAAGTTGATGCAGTATGCGCCCACAGACTCGCTGTGGATAAGTCACAATGAGATGTAAATTCCGCAGGAGTCGTGCGAACCAGGAGATTCGTTCTTAACGTTCCGCCATCTCGTCGACAAAGTCGTGCCCGTCGAGGAGCAATCGCAGTAGCTCGCGAAGTAGATATCGACGGCCCGCGAACTTGCCTCGCGAAAACGGAGCGATTGTCCGAGCGATTGCGGCCTGAAACTCACTGAGTGTCAAAGTGTTCCATAACCAAAGCCCCACGATCAGCTCGGAACGACCAGGTCGAACGAGGTCGAAGAGCGAACGCTTACCCGACAGGACAAGTTCGACACCGGAACTTAACACGATCGCTTTGGGAGCGAAGCAGCCGAGATCGCGTGCAACTAGGTCGACGAAAGCGAGAGCGATCGGCTCCTGCTCGAGTGGCAGTTTCGTGGCGCCCGCTGGCAAGGGCAAGCGACGCGGCAGAAGCGATTTCAGC
The DNA here is from genome assembly GCA_009691845.1 of Gemmataceae bacterium. Classification (GTDB taxonomy): domain Bacteria; phylum Planctomycetota; class Planctomycetia; order Gemmatales; family Gemmataceae; genus SIAJ01. The sequence continues at coordinate 32,411 of SIAJ01000064.1, forward strand.
GAGATCAGCGAGATGTTCGCAGCAATCAAAAACCCTGACGCACGCAGAACGATATGAAGATCTTCCGCGACCAAACAGAGCAGGCCAGCCGCCGCGAATAACATAGGGCAGACGGCAAACAGGAAGACCCCGGTCGCGGAAAGTGCGAGACTGGACAATCGACTCGCCCGACTGCCCATCGGCCGACGCCCAAGCTCCGGGGGCACATGACGCGGACTCGGAGGGTAGGGCGGGACCGGCGACTCCATCGAATCACGCTCCGAACCGGGACAACCAACACCATTATGAATACGAACGAAGCGACTTACGACTGGAACACGGCCCGAGAGCGCATGATTCTCGACCCGAGCATCATCAATCTGAACACGGGTTCGTTCGGCCCGCTCCCCCGCCCGGTATTCGACCGTGTCACGGAATTGCGGCACTGGCTTGCGGCAGAACCGACGCACTTCTTCGTTCGCCAGGCACCGCCGTTGCTTTGGGCCGCCCGCGATCGCCTGGCGAATTATCTTGGCACCGTTCCTTCCAGGCTCGTTTTCACCGCGAATGTCTCGGCCGCGATCAACATGGTTGCGTCCGGCCTGTCGATCGCGACTCCTGGCGAAATCCTTCTGTCCGATCACGAATACGCGGCCATGCACTGGTGCTGGGAACGCGTCGCCCAGCGCAGCGGGTTAACCTGGCGCACGTTTCCCTTGCCGACATTGCCGAGCGATCCGCATGAGATCGTGGAAGCGGCAAGCAAGGCCATGAATCCTCGAACGCGCCTGTTCTTCTTCAGCCATGTGCTCTCTTCAACCGGCCTCGTGCTCCCCGCCAAAGCGTTGTGCGCCGAGGCCAGACGTCGCGGAATTACCACCGTCGTGGACGGTGCACACGCACCCGGGATGATTCCCCTCAACGTCAGCGACGTCGGTGCCGATTTCTACACGGGCAACTGTCACAAGTGGATGCTGGTTCCCACGGGGACCGGGTTTCTCGTAATTGGACCCGGCAACGAAGATCGCTTGCAACCGATGCAAGTGAGCTGGGGCTATCGGCCCGATCAATACCCGCTATCGGACCAGGGGGCCCCGCATCGCGACCCCGATCGACCCGACCCGTTCGGTTCCACCAGGCGAACCCGTTTCCTGGAATTCGAAGGCACCCGCGATATTTGCCCGTGGCTCACGGTGCCGGCAGCAATCGAGTTCCAGGCCGAGATTGGCGTCGAGCGAATTCGCACTCGGATCGAAGAGTTGGTGCAATACACGCGAGAGAAAATCTGCGGCTTGGGACTCAAGCTGGCGACGCCGACCACTCCGGGGATGCACGGTTCGTTGACGGCTTTCGAATTGCCGTTCACTGGACCCGCGAACGCGGCCAAGTTACGCAAAGAGATTTGGAAACACCGGATCGAAGTGCCCATTATTGAACGACCGGATCGACTGCTGATCCGCGTTTCGACGCACTTTTACAACACACGGGAGGAGATTGATCGGCTGGCGGAAATGCTTTTCACAATTGACAAGGGACAATTGTGAGTTGACAATCTGAATTGTCCCTTGGCAATTGCGGAGATGGTGCCATGCCCAACGACATTGTAAAGGAGAAATCGTTTTCGTTCGCAGTCCGAGTCGTGCACCTTTACAAGAACCTCTGTGCGGAGAAAAAAAAGTTCGTTTTTTTCAAGCAGGTCTTGCGTTCTGGAACAGCAATTGGGGCGATGATCCGCGAGGCGGAACAGGCCAAGAGCAAGGCCGACTTTGCCCACAAAATGAGCATCGCCCTTAAGGAAGCTAACGAAACCGAATACTGGTTGCTGCTCCTGCATCGCACGGAATATCTGGAAACCACTGCCTTCGACTCGATTCATTGGATGTCGTCGAGCTTCTAAAATTGCTCACTCGCATCATCAAATCCACCAAGCAAGGGATGGTCAGATGACAATTGTCAGTTGTCAATTAATTAGCCCATCCATCGGGCTGCTCGCGGTCGCATAAAGCTTCTTCGGAATACGCCCCGCGAGATAGGCTAGCCGCCCCGCTTCGGTTGCATAACGCATCGCCCAGGCCATTCTGAGCGGGTCTTTCGCGCTGGCGATGGCCGTGTTCAGGAGCACTCCGTCGCAGCCGAGTTCCATCGCGGCGGAGACGTCGCTTGCCGTGCCGAC
>SIAJ01000143.1 GCA_009691845.1 Gemmataceae bacterium
AGCAAAATGCTCGGCAAGGCATTCGCCTTCTGAGACGCCAACAAAAGGAGAACATCAGCATGTGGCTCTTCACACCCTTTGGTTTCTTCAGCATCGTCGAGAAGCCGAAAACGGATTGCCTGACCGTTCGCACGCGGACGGCCGGTGACCTGGACCGTCTCCGCGAACAATACCTTCCGGAGCTTTCCACCACGGTCACTGGCGCCGGGACCGATTACCCCTATCGGGCGACCATCGGTCACGAGGCCTTCGCCAGCGGTCTGGCAGCGATTGCCCGAGACATTCACTATGGCAACTTCAAGAGCGAGGTCGCATCTCGCATGGGGCATGAGCGGGCCAAGGTCTACGGTGAACTCTGGAGCGCTTTGCTCAAGCTAGAACAAGAGGAGAGGAAGTAATCCATGAAATCGAAAGTCGCCTACGGGGGCCTTGTGATCGACGCCGATGGCCGAGTCCTCTTGCGGGAGCCAAAAAACCACTTTGGTGGTTACGTCTGGACGTTTCCGAAAGGTAGACCTGATCCTGACGAGACACCGGAAGAAGCGGCTGTGCGCGAGGTTGAGGAAGAAACTGGCTACGCGGCGCGCATTCTTCAGGCAATCCCCGGTAGTTTCGAGGGTGCCACGACCCAGACGCGTTTTTTCTTAATGGCCGCCGGCCCGCAGGTGCGTGAACCGGACTGGGAAACGCAAGAGATTCGGTGGGCCACCTTCGCCGAGGCGCGCGAGCTAATTGCCCTAACCACGTACGTCCAGGGACGCGAACGTGACCTCGCGGTCCTTGCGGCCGCCGAAAAATTGCTGGAACGAAATGAGGGCGAATCCCTGCGCTAGTCCCGTGTGAGTCCAACCCGACGGGTGAGGCTCGCCATTTGAACGCTGGACGGCATTCAACTGAATAAGCAGGAGACATTTGTGAAACGCTGGCATCAGGACGAAACCGTGACGCTGAGGGAGTGGCGTCATCACCACCGTGGGCATGTCGAATACAACAAAGGCAGGAGCCAGGGCCATCTTGCAGGGCAGAGGCTGCCCGGCTCCGACCCCCGCGATGTGGACTGCAACTGCGACGACCAGCCGGGCCGCTTCCGCAAACGCCATGCTCATGACTGTGGCAAAGCACGCTGTCAGATTTGTCACGGCTACAAGTTTCCCTGTCGCAGGAAATCGGCCAAGGAGCGTCTGGCTGACATGGCCCTCAAAGAGCAAATTCGAGAAACGCTGCACGCCATTGCCTACTGCGGGTCGCCGCAGTAGACGCCCCAGGCGTCGAAGCCGATATTGGCCGGCCTGGTCACACCGGTGCCCACTCATCGGCTTGGCGCGTTCGAACTTGCGCCCAAATTCGACTCATTGCTCGATTTCTTGAGCAAGCGTCAGGTTCATGGCTTGCCCATCCTTGAGGAATCGAACTTGGCGAAAATGTTGCCCGAACCGTCTCGGCTCCATCGTGTGAATCGGCACGACGATGCGTGGGTTGACATCGTTCACGAATCTCACGAGATCGTCTTGAAAGATATGACCGCTCGCGTGGCATACAAGGAAATCTCCGCCCGCAGCTTTCAACTTTTCCTTGAAGTCATCCCATTCTTGGCTTTTGAGGTATCCTTCCCACGAGGAGTAGAGGCATCGAGCAGCCTCCGGGAACGTGTCGCCGAAATCAAGACGGAGCATCGACGGGCGAAAAACCATGAGATGTCGGTCACGTTCGCGCAGAATCTCTTCAATCGAGATTCGGTCCGCCAGGAATTTGCCGTGGACTTTCTTCAGATTCCGCTTCTGGTACGTTCTCTCGAAGTGCCGATTGTAATAGACGCGGATGCCCTTCTGGGTGGTCGGTGGCGGAATGCGACATTGGCCAGAAACAACGTGCATCACGAACGCCGCGTATGGGTCAACGACGAAAACGCGTTTTGTGCGATGGGCGGCCTTGTAGAAAGTAACCAGCCGATCCACGTTCATCGGTGAAAACATGGCCAGGACCAGGCCGTTCGCCGAGCGGATCTGCTGTACTGCTTCTTCCTCCAACTCGTGCTCGGTGATTCCGCGTTTCCGGTCAGAGCCCATGTGCGTGCCCTCCATGATGAGCACATCGACGGGCTGACGCGCAACCGCCTGAAGCAGTTGTCGCGCCATGCCAGGCTTTCGGCCATGCAAACGAAGGTCGCCCGAGTAGAGGACCGCCTTGCCGTCGGCCTCGATAAGGAAGGCCATGCTGTCAAAAGCGGAATGATCCACCGGGTAAGGCGTGATGCGGAATTCGCCGATTCGAAAAGGCGTCGCCGACCGAAAGACCCGGCCACGATTCCGTTCAAGCCCTGATTGTCCGGCGAAGATGGATCCTGCCATGAGCATCTTGCTCGTGCCTTGGCTCAAGAACACCGGAATGGTGGGCCGAGAATACTGAACGAGTCCGGTGTGATCGAGGTGGGCGTGAGAAAGCAAGATCGCATCGGGCGGCGGCGCGGACTTGTCAAACAATCCCGGCACCCGCGGCAGCGTTCCTGCGTCGAGCAACTGGGCAATTGACTTGCCGCGCATGGTTCGCGAGTCAAATGGCGCGCCGGTTTCGTCCATGAGCGGCATTCCCACGTCGAGGATGATCCGCGTGTTGGCGGTTTTCATCTCGACGCAATTGCCGCCGATTTCGCGAGTTCCGCGGAAGATGGTTAGCTGCATGCCGGGGCCTCCGTCAGTATTGTCACAATTGCCCCTGCTTCAAGCAATGGGCGCGCACGTGTTGCTGGGTCCATCCCGTTCATGCGCTCCTTCCCGTTGCGTGACACGCCTCTCGAAACTCGCTTGGGAAATGGACCTTGAGAAAGGCCATGCCGTAAGCGAGCCACGCGTAGACTGTCGCATGCGCCTTGCAGAAAGTGTGTTTGCCGGCGCTGACAACGCAATCGAAGATCATGTTGGCATCGTGTCGATTGGTGCCCAATCGGTGGGCGCCAAGGATGAACCGTTCACGGTTGTCGGCAATGACCGCATGATTCCGCGTCCGGGTCGCCTTCACAAGATGGAACCCATCGGCCAGGTCGACCCCCCCCACGCGGTGCAGGATTTCCATGGCCTGCTCGTCATATATCAACATCTCTCGGGTTTCTGTAACGACATCTTCGATCAGCCGATGGGCAATCAGCGCCGGCATCCGGGGTTTTTGATCGATATAGGCCGCTACGATGCCGTCGTAGATCGGTCCAGGGCGATAAAGCGCGATCGCCGCGACGAGGTCGTCGAACCTGGCGGGCTTCAGCTTGCGGAGAATGTTCTGCATGCCGGTAGTCTGAAACTGGAACACGCCGTCGGTGCTGCCGCTTCGGAACAGAGCCAGCGTCTGTGGATCATTCTTCGGCAAATCGTCGAAGCGAATCGTGCTGTGGCCTCGCTGGTCAACAAGTTGAATTGCTTTTCGTGTGACGCTCAAACCAAAGTAGGAGTGAACATCTAGCGTGGCCCAACTCGACTGGCCCCCGGCATTTGGCCGCCACTTCCTTTTCAAGGCTCGGAAGGGTCGATCCAAGTCGTCGATGCCAACTTGGGCATGCCGATCGCGTATGGATCGGACGGTTTCCTGGGCGCTTTCAACAGTAACAAGGATGGCAACGCTTGGCGCCGTGCGCTGGCTCTTCGCCAGAAACCTATCAAAAAGCAACCGGTGACCGAGCGGGCATACCGGGCTCAGGCCCAGCGCATGAACCACCAGCGAACCGGCCGCGGCTCCAACGACCGTTGGAGGGTAGCCGCCTCTGGCTGCAACACGCCGGCTTTCCGCAAGAACGAGAAAGAAGTCACTCAGGTGGAGGTCGTCGATGATCGCCAGCTCGCGATCCAATCGCGACATGATGGCCGGATCACGGTGATTCCTTTCGCCGTAGCGGTCCAGAAGACCAGCCAGGCAGTGAGTCCGTAAACGAGCCAGATCGGTAGCAGCGCCACGCGCGTCGGCCAGCGACGCGGGCAACGTGGCCGTGACGGCCGCCAACGCTGCTTTCTTGAGGAAATGCCTGCGCGAGTCCATACGCTCCTCGATTGGGGAAGAAAGGACCTGGCCCCGGAGAGCATTGGGTTTTTCAGGCGTTGATGCCGGCCGTGGCCTGGAATGCAGGTTGACCTTTCACGGGTTGATTCGTGCTGGAACCCCAAACACGGTCACACCCAGGTGCGAGAGGGCCTGCGGGCTTATGCCGGCCGCCGCCCCATAGCGGGGCCTGCGTCTCTCCGGGAGCCGAGGTCTCTTTGAATAATACGCGAGGGGACTGACAGCAGGGGGTCAGACGCATGCAATATTTTTGGCTTGCCTACCTAGTTTCTGATTCCTCCTGTACGCGCGAGATCGTATCAACAAGCAGTTCCTTCAACTCGGAATCTTGATATTCACCGTGTCGAACCGGAAGGATCTCGAACGCTCGTTTCCGCACCGTGACAATTTCCTTGATCCGGTTTCTGACGGCCTCGGGGAAACCGGAAGTCTCGACCTTTGCGCCGAGGAAGATAGCCGCCTCCTCATTTCCGCCAACGGTCGGAAGAATCTTGAGGAGTCGACGTTGGTCTGGACCAATGACGCTATCACTTCCATCGCCTCGATCGTATCGAAGATTGGTTTCATGGAGAATCACGTCGAGCAGAGACTTTATCCTCTCTCGAAGCGTTAACGTTGGGATTGCAAATGTCTCCCATTTTCGTTTGGGGTGGAACGCTCGGAACACCCCACTGTCGGGATTCGGCGCGCGCCCCTTACGCTTCGCTTCAAGGAAATGCACCGCATGGAGAAAATACTCTCCCCCTTTGACCATCGGTTCAATGTCCTGGAACCCGATCCAGCCGAACGCTTCGCGATGCTTGTTCCATGAATTTCGCATTTCCGACCAGTTCGCGGGTTCGGCGCAATCTGAATACCCTGGATCACAAATGAATGGCAACAAACGAGGATTCTTCTCCTGGACCATAGGCCAAACATTCAATGAATCATCAGTCATCGCCACAAAGAGATATTCCGATGCCCTTGCGACGAATGGTTCAACGATGAGTCGTAGGTTCTCCGGTTTGGCAAGGCGACGAGGGGTATTCTCGCCGTACGCCAGAGTGAGACCTTCGGGTTCACGAAGTCGCGCGGAATCCTTCTTGTGGGTACGAAGCGCTTGGGCCAAACGATAACGAAGAGTTAGCTGACCGTTGATTGAGCTGTTGAAACCATCTTGTCGAGAAGTAAAGTCCTTCGCAGCATGCACATAGAGCCCGGCTTTGGCCTCGATGAAGATCACGAGCTTCTTGTCGGCGAACGTCACGCAAATTATCGCGTCGGGCCATCCGAATCCGTAACTGTTGTCACCGAAACCAACCTCGATAAACACTTGCGTCTCTGCCCCATCGGGAATCTCCAGGTGTTGAGGATCGCGGAAAGGAAACGTGATTTTGCGAACAAGATCGAGGTGGCGTCCGTCACTCAAGTCAAGAAACAGGGCGTTCACCAGCCCTCGCTCGCCGTAGAAGCGAATGGTGTTACTCATGTCTTTGCTTCCCCAAGAATGAGAATCGAATCATCAAGTTATCGTTGAGTTTCACTGGGAATTCATCTCTAGCGCGCCCCGAAGCTGCCCCACCACCATCTCCCGCAATTCCACCGGCCGAACGACGCGCACGCGCCCCGCCCAGCCGAGAACCCAGCGTAGAATCTCGTTCAAGCCATCCACGCGAAATGTCAGCACCACGCTGCCGTCCGGCTGCGGGTGGGCCTTCTGCGTCGGATGCCAGATGGTCTCAGTTACCAGGGGCGCGGCTTCGCGCGTGAAAACAAGCTCCACGTCGAACGTCTGCTCGCCGCGGTAGACGGCCCAGGCGTTACCGAAGTAGGCCGCCAGGTCGAAGTTCGCAGGGGACTCTGCTTGCGCGTCGAGCGATCGCGCGCTCTTGAATCGAGCCACGCGATAGGTTCGCGGATGTTCCTCCCCCGTCGGCCTGGCAATCAAGTACCACGCCTGCTTGATCAGGCACAGCCGGTAGGGATGCAGGTGCAATGATACGGCATCCCCTTGATACGGGCTCGCGTATTTGCCGGCGAGTTGCTTGCGGTTGAGCAACGCCGACTGTATCGTGCCGATAATGTCGCGGTGCTTGCTATGGTCGGCCAGCTTCAAGTCGAGCACGGCAACAAGTTGTGCGGCGTCCGCGAGGAGCTGGCTCGCCTTGTCGCCGGACATGGCGGCGAGCTTGCGTGTGGTCGGCCCGGCGCCGGCATTGATGTTCAAGCCAGCAGCCTGGGTCACGGCCGTCGCGGTCGCCTGGCCAACCAGCTCGTCCTCAGTGAGGTTGAGGACCGGAAAGCGGAAGTCGGGCCGCACCCGGTAGCAGCGTTCGTCCTCATCGTATCGCCAGGGAACGCCAGCCAACTCCAAGGCCGTCAGATCGCGATAGACGGTGCGTTCGGAGCATTCAAGCTCGGCCGCGATGGCGCCAGCGTCCCATCGACCTCGGCTCTGGATCAACTCCAGGACGCGGAGTACCCGGGCCAGGCGATCGTTCTGCCGCAGGCGGCGTTCATGGTCCGGACGGCGCTTGGTCATCGGTCGATCTCGGTGAACATTTCCCGCAGAACAGAGTCTATCCTGAGCGCGTTGGAT
>SIAJ01000144.1 GCA_009691845.1 Gemmataceae bacterium
AAGCAGAGGTTGAAGGTACCATTTTTCTTTCCGCAGGACTGAATTCCCCTTCTCCATCCGCGAGACCACGAATGCCCTACGAATCAAGCCACTTCGCTCACTCCCAACGCTAGAAACTCACAACCCTAGATCAGGAGGTCTGAGTCTGCCCCGCTTTCGAATCTTCGTGTGCGCCATCGTGCTGGCAGAGGAGTTCGTCATTCGGTACCGCAAGACGCGCGTGATGCGCTCGGGCACCCGGCAATCCATCACCGGTCTCGTCGTCAACCGTCGGATCAACGTGTCGCGCGCCGAATATGATCGGTTGAAGGCGATCCTGCACAATTGCCGCCGATTCGGACCGGAATCACAGAACCGAACCGAGCATCCCGGCTTTCGAGAGCACCTCCAGGGGAAGATCGCCTACGTGCGCATGACCCATCGGGAGCGGGGCGTGAGACTCCAAAAAGTCTTTGACAAAATCGTCTGGGGACCGCCCGACAGCTCCGGACCGAGCCGATGATCAAAGCTTCGCCGACGAGTCGTTACCCCAGCGAGTAGGTCAGGCTCCTTCGCCTGACAATCGGCCAGAGCTGCAAGATCGTCGCGCTGCGGCGGCCGAAGTCGCAGTCGGATCCGGAGGACGTCAGGCGGGGAAGCCTGACCTACCGGCTGGCTCGCGACGTTCCCCATTTGATCGCGGGGACGCGCCAGGTACCGACCCGTGTTCACGTTGCCGGTCCCGCGTGGCTGACGAAACGATGCGTGGCCCCTTTCCTCCCCTTTCCTCTACGAAAGAGTCGCACCCTCCTCGAGCCCCAGTTCTTTCAGGCCGGAGCGGGTTTCAGCGGCCTTGGCGGGGGCTTGTTCACGGTCGAGGGGCACCTCAAAGCTGACTTCGAGTTTCAGGCCTGGCGTGTTGGCCAGTTTCGACAGCACCTTGGTGTAGAAATTCATCCACTTTTGCGTCGGCACACTGCCGCGCCAGCGAAGCATTTGCTGGCCGGTGGGCGGTGGGAGGGGTTCTGGCTCGTCCTTACTGGTGACTCGCAACTCAGCAAGAGCCTCGGCGTCACCGGCCAAAGCCTTCACGATGAACGCACCGCCGTGGTCGCCCGCGGTGAACAGCCCCGGCGACGTGATCGTGCCCCCGGTCGCCGACCACGTTACATCTCCTACGCCAATCGACTGTCCGTACTGATCCAACCCCGAACAGGTATACGACACCTGATCGCCAATCTTCACGACCTCGTGCTCGGGACGAACGACCAACTGCGCTAATCGCGGCGGCTCTTTCAGCTTCAGAGCCTCGTCTCCCTTAAGAATGTAAACGTCGTCCGAGATCTCAACATCACCGTCGAACAGGCCTTCCTTCAATTTCTCCAGCTTCAGGCGGCCGGAGGCGTCCTTCGTCGCGTATCCGATAATCCCTTGTGAGACCCCATCGGCAATAGCGCGCTTGATCATGTCGGGGTTGATCAGCCGCGGCAACAGCGGCGACGAATAGAAGGCATTTCGAACTCCCTTGGTCGACCATTCCGTCATCGATGCGGGCCAGTAATTCGGCAGCTTACGCGCGGGTACCGAATCGACCACTTCGTCCAGGCCCCCATTGCTGCCGAGTCGTTGGAGGTAGACTTCAACCAGACAACCCGCCGCACTCGATGTGATGTTGCCCAGGTCGATATGCCGGAGTTTGTTGTCCTTGCCGAGCAGATACAGGTGCTTGTACGCGCGGAAGATGGCTTCGTCGAGATCGCGCCGAGCGTTCGCCAGGTTGCGAGCAAGCAGCTTAAACTGCGCTTCATCGATCCGTTTCTTGGTTTCCTCATCGTCATCGACATCTTCCCACGCCAACACCTCACGGGCCCTGTCGCGGACGTTCTCGGCCGGGTCCGCCGCGGCGAAGAGCAGCGCCGACTTGAACGTCCGGCCGCTCGTTCCTGCATCCCGAACGATGGAATTCATCAACTCCAATGTCGTGCGATCTTCGGCGGGGTGCTCGATCCCCATCGCCACCAGCGTGATTCGAGGCACCTCTTTGACGTCGTTGCTGCGCTTGGGGAAGAACTCACGTTCGATGAACTTACAGGCGTCGGTCCCGTTCTTGCGAAAGACCTTCTCCGTTTGCTCGCAGATCCGCTCCTCAATGGCCTTGCCCTGCACGCCTCCGCGGCGGCTCACCAGCACCTGGTTCAGGTTGGGCGCCAACCCGAAGCGATATCGATTTCGCTCCCATTGCAGATAGAAGCAAGTACCGGCCAGGCCCTCCAGCACAGTGTCAACATCGGCGGTGTTGATGTCGGGGCCGCAGACGTCGGTCTTGATTTCGGGGAGCGATGCCTCGGCACGCGACTGACTCTGGCCGCCATTTGATTCAAAGAAGATCGTCGTGGCCACTTTCCGGTGGAGCTGAGACTTTTTGATTGCCTCCGACGCTTCCCGGTCGAGCTTCAGGCTGTGCGATTCGTTGACCCTACCGGCAACATCCGTCGTGACGGGAATTTCCAGTTCAGACGACCCCAACTGCTCAAACAAAGCGGATCGAAACATAGGGTTATCCAGAGGAGCCAGCCCCAACGTGATCAATGGTTCATTGGTATTCCTGCGATGCTCGTCCTGGTAGTTGTGGGCCACCCAGAGTGCCAGCAGCCGCAGGATGCCGCGCGTACGCTGAAAACGGGGCAGACTTTGCCATTTCCGTTCGAAGACTGAAATCACCGACGGGTGGAACGGGTAACACGCCTTGAACTGCTCGTGGATCGCGTCTCGATCGACACCGGCAAGTTCCTGTGCGTGATCGGCGGCCCATTCGGCATACGCCGAGACGGTCGCTTTGGCGTCGTTCGAGAGCGTGTCCCACTCGAAAAGCCTGCGTCGAATGATCTCTGACATCTCCTTGTCAGCCGACATTAGAATCGGCTTGCCGATTCGGTCGCAGCTCTTCTTTAACGACACGAAGTCACTTTCGTCTTCCGGAGTCATCTCGCTCTGGATCGATTGCGGAAGTGACACGCAGACAACCAGATTGTTCCTGGCCCTGGCCTCTTCACCCAGGTTCTGGAAAAACGTGTAGAACTGGTCGCGAAGGCCGAGTTTTCGAGCCCTGGCGATATAGTTCATCAATTCATCCATTAGGATCAGAGTCGGCCCCACGGGAAGCATTTCGCGAATAACATCGCCGGCCGGAGCGACGCCCTGAGCGTCATGCTTGGCGACCTTGGCGAAGAGGGGTTCGCCCCCGAGTTGCCAGGCAATTTCGCCCCAAGGCGTCATTCGAGTTGGCTCACCCTCCCCCTTGCGGCCAGTGATTGCGTCAAACTCCGTCCCCACGAAGACCGCCACGTCGGCTTTCGGAACCGTCGAGACTTGTCCCTTCGTGAGCAGCGAGCCGACCCCTTTCCAATCTTTCGCGGCTTCTGCGTGGTTCGCCAGGTGGAAGAGAGTTGTTAGCGCGTGCGTCTTGCCGCCGCCAAACTGCGTGGCCATGTTGAACACGGCCGACGTTTCGACCTGAATCCCATTGAGTCGCCGCAGGACCTGCGACGCCAGTTCCTGCAGACTTCCCGTCATGAAAGTCCGTTCGAAGAAGCGAGCGGGATCGGTATAGTCTTTCGAGACTGTACCGCGCCCGGTGCGGATGTGGTCGAGATGGACCGCGAACTCCGACGCATCCAACGGGCGATTGTCCCGCAAGTCTTCGCGGGGAGTGACGACCTGATACCACGGCTTCAATTTTGCCATTTCTGTTTCCTCGACCGCGTACGAGTCGTGTTACACCTTTTCAAACCGCCCGAGATTCGCATCAAGAAGCCAAAACTTGAAATATCCCCACGGAAACGTCTCGCCTTCGCCACGATTGCCGATGACTATCGCCGTTTCGCCGGCGATGCCCGACCTCTCGGTCGGCGACAGGCTGCCGATGACGTCGCGGCAGACGGCATCGACCGTTCGCCGGCTCTCTTCCCATTCGCGGCGGAAGGCGAAAACAACGCGCAGGTGCGACCGCACGCAGAGCACTTTCCACAGCGAGTAGGCCACCCGGTCGTCGGTGCGATGATTCTCCAGCTCGAACGCCGCCATCGGCAACCGCCAGCGCCCGCCGTCTGTCGCGCCGGGAAACGCCATCACGTCGATGCTTAGGTATTCCTGGCCTGCCTGCGGCAACTCTGCGAGTCGATGCCCCTTCGCGGCCGCGGGCCAGCCCAGCCGCCCGCACGATGCCACCACCGCCGAAGTCAGGCAGGCGGTCCAGGCCTTCAAGTCCTCGGCGAGCGAAGCCTCTTTGAGCGGCGCAGCGGTGAGCGGTTCCTGAACCACGTCCAGAAATGCCTCGCGCCAGCGATCGAGTGAGACTCGTGGTGCGCTCATGGCCGGCCCGCCGACGGCAGGGGACGAACGCGGACACGATCGTCGGTTGCCACAGCGAACTGGCCGGACCAGTCCGTCTGACTCTCGATGATTTCGACCATCCGGGCATTGTCGGCCACTGGATCGGCGCCGGAAAGCCGAAACAAAATCACCCCGCATTCGGCCGGCAACGTCGAGCGGAACGCCAACCCCCCGAAGTCCTTGTCCCCTGTAATCACCACCCGCAATTCCGCTTGGGCCCGTGCCAGAACTGCTTCGTCTGAGATTCCGCGTAACGACTCTTTGACGGACAGCACATCGTGTCCACGTTGCCGCAGCACACGGATGACGGTGCCCGCAACATTCTCGTCGAGCATCAATCGCATGACGGTTCACGTGCCGGCAGAAAGGAAGACTCGCTCCGACTTGAGAATCTCGCTGGCATAGAGCAGACAGGCCTGGATGTCGGCAATGGTGAGATGATCGTATTCGTGCAGAACCTGCTCGGTGGTCCATCCGCGTCCGAGCAATTCCAGGACAAATTCCACCGAAATCCGCGTCCCCCTGATGATCGGCTTGCCGACGAGAATCGTCGGGTCCACGGTGATTCGATTGAGAAGATCAGTCTCGTTCATAAGGTGCTCTCGCAGCAACGATTAACCATGACAAACGCCCATTGACAGCCGCACTTCGACGGTTGAAACACGCGATTGCCGATTATACCCGTGATTTATCGCCGCAGACCAGTTGCACCTGAAAATTCTGTTTCGATTGACGGAACGCGATGACAGGACGCAGAATTCAGAACGCAGAATGCAGAAGTGTCCGCCTTTCGTTTCTGCATTCTTCATTCTTCATTCTGCCTTTTCTCACAGCCCCAGCCCCTTCTTGCGCGCCAACACACCCTCCACCCAGCGCCGCTCTTCGGTGCCGGGGGGGTAGAGCTTGTTGAGATTGTCGGCCAATTTCCAGAACCGGGAGTCTTTGCCGACGCCATCTTCGACGAGAAACCGCTTCAGCAATTCGCCCCGGTTGGCGGCGAACAGAATCATCGCCTGGTGAACCCGGTCGAGGATCGTGTTCCCGGCAGGAGGGCCTTTGATCTCACCCCAACCGGCCTCGGCAACATCGGCCTCCCCTAGTTCCTCGAACAGCGAACGCTGCTGGGCTTTCTTTTTGCGCCGTCCCCCCCCGGTCGTGGCAGCCTGTGTGTCCTTGCCGAACAGGTACTGCGTCCGCTCCGCAACTGGAAGCAGTCGCGAAATCTCTCCCTTTACCTCCACCAGAGACTGACACGATTCCAAATGGACTCCCAGGCCCTGCGCGATTTTGCGGGCCGCGTCAAATTCGAGGAAATAGCCGGCCCTATTCACTTTTTTAACCGACGAATCGTCTTCCGACTCGTCGTCGTTTGCATCGGTCGGCGCCAGTTCATTTGACAACCGGTCGATGTCACTCACTCGCTGATTGTCGCTGTTCTTTTGGTCGCGGGCATTACCGAGCGTCCACAGCCACATGGCGGTCAGTCGTGCGTCCGGCTCCAAGCCAACCGCGTCGGCGTCTTTGAAGATCAGCGACAAAGCCTCGGTCGAGACGGCTGCCCATACGAATTCGAGGTACTCGTGGAGCGTCGCCGGCTCGCCATTCGCCTTCTCGACCCGGCTGTACCGGCTGAAGATCTCCAGCGCCGGCCCCAGACAGGCGAAGATTGCGTCCGCCCCGACGACTCCTTCTGCCGCCAGTCGGGGCATCCACTCATGAATTCGCGGCGGCAACTCGCCAAGCACATCCCGCCACTCGCCGACCGATTCCGTCACCACCCCGCTGGCATCCTCACGCGGCCGGCAGACGATGTGAATGGACGACTGCAGAGATGCCGAATCATGGGCTTGCGTGCGATTCGCCATTTCAGTGTCTATGGGCCAAGAAGAGGTAACCGTCCATTCGGCATCAATGATTGCTCCGAGGATCGCTTCCCAACCGGCGGGCGTGCCCTCGGCGTAGACGACCACACCGATCCCTGACGGATGGACGCAATCTCGCGCCGTCTTGAGAGCGATCGCCATTCCCTCACGAAAAAAAGCCTCGTCCTTTTGCCGACCTCCGACACCTTTCTGTGCATTTACGGTGGACCCCAGAAACTGGACCAGCGGTTAAGATAGAAAACCGAGGTTCAGAAAGGAGGGGAGTCAAGGATGGGAAGGACACGGAAGTTGCACACGGCGGTGTTCAAAGCGAAGGTGGCGTTGGCCGCGGTGAAGGAACTGGA
>SIAJ01000065.1 GCA_009691845.1 Gemmataceae bacterium
CATCCAGATGCTGCAAACTGAAATCGCCGCATGGTCAACCCGCGTCAACGTGAAGCAACGAGCCGTCGATTGGCAATTCACGATCGAGAAAGCAAGGGTCAAGTTGAAGCGGCTCTATCCCAAAATTTAGTTTGGACAGGGCACTAGTCGTTTCCTTGAACACATCCGATCCGGCCAGGCGCGTCTCGTACCGATCGGCATCGTATTCCACTCGGCGCAACATGAAGCAACTCAGGCCGTGACCGATCAACATCAGAACCCACAGAACTCGACGCGTTATCCAGATACACAACATGGAGAACAGCAGCAACAGTGCGAAGCGATCTTCCCGCTGCGCGCCACGAGCAAGAGACTCGTCCCAGTCATCGCGTTCATACACAATCCGCCAGAACCAGGCATTGATAGAACGAATTAGGAAGCTCAATTTCATCCCCGCACCTTGCGAGAAGTGGCCAAGCTCATGAGCAATCACGCCCGCCAACTGCTGGATGCTCATCCTGGCCACCAACGGGAGGCCGATGGTCAGCACCAGATCATTCCCGAACAGAACGCCCATCTTGCTGCCAGAGCCGGCGGAAGCGTTTGCCTGGCAATCCAGTACGATCCTCGTCACCAGAGCAAAGAGTAACGGCTCTTCACCAAACTGGAGCGTACGCAAAGGACGAGATCTGGAACGCCGCGCGAACATCGGCTTCACCATAAAGAACAGCAGAATGACCCCGGCCACCAGCGGACCCACGTAGAGAAAGAACAAGGATCACAGGCCGCGGATCGGACCTCCGGAACCCAAAGTGTTCGTTGCGTGGAGGAAGAGCAAGTGGGCAATCACCGCGATCATCCCGAGATAAAGTGCGGGCAGGATCAGCATGGCCAGGGCGAGAATCAGCAAGCCAACGGTGTAGCCGATCGTGCGCTTGACAGGCTGAATTTCGCCCTCGAATGCCGCGAGAATTTCCTGCATCACGAGTTGCTGTGTCGGCTTCGATAAGGGGAGTCGCGTCGGAGTCGATTCCGCCTCAGCTTCGATCGACTGCGATGGGACTTCCACGGCAGCTCGCCAACGCGGGCAGGTCCCACGCTTGCCGGCGTGCTCTTCCTTCACGCGAAATGTCGTTTTACAAGAGCCGCACATTACCGCGAGTGGCATTCAATGTTCCTGGTCGGTTCAAGTCGTAGCAGCAAGCGTCTCGCTTGCTGTGGATGTCAAGGCAAGCGGGACGCTTGCCCTACAACTACTTCGCCCTCAGAATCAGGTCGAAGCTCGGCCTGGTCCTGCCGTCTTTGAATGTGATGCCGGCCGGGTTGTGAGCAATTCGATCGGGGTGGTCTTTTAGCGCCTGCCACTGGCAGGAAACAGCGACGATGCCATATTTCACGAGCGTCTTGACCTCGCCTTCGTCCGCAATTCCGTTGCCGTTCGCGTCGTGCCACAAAGCAAGCCCGTCCAGTTCCTTGCCCGTCAGTGATCCATTGCGATCATCATCGAGAGCGCTGAGTGCGGAATAACCGTTCGACCAAAACAAGCGGAACGTAACGCTACCGAAGAGTTGCAGGCCCGAGTCGATCGCGCCTGTCCCTTTCGGGTCGTAGACGAGCCAGGCCGCCTTGGCGGTGATCCAGGTCCACGTCTTCCTCTCGCCGGTGCCGTCAGCGTCGAACTTCACCCGTCCAGCGAGGTCTTCCAGGTCGCTCACGGTCAGCCAGTCAGCCAGGGGCACCGCGATCGGAGTAATCGGTCGTGGCAGCTTCTTCAGCGTTGCAATGCGATTTTTGAGAGTGCCGATCTCATCCTTGTCCTTCTCGGCATCGAGCAGGGCGATCAAGTAACTCCCGGCCTCCGTCGTGATCGTCTCCCCCGTAAGTCCCAAGGACTTCAGGTCCTTTTCCTTGTTCTTCTCCCAGGCTTCCTCAACCAGGCTGCGGTAGAGCTTGATGGCCTCGGACTTCTTCCCCGCCTGCTCGGTGACCCAGGCCAGCCCGAGGCGAGCGGTCGCGTTCCCTTCGTCGATTTTGAGTGTCTTCTCGTACCAGGCCGTCGCCTTCTCCAGATTCGCCATCGCGGCCTTGAGCTTTTCCTTGTCCTCGGTCGTCTCGACTTTGCCGAACGGCAATCGTGTGGGAGCGTAGCCAAGCCACGCGGCATCCGGAGTTCGCTTGTTCACATCGAGTTCGTCCGCCTTCTTTGCGAAGGCCATGGCGTGCGCCCGAGCGAGATTCAGCGTGAACTCGGCGTTTTTAGGATTATCCTTGACGTGCTTTTCGATGTTCTCGGCCAAACGTGCGATAGGGACTTTCTCCAGGTCGGCACGGATAAACCTTGCCTGGGACGGGTGTGCGACACAGAAGCCGACCGATAGGGCAAGCAAGACACGAACAGTCATGGCGAGGCTCCAGAGACGAGGCGAAGTTTGGCTCAGGGAAAGGCAGTGTCCTAAGCTGAAGTTCCGGCTTTAGCCGGCTAAAGCCGGAACTCCAACTTAGGACACTACCCCGGGAGAGTATAGTCGAACGCCACATTGCAATCACTTCCGATCGCGGACTCGCTGAATCAGCCGGCCGAGAATGCACCGAAGGCCCGGAGATGGGAATCGGTAGTGACGAAGTCTCGCCTCGAAAAACCGCGTCAGTGTGAACGTGAATCCTTCCGCCGCGGTCCAGTGAGCCCAGTGGACGGGTAGATAAAGTGCGTCACCGGGTTCCAAGGTCACATCAATTCGAGTCAATCGTCTGGCCCGTGGAAATTGGTCAAAGTCGATTTGGTTACAATCAACGCGGCTACGCCGATAGTCCTGCGTGATCGGCTCGAAATAGAGATCGCGGACATCGTGCGGGTGATAGAGAGAGAAGACCTTGGTCCCCATCAGTTGAAAGACGAACGCCTCTTCGTGGGCGTGAATGTGGCAGCAACTGCCTGTATTCAGGCCGAAAAAAACCGTATCAGAACTTCCGGTTAAGCCGTCAAGATACGCGGGTATCTGCACATCCTGATAAAGTTCGTCCGACAACTCCGCGAGTTCAACCGACTCCATGTAGTGGTGCTTCCAAGCTTCCGGGGTTGCCAAGATTGTCTGCAAATAATCCGCGACCGTCATCTTGATCTTGCTGGCGAGCGTCGTGCCATCCGGATAATGGCTCACGGGAATCAGCGACTCACCACTCGCGGATACCAAATAGTCCGTGGTCCATTTTCGGCAGGCTGGCCAGTCGCTCGCCATGCCAGGAACGACGAACGGAATCCCGGCCCGAATATGCCGGTCGAGCGTATTGCGGTCACACCGATCGAGTCTCTTGATGCTCATTGAATGAGTATAGACAATAGGGCTCACTCCTTGGACTGCTTCGGCAACGGCACCTTCGCCTCCGTAAGAATCCTGTCCAAAGCTGGCTGCTGGTCGCGGCCGATGATCAGGCGCAGCCTGTCATCACCCTTTCCCTTGAAATAGATGTACACCCAACTGCACTCGAAACAGATGATGAGGTCAATGTGTGTATCGCCGGACGTGACCCGTATCCCGTGGCGAGGCTCGAAACACTTGGCACCGTAACCAGGGCCGATTGTACCCGTTACGGCCAGCAAGGATTTCCGTGCGGCCTCTTCCTTGACGGTGGTTTTGCCCAGTACCTTCCAACCGTGGAAATTGTCCTTCCCTTTCTCATCTCGTATCGGTTCAAGCGAATACAACTCAATCACATTCGACTTGGCAAGGATCGCCTTGGCCTTGTCCCATTCGGCCTCCTCCTTCTCAGAGAGCTTTGGATCGGGCTCCTTCATCGGGGCCTTTGTTATTCGCTCCTCGCCAAGTAATAAGCCAGTCACGCCGAACGTGACGAGGGTTGCAAGCTGGAAGGAAAGACGCATCGCTGATAATCCAGGTAGTCCCACGCGGCACAATGAATTCAGTTTACTCAGGTTTTCTAGGACCGAGCCGTATTGCGATCGTCTCATACTCTTCTGCGGAAAAACCGGGTCAGGTCTTCCGGTAGGGCTCAAGTCCGCACAACTCCGCTTTTTGCATCAATTCATCGCGACAGAAGCGTCCCGGCGCGCCGTGATGTCGCCACGCGGCGAGATTCCCTTCACGCTGGCGAGTGAGCATTCCAAAAAAACCGAAAAAATCCCCAAGTCGAGTTACCTTTTGACCCGCTTCGAAATACAGGTAGGTGGCCGTTGGTTCCTGAGGAGGATTTCACGATGGCTTTGCATCCGTTCGCACGGTTTTGCACCCATTCTGCAAGGAAGTTAACAGCTGAATGGTGTGCCGAATTGCGTTTCATCACATGCGAGACCGGTCAGCCTCGCCCTGGAGTGTCGGCAAATGTCCGCGCCGGCGAAAGCTTGTTTGGCTTCTCGGCTTGTCCGAAATCGCTCCAGGCGTTTTACAGGAGCGAACAGCTACGCGAAACATTGCCAAAGGTTTGTGTCGCAAGCCACTTGCGACACAAAAGCCAAGTTAGTCCGAGGCTGGAGATGGCAGGAAATGTCAGGTTTTGTCATGGTAAAAAAAATGTTTGACTTGGTTGGGATGGGCGGTGGGTCAGTTTCGTCGCACGACCGTCTTGGTATTGCCTGCTCGACAACCGAGACGGTTGTGCTACGCTGGGCGGGCATGCTATGCTCAACTACTTCAAAGGACTTGCGTTTGAGGGAAAGAATATGATGGCCAATCCCACTACTCGTCGGCAGCACTTATCTCGACGCGAACTCGTGCAATTGGGCGGGATCGGGGCGCTGGGACTGGCTCTGCCCGAACTCCTTCACGCCGGGGCACCGGTTGCGCGTTCCGTTTCTCGATCGGTCAAGTCATGCATCTTCATCGTGCAGTATGGCGGCTGTAGCCACATCGATAGCTTTGACCTGAAACCCGATGCGCCCGCCGAGGTACGTGGCCCATTTCGACCGATTGCGACGCGCACGCCTGGCATGCGCATTGGCGAGCATCTGCCTCGCCTGGCACAAATGTCCGATCGCTATTGTCTGGTGCGCTCGATGACGCACGGCGACCCTGGGCACGATGGTGGCATGCACGTCTGCATGACAGGACACTCGAAGCCGGTTGTGAATACGCCGTACTTCGGATCGGTGGCCGCGAAGGTGAGCCCATCCACACGTAATGTGCCGTCCTATGTTTGGCTGCAAAACCTCGCGGGGGACGTGCAGCCCCGTTATCTGACGGGCGGATTCCTTGGCCCAGCCTACAGCCCGCTGCGTGTCGGCACCGATCTGGACAACCCATCGGTTGCCGGCTTCCGCGTCAAGGCATTCGACCCACCCGCGGACGTGCCAGCCGACCGCTTGCGTGCTCGCAAGCGACTGCTCGACGATGTCGAAGCAACGGACGGCGGAAAAGTGGCAGCCGACCTGCGACCCTATCGCCAGCGAGCCGTCGATTTGCTGACTGGCCCGGATGTGCGAACCGCGTTCGATCTAGAACGCGAACCGGCAGCCGTGCGCGACCGCTATGGCCGGCATCCGCTCGGGCAGAACCTGCTCATGGCCCGACGCTTGATCGAAGCCGGAACGCGATTGGTCAGCGTGACGGCGTGGGCCGGCAACCCGCCAGCCGAGAAGTTCACCAACGTGCAAACCTGGGACATGCACGGCCCGGGTGCGGCCAAATTCATCGGCAGCATTTTTGGCGATGGTTCGTATGGTCTCGGCTGGGCCTTGCCGCGAGTGGACGAGGCCGTGTCGGCACTGCTCACGGACCTGGAGGTTCGCGGGTTGTTGGAAGACACGCTGGTCGTGATGGTCGGTGAGTTCGGCCGCTCACCGAGGATCAGCAATCTCGGCCGCGATCACTGGCCGGCTTGCTACACGGCCATGCTCGCGGGTGCGGGAATTCGCGGGGGCAGCGTTTATGGTTCATCCGACAAAACGGGTGGCTATGTTCGCGACAATCCGCTTCGCCCGGAAGATTTTGGAGCAACGTTGTTCCACGCCTTGGGCGTTCCTGCCGAGACTCGCCTTGGTGCCGATGGCTTCACTTTGCCCGTGAGTGCCGGTAGTCCTCGAATGGAATTGTTTGGTTGAGACCAAGTCATGCACACTTCGAACGAACTCTTTCGCCGAGCCCGCCGCGACTTCCTGGCAACCAGTGCCAGCGGCATCGGCACGGTCGCGCTGGCCTCGCTGCTTCAGGAGGAAGGTCTGTTGGCCGCTCCGCCGGAAGAATCGCCAGGAGGGGCAGGCCAGCCGCGCAAACCGCACTTCAAGGCCAAGGCCAAGAACTGCATTTGCATCTACCTGGAAGGAGCGCCTTCGCAGATTGACTTGTTCGATCCGAAGCCGAAGCTGACCGAATTTCATGGCAAGCCGTTGCCGGAATCGATGACCAAGAACGTGCGTTTCGCGTTCTTGCAGAAGGAATCGGCCGTGGTGCTTGGCTGTCCACGCAAGTTCGCCAAGCATGGCGCATCGGGGATGGAGTTCTCCGATATGTTGCCGCACTTGGCGACGTGTGCGGACGACATCGCCATGATTCGTGGCATGCACACGGACCAGTTCAACCATCATCCAGGCCAGATGATGATGAATTGCGGTTCCTCGATGTTCGGCCGCCCCAGCATGGGAGCGTGGCTGAATTATGGGCTCGGCAGCGAAGCGAAGAACCTGCCTGGCTACGTGGTTCTGACGGCCGGCCGTGGCACGTCCGGAGGCACGTCGAACTGGTCCAGCGGTTTTTTACCTTCGAGCTATGCGGGCGTTTTGTTCCGCAATCAGGGTGAGCCGGTCCTGAATCTTGCCAACCCCAGCGGGCTTTCGGGAGCCATGCAGTCGAAGACGATCGATGCGTTGAAGGAACTAAACGCCCTTCGCCATGCCGAGATCGGCGACCCGGAGATTCATAGTCGCGTGGCGGCGTATGAACTGGCGTTTCAGATGCAGGCGGCCGCCCCAGAGTTGCTGGACATTACCAAGGAGAGCAAGAAGACGCTCGATGCTTACGGGCTCGATCGTCCCGAGCCGGATGCAAAAGGGGGACGCGGCGGAGGGAAAGGCACTTATCGTTCGTTCGCGTTGAATTGCCTGCTTGCACGACGGATGGTTGAACGCGGTGTACGTTTCGTCAATCTGTTTCATTCATCCTGGGATCATCACAGCAATCTCGAGCCGGAGTTGAAGTTCTGTGCCGGCATGTCGGACCAACCCGTGGCCGCTCTGATCAAGGATCTGAAACAACGCGGGCTGCTTGAAGATACGCTCGTCGTCTGGCTCTCCGAATTCGGCCGCACGCCTCTGGGCGAGAATCGACCGGGTTTTGCTGGCGTAACCGGCCGCGATCATCATCCATTCGCGTTCACGATCTGGCTAGCCGGCGGCGGAGTGAAGGGTGGCCTCACGCTCGGTAAGACCGACGACTTCGGCTGGGGAGTTGTCGAAGACAAGGTACACGTGAACGATCTGCACGCGACGATGTTGCATTTGTTCGGCATGGACCACAAGAAACTGTCGTACCGCTTCCAGGGGCGAGATTTTCGACTGACGGATGTTGGTGGGACTGTGGTTCAGAAGATGTTGGCTTAGAGTGGAAGACCCGCACGAGCGAAGCCGAGAGGGAAATGAGAAGGAGTTGTAGCTTGTCCTACTCTTACTCCTTCGCGGCTAATCCGAGAGCCTACTTATCCGCGAAGTTCATGTGGAACATTCCGGTCGCCCGGCTGTTTCGCATGGCTTCGAGCACATGGGCCTTCACTTCCAGGAAAGCCAGGGCACATCGCGGATCGAACTGGCTGCCGCTGAAACGTTCGACCTCGGCAAAGGCCTGCTCGGGTGTCTTGACGTGTCCCACGTTGTATGGTCGCTTGGTGGTCATGGCGTCGAAGGCGTCGGCAACTGCCAACACCCGGGCCAGGAGTGGGATGTCTTCGCCAGCGAGTTTGTCCGGGTAGCCGCGACCGTCCCAGCGTTCGTGATGCGAGCGAACGATGGGTCGCGTGTCCTTGAGTTCGGGGATCGATTTCAGGATATCATCGCCCAGGGTGGTGTGTGTCTTCATGATCTCGAACTCGGCATCGGTCAAGCGATCGGGCTTGCGGAGAATGGCATCGTCGATACCGATCTTGCCGATGTCGTGCAGCGGGCCGCCGGTTCGAAGTTGATCGAGTTCTTTCGGCGAGAGCCCGAGTTCCTCGCCGACGAGCAGTGAATAGGCCGTCACGCGGGCCGTGTGGCCACCGGTGTATGCGTCTCGCATTTCAACCGCGGACGCCAGGGCTGAGATGGTTTGGAGGAACAGTTCGCGTTGTCGGCGCAAGAGTTGGGCACATTCGATGCCGGCAGACACGTGCGCGGCCAACGCATCGGCAAGATGCAGATCGTCCTCGGTAAAGGGCTTCTGCCAGTACGAGCGATCGAGGTGAATCGCACCCAAGTGCTTGCGAGGAGAGCGGAGCAAAACGCAGAGAACCGAGGCCATGGCACCGTCGGCAATGCTGATGGCACCGCAGAGTTCTTTATCCTCTTCGACACTGGAGCAGAGGATCGATTTCCCCTGGCTATAGCAGCGGTTGGCGAGTCCCTTGCTGAAATTGAATCGGGAAGTGGTTTCACCGCGGCCGGTCGCCAGGGCTTTGAGCTTGAGTTCGTTATCCGGGCCTTCGGCCAAAACGATGGCACCACGCTGGGCATCCAGCACGTGGACCGCATCGTTCAGAATCGAGTAGAGTAGTTCGTCTTCGGACTCGATGTTGACCAGATGATGCCCAGCACGAAGCAAGGCCATCAACTGGTCGCCTGGGCGGGGTGCATGGTTGCGGTCGAGCAGCAGGCGGTCGTAACCTTCCTGCCAGGAGGAACTCGCTTCGGCCTCAACGACGATTTGTTCGGAGGATGCTGGTTGCCGAACCGGTTCGGGCGGAGGGGCATCCAGCAGTTCGACCATCATGGCCACTTTGCCAAACTGCACGATGTCGCGGGGATGCAGTTGCCGTTCGCCCGGCCCGAGGCGGACGCCGTTCACGAAGGTGCCGTTCGTGCTTTCCAGATCGCGGACCCACCAGCCCGTCTCAGCATGGCGGACTTCCGCGTGGCGGCGGCTGACGGAACTGTCATCGAGGACGATTTCGAGCGTATCCAGGCGACCGGCTCGAAGTATGTTGGTGGACTCCCAGGCCTTTCCTTTGACCTCGCCACTAATTCCCTTCAAGCGAATCGAGACGCTCGAGTTGATGTTCAAGACCCCCTCCTCATCCATGCCAGCGTCGGTGCGAACTCGTGCGGGCAGGGAATCTCCCTTATGGGTTGTGAAAAGAGCAGAACACTTGCACCAATTTAGTTCAGAGTTGAAGCCGGTTCAAAAGGAATCTTTGGCACGAAAGGAATAATTTCAGATCCGAAAGTGGCTGCTCGAGTCATAATTCGGCGCTAGTGCCATATTCACAAGGAGTTAGAACCGCTTTTCGCTGTCTTCCTCGTCATCGTCTTCGTCGGGGGCAAAAGGCAATTCCTCATCGTCTTCGTCATCAAATTCGCTCTCGTCGGCATCCAGAGGTTCAAGATCGTCAGGCGGAGTCTCAATTCGTCGGATAATATCGACAGGTGACTTCTCGCCGTAAATCAGCTCCATCATACCCGCAAAATAGCGGTCGATGGTCGTCAGGTTTGCCCGAAGTAGGTTATCGATCATCTTGCTGGTGAGATCGCCCCCTTCGATGTCGAGGCTGGTCTTGTAGCGAACCTCGCCATCATCGAAGTCGAGCTCGAAGTTGCCGATCCGCATTCCGCGGTTCGCCCGCGTGATGAACTCGGCCACCTGAGCCATCTTGTCCGACGAAGCGTTGACGGGCATATAGGAGTAAAAGATCAGCCAGTGCTTTGCTTCATCGACTTCGCCGTAGCAGAGCAAGCGACCGGAACGCCCCTTGAAGTGGAAGCGAATGATCGTCTCCCCTTCGAGGATCTCGTACTTCCATTCTTCCTCTTCCATGTAGTCGATGAGTTCCGAGAACAAGCCGGTCATAGGGCCTCCCGCCGACAGGCGAATCAGGTTGCGGGTTATAATCTCTCATTTTACCCAGCCGAGGGGAACCTCAACAGGGGTTCAGCCGAGAATCGCCGAGAAGATTGCCCTCATTCCTCCTTACCCACCCAGTGCCTGGATGTATGTTCCAGCCATGCGAAAGATCATGATAATCATGAACAGTGCAACCAGGCCATAAACTCCGACTGCCAGCGCCCGCGTGGCAGCTTTCATGCGTCGGGCAGATTCCTCGCGGTAGAACTCGGCCTGTTTCGCCATCACTTCGGGAATTTGGCCGCTTTCTTCGCCAATCGTGATCATCGCCAAAAATTCGGCCGGAAAGATGGGATTCGTTCGCATGGCCTCGGCGATTTCTTCCCCCTTCTGAATGCGCTTCGCGATTCGATCTGCCTGCGCCTTGAACGCGGAATTGCCGGTTGCCTTCAAGCTCATTCGCATGGCCTTGCTGACCGAAAGGGAGGAATCGAGCGTGAGCTTCAAAGCCAGGCAAAATCGCCCCATCGCGATGGAGCGAGCACACGGGCCGAAGATTGGCACACGCAAGAGCCAGGCTTCGAAGCCTTCGCGCTTGGCGAGAGTACGGGTGAAGATCTTGAGGGCCAGAAGTGCTGCACCGACGGTTGCACCAACCACAAGCAAGAAGAGAATCGCACCGCTGGTGCCAGACAGCCCGAAGCCGATTGGTTGGGCCGGGTTATCCGGAGCCAGCAAACCCAGTACGAAAATCGTGAAGGCGATGACGAGAACCCCGGCGACGAACTGGAACACCGGCCAAGCAATCTGCGAACGGAACTCTCGTTTTAACTGATGTTGAAGGTGATAGTATTCCTTGAGTTGGGCAAAGACATCAGGGATGCGCCCAGAGCGTTCGCCTACGGCCGCGAGGGATACGAAGAGTTCGGGCAGATTTGCACCCTCGGCAGCTAGACTGTCTTCGAGAGTTTCGCCGGCCTCAAGTTTGGTGATAATTCGCCGTGCCATCTCGCGAAAGGCGAGAGGACCAGACTTGGCCTGCATCTCGAACACGCGAACGAGCGGCAGCCCCGCTCCGTGCCCGTGGCCAATGGCCTGGCTCCAGGTGGCAAGTGCGTCGTAAGAATAGCTGGGTCCGAACATGGGTGCCTATTAGTAGTTCGCACACTCTGTGTGCGAACGGAGATCACCAGGAGTGCTGTCGGCACACGGAATGTGCCGACTACTATGAAACAGGATACGCGGATGGCAGCCACGACGGAATACGACTCTCGGTATCTGCAGGGAGTGCTCCGATTCAACCGTGCCGAATATTTCGAGGCCCACGAAGTTTGGGAAGATCTCTGGCACGACACGGCCGGACCAGAACGGAGATTTATTCAGGGTTTGATCCAGGCGGCCGTTTGTGTCTACCATGCGAATAACGGAAACGCCATGGGGTCTCGGCGGCTGTTTCATTCGGGACGTCGATACATGGCAGGATTCCCGAATCGGCATCTTGGACTGGACGCCGAGTATTTCTGGAAGATGATGGAGCGTGCTTTGGCGGACTTGCTTGCTGATTCATCCGTGACATTCGCCACGCTTCGGGCGGATTGTGTTCCGAAGATTGCACTGCTGCCCGAGCCGGGCTGCTGGCCCGAGGATTCATGAACGAAGATCAAGCGGCGCTCGAGAAATTCGATGGCACGGTCAGGCTATTCCCACTGCCGGGCATGGTCATCTACCCCCAATCCATCCAGCCACTGCACATCTTCGAACATCGGTATCGGCAACTGACGGCCGACGCCTTGGCCTCCGATCGTTTGATCGCGTTGACCATGCTCCAACCGGGCTGGGAAGAGAAGTACGACCAATGCCCGGCGATTTGCCAGGTGGGGTGTCTCGGTCGGATTGTAGCCGACCAGCTCTTGCCTGATGGCCGATACCACTTGATTCTTCGCGGGCTAGCCCGAGTACGTACTCTCGATGAGTTGCCGACGGAAAAACTCTACCGGCTTGCGAATGTCGAAGTGCTAACGGATGTCGCGACCGATGACATTGACGAACTGATGACGTTAAGAACCGCCCTCGCCGACGTGATTCTGCCGCGAATTTCTTCGGGGCCCATTCGCGAGCATCTGAACGAGTTCTTTCACGGCGAACTCTCGCTCGGTCCGTTGTGCGATGTGCTTGCGTTCAGTTTGCCACTGTCCCCTGAAGTGAGACAGGAATTGTTGGAAGAAGTTGATGTGACGGCACGTGCCCGCCGACTGATGGAGGCCTGTCGGGCCATCGTAGCCGGAGCGGGCTCAAAGTCCGAAACCGCGTCCGGCAGACGATTTCCCCCGGACTTCAGCTCGAACTAGCACTCAATCTTTCGGCAGTGCTAATTTCAACTTGTCCGCCAACCGATAGCCGGCCAGCACGATGCGGACCTTTGCCAGCTCCTTCGCGGTTGCCACGTACTCGACGCTAAGTGCCGGTGCGTCGGTTGGGACCGGTGTATTGAAGCCAACGACCGCACCTCGAAGTTTTCCTTCGCGGTAGCCAACACGAACGGCTAGTTCGTGGCTTTCACGAACCCAGGAGGGAAATGTGGTGTTCTTGGTGAGTTCTTGCATTTTATCTCGGCCATACTTGGGATCGCGGAGTGTCTCGTCAATCTCTTTGAGTCGTTCGTACAGCTTGGCTTGTCGGGTGGTCGAGTCACTCTCCCAGCCATCCGCCTTGCCGAGCGCATCGTCCCAGAATGCATGGAGCTTGACGCCCTTGCCCTCGACTGTGACGCCGAAGCGGTTCCCGCCGAGGTCGCCATCGGGAAAAATCGACGAGTACAACGTGCCACAATGCAGAGGCTGGTGGACATCGCCGATAAGGTGCGACATCCAGCAGATGGCCACTGCACGATCTCCCTTTGTGGCCGAGCGCAGTTTCGCTTCGGAGATACGTTGCCGAAATGCCCCCACGATGTCTTGGACGTCGGGATCGGACTTCAAATCGCGAACGACGTCCATGTATCCGTCCGCCGCGATCGGCATGTTCACATAATGATCTCCGGGACGATGGTAGCCGGTTACGCGATCGCCACGCGGATCGTCCTTCTTGGGTCGTATCCAGTCGGACCAGGTGGCGGCACGCAGGAATGCCCATTCGGCGAGCGGCACGTCGGCGGGGCAAAGCTTTGACAGATGATCCTTGTAATGCGGGTGTTCCTCAAGGAGTTTGGCGATCCGCACCTTCAGCCCGTCGCCCATCTCGCGATACGCGATGCGGGCGACTGCCATGTGCCCGAATTCGTTCCAGGCCAAAGCGGAATTGGCGAAAAGCAACCAACCCGAGACCAGAGCCAGTAGGTAACGCATTCTGAGAACTCCGGAAAATGGCGAGAGTCTTGTGTTTGGTGTACGACTTGCGATGCGGAGTTGTCGCGGTCCGCACACGGTCTCATGGCTATTTCACGAAGCACGACCAGGAAAAGCGATGGAGAACGGCAGTCCACTTGCTGCAAGACACGGCATGCATTCTCGATCAACCAAGGGTCTACGAAAGCAGTCATCTGCGATCACTGTTCTCAACCCGTGTTTGAGAGAACGTGCCATGCGTTACTTGCGGTCGTGCTCTCGAATATTTGCCGGACCTTAGAGAGGTCGGCTCGCTCGAAACTGTGTGCAACAACGAATGGATGTCGCCCATTCCACGGGTTGCTGGGCGGTTGTATCGCCTGTGCGCGAACTACACGACGGCGAACGTTTGCAACTGGGCCATTCCTGCGCAATCCAGGCACACGCTGTGTGAAAGGGCATTTTCGGGTGATCAGGGGCGTCTGGCTCGCGCATCGGTGTCGAAGGGTTCTCTATCAACAGCCGGGTCAGTCTGTTGGTGCCTGTAGAGATGCAGCCTCCTACCCAATCCGTATCTGCCAGCCTCCTGACTTTTGGTTCGCCAAGGCATTTGCTATACTTTCTCTACCTGATTGCAGGTGTGCGCCAAGCCCCAGCCTCCGGGACCATACTTTCCCGGTAGCGACTGTTGAGGATCCCAGTATGCCCTTTCACGCCCAAGAGTTGCAGATTGAAGTCACTCGTGATGGCAATCGCTCCGTGGTACGTTTCCTCCATTGCGACAGTCTGAATGAGTACAACGCCGACCGGGTCGGTCAGCTAATGTCCGAACTCGCAGTCGGACACGCGGATCAGCAAGTTGTTCTCGACATGAGCACGATTCAGTATCTCACGAGCACCATCCTCGGACATATGATGGCTCTTCACAAGAAATTGCGTGCGAGCGGCGGGCGGCTCAGGCTGGAAAACGTGCTCCCGGCGGTCCGCAATGTATTCCATGCCACGCTCTTGGATCAGGTGCTGGACATTCAGGTGGCGGGAGCCGTGGCGTGAAGCATGAACGGGAACGCGTTCGACGATCCGCGAATTCCATTGGCTGCCGAACGAATCTCGCTCGCCTGGGTCCGAACCGGCCTCGCCCTCATGGGCCTCGGCTTTGTCGTCGCTGTTTCTCCATGAACTCGCGTAACGCGTGGCCAGCCCACCCCCAATGATCGTGACACTCTCTGGAATGGTGGCGCTCGGTGCCACGATTTGACACATTCACTTGCCTCGCCGGTTGAGCAAGGGCGGGGCCTATAGACCGACTGCGTTTTCGCTGAGCGTCGGAGTCACTTTTCTCATGACTGTGTTGGGCATGCTGCTGGTGGCATATTTGTTACTCTGAAGCTTTCACAAATACCGAATCCGTTTGTTCACATCCGTATTCACCGAGTGATACGGCGCAGTGAGATTGCCCGACGAGAACACGGTCTTGGCGGCTTCGCAATCGTCGTCCCCCAGGGCATTGCGGAAGATATTGTGCATGTACTCGATGCCGAGTTTCGAGGGACGCATCTTGACCGGATCGTAAAAACTCGGGTGCATTTGCCGGGAATGAATCAGGCCCCAGCGGTCGCGGAAATCGTTGGCGGGCACGCTCGACACGTGGAAGCCTTGCTCCTTGTTCCACTGCAAAATGCTCACCGCGTTGATCTGCCCATCCAGAAGGGCATCGATGGCGTTACCGCCAAGCTGAGCCGCATAGAAGCGGTCGAACAGGATCGGTCGGCCGCCACGCTGCGTGTGCCCGACTTTACGAGTAAAGATGGCCGCCTTCGCCGATTCGTTGCGTCGCTTTGTGGTGAAATATTCGTCGCCGAGCCGGTTAATCAGCAAGTTGCGAAGAGCCTCGGATGCTCCCGAAAGCAATTTGTTCCCTGCCGGATCCGTCGAAACCAGTTCCGATCCGAGTTCGTGTCCTTTCTCGTCCACGATTCCTTCGCCGCAGATGATCAGGACGTTCTTCTGCAATTCGTAAACCTCCTTGATCCGGGCGACTAGCGCATCCGTGTCGAGCGGATGTTCGGGAACGAGCAAGATGTCTGGCCGACCGTAGCACGCCCCGAGAGCGATGTAGCCCGAATGGCGGCCCATCACTTCGACGATGGCGATTCGTCGATGGCTCTCGGCCGTGGTTCGCAACCGTTCGACGCCTGCCGCGGATACGAACACGGATGTGGCATAGCCCGGCGTGACATAGTTCACCATTTGACCGAGATCGATCGGGTCGTTGTTTGTTCGTCGGCTGTATTTGTGCTCGCCATTCGGCAGATTTTCACGACGCCATTCGTCGGACTCGGTGCGGTAATTCAGCCCGAGATCGTTGTCGATCGTTTTCGGTGCCAAGACCGTGGGGATCGATTCACTGAGAGCCTGCATCCCGTTCAAGGTGCCATCGCCCCCGACGCAAATCAGGCCATCCACTTTTAATTGGTGCAGGCGCGAGACCACGGCGGCAAGAGTCGCTTTGTCGTCGGAATTGACATAGTCGCGGGATGCGCCGAGGAGTGTACCGCCGAGCGTGGGATCGAGTTCCGGGATGCTGGTGTAAAGCGGATTCAGGTGGACGTGCGGCACACGTGGATTCAGCAGGCCGCTGAAGCCTTTGATGATGCCGATAAGTTCCACCCGGCACTGGTTGGCCCGCGTCACCGCGCCCGCTATCGTGGCGTTCAGGGCGGGCGTGTCTCCACCGGCAGTCAGAATGGCAATGCGTTTCATGGAATGCAGTTCGTTAGTTCATGGTAGCCCGCACACTCCGTGTGCGGAACAATCGGCGTAGCAAGTATGCCGACTGCTAACAGGAATGGCCGTGGGGAGAGGTATCCTTAACCATAAGGATTGATGCCAGATTTCGTAGCGCAGGCGGCCCGCCTGCTTTGGAGTTTCCGAGCAGGCGGGCCGCCTGCTCAGCGACCGGATCACACCTGGACCATCTTTTCTCGCATATCAGAAGGTCGCGGCCCCGCCACGCGGCTGGGTCCTTTGGAGCCCCTCCGTGTGGCACATATAAAACTACCGTGATCTCCCGCTTGCTTTTCGCCGGGTTTGGCTTGTTCAAGTTGAGATGGAGATCGAGGCCAAAATCCATCACTCTCAAATGTTCCTGCGGCGTGCCCGTGTTGACGATGATCAAATTCGCAGGCTTCAGGTCGCGATGTATGATGAGGCCGCTCTTATGGGCCATTTCGAGCGAGTGACAGAGGCAAGCGGCCAACCAGCCCGATTGACCGTCAACCGTTTTTCTTTCTCCAGAATGGATTCGAGCGTGGCACCCAGCACGAACTCCATGACGATGCACGGCCCGGCAACCGAATTGACGCCCGCAATTATAGGATCATGGTTGCAGGTGGGTTGATGGTGGGCAGCAGTGGCGGTTGGATTGGCTCTTCGTTGGAGGTGCAATACGATCTGAACGTTTGGCCTACCTTGCGTACTTGTCAGTGGCCTCCTGCCACGCCACGTGCCCCGCACCCGTCATCCTGAACCAGCGTTCGGAAGCTGGAGCGTCAGCCACCCTCTGCTCTAAGAATCCGACAGTTTCAAGCTGAGCCGCTGCCTCGATGACTGTGGCCCGGCTGACTGGCGATCGGAACCGGCAAATGACCAGATAAAGCTGGTCTAGCGACTCCCAATCGTCGGCAGTCGCGTTTAGCATCTCCCACGACATGGCGTCGGCCATCTGTGCGCCCTTACGCCGAACGATTGGTTTGGTCTCTACATCCCAATCATACCCGACTCCTTCCATCGCCCCAAAACAAAACGAATAGTTCAGACTGTATTTCTTGCGTTTTGAGGCGAGCAAAGAGCAATCGCTTCGCACATGCTCCGACAGACTGGAGGCCCGTCACCACGAAAGAGGTTCTCTCGCATTCTTACGAGTGCGGCTACAATCTCTTTTCCTCATGCATTCTTCCCATGGAGCGAACAAATGCGGTTCTCTCAATCCACGCTTCTCCTGTTCGTTGCAACCACGGCATCTATCTTTGCCCAGCCTGCGAAAGATGCGGATTGGGTCAAGGTGACCGAGGACGATCGTGCGATCAAGATCGAGACCGACAAGCTTGAGGCCGTCATCCCCAAGAAGAATCCCAAACAATGGATGACCGGCATCGAGAAGCAATCGTTCCTCGACAAAACCACCGGGTTCCGCGAACTTGGCGATGGCTTGATGGTCATCGACTGGCTGATGGAAGCGGGCAGCGACGAGGCTTATCGCGACAAACTTCACGCCACCGAAGAGCGCGGGCTTGGCAGCTATCTCTGGCACACGAACGAGAAGGATCCGGCACGAATTGCCCACGCCTTGAATGCTCACGGCCGTAGCCATCGCAAGCGTGCCATCGAGGGGCCGCAACTCTGCCCGTGGATGAAGCCCGTGAAACCCAAAGTCATTCGCGGCAGGGATTTCGTGGCTGTTAAGACGACTTACAAGTACGAGTATGCCGCACCGGGCCGTAAAGCCGGCTCACAATGGACACAACTAATCGTATTTCCGAAAGGCGAGCGGTTCTTCGTGCTGATGGATAAGATCGACAGCGCGAATGATTCGGACGAAATGTTTTTGCGCAACGATACGCCAGGCTGTGTCCGCCACGATCAAGGAGATACGTTCAGCGAGATGTATCTCAGTTATTTGAGTGGGCCGAAAGGCCTGCGGATCCCATCGAGTGAGTTCTTTGCGCCCTTTCCACCCGATCTGAAATTCGGCTACCGACGCGATACGCACAAGACGCCGGAGCATTTCATTCGTGCCTACCACATTCGGGACCCGAAGACGGGCAAGGACGGCCCCTGGCTAGCGGGCCTCACGCTCGAACCGAGTGTCGTCTACGAAGCCTGGGCGAGCCAGCGGCTTAATAACAACATCATCGTCATGATCGAGGAGATTCACGGCAAGAAGGTCAAAGCCGGGGAGTCGTTCAGTGCCGCACACATCGTCGGCTTCTTCGACAACATCGAGGAAATGCACAAAGTCTATGATCGCCACAAGGGGCACACTGCACTGGCTGCCGACGAGAAGGGCTGGCGGTTGTTGAAGTAGCTTGCCGGGCGAGAAGAAGCTTGAGCAAGATCTACCGCCTGTTCCACCTGTCCCGAATCTAACGCAAGTCACGTTGGCCCTCTTGGACCGCATTCATCAATCGCTCTGTACCTTCGCCGCCCCACAAACGAAACTGAATTCGGAGCACGCCATGCCACGCCTCGTGATCGGTTCGCGGAATCAAAAAAAGCTCGTCGAGTTGCAAGACCTGCTCCACGACTTGCCGATCGAGTTAACGAATCTGTCGCCGTGGCCGAACGTGCCCGATGTGGACGAGACCGGGGCATCCTTCGAAGAAAACGCCAGGCTCAAGGCGACGGGATACGCGGAGGCAACAGGCGAATGGGTGCTGGCAGAAGATAGCGGCCTGGTAATTCCAGCCCTCAAGGGGCAGCCAGGAATCTACTCGGCACGTTACGCAGGCACACACGGCGACGACGTGGCCAACAATGTGAAGTTGCTCGCGGAACTCGCCTTGTTGCCAGACGATAAACGGGCAGCCTACTACATCTGCGTCGCGGCCCTGGCCTCTCCGGATGGCGAGGTGAAAGCCATGGCCGAAGGCCGCTGTCATGGGGTCATCGTGAAAGAACCGCGTGGTGCCGGTGGCTTCGGTTACGATCCGTTGTTCGAAGTGCCCGAGTTCCATCGCACGTTCGGTGAGCTGAGTTTGCGTGTGAAACAGGCGTTGAGTCATCGAGCGAAAGCGGTTACGCAGTTGCGTTCGGCGCTTCGCAACATGGAGTAGCAATGTCCGACCTGAAAGAACTCGTCGAAGAAGTCGAAGCGTTTCGCTCCTACATGCGGGCCGAACGCGGCATGGCGGACAATACCGTTGTTTCCTATTCACACGATCTCGATCGATTTTGCACCTGGTTTGCGCTCGGCATCATGCGTGATTTTCGTAAGCCGACACTCGGCCAGCTCGCGGAATATCTGGAGTTTCTGCGGAGCGAGCAACTTGCGCCAGCCAGCGTTGCCCGGCATCTGGTCTCGCTAAAAATGCTCTATCGCTTCCTCAAGCTGGAGGAGCGTGCCGACCCGATGGCCGTCGAGTTGCTCGCGTCACCGGGGTTGTGGGAACGCATACCCACGATACTTTCAACCGCGAATGTCGAGGCGTTGTTGTACGCACCATTGCCAGCCGATCGATTCTACCTGCGCGATCGAGCCTTGTTGGAAACGCTTTATGCCACGGGTTGCCGAGCATCGGAAGTGGTGGATCTCAAAGTTGGCGACTTGTATCTCGATGCAAAATTCTGCAAGGCGTTCGGCAAGGGAAGCAAGCAGCGGCTGGTTCCACTGGGCTCGAAGGCCATCTCGGCATTGCGTGCGTACCTCGGCGAAGGCCGGCCTGCCCTTACGTCCGCGGCACCTTCGGAGTTCGTGTTCCTGAGTCGTGGGGCCAAGCGACTCGATCGCGAAGCCCTGTGGATGATCGTGAAGAAGTACGTCAAACGTGCGGGATTGCCGAAAAAGACCAGCCCGCACACACTTCGACATAGTTTCGCCACGCACCTGCTCTCAGGCGGGGCGGACTTACGCGCAGTTCAAGAGATGTTGGGGCACGCCAGCATCGGCACAACACAAATCTACACGCACGTGGACCGAAAACGGCTGAAAGAGATGCACCGCAAGTTTCATCCGCGTGCGTAAAAAAAACGCGTGAGATTTTCATCTCACGCGTTCGTGAAGGAACCAATTTACTTGTTGAATTTCTCGATCGGGAATCGCGGCGCGGTGAACGTCTT
The DNA here is from genome assembly GCA_009691845.1 of Gemmataceae bacterium. GTDB lineage: Bacteria > Planctomycetota > Planctomycetia > Gemmatales > Gemmataceae > SIAJ01. Next base: position 20,114 of record SIAJ01000065.1, read on the forward strand.
CGATGCATCGCGGTCGCTTGGAGTACCCTTGCCAGTGGGTGACTTCTTGCTGATTGCTACCATGGCTTCGATGACATACTCCTTGACCTTGAAAGAATCATCCACGGGAATCAGGTCGATTCCCGAAATCGGTTTCATGGCTTTGATGTCGAATTCCTTCGGGTACTTATAGAGGTCTCTCAGAGTCGCCTCGACAGTGGCGGACACGCCGACAGTGTTTAACAAGGCTCGCGACGGTCCACCATCGCCTTTCTTGGACATGAGAACCATGGCCATGCGGTCCTTCAAATGGTCCCGGGCATCCTTGACAAGGTCGTTCGCTCCAAGTGTAGGCAAGGCGTTCGAGAAGATCTTGCTAGCCGACGGACTCGCGAATCCGGAAGTGGAATACGAAAGCGCCATCATCCCGACATAGTCCTTCCCCGCAGGGACGATTTTTTCCTTAATGTCGAAAAGGTTTCCCCCGGGGAAATACTTCGTGTGCCGCTGGAACTCAGCCGCCACGAAGGCCAACCCCAGGTGAGAGCCGTCTTTTTCGGAAATAATCCAGATGCGGTTCGTGTTGCACTTACCGTCGTCATTTTGCTTGTCGAGGTAGAAGCGAGCACCTTGCAGATCGTTCATGAACATGAAATCTCGGTAGCGAGCACCACGTACATCGGGCGCGGCTGACACGGCTTTGTAGTCGATCCCGTTCTTCTCGATCAACGCCTTGGACTTCATCAACAACATACCGTTATAAGGTTCGTTCCAGAATTTCGTTCGGTCGTCGAGGATGCCGACGCCCGAACCGCCGTTGGCTGCGGTTCCATTGAGACCACAGCCACGCCAGTCGAAAAGAAGCACCGAGAAATTCTTCTCGCTCAGCGCTTTCGCCAGCCAAATCCACTGCTCGTTAATCTTGTTGCCTGGCGCAGGCATCATCATCACCGCGTCGGGACGGTTCTTGTCGAGAGCCGTTCCTTGGAACCAGTAACCCTTCAGCGCCAGCCCATCGCTCGTCGGGACCGATACGCCCCGCTCGGCGACTTCTTCCTTGGCGGTCTTGCCTTTGGGATCCTTCTTATCCTGGGCCCCGACGTTTGCGGGATCCATGCACAAGGCCGCCAATCCGGCGAGCAATAACGCGGCCACAAGGCCGCGGCAAAGTGAGAGCATGTGAATTGTCCTCCCCCAGAGGGGCTTGGGAAAAAGCGTTTCGCTTCAATTATACAACCCGCGAGGCGGGTAAATGTTGGCTCTATTCAGTGTACCACTCACGCTCGGGGCGTGTGAAAAATTGCCATCGACCATCGTGGACGTGCGCTCCGCGAACGATTGGGCATGCCAAACCCCGAGAATCAGCATATTTTTACGCAAGCCCCACGTTGTCGGTGCGGACGCCTACAACTTATCTAAAAACACCCAAGCGATTTCTGTGTGCTAACTTACGTCACTAGAATAATACGATTCTGATGCTTATTTCGATGCCGGCAGAATCTTGAGTCCCTTGACACCGGGCAGCTTGACCTTAAACAGGCCCCCTTCGCTTTCGCCTTCGCCTTTGATCCCGCCGGTGATGTACAGTATTTCCATATCCGGTCCGCCAAAGGCCACATTGCTCGTCGTCAGGTTTCCGCCCGGGTAACGACGAATGACTTTGCCCATCGGATCGACTACCTGCACTTGCCTCATGCCATAGTGGGCAACATAGAGGTTGCCTTCGCTATCGAGGCAGATCCCATCCGGCTGATTGTCGATCTGTTCGCCGGCCTTGGCGGGAAGATCGCACAGCACCTTCATTGGCCCGAGTTTTTCCGGCGACTCTACCGGATACTCGAGAATGCGGTTCTTCTTGCTCTCCGCGACCAGCAATCGCTTGCCATTGGGCGTGAGGACGATTCCGTTCGGAAACGCCAGCCCTTCGGCACAGAGGTGCGTGACTCCCTTTGAATCCACGTAATGCACGGTGCCGACGAGTTTCTTGTCGTCGGACCCACCCGGATCGGTGAAGTAGAAGCCCTTGTTCTTCACGTCGAGCGACAGATCGTTCGGGCCGCGAAGTGGCTTGTCGCCGCACTTCTCGGATGCCTTGCCGAGAACCTTCCCCTCGGGACTCACGAGCAGCACGGCGTGCAGATTGCCATCGCAAATCAAGTGCGTGCCATCGCCCAGGATCTTGTGACCGTTGGGTGCGCCACCCGAATCGAGCCATTGCGATTTCTTGCCATCGGGAGTAACCTTCGTGACGAACTTGCCATGCGAAACATAGCCATTGCCGGCATGATCGAAGACGATGCCTTCACAATAGCTGGGAACGCGGACGATTTCTTCGATCTTGACGACATCCACTTTCGGCAACTCGCCAACACTGGCAAGTAGCAGAAAAGTGAGAGTGGCGGAATTCATGTGGTGCTCCAATAGGGGACAGTTATCGTAGCGGGAGCGGGTTCGCTTGGAGTACCTGCCTGTAGACGGCAGCAATTTTTGAGGCCTTGGCAACCCCCAGGTATGCACATCTCGAGCCTCGGCGGCGGCCTCGCCCATCGTTCGGCAAAGCTCCGGGTTCGTGACCAGGTCTTCCATCGCGATCCTTAACAATTCCACCAACTCCTCGCGCGGTCGCATCGGACCCCAACTCGGCCGGTCCACCGTAATCGACAATCAGCGAAGGCAACGCACAGGCCATGGCTTCGAGAATGACGCCGCCGCCGAACTCGCGAAGGCTTGGGAAGACAAACGCCTGCGAACGCCGCATTTCCTCGGCCAATTCCGCTTGCGGAAGTTGGCCTCGAATCGACACGCAATCCTGCAAGCCATGCTCCACAACGAACCGGTCGTGCATCTGCCGATCCGGCCCATCGCCGATGACGATGAATTCACATTCGCGAAGTTTTGCAGACCGCCGAATCGCTTCCAGCGTGAGCGATAGCCCTTTCTAAGGAACCAGACGCCCAACCGTGACGAACCGGAAGCGGCCCGATGGTTCCGCCCAGCGAGTCGCAATTGGAAATCGTGCCGGATCGACGTCATTTTCGGGATGCAGGAATCGCAGGCCATAAAAGTGCCGCGGAATCTCGGCGGCGATCATCGGCATATCGGTTTTGGAAGCGAGCGGGCTCACGGCCGTGGGCGACAGCGGCGTGATGCGGCGGATCAAATCGAACTCGCCTCGTTGCAGTCGCCGGCCAAATTCGCTTCGTACCATGTGCTCGAAAATCACATAACTCGGCCAGGCCATGGCCGTGTCGATGGTCCAGCCAAGCTGGTTGCCGCCACGCAGCATTTGAGCGAGAAGGTAGATCGGCCGAGCGATCCATTCATTGTCAATGAAATGCACGTCGGCAAACCGGCCGATATCCGATGTGGCCAGTCCTTCGCGATTACGGACATGGGTGACGAGGGTGATGCGAAGGTCGGTCCGGATTGCGAGGGCGAGATTGAAGCCGACGAGTGGAACGCTCGTTCACGCGGGATTGCAGGCCTCCGCGATCAGAAGGACTCGAAGCGGGCAGAGGTTCTTTGTACCGCCCTTCTATCGGCGATCAACTTCTGCACAGCAACCGCCAACGATTTGCCGGCGAATCCGTTTCACGTGTATTGCTTTCACATCAACGGAGCACTTTCGATGCGAACCAATCTTGCGGGCGGATTCCTGGCCCTAATCTTGGCGATCCCAGTTGCTGCGGCCCCCGATTCGAAAAAACCGGCCCCGCCCGACGACGGGGCGGATATTGCCGAAAAGCTGATGGAGCGTATTGATCTGGACAAATACGATCGGGTCTTCTTGCGTACCGCTCTGGAAGTACTTTCCGAAAAAATCGGCTTCTCGATCCTGGACTATAAGGCATTGCAAGCAGTTCAGGACGACAACGTTGACGGCCGGAAGGTGCTCGAAGAACGACCGATCACCATGCCTTCGATGAAACGGGTTCGGCTCGAAACCATTCTGAGACTCATTCTGGACCAGGTAAACGCGGAATTCATCCTCATGCCCGACCATATCAGCGTCACCTCCGCAACGGTCAAGGATTATGTTTTCGGGCCTGCGAGGATCTTGCGTGAACTGAATCAATCGTACGACCAGCCTACCGATCAACTCGACCGAAGCTTCACAGCCCGCTACACGGCCAATGTTACCATGAAGTTTCGAGATGTCCCCGTTGGCGAGGCCCTGAACGCCGTGGCGACCCGCACTGGTCGCAGCTTCACCTTGGCCTCGGACTCCACCGACAAGAGCCGGACGGTCATTTCGGTGTCGCTAAATAACCTGCCTTACGAATCGGCAATCTCTACCTTGGCGGAAGCCGCAGGATTGAGGGCCTTTCGCAATGGGAACGCCATTGTCGTGCTGAGCGCCGCCCGTGCGAAAACACTCGAAATCCCACAGGAAAGCGGAGGGGGCTGTTGTTCCTTCTCAGTCGGCGGACGCTCGGTTTCACTGGAAGAACTTGAGTCGATTGCCCGACTGTTCCCAGCCGCTCGGCCAATCGACGCGACGACTGCCAAACTGGGGTCCTTGACCAAGGAAGCGGCAGCACGAGACAGCGATTTTCTTCTCTTACAAGCCGAGAAGAGCGCACTGGAAGCGAAACTCAAGACACTTGCCGAGGAAGTTGAGAAACTTCGCAAGAAGTGAATTTGCCAACGATTTTTGAGCCACGGTGCGTTGCAGTCACACCATGTCCGGTATTGCCTGGAGCCTGTCTCATGCAAAGGTTCGTCTTTGACACGTTGACGATCCTGCTACAGGCCGTTACTTCACAAGCGGCCGGATCCCAAGAAGCCCGCCGATCACGCCGGAACGTGCCAAGGAAGTGGAAAAAAAGAACCAGGGTTTTGGAACCGCGCCCTGGGGTTTCCGACCGGCGCTGGTGGCATTACCATCGAGCAACTCGAAGCAATTTCGGAACTGTTGAATCACAAGCCGGGCGAAGACGAGGGCAAGAAAAAAGAGTTGGAGGACAAGGTGAAGCGGCTCACGGAGGAGTTGAAGAAGAAGTAAGCGGTAGCGAGTGGAGCAGCTTACGCTGCTCCACTCGTCCTGGAAATCAACCCTCACTGTCCTCGATGATCTTTTTGTAAATCTCGATCGCTTTCAGGAAGGTCTTCTTCGCCTCTTCGCGTTCCGGTGCGATGATGTTGTTCTCACGCACTCGCCAGAGTTGTTCGATCACGTCGATGCACCATTGAGCGCTGGCCTTCGAAGCCCGAATTGGTTTGCCGCCGATCAAGACTTCTACCGGGTTTGTGTGCATCGAAGGGAAGTGTCGGATTGCGACCCAACTGCTCTTCGTCAATGGCACCGAGAACTCAATATCGTGTGGTCTGTTGTCGGCTGGGACTTCCTTGGAAGCGACCGGCTGACCATTGACCATCAGCTCAACCTTCCGCGTTGCGCCCCGAGCGACTTCTCCACCGACGGACGTACCAAGGACAAGGTCTCCGTCGAAGGCGACCTTGGCCTTCACCGTGACGGGACCGGGCTTGGCAAGCTTGATTTGTTTGCCTGCGGGCTGATCTCCGACCGTGAATTCTAGAGCATGAGCATAGCCGTCACTCACGTAGGAACGACCCTTGGCGAGCCCTTCGCAAAAGGCCGAGTAGTCGATCTTGTCGATCTTTCCCAGTTGCACGTACACACGACCCTGGCCTACGCGGCTGCCGGTGATACACGGAAAATCTGTCTCACCGCTGGCCTTCAAGGGGAAGCCACAATTCATAATGTGGTACCAGCAATTCCATTCGGGGATGCGCTGCGTATCCATTGCGCTAATGAAATCGCAGACCCCCATGGCAGACGACACGCAAATCTCCTGAGCGCCGATGCCGTTCATTTCGGGGACCACCAAGTTCGGCAATTCGCCAGCCGCCTTTTGCAGTGAGCGTGTGATTTCCTGCGGCGTGAGATTCCCGTCGGAATCGGCGTCGATTATTTCGAATGAATGAGGCAGCAGTCCCTTGCCCGCTTCCGCCTTCGAAATTTTGCCATCCTTGTTGGCGTCGAGCCCGCTCATGAGCCGCTTGCCTGCCGACTCGATAACTGGCGGGTTCAGGATCAACCCATTCGCGGAATGTGCATAGCCCGTGTAGCCGCCTTGAAGCTTGGTCCACTTCATCACCGGTGTGGTCCAGGTCGGCCAGCCTTTCGTCTTCGTGCCTTCCGATCCGGGATAGGTCTGATCGCGGAGATTCAACAGACAAACGTGCCCGAGAGCCTGCGAACCAAAGCCCGAGATTTCCAGATCGTACTTCAACACGGTGAAGGGCTCGGTCAATTTGTGCGGGGCGGGTTCGAAGAAATTGCGTTGAAACTCGAAGCACGGGCCCCAAGTCAGGCAACAGCCAACGTTCAGAGCTTCGCCTTTCACGTGCAGGAACATATCTTCGGGATAGACCCCTTCGGTCGGGCTGGTGTAGTGGGCACAACCAGCACCGTGGATGTGATGGTCCCCGCTATACCAGCCGAACTGTGCAGGATCGATCCAGCGTTCGAGTTTCACGTCGATCTTCGTGCCCGCTTCTTTGACCTGAACCTTCGTGGTCTTCATCTTGTACTCGGGACCCCGCCCGTAGTGGAGCGTGAACTCACCGGGGGGAAGCAGAACGGTCCCGCCGTCGGCTCGGTAAACCTGATCCTGGAAGAAGAAATCCGGAGCGACCCGCTTGGCACGCGGCGGATAAATATGCCCGGCCGCATCCGTGAATGTGAATCGACCGACTGTCGGCTTTCCTCGCTCATCCACGACACCGATCTTAACGGGAACAGCGTGCCGTATGTCGAACAAAATGGGGACTTCGCCTCGGAATCCAAGGTCTTGAGTGCCCTGGCCAACATCGAACCCGATGGTCGCCTCGCGCTTGCCAGCCTCGGTCGAGTAGATCAACAGAATCGCATATTCGACCTTCAGCCCGCTGAGGTTCTTGGCCAAGGGAGCCTTCGTGTGCATTTCCAGATCGAGGAAGCGCGACCGATAGTCTTTTTTGACTTCCTTATTATTTGCGATCCAGCCTGCCTGTGCGCTCGACACATTGAGTACTTTCTTCACCGTGCTGTCGTTGACAACTTTTACGAGGATCGGCACCCAGCCCGATTGCTGGATCGTTGTCGAGCCAGGACCGGTGACGACCTTCACCCGAGATTCCGGATTGATGGTGACCTGCAGAAGAGCCCGCGGATCGAGCAGTTGCTGAATTTTCTTGCCATCGCGGTCAGCGATGGCAGCGTCGAGTTGCTTGGCCATGTCGGCCGGTAACGGAGCCCCCAGCGTTTCGAGGGCCTTGGCAATCCGGTCGGCATTCTGGCCAAGTGGTTGCCCCTCGACGTCCGAGACAACGGGCAATGGGTCGACAGCGGTTCCGATCGCGACGAACACGATCGTTGTGATAGCAGAGAGGGTGAGGCGCATGAAGTAGACTCCAGAGCGTGGGGAGAGAGTGGCAAGATACCATGAAGACGCGAGAGGAGAAACGAAATTTCCAAAATCGACGCGAGAGTCGACAAATCCGTGGTCCCGGTTGTCCAGAACCGCGTCTGGCGGGTATCTTGATAATGTCTGCTCTCTCGCACGCTTTCGGGGCTCGCATGGCTGCACCGACTGCCGCCTATCTCGTCGCCAAGCGTGACGATGGGTTCGGCGACGTTCATCCTCTTCAAAAGGGGGTAACCTACGGCGTTGGTCGCTCGCCCAAGAACCGTATCGCACTTCCGGACGATCTCTGTTCTCGCGATCATGCCGAGGTGACATATGCGGAGGGCACTTGGTACGTGCGTGACCTCGATAGTCTTAACGGCACCAAGGTGAACGGGAAGCCGGTTCGGGGCGACAAGGAAATCGAAACCGGCGATGAGGTGCAGTTCGGCCGCTCGAAGTTCCTCTTCCTGTACGATCTTGCCGACCTGCCGGGCGTTCAAGAATCACCAACCCGAGGTTTGCAGGAAGCGGTCAAGATCACGAGGAGAACTGGCAAAACGAAGTTTCTGCCCGACCGGCGTGGGTCGGAGGAGACGGTTGCTCCTTCAGAGGTCGGTACCGATTCGCCCGAACGTGCGGTTGCCGCGCTCTATCGTCTGGCACTCGACATGGGTTCGGCGAAGAGCCTGGAGGAACTGGCCGAGGCCGTGCTGGCCGGCTTGTTCGCGGGGATGCCGGTGGAACATGGTGCCGTGCAACTGGTCAAAGCAGGGCGCGATTTCGAAGTGCTGGCCCATCGCAGTCGGGATGGAAAGTCACGAACTTACCACAAGTCATCGCAACTCGTCTCGAATACCGTGCTCGACAGCCGCGAGGCCGTCCTGGCGGATAATGTTCTGAACGACCCGGCCTATAACACTCGCGATAGCATCCGCGACCTGCAAGCGGGCAGCCTGATTTGTGTGCCGGTCGTGGAAGACGAGCACGTTGTCGGCCTCATTCACCTCTACACCTCGGCACAGAACCAATTCTCGGAGGACGATCTCGACTACGCCCTGGCCGTGGGAAGGCAGATGACCGGGGCCTGGGTTCAGCTTCGTCGGCAGGATGAACTGACGAACACGAATCGCGAATTGAAAGCGCTCCTTGCCCTCGAGAGCGATCTGGTCGGCTCCAGCAGAGCACTGAAGCAGATCGAAGGTCAGATCGCGCGAGTTGCGAGCACTTCGGCTACCGTGCTCATTCGCGGAGAAAGCGGTTCCGGCAAGGAACTCGTTGCTCGGGCTCTCCACCGTTCGAGTGTGCGCAAGGAGGGGCCTTTCATCACGCTCAATTGTGCGGCCATCTCGGAAAGCCTGTTGGAAAGCGAGTTGTTCGGCCACGAACGCGGGGCGTATACGGGTGCGACCGAAAAAATGATCGGCAAGTTCGAGGCGGCCGATCGAGGAACGATCTTCCTGGATGAGATTGGCGAGATGCCCCAGAGCACGCAGTCGAAATTTCTACGCGTGCTGGAAGGGCATCCCTTCGAGCGGCTGGGCGGAAACAATCAGATTCGGGTGGATGTTCGCGTTGTCGCGGCCACCAACCGGCCCCTCGAGCAGGCCGTTCGGGACGGTACGTTTCGCAAGGACCTGTTCTATCGCCTGCAAGTCGTGGAAATCCGCGTGCCGCCATTGCGCGAACGAGTTGACGACGTGCCCCTCTTGGCTGAGCACTTTTTGAAGAAGTTCACGCGTGAGACGGGCCGGCGCATCAAGGGCTTCACACCCGAAGCGGTCATGAAGCTGCAGAGTTACACGTGGCCGGGCAACGTTCGCGAGCTACGCAACGCCATCGAACGAGCGGTCGCACTGCACGATAAGTCCTTTCTGGAGCCGATAGATCTGTGGCTATCGCCGCTCGATCAAAGCAGTTCGGAAACTCACGTGGCCTACACATTTAAGCCGGTGTCTCTCGAAGAAATGGAAAAGCGTCACATCATGGACACGCTCAAGCACACCGACTGGAACAAGAGCCGGGCAGCCGAGATCTTGCAAATCGAACGCTCGACGCTCGATCGCAAAATCAAGACGTATGGGCTTCGGAAAGACTGATTAGCCGCGTCCGACGAGAGGCATTTTGGTCGCCATGATGGTCACGAACAGGGCATTCGCATCGAGTGGCAAACTCGCCATGTACACAATCGTGCGAGCGACATTCTCCACATCCATCGTTGGTTCGATGGCGATCGAACCATTCGCTTGAAGGATCCCCGCTTTCATTTTCGAGGTCATTTCCGTTCCCGCATTGCCGATGTCGATCTGCCCACAGGCAATGTCGTATTTGCGGCCATCCAGGGCGGTCGATTTTGTGAGTCCCGTGATCGCGTGCTTGGTGGCCGTATAGGGAGCGGAATTCGGGCGTGGAGTGTGGGCCGAGATCGAGCCGTTGTTGATGATCCTCCCGCCTCGAGGCGATTGCGATTTCATGAGTCGGAAGGCTTCCTGCGTGCAATAGAACGGTCCGCTGAGATTCACATCGACAACCCGTCTCCAGTCTTCGATCGTTAGATCTTCAAGCGGCAAGGGTGAAGCACCCGAGCCGGCGTTATTGAATAACAAATCGAGACGGCCGAACGTCGCACGAGTCTTCTCAAAAAGTGCTGCGACTGCGGTGGGATCCGTCACGTCGGTGGGGACAACCACCAATCGATCCTGCTCCGGCTGGGCCATTGCAAGCGTGGCCAGAAGTGCGTCGGCGCGACGCCCCGCTAGAACAACGGCATAGCCCTCGCGATGTAGGGCCAGGGCAGTGGCTTGACCAATGCCCGAACCCGCACCGGTCACGATTGCGACTTTCGCTGGTGTGCTCATTTTGATTTAGCTTCCCGCCTAAGATGAAAATAGTTCCCTCGATCATTCAACTGGGAAGAACGCGATGAGCAATGAAAAACCGACGCGATCCGCTTCCGGCCACGCTCTGACTCCCCCTTCCCCTGCGGAGATCGAGAACCTTGCCGAGTCGCTCACGCCTGAAGAACGCCGTGTGATCCTGAAGCATGGGACCGAGCCCGCCTTCTGCGGCGGCTTGCTAAACAACAAGAAGGACGGCCATTATTCGTGTCGCCTGTGCTCGCTGCCATTGTTTCGCTCGAAGGCCAAGTTCGAATCGGGCACCGGTTGGCCGAGCTTTTACGAACCGTTCGACCAGGATCACATCGCGTACATCACGGATGAGGCTTACGGCATGGTCCGCGTGGAAATCCGCTGCGCTCGGTGCGATGGTCACTTGGGGCATGTATTCGAAGATGGGCCTCGACCGACAGGGTTGCGCTATTGCCTGAATTCTGCATCCTTGCAGTTCATTGAAGAAGGGGCGTAGTTGCAGCTGATACCAGCGGCGTCGACCCACTCGTCGACTCTGCGGGTCCACGAAGCCACCCTGAGATAATCGGTTGGCAGCGCGGCTCCACTCCATTTCACGGAAGACCTGAAGCGGAGAGAGTTTGGCGAGGGCGAAGAGGTTCTCGCGTTCACTGTTCGCTTCGTTCGCATTTTTTGGCCTCACAACTGAATCGGCAAAATCGGCACAGTTCTTTTATCCGGCACGAGAATGCGTGCTACATCCAAAAAAACCGCCAGACAGCCGCCCGTTCCGCCTCACCGAGGCGAACGTGCCCACTGCAAACGCTCAGACTCCGCGCTGAAACAATGCAACCAGACCATTCACCGGCCGAGCGCCGGGCCGCTGAGATTATCAAAACTTGGCTTGATGGCGAGCTGCCGGATGCGGCTGGTGCCATCGGCGAGGACCCGGATCTCTCCGCCCATAAAGGGATCGTCCTCGACCTCGCCATTGCCGAGTTCCTGATTCGAGAACATCGGGGCGACAGGCCGGACATAGAGGAATTCTGCGGGCTCTTCCCGAACTATCACGCCTCGCTTGGCCGAATGCTGGCCCAGCAATCAGTCGGCGAGCGCCATCGCGGCCTCGATGCCGCCCTGCCTGATGGGTTGGCCGAACTGACAATCGACACTCCGGTCACTCCGGTCCGGGGTATTGATCCTGGATCGCTCATTCACGCAGGCTCCACGCAGGGCCCTGTGAAGAGCCCAGTTTCCGGTTCGACTCCTAGCCGAGAACCCGGACAACACCGCTGGCCGGAGGCGGGCGAACGTGTCAGCGACTTCGATCTCCTTCGCCAGCTAGGTAAGGGGGCCTTCGGCCGGGTGTTTTGGCATTGGAAGAAACGACCGCTCGACATGTGGTCGTAAAACTCACGCGAGAAAAGTGTGACGAGGCCAAGGTGCTCGGCCGCCTGGGGCATCGCAATGTCGTCTCGGTCTTGTCCGCACCGCACGATACCACGAGCGGCCTGTACCTGGTCGTCATGCCGTACCACGGCAGTTCGACACTTGAGGACCTGCTAGAACTCGCGTATCCGCTTCGCCCTGCAGGGAAGGAGCGACCTCGGAGTGCCCAGATCATCGTGACAGCCGCTCGACGCAACTTGCACGCGGACGACCCGGTGCCTAGCGATCTGAAGCCCGATCCTTTCTTGACGCGGGCAGGCTTTACCGACGGAATCGTTTGGCTTGGCGTCCGTATCGCGGAGGCGCTGTCAGCGGTCCATGAGAGCGGATTCGTCCATCACGATTTGAAACCTTCAAACGTGCTTCTCGGACTCGATGGGAACCCACGCGTTCTCGATTTCAATCTCGCATCCGACGTTCGCACCTCAAAATCTCGGCTCGGCGGCACGTTACCCTACATGCCGCCGGAGCATTTGCGGACCGCGATCGACCCCGAGTTTGTTGGAACGATGGACGCCCGTGGGGATGTCTATTCGTTCGGCGTAATCATGTACGAACTGTTGGCCGGTCAGCACCCCTTCGGCCGGTTCCCCCGTTCGCGGTCGGTGCGAACCGTTGCCGAGGAAATGCTCACTCAGCAAAGGCTTGGCGTGTGCCCGTTGCGGGATCGCAATCGGGAAGTTCATCACCGTCTAGCTCGATTGGTTGAACGCTGTTTGTCATTCGAACAGGAAGATCGTCCACAAACGGCGGCGGCCGTCGCACTCGAAATGCGGCAGTGCTACTCGGCACGCAAACGGGCCATGCAGTTTCTTTCCAGCCGACCCGGCCGCGTGGCCGCTACGTCGGCGGCAATTGGAATCGTGAGTGCGGCTACCTGGATGGCTTCCGCACAGGCCGGGCCTGCCTTCCGTGTCGCCGATCATCGTACCATTGGCATGATCGCGCTGGCCGAAAACCGATACGCCGATGCCGTGCCCGATCTCACCGAGGCCACCAAACGGACGCCACAAGACCCGGAAGTGTGGCTGGCACTTGGACGGGCGAAGGCCGCCCAGCGCGAATGGCTCTCCGCTCGACTGGACCTGGAGAAAGCCGCCGGACTGCGTCCCGAGCATGGGCCAGTTCAAGCGACGCTGGCCCACTGCCTGGCGAAACTGGGACACTTCGCCCAAGCCCACGCCGCCTTGGACAGGGCCGAAGCCGCACAATACAAACCGGCCGGGCTCTATGCACTCCGTGGCTACTGCCACGTTTCCAGACGCGAAAACCAACCGGCCGAGGCTGCACTCGGACGTGCTCTAGAACTGAATCCCAACAATCGTGCGGCATTGCTGAACCGAGCCCACCTGGCTCTCGCGCAGGCAATGGGCAATACGCGAATTCCCACGATGGAAGCCGTCGGCGATGTGGAGCAAGCACTGAAGGCTGGCCAACCGGATGCAAACGTGGCACTCTGGGCCGCCCGCTTCTACGCCTGGATGGCCCACAAGCCATCGCACGTGAAGGGAGACTGGTATCCGGATGCGGCGGGTGCGAAGAATCACTGCCGCGACTTGCTACGCGAGGCAGTCGAAGGCGGAGTGCCCGAATCCATGTGGAAACAAGACTCGACATTCCGATTCTTGCTGGGCGATCCGGACGAGTTCGCGAAAGACTGGGTCGTGCCAACCAAGGAAACGGACCCTTCCGGCAACTGGCGCACCGGAGACTCATTGATAGAGTTTCCTGGGTAGCTTACTTCTGAGGCCAGGGATCGGAGGATCCAATGCCTCGTGATTTCTGGCGAAGCGAGAGTTTGTCACTAAAAGGCGATCCTCCTTTCCCTGCATTCGAGGGGAGGAGGATCGCCCGATCATGACCGTAGACACGACTCTTGGCGCCATCTTCGAATGATGGCGAAAGGATCGCCGAGGCTTCGCTTCTCGGCACACCGGCAGTGAAACACGAAGGCCTCGGGCAATCGCCCGAAACCTTCGTGGGTTTCGTCACTGCTGTTTACGCCACCGGCTTGGCTCAACCAATAATCCCGCCGATCACGTTCCCCTTCACCAGCTCGCGTGGCTGGTTCAAGTGGTTGTACACGATCGTTTCGGGAGGTATGCCAACGCTGTGGTACACGGTCGCCAACAAATCAGTTGGATGGACCGGATTCTCAAGAGGCGCACTGCCGGTCTTGTCGCTCTTGCCGTAAACGAATCCTCGCTTGACACCCGCACCAGCCATGACAGCGGTGTAGCAGTATGGCCAGTGATCGCGGCCATCGTCCTGGTTCTCGTTGCCGCTCGTGCTGACGCCACGTTGTGGGCTGCGGCCGAACTCGCCCACAGCGATCACCAACGTCTCCTTCAGCAAGCCTCGGTCGTCCAGATCGGCGATCAACGCGCTCAGTCCGGCATCGAGCATCGGTGCCGACTGATTCTTCATGCGGCTGGAAAGACCTGCGTGAACGTCCCACGAGTGATTGTCCGAGTT
>SIAJ01000145.1 GCA_009691845.1 Gemmataceae bacterium
GACGTATCTTCGATGCGTCCTTGCGAGGCTCTCAAAATGGCATGGCTCGAAAAACATCCGTCCTCCGGTCACTTCAAAATCTGCTTCCGCTGGGGCGGAAAGAAGAAGCGGAAGTCGCTTCCCGTCACCGACCCCAAAGCGGCTCAGGCGATTCTCCTTCGATTCGAGGAGAACGTCGCTCTTCTCGAACGCGGACGACTTGAGTTGCCGGCCTCCGGCGACATCATGACGTTTCTGCTCTCCGACGGCAAACTCGCTTCTTCTCCCAAGGCAACATCGGTTCAACCGAAAACGCTTCGCGAAATCGTGGACCGCTACTTGGCCGCGTTGGGCAACGGGTCCGTCGAAGCCAATTCGCTCGAAACGTTTCGCATGCACCTTAACCACGTCCTTCGAAAATTCGGGAACAAATTTCTGCTCAAGGACATCGTGGCCGCCGACCTTCAAGATTATCTCGATACACGCGTTCGTCGTAAAGGCAAGAAAACGGTTCCCCTGAGTCCCGTCACCCTCCGAAAGGAGTTGGCTTCCTTTCGGGCCTGCTTCAATTGGGCCGTTCAGACCGGACTTCTCACCGGCAGCTTTCCGAATCGCGGCCTTCGCTTCCCCAAAGGCGAAGACAAGCGACCATTCATGACCTGGGAAGAAATCGACCGTCGCGTTGGCCGAGGCGGATTAACTGCCGAGGAAACAAAGCGGTTCTGGGATTGCCTGTTTCTCGATCTTCAACAGATCGATGAATTCCTGGCCTACATAAAGCCTCACGCCTCTCGGCCCTGGATGTATCCGATGTGCGTCGCGGCGGCACACACTGGTTCTCGCCGAAGTGAGTTGGTTCGCATGAACATGGACGATATCGACTTCCAGCAAAAGACGATTCTGATTCACGAGCGAAAACGCGTCAAAGGGCAGCGAACGACCCGTCGTGTCCCTCTGACGCCATTCCTTGAACGGGTTTTCCTCGAATGGTTCCAGGGCGGGCATCCAGGCGGGCGATACGTTTTTTGCCAGGCGCAGAAAATGGGGCATCGCCCCAAGGAGGGAGAGATCGCGATTCCGATCACGGCAGACGACGCAGGAACGCATTTTGTCCTCACCGTTCAAGGATCGAAATGGGCCGTCTTACGAGGATGGCATGTTTTGCGGCACTCCTTCGCTTCCAACCTCGCCGCCAAAGGCGTGGATCAACGCTTCATCGACGAGTTCATGGGCCATCAGACCGAGGCCCAGCGCCGGCGCTATCGGCACCTGTTCCCGCACCAGCAACGACAGGTGCTTTGTCAGGTTTTCGGTGGTTGAATCAACAATCGGAACCGTGATATGGAGAGGCCATGTTGAAGGCTTACGTCGGCGTTGCATCCAAGCATGGTCTCTCCATGTTCCAGCCTGAACGGGATGATACCCTGTCGCTGGTGCGCCAATGCGTCCGCCTTGGCCTGCGCCGATGCGGGTTTTGGGCTATCCTCAATGACGCGGAAGCGCAGTCGATTCGTGCACTATTTCTCAATGGACATCGCCGGGAAGCGATGATCGCCCTCGACCATTGCGCCACGGACATCGGCCCGATTCTTCCGGGCGACATAGAGGATTCCCTCCTTCACTGACCACGTCCGAGAGGAAATGCCGTGACCTCCACCATCGATCCCGAGAAACTCGTTAGCACTCTCGCGTTCGCCCTACGTCACGATCCGGCCCGATTCGGCCTCGAACTCGACGATGAAGGCTGGACGAATCTGGAGGAACTGGTTATCGCGATTCGGTTCGATCGTTACGATTGGGCGCTCGTCGATGAGGCCGTGCTCAGAACAGCCATTGAAGGAACGGATCGTTTCGAAATTTGCGATGGCCGGATTCGTGCGACGTATGGCCACAGCATCGAACTCGGTAAACTTTCGCCGGTCGCCGTGCCACCGCAAGTGCTGTTTCATGGAACCACGGACGACGCTCTCCCAACAATTTGCCAAGAAGGGTTAAAGCCGATTGGCCGACGCTTTGTCCATCTCACCTCGGACCGTGATTATGCGCTTCGCGTGGCCAACGCCAAGCAAGGCCAGACCGTTGTTCTCGTGAATGCGGCGAACGCTTACGCCTCCGGCCATGTCTTCCGACGAGCGAATGACCATGTCTGGTTGACCGACCACATTGAGGCGTCGTTCCTTGCTATCGAATCTTGACAAGGCACGCGATGAACGACTGACCTGCGGGCTCTCGCAGGATTCGCCGCTTTCCGCAGCCTCCACCAATGGATAACCTGCTCCTATGAGAAAGAAACGCGACGACTCAACGAAGTCCCCCGCTAAGAAAGGCGAGGGAGCGCCTGGCATTCTTGCAAGTCGCTTGCCGATCCGCATCGACGACCTGCTTCATGCTCGCGTCGTGGAAATCGAGCGAATCGAATTCAAGGCCGGTTGGAATCCCGATCCGATTCTCCGGACGCTTTGTGCTTTCGCGAACGACTTCGAGAATCTCGGCGGCGGCTACCTGATCATTGGCCAAGACTGCAAGGAAGGCCAGGCCGTGTTTCCGCCCGTCGGCGTTCCACACGAGCAACTCGACAAGATTCAAAGGGAACTGCTCCAGTACTGCCACCTGATCCATCCGCCCTATTTTCCGAAACTCTGCATTGAAGAATTTCACGGCATGACTCTCGTGATCCTTTGGGCGCCTGGCGGGCAAACTCGTCCGTACAAGGCTCCCAAGAATGTAACGGCCAAGGTCAAGGACTATCGCCATTACATTCGTCGCTATGCCAACACGGTCGAAGCCAAAAATGGTGACCTGCGTGAACTGTTCACTCTGACCGCCACCGTTCCTTTTGATGACCGCATTTGCCATCGAGCGGAACTTGAGGATCTCCAATTGCCTCTCATTCGCTCTTTTCTCAAGGACATCAAGAGCGGCCTGTATTCGGCTTCAGGAAAGCTCTCATTGGTTGAACTCGGCCGTAGTTTGAATATCGTCGAAGGGAGCGACGAATTTCTTGCGCCGCGCAATGTCGGCTTGATGTTCTTCAACGATTCACCGGAGAAGTTCTTTCCCACCGCGCAAATCGATGTGGTGCTTTTTCCGGAAGGAGTAGGGGGCAACAAGCTGGAGGAGAAGATTTTTCGTGGACCGCTCCACCATCAACTTCGCGACGCCTTGACCTATCTCCGCAACATGGTGGTTGAGGAACATGTGACCAAAATCGCTGGCCAGGCCGAGGCGGAACGCGTCTTCAATTACCCCTACGAAGCAATCGAAGAAGCCCTCGTCAACGCCGTGTATCATCGCAGCTACGAAATTCGCGAACCCATCGAGGTCCGGGTCAATCCCGACCGAATCGAAATCCTGAGTTATCCCGGCCTCGATCCCTCCATCAGCTTGAAAGATCTGAATGCTAAACGTTTCGTCACCCGTCGCTATCGCAATCGACGTATCGGCGAGTTTCTGAAGGAACTTGAAATGACCGAGGGACGAGGCACCGGCATTCCCGCGATGCGCCAAGCGTTGCGAGCCAACGGATCACCGCCTCCTCGCTTCAAGACCGACCGGACCAGAAGTTCGTTCCTTGTTGAAATCCTGGTTCATCGCCAGTTTCTCAAAAAGGCCCCAGTTGAGGTACCAGTCGAGGTACCAGTTGAGGTACCAGTTGAGCTTAACGAAACGGAACTCGCAATCTTGGTTCTTTGCAGGAACTCCCCCCAGAGCAAATCGGCAATCATTGCAGGATTGGGCTACGGCAAGATGACCGGGAATGTCTGGAAAGCTCTGCAACGATTGGCCGAACTGAAGTTAATTGAACTGACCATTCCTGAAAAACCCAACAGCAAGAACCAGAAACGCCGGATTACACCAAAGGGACAATCTGTGCTTACAGCCAACTCTTGATCCCCTCACCCCGTTTGAAGACGCACCGTCTCATCGGGGCCGTTTGATTTCTTTCCAAAGTTGTGCCAATATCCGCGCCCGTTGGTCTTTTACCTGTTGTTTGGGTAGTCCTCATAACCGGCTCTCCGCAGTTCCTCCCTGCCGAGAGACCGGTGGTGCATCTCTCGTTTTTCCTCAGGTTCAACATCTTTTGGAGGGTCTACTCATGCAAGTCCTCAAACGCGGACACACGGAATTGTTCCGCCGCAGCCCCGACGAGTGCTTCGGTTCTCTCGGGGATCTCACTCGTTTCTGCCAGGAGCAGAAAGCCAAGTCGGTCGACCGCTGGTTGCCGCCGCGCGGCCTCAAGCCTCGGCCTCTGGCTCTCGACCGCCTGGTCGTCGATTTCGCCGACCCCGGCGCCAACGCTGGCACGGACGGCACCTACCAAATGAACGACTGGAGTTTCACGCAACTCTGTCAACTCGCCAAGGTCAGCCGGGACACGGTCAACCGCGTCACCGCCGACACCGCGTGGCGGGTGTTTCAAGACACCTTGCCCGATGGCAACAAGCCGCTTCAGCTTTTCACCGAGGGGGAGAGCATCCGCTCCATCCACGGCGTCAGCTACACGCGACTCTACAACGCCGACATCCTGGCCATGCTCGCCGAATTCGCCACCGACTTCCGGCCGCCTCAGAAAGCGGCCTTCGGTGGCAAAGACGATTCCGGCGGCACCGGCCTCTATGCCGGCGAGCAGGACATGTTCGTGTTCCTGATCGACCCGACCGGCTGGGCCGAGATCGAAGGACAAGCGTTCGCGCCCGGCTTCTTCGTTTGGAATAGCGAAGTCGGCAAACGGTCGCTCGGCATCCAGACGTTCTGGTTTCAGGCGGTGTGTCAAAACCACATCGTTTGGGACGCGGTTGAAGTCGTCGAGTTCACCCGCAAGCACACGGCCAGCATCCACGAATCCCTGGCGGAAATGCGCCGCATCGTGGAACAACTCGTCGCCAAGCGGGACGAACGTCGCGACGGCTTCGCCAAGGTGATGCTCAAGGCCATGCATGAGCGACTCGGCAACGATGCCGACGAAGTGGCCAAAGTCCTGTTGCAGCACGGCATCGGCCGCAACTGGGCCAAGCAAGCTTTGGAAATCGCTCAGGAACAAGGCCGCTTCACCATTTTCGCGATGGTGGACGCCCTGACCCGAATGGCCGGCGAAATGAAGTTCGCCGGCGAACGCGCCGAACTCGATCAGAAGGCGGCCGGGCTCTTGACCCTGGCAATCTGATTCTTTGTCGATTCCATCCCGTTTCTCTTTTCAACGAAAGGACTGTGCCATGGCTAACAACCAACGCACGCAGCAGCAACCCCGCTCCACTGACGCGAAGCAAAAACCCGTTCACGAGGTCCGCCTGGGCCGCATCAAGGCAGCCATCTGGGCCAACGAAACGGACAACGGCACGCGCCACAACGTCACCATCACTCGCCTTTACAAGGACGGCGACGAATGGAAGACCTCGACCAGCTTTGGTCGTGAGGAACTCCCGCTCGTCGCCAAGGTCGCCGACCTCGCCCACACCTGGATTTTTCAGCAAGGGCAAGAAAGCAACGGCGATTCCCAGCACAGCAATGGCGACTCTCGCTAACCCCGTTTTTCCGAAGGCCCGATGCACCACCGGGCCCCTCAATCATCACTGGGAGGCACCTTGACCGTTCTTCAGTTCGTCTTTTGCTTCCTTGGCATCTGCACATTCGCCTGGCTCCATCCCGACGTTGCCACTCTGCTGTTTGTCGTCTTGCTTTCCCGTTGGATCTGGAAGTGGTCCGCTTGAAATCCCGCTTTCGCAAACGAACACCCCGGAATGCCCGTCCTCGCCAGGTCCACTTCCGCCCACGGCATTTCTTGCTGACCCGGAATGAAGCAGCGTTTCTTCGTGTCTTGCTGATGCTGGTGGGTCACCGCTATCTGATCTCGTGCAAGGTCCGACTGGCGGACATCATCACCTGTTCCGACGCCGACTGGAAGCGAGGCCATGCCAATCGGATCGCCCAGAAGCACGTCGATTTCGTGGTCAGTTGCGCTCAATCATCAAGAATCGTCGCGGCTGGTAACGATCTGAAAAAGAGAGCCAGTTTCGATCGTCAAAGGAGGGCCATCCGAAGGCTTCTCCTTCCTTCGTATCTTTCCTCTGCGCATTTCCAAAACCGTTTCCTTCACTGTCTACTTCGACTCAGGAACCGCCTTCGGGCATTCTCGCGGTTCGCTGCGGTCCTTGTTCGCGGGCCGCTGAGCCATATTATGCGCTTGATTGATGCTCAGTCCGTGGTGCCGCGCTCGTGAAGCTGGTCCATCGCTCCATCGAGTAGGCGAGGCCGGCATGTTCCTCCTCGCCATTGCTCCCCGCCGCGTCATTCGTGTTGAACACGAACCCGTCGATGCCGCGGAGCGGCCTTCGACTGAACCTGCCGCTGCCAGGTGCCTGCTCCAACACGCGATGGTTCACCCGTGCGATTTTACACAAGGAGAAATGCATACTTTCAGCCTTGAAACTGCCCTCCGACCCAGCGCGTGATTTCGCGTACTCGTAGCGGTCTTGCGGCCGCGCCAGCGAGAGATTCGGATGCAACGGTCGTCGTACCT
>SIAJ01000012.1 GCA_009691845.1 Gemmataceae bacterium
TCGGCAACGTGAGGATCGGTAAGCTGACCGCCTTGCACGTCCAAAACGTATACGCCGAGATGGAACGCAACGGAGTTACCCGAGCCTCCCAACGCCGTGCAGGCGTGACGCTCGGCGTGGCCCTCCAACACGCAGTCCGCATTCGTCTTGTGCCGTTTAACGTGGCCCGCGACATTCCAAAGCCTCGCGTCGAGCGAAAGGAAATCCAGCCCCTCGGACCCGAGGAGGTTCGACGGTTCCTTATCGCCGCGGAATCGGATCGGCTTCACCCGCTGTATTTGGTTTGGATCGATTCAGGGGCACGCGAGGGTGAGTTATTCGCTCTCTCGTGGCAAGACGTGGACTTCGAGGACAATGCCATCACGATCACGAAGAACCTGGAAGAGATCAAAGGTCGGTTTACTGTGCGGGACGTCAAAACGGCCAAGAGCAGGCGTCGGGTTCACCTGTCCGACTTCGCATTCGATGCACTTGTGGAGCACCGCAAGCGAATGCTGGCGGAAGGGAACTACCAGGCAACCGGCCCGGTGTTCTGCGATATACAAGGTGGGTTCCTCAGAAAGTCGAACATGCTTCGGCGATCCTTCAAGCCGATCTTGCTGAAGGCAGGCTTGCCGAAGTCAGTTCGCCCCTACGATCTTCGGCACAGTTCCGCGACGCTTCTCTTGCTCGCCGGTGAGGATGCAAAGATCGTGGCCGACCGCCTCGGACATAGCACCACGCGACTGACACAGGACGTTTACCAGCACGTCTTGCCGGGCATGCAACAGCGTGCAGCCGCGAAGCTAGACGCCATCTTTCGGATGCCGGAACCAGCGAAAAACCCCGATTGGCTACAGAATGGCTACAAAGGGGAATGGGAAGAGGGGTCTGCCACCCAACAAAAAAAGCCGCAAGCTATTAACCAAGCGGCGGTTATTTAGAATGGGCAGAGCCGGGGTTGAACCGGCGACCTAGCGATTTTCAGTCGCTCGCTCTACCAACTGAGCTATCTGCCCTGAACTCATTTATTAGGCATGTCATCCGGAATGTCAACGGAGCATTGGCCCCTTCCTCGATGACGATCCACTTTTTGCGACCGGCGAAATGTCCGCGACGATCCAAACGAATACAACAATAGTCAGTCCAACATACCCTTCTGCCCTGCGTGGGGAGAAACTGGGGCTTCAAACATTCGGAGAGTAGCCATGCGTCGATTGATTGCGGGTTTGGCGGTCGCACTCGTCGTTACGAGCGTGACACGGGCCGATGAAAAGGCCGAGGCAATTGTCAAGAAGAGCATCGAGGCCCACGGTGGTGCCGACGCTTTGAATAAGTACAAGGCTGGCCGGATGAGCATGAAAGGGGAGCTGTCCATTCTTGGCATGGACATCGAATTTTCAGGCAAGATGTCGTACATGACCCCCGATCGCTACCGGATGGAGATGGAAGCACAAATCATGGGCCAGAAGCTGCAGATGAAGCAGACGGTCAAAGGCGAAATGGTCAAGTCCGTCATTACGATCGCCGGCATGAGCATCCCGGCCGGGGGCGATGCCGAGAAGGACGAACTCAAGCTTGCTTCCGTCATGCAGGAAGCAGAACGGCTGACTCCGCTCTTGGATTCGACCAAATTCACGCTGAAGGTTGAGAAGGAAGAAGAGGTGGACGGCAAGAAAGTCGACGTCGTGGTCATCACGCCGAAGGCCGTGAAGAGGGATGTCAAATTTTTCTTCGACCAAAAAACCGGTTTGCTCGTGAAGACTGCCCATAAAGGCAAGGGCCCAGGCGACGATGGCACCCCGAAGGAAGTCAACGAAGAAACGTATCGTTCGGACTTCAAGAAGGTCAGCGGCGTGCAGACGGCTCAAAAGCTGGAAGTGAAGCACGACGGCAAGAAATTCATGACCGTCAAGGCGAGTGACATCGAGTTGCTGGAAAAAATCGATGACAAGGAATTCACCATCGATGACTGAGTTTGCCGCCTCATCGTAGTAGGCACACTCCGTGTGCCTACTACGATGAGGATTCACTTCTTGCCGTACTCGTCCAGCCACTCCTCATGCCAAATCATCTGGATCGCTTCGAGAATCTTTTCGTTGGATCCTTCGGGCTTGCCCTCAAAACCTTCCAGGTCCAGAATCCACTTGTGCATGTCCGTGAAGCGGACGGTGAGCGGGTCGAGCGTATCGTAACGCTCGAACAATGCTTCGCCAATTTCGCGTGAGTCGGTCCAGGTCATTCGCTTTCTCTCCCCGTGATATCTGCTTCCGACTTTCCCGAGAATTCTTGCTTCACGACGGCATTCATCAGGATCTCGGCCAACGAGCGCGTTACACGCCCAAGCTCTTCGATTGCCTTCACGAGGGTATCGACATCGTTCCCACCCATCGCCGTCTGAAGCTGAGACTTCGCGATCTCAATCGCATCCCGCTCTTCCTTCGAAATCAGATGCCCCGCTTTGGCCAGGGCTTTCTCCGTGTGTCGCACGTCAGCCTCGCCTCGAATTTTTTGCGTGACGAATCGTGCCAACTGATAGTCTTCGTGCGCGTGCTCGACGCTTTCGAGCACCATGCGATCGACTTCGCTTTGACTCAAACCATGAGCGGCCTGCACAGTCACGCTGGCTTGTTGGCCGCTGCGTTGTTCCTTCGCGCTCACGGTCAACATCCCATTTTCGTTGACGAGAAACGTGATGTCCACTTGCGGCAACCCGGCCGGCATGGGCGGGATGCCCGCCAGCTTGAATGTGCCGAGCAACCGGCACTCCTTGGTCAACTCCCGTTCTCCCTGATAGATGTTCACGAGGATTGCCGACTGGCCATCGACCGACGTGCTGTAACGAGTCGTCGCTCGGGCGGGAACCGTCGTGTTGCGATGAATCAGCTTGTCCACCACCCCGCCTAGCGTTTCGAGCCCGAGGGATAGCGGAACGACATCGAGCAACAACATGTGCCGGCGGCCACCCGTGAGAATATCGGCCTGGACCGCCGCACCGAGCGCGACCACTTCATCTGGATTCAGGCTCGTGTGCAGGGTTCGTCCGAAGAACTCCGCGACCCGCTGACGCACGAACGGGACGCGTGTCGAACCGCCCACCATCACCACTTCGTCGATCTGATCCTTGCGAAGATCGGCATCGCGGAGGGCATTGCGGCATTTTTCCAGCGAGCGATCGACGAGCGGAGCGATGAGGGTTTCGAGTTCGGTCCGCGTGAGGGTTCGGCGATAAGCGTTCAAGACGAACTCTGCCGAATCACGCGAAGACAACGCGATTTTCACGGCCTCGGCCTGTTCGCGGAGAGCTTGCAGTAGCTGCGGATCTTTCTTCGCGTCGAGATCGATTCCCATTTCCCGGGCGGCAAGTTGCATGAGCGTCCGGTCGAAATCGTCGCCGCCCAGGTACGTGTCGCCATTGGTGCTGAGGACCTTGAACACGCCGTCGGAAATACTGAGGATCGAGCAATCGAAGGTGCCGCCGCCCAGATCGTAGACGGCCACGGTTCCTTCCTGGCGATTGTCGAGCCCATACGCCAACGCGGCCGCGGTCGGCTCGTTGACGATTCGCAACACATCGAGGCCGGCTATGCGGCCAGCATCGCGCGTCGCCTGGCGCTGGACGTCATCGAAATAAGCGGGTACGGTGATGACCGCTTTCGTCGGGTCCCCGGCCCGCTTGCGAACTTCGCGGAGAATCAACGCCGACAGTTCTTCCGGCGTGTGTTCGCGATCGCCGATGCGAACCGTGAGTACCTTGCGGCCACCCCCCGCATCGCGTTCCGTGATTTGGTGGGGAATGAGCTTCAGCTCCTTCTGAAGATCGGCAAGCGTGCGGCCCATGAGCCGTTTGACGCTGAAGATGGTGTGCTCGGGATCGCTCAATGCGCGATCGCGGGCAGCCGAGCCGACGAGCACCGTTCCATCAGGATGGAAGCTGACCACGCTGGGGACCAGTGCATTTCCCATCGCATCGCGCACGACCGTGGGCTGGCCGTCTTTCGTAAACGCAGCCAGAGTGTAGGTTGTGCCAAGATCGATGCCGACGACTGAAGGAGTCATGCAGACTGTTTTAGCGAAGAGGCGATTGCGAGGTGAGCAGGCTCAGGCCAAAATGCCACGAATTGGGATCCCGTCGCCGTACAAGGACATCTGCCGTTGCTGGCGATCGAAGATCACGGCATCCGAACTGATGCCGCTGAGGTGATAGATGGTCGCGAGCAAATCCTGGGTGGATACAGGGCTTTCGGTAACGCTCGAGGCAATACGGTCGGTCTTGCCATAAACAACGCCCGGCTTGATGCCCGCTCCGGCGAACATCGCACAATAGGCACCGACCCAGTGATCGCGGCCCGACCGTCCGTTGATTTTCGGCGTGCGGCCCATTTCGCTCAGAACCACGACGAGCGTGTCGTCCATCATGCCGCGTGCTTCGAGATCGTCCAGCAACGACGAAAGGGCGGCATCAAGTCCGGGCAACAGCCAGCCTTCACAGGCCTTAAAGTGGTCCCAGTGCGTATCCCAGCCCAGGAGGGCGATGTCGTTGTCTTCCTTGGTGCAATCCCAGATGGCCGTCACCAAAGGCACGCCGGCTTCGGCTAATCGTCGCGAGAGCAGCACGCTCTGGCCAAACAGATTCCAGCCATAGCGATCGCGCAGCTTAGTGGGCTCGGCACTCAGATCGAGCGCCTTGCGGAATCGATCCGAGGTCATGAGATCGAGCGCACTTTGTCGCGATGCATCCAGCTTGCTCGTCGCTGCGGAACGGAGAGCATTCGCGCGGCTGGATTCAAATTGCTGCAACAGATCGGCACGGCGGCTCAGATGATCGAGCGTCACGTCTGGCCCGAGTTCGATGCCAGCCGGAGCAAAGGAAAGCGTGCCGGCCCGAACGCCGGAGGGTTGAAAGAGCCTTTCCCCCGTGCTGCCAAAGCGGGTACACACGGGATCGTGCTGGGCACCAAGAAAGCCGCCGAACGGGCCGGTGCGGTTGTAGCCTTCTAGCAGCCCAAGCCGATTCGGCACGCACATGTTGGTCGGTAGTTTCAAGCCGCGTGGCAACTCGTCTTGCCTGCCACGCAAATGATGAATCGCCGACATGAAGTAGGGCCAATCGTGCGGGATGCCCGGGTTGAGGCCCTTGATAGCCGTACCGCCAATGGTTGCATGACGACCGGTGAGAATGTCGCTGGTATTGTGGTTTGCATCGTTGCTGTGAACGCTTCGCACCACGGATACGCGATTGAGCCACCGACCGATTTGCGGGATATGTTCGCAGACCGGAAAACCCGCTAGCGAGGAGGGAATCGTCTTGTACGGCCCCCGCACATCAACCGGAGCATCCGGTTTGGGGTCGAACGTTTCCAACTGGCTCCACCCCCCGAAGAGAAACAGGCAGATGACGGACTTGGCTCGTTTGGGTGGTCCTTCGATCGAAGGAGATGCGGGAAGTCCGGCAGCACCAAGACCTGCGAGCCCGCCGGCAATGAGCAACTCCCGGCGTGTCAAGCCCGTGCAGTTCTGCTTCGGATTGCCGAGGATGCGGAACATTTGCGACGGACTCCGCCTGCTTCTTTTTCACAAATCCATCTTCGCCTGAGCGAACCCGAGAAGCAAGCGAGGAATCGAGCCGCCACTTGAAAAGAGCAAGGGAGTCGAAATCTCGACTCCCCGCTGTGCGAACTGTGTCGGCCGATCATCACTCGCCGCGGAAGAACTTTCGGAGCAACCCGGTCGTGTCGCTCTTCTTGGGAGGTGGTGTCGTTGTGGTAGCTGTCGACGTCAGGGCGACAGGGAAGCCGCCGCCGAAAGGCGGGCCGTTGCTGGGAGCAGAGACGACTTCGGCGTGGCGTCGCTGGAACATTACCATGCGGTCGCGGAGCGTGCCGTCGCCTCGTTGCATGACTTCCAGTTCGTGCTGGATCTCGGCGTTGAGCCGTTTGAGTTCTTGTTCCTGTCGAGCCAGGATGGCCCGATCGCGTGCCATTTGCACTTCCATGTCGCGCATTTGCCTTTCGAGGCTCTCTTCGTCTTCTCGCAATTGCTTGCGATCCTGTTCCATCGTCCGCCGTTCCTGTGCGATTTGAAAACTCTCACGTTCCAAGTCATCCGCCCATTCTTCCAGTTCGGTCTTGGTCTTGGGCTTGGTGTTGAGGAGGGCTTCCAACTCCGTGACACGGTCCTGAACCGTAACCAAACGGGCATCTCGGTCTCCAAGTTCCGCCTGAACTCGTTGTTCCTGCTCGCTGGCATCCTGTAGCAGCTGCCTCATCTCCTCGATGACGCTTTGGAGTTGCTGGTTCTCGCGTCGCAGCTGGTCGGCTTCGTGGCGGAACTGCTCGGTAGTAATGTCGTATGTCGGATTTGGTTCCGCATGTCGTGTCGTCATCTGGTCTTGCGGCCGATGCGGAAGGACAGATCGCGGGTGAAATAGCGAGCTTCGGCCGATCGGTCGGGCCAAATCCGGCGGCGTCAACCGCGAGGCCGGGGCTCCCTGAGAACCGACTGGATCGGGTTGAACGTGATCGGTCGGCGTGTCGAATTGCGACAAAAGGTCTTCCGGCATAGGCACTTCTGGAATATTTTGTGCCAAAGGCATGACCAGGCGAGCAACCGAAGTCGGACGAAGCAGACCGGTGAGGGATGGCGTACTCAGCTCGGGCAAGGTAGCAACCGGAGCGGAAGACATGAGCAGCCGCCTTCTGAGATCGGCCGTACTTATTCGGATTGTGTCATTGGCCATAAGTTATCCTCTTAATTGGGGTTAAGCGTAATAACATCTGCCGAATTCGGGGCAGTCCCAGACGCAATGGCACGCCTAGGCACTCTGGGGCGCTTCTACGGATTAAGCCTAATGTGCGGAACGAGCAAGTCAAATCAAACCGGCCTGCTCTGGGACTGCTGACGGTCGCACGGAATATCTCTTCACCAGGTAGGGCCGAGTGACGTTTCCCGCCAACGAAACCCTTGCGTCCGTGTTGTAAAAGTAGAAGATCGAATCATCGAACTTCGTCGCTAGACACCAGGATTGTGCTGGCGAACCGGACCAAGGACGGATAAGATCGGGCATAAGCCCCTCTCAACGAATCTCATCACATCCTCCGCGGGCTCTAGCGCCCCGAAGGATTCGACTCAGGAGTGACAGGTCCATGGCCTTCCTCAATCGCTTCAAACGGGCAACCGTTGGCTGGGCAACCGCGGGCTTGGCAATTGCCGGCGTCATCACGTCCGCTGCCGTGTGGGGGGATGTGTCTCGTCCCAAGCCGACCACGACGGTCGCCCCCGCGAATAAGCTCTACTCCGAAGAGGTGGCGGGCAAATTCACCCACCGTCCTACCGTCGCCTATCAATCGCTGGATGGCAGTGTCTATTTTGCTCTCCAGGTGAAGGCGGAATTCGCTGCCGCGTCCACACGGCCAAGGGACATCCAGATCCTCATCGATGCCTCGGCCAGCCAGGCCGGTGGCCCGCTGGAGTCCGCACGCCGAATCGCCAAGGAAATCGTCGCCTCCGCTGGTGAGTCCGATCGACTTGCCATCTGGGTCGTCTCGACGCCAAAAGCCACGCGGAACCTCGTTCGCGGTGGCGGACTCAAGCCAGTCGCCGATGCTCGGGCTGCCTTCGTCCCACTCGACAACGAATACGCCTCGGGTGCCGTGGACTTGAAGGACACCCTCGATCGCGTCGTCAAGGAATTCGATGGCAAGACCACCCGGCAACAAGTGATCGTGTACCTGGGCGACGGCGAAAGTGCCTTGAACCCGCTCGACGAAAACGCTCGATATAAATTGGCTGCGGAACTTCGAGCCCAGAACGTCGCGTTCTATGCGATGCCGCTTGGCTCGCCGATTAATGGCCACAACCTGCACACGCTCGTCACGGGCACCGGCGGCAATGTCTTCCGCACGAACGACGAGAAGACGGACGATCCGGTCGTGGCCATCAAGGCCGTGGCCGTTCGCTTCCAAAAAGCACTGGCCGTTCCGGTCCTCGATGCTTCGAAAGTCACGCTCTCGAGCGAAGTGGCCGAGATGTACCCCGCCAAGCTGCCACCTCTCCGAACCGATGTACCGACTCTCGTGGTCGGCCGTTTCGAGAAGGGCAAAGTGCCTGCGAATCTCGAACTGACGATTGAAGGCAAAGTTGCCGGCGTCGCCGTCACGACCAAGGTGACGCACAAGATGCCGGAAGCAACGCCTGACAATTTTTTCCTCGGCTCGGTAGTCGCCCAATGGCGATCGTCCGGTCGCACCGAAGCCCCCGCAATTCTGCGAGCCGACCGCACGTTGGCTTTGGCCTATGAAGGCACACGGCTCACCCGCGAGGAATTCCTGGAGCAAGGGAACTGGGCCGTCGGTGCCAAGCGGTACGATGCAGCCAAGGCCCTGTTCGAGGCCGCTCTCAAGATCGACCCGCTCGATCCTCGAAGCAAGGCCGGAGCCAGGCTCGTCGAACGGCTCGACAAGGGTGAAATTTCGCTCGAAGAGCTTCGCAAGATCAGCATCGCGACCGAGCGAGGCCCACGCGTGAACCTCGATCAACTCGTCCAGGAAGATCCGAAAAAAGACCTCAAGGCTGAAGTCCCGGTTCCGCCCGCCCCCAAGAAAGTAGACGAAGCTCCTGCCGATCCGAATGCACTCTTGAAGCAGGCCGAAGCTCAACAGCGGATCCGCGAGCAACAGATGACGGTTGCCGTGGAAGAAACGCTGGCTCGTGCTCGTGCCCTTTTGAATTCGGGTGATCCGCGTAGCGCGAAAGACCTGCTCGTTTCTCAACGAGACACGGTTCGCGTGGCGGGCGACATCAGCGAAGGGTCACGCATTCGCCTGGCCAATCGAATCGAACTGCTCCTCTCCGATGTTGGTCAGTCCGGCGACGCGATGATCCGTCAGCGAGCCGAAGAGAACGAGAAAATCGCTCGGGCCCGGCAGTCGCTGGTTGCCCTCGATCAGTTCGAAGCTCGCCAGGAACGAATTCGCGAACGCATCAAGACATTTGCTTCGCTCATGAACCAGGCCCGTTACGAGGACGCCTACCGCGAATCGCTGGTGATGGAAAACGAGGCCCTCAACTCAGGTGCCGGCAGCCCCGGTGCGACCTTCGCCGTTGCTCGTATCGGCCAAGCCGCCAGCAACTTCCGTGATTTCCGCGAACTGGTTCGTCTCCGCGAAGACCGTTATCTCCTGGCCATGATGGAAGTGGAAAAATCCCACATGCCCTACCCCGACGAACCGTCGGTACACTTCCCGCCGGCGAAAGTTTGGCGTGAGTTGACCACGCGTCGCCGTGAGTTCTCCGGCACGGACTTCGATCGGGACATGAGCCCGCGAGCGAAACAACGCTACCAGATGTTGCAGAACTCGCTGATCCAGACCCTGGACTTGCGGGAACTCAAGGGGGGCGGCGACTTCGCCTTCGGCTCCCTTCTCACCGATATCCAACGGCTAGTTTCCATTCGCATGAAGCGCGACGTGACGCTGTACATCAACTACAGCACTTTCCCGATGGACGCTCGTCAAACGCTTCGCGACCTGAAAGTGAACTTGAATAGCCTGATGGACGCAACCGGCGAAAACCTGCTGCGTGAGATCAGCTTCAAGACCCTCCTGGAAACGCTGTGCCGACAGGTGAACGCGTCGTTCTGGGTGACGCCTGACTACATCGAGATCGTGGAAATCAATGCTGCGGCTACCAGCCGCGTCTTCAAGGTTCTGGCTGTCGAAGACCTGATCGTGCCGGTTCCGAACGCCGTCAACCAGCTTGCTCTGCAACAGCAGTTGCAGGTGATGGGTCAGCAGTTCAGCCTCGCCGGCGGTAACGCCTTCGGACAGGTCGGTGCGTTCGGTGGTGGTAACTTCAACGGCCAGCAGCAGCAACAACAGGGTGGTGGCGGTGGCGGTGGTGGTTTCAACGGCCCAGCCGGCCAGGTTATGCAAGGTGGCGGTGGTGCTCTCGGTTTCGGTGGTGGCAACGTCGGTCAGTTCGGTAACCTCGGCGGCCAGTTCGGCTTCCAGGGTGGCCGGCAAAGCGTTGACCCCGCCACGGAACTCGTCGTGCTCATTCAAACCGTTGTCGATCCAGGCTTCTGGGACCCGGACGTGAGCTTCTTGAATAAGAGTATGCTCACGGGCCAGGCCGGCGACCCCGCGGTTGGTGGTGAGCCTCAGGTCGAAGCAGGGCTACGAAACAAGATGATGTACAACCTGACCACGCGGTCGCTGGTCATCTTCGGACGATCGCGGTTCCATCGCTCGACTCCGGGCAAGGGCCTGAAGAAAGACGAAGTGGCCGCGGGCCCTGGCATTAATCCGGGTGGCCGAGTTATCGTGAAGAACGATCCGCCCAAGGCACCGGCCATTGGTGGTGTCAAGCTGCCGTCCGACGCGGTCGTATCCGTTAACAAGCCACGCTCACCGATCGATGCCGAACGCATCTGGCGTCAAGCGATCGACAAGGGTATTCGCGAGCCGGGCATGGTGATCGCCTGTGCCGAATACCTCGCTCAGTGCCGAGAATTCAAGCACGCGGCCGAACTGCTCAAGGCGAGCCTGAAGGGTGGCCTTACCCCGGAACGTTGGTTCCAGGAAGCCCTGGCCATCGCCTTGGAAGAAAGTCAGGGTTCAAGTGAAGAGATCGAACGGGCTTATGTGTCCGCCATCGATCTGGAGCCCAAGAATCCTCAGACTTACCTGCATGTTTCACGGTCGCTGAATGCATTGGGCGATCCAGATGCAGCCGTGCGATTGTGCAAGCTGGCCGCGAAGCTGGAGCCGAACATTCCCGACGCCTACGCCAGTGCCCTGGTGTACGCCGAGAACCCGAAGGCCACGGCGAGCTACGATGTCGCTGCCTTTGCCGCAGGCGGACTGCTGTCTCGCGATTGGCCGTACGACAACGGCAACTTGCATAGTTCCGCACGCAAGCATTTGCTCGCTGCGGTGCAAAAGCTCGATGCTTCGAACCAGAAAGCCGAGGCTCAACGCGTCGGTGCCATGTTGGAGGCCGACAAGTACCGCGATATCCAGATCGAGTTGTCGCACCACGGCAAGGCCGGCCTGGAACTCAAGGTCACGGAGCCGATTGGCACGGTCTGCAGTTCAGGCATGCCGCTGACAGCCGGTGGTGGTGCCATGAAGGAGCAGGTCTACGATCGCCAGGATGACGTGACGACCATCATCTACTCAGCCTCGGAGGCATACAGCGGCTCTTACACCGTTGCGGTCGATCGGTTGTGGGGCGAACCGCAAGGCGAAAAAGCCCAGCTCAAGATCACTCGTCGCAAGGGAACACCCGAAGAGACGGTTGAGTATCAAACGGTGGAGATCGGCTCGAAGAAACAGCTTGCCGAATTGAAGATCAGCCTGGACTCTGGACGCCGCAAGGATCTGGCCACGTTGCCGAGCCCGTCGGATCGAGCCAAGTACCGTACCAATGTCAATGAGTCGGGTCATGTGATGAACAAGCTGCGTGCCCTCGTGAGTGGCACGGGCTCGGTTGGTATGACCGGCGGCATCAGTTCGTCGGCCAGTGGTTCGATGACAACTGTCCCGACCGGAACCGAAAAGCGGTTCGGTGAAGTAAGCTGGTCCACTCGACTCGGCTCGGAGCGATCTGTCGGCCTCGACATTCGCTCGGAAACGACCATCCGTCAGGATGGCACGGCCGCAGTCAAGGCCACGCCTGTGTTTGACTCCCTGCCCAAGAACGCTCGGGCTCGGCTCGACCTGATTCCGGGTGGTGAGTAAGAGAATCTGAAATCGGAATGCGAACGGCCCCGGACTTTTGTCCGGGGCCGTTTTTGTTTGCCAGCGAGCCGATCCTCACACAGCCGCCTCGCGCAACTCCCGAAACAGCTTCGCCAAATCGCGGGCCTGATAGTGGGCGTTCAGGCCGCTCGGATTCGGCAGCACCCAAACCTTAGTCTTTCCAATCGTTTCTTCCTGAAGCCCGAGCCGAGCCTGCGGGCGCTCGAATGCGTCTCGATAAGCCACGACCCCCAATACGGCTACTAAGCGCGGATGATAGCGTTTCACCTTGGCCACGAGGATCTTGCCGCCCGCCGTCAGTTCCTCTTTGGTCAACTCGTCCGATCGTGCGGTCGCCCGCTTGACGAGATTGGTGATGCCAAAATTCCCTTTCAGAAGCTCATGCTTCTCCGAAGGATGAAGCTGCCGATCCGTAAACCCACCCGCATGAACGGCAGGCCAAAAGCGATTGCCAGGCCGAGCGAAATGATGCCCGGTGAACGCGGAGTAAAGCCCGGGGTTGATGCCGCAAAACAAGACGGAGAGATCGTGAGTGATGATGTCCCGAACTTTGCGGGTCACGGCGGCGAGGAGGGCGGCACGGGTGGGCTTGGGGTGATTCCCGATCACACCTTCACCGTCTTCCACTTGCCGCTGATGAATCGTATCAGGAACAGCACGCCACGCACCAGTAGGTCTGCGAACATGGCGAGCCAGGCACCGAAGAGCCCCAGGTCCCAGCCGGGGACGCTGCCCAGTGGGCCGAGATCGACCGTCGAGCGTGTCAGCAGAAACGCCAGCGGCATGCGGATCACCAGGAAGCCGATCCACGTCAGCAGGATCGGGAAGCGTGCGTCGCCGGCTCCGCGTAAGACACCGGTAAAGATGATGATGCAAGACAGCGGCGGCATGGCGAAGGCCACCAGTCGCAGGATCGGCACACCGGCATCCACGATGGGCTGTTGATGTTCGTGCGGGCTGAAGAGACGAAACATGTCCGGTGCGAATGCGAAGAACATCGCCCCCATGAACGACATGGTCGCACAGCCCATGCCGAGTGCGACCCAGGCGACGTGTGCGGCCTGTCGCGGTTGCCTGGCCCCGAGATTCTGCCCCACCAACGCGGCCGCCGCCGTCGCGAAGGCGTAGCCGCTCATGTAGCCCAGCGACTCCCAGCGAATGGCTGTCCCATGTGCAGCCGCCGCGACGTCGCCGAGGGCCGTGACCAGCGTCAGAAACCAAAGCTGACAGACGGCAATGGACAGCGTGTCCACGCTGGCCGGGATTCCCAATCGCAAGAGACGATAGATGAGCGAGAAGTCGGGAGCGAGTAATGGCAAGCGAATTCTCAGGCCGTAACGACCCCGTCCCAGCACCACCAGCACGGCCACACAACCAGCCGTGTGACTGAGGGCGGTCCCCATGCCGATGCCGAAAAACCCCAGTTCCGGAATTGGCCCAAATCCGTGGAAGCAGGCCCAGGCCAAGGGGATGTTGAGCAAGGCTACGCCGCTGAGAACGATTGGCCCGGTTCGTCGATCGCCTGCTCCGATCAGACAGGAAATCCCCGCTTGCGTGACCAGCTGACACGTCAGCAGGGCGATAATCGGCTGGAGGAAGCGGACGGCCCCTTCTGCGGTCTCGTCATGAAGCCCCAAGAGACGCACACCTCCCGGCAGAATGGTCAGGAAGACGGGTGTCATCACGACGCCGATCAGGATGGCCAGGAGGATCGATTGATTCGTCGTCTTGTTGGCAGCCGCTTCGTCCCCGGCCCCCACGAATCGAGCGACCAAGGCGATCCCTCCCACAGAAACCAGTGCCGTACACGAGGAAATCGACCAGGCGATGTAGTTGGCCGTCGTCTGGGCGGCCTGGTAGCCGATGTGCTTGGACGGGTCGTCCGGCTCATTGTTGCCGGCCAAGAATTGGTCGTAGAGACCAACGCTCAGGATCAGAAATTGCTGAATTAGGGCCGGCCAGGCGAGGCGGAGGACGAGTCTCCAGGCGGGCTGATGGCCATGAACCAGGTCGGGCGGGTGATCGGCTTCGGGCTCGGTCGGCATCGGCGTCTTGCGTGTACTAGGCTTCCGGGTGAGGAACATGATACTCCCCTGAGAGAGGCTTCCATGCGTAAGTTGTTCACCACAATCGCAATCGGCCTGACTGCCGCCCTACTTTCCGGACCTCATGCCGTGCCTCAGGATGCAGCCAAGTGGGAGGATTTGTTCAGCCAAGATCTGAAGGACTGGTCGCGATCCGGATCCGGCAAAAGCCCCTGGCGAATGACCACCGATCGCACGCTGATCTGCACCGAGGCGAACGAGGTTTACGTTCCCGATCGCAATTTCACCGATGGCACGCTGAAGTTTGAATTCCGCTTCCGTCCAA
Source organism: Gemmataceae bacterium (assembly GCA_009691845.1). Lineage (GTDB taxonomy): Bacteria > Planctomycetota > Planctomycetia > Gemmatales > Gemmataceae > SIAJ01. The sequence goes on from SIAJ01000012.1 coordinate 14,112, forward strand.
CTGCCAAGGATGAAGGCTACCAGGCCGCGGTCTGGGCACGCCGGACGATCAACGGCACCGGTTGCAAGCTCTCCCTCGGTGATGACTGCGGCAAGATCTCGGCAAGGTACCAGGGGGGTAGCGATCGTGAGAGGACGTATGAGGAGAAACCCGAGGTGAGTCCCGCCAAGAAAATCGGCGAATGGAACGAGGTCGAACTGACCCTCAAGGACAAAACTGTCCAGGTCCGGGTGAACGGCAAAGAGATCGCGGGCTTCGAAAACTGCGATACGAATCGTGGGCTGTTTGCATTGGAGGCGGAAGGATCTGAAGTGGAATTCCGAAATGTGAACTGGAAACAAGGGAAGTGATCGCCGGAACAACTTGTCGCCTTTCGCTCCGCGAAAGGCGACAATCCGCTGACTAGTTCTTCTTCTTCCCCGTAATCAACTGCAGAGCGGCCTGAATCACCTTTTGCTCACGTTTGCTTTCGGTGTATTTTTTGCGGGCTTCCATGAGGGCCTCGCGGGCCATCTTCTTGATCGCATCGTCCTCGCTTGTCGCACCCAAAGCTCCCAGCCCTGTCTCCTGCCCTTCACGGGCAGCCTCGACCTTTTCGTTCTTGAGCAGATCAGCAATCTGGGTGACGGCCGCCTTCTTGTCTGCCACGTCGATCAGGCCGAGGACTTTGGCTGCCTCGCCGCGAATTTTAGGGTCGGTGTCGGTCAGGACCTTCGTGATCTCGGAAACGTACGGGGCCGCGAGCTTCTTTTGCAACGACCCAAGCTTTCCGAGTTCGGCGACTGCGGTCAGTCGAACCTTGGCGTCCTTGCTCTTGAGATCGGCCGCGTACTTCTTCGCATCGTCCTCGCGGCTCGCAGCAAATAGCGTCGCTGATCCGAACAGAACGAACGACAATCCAAAGAGAAGTCGAATCAACATGAGAGTTTCCTGGACAGGGACGTGAATGGCGCCGTGCCGCCGAGTTATGAAACCCAACCATGGAGGGCGGGTTTCGGTTACGATCGATCAATCTGTCTTGGCTAGGTAGTCCCCTTGCAGGGCCTGCTTCGCGTTGTCGTCGATGTCGTCCCCGTTGAGATCGCTCATGACGAGTTTCTTGTCCTTCATTTCCACTTTGAAGCTGAATTTGTAGCCCTTGTCTTTGTTGACGGGGAAGTCCCCTTTCTTCTCGAAGTTCGTCAGCTCACATTTGATTGTACCGTCCTTTTCCTTCGTGTACTTGGAGGTCATCACGCAACCGACGTCGGCGGCCGAAACGTGGAACTCCATCACGTTGTCTTTTTTGAAAACCAGTTTGAGCTCCAGGTCGCCAGCTTTTCGGGTAAAGCTGCCCGTAAGCGGCTTGTCCTTCGCCTTCTCTTTTTCTTCCGCGCTGGCCGGCCCGAGAACGATCCCGCCAGCGAGCAGAGCAAAAACGGATAGCATGCGCATGAAAGCCTCCTGTGAAAGGGTGTATTGAATTCATATTCGTTGAGCGTGGTTCGTGGCCAGTGCCGGACCATTTCTGCCCAATATTGCCCTCTCGCTTCGCGAGAGGGAGGCGCGAGGCGAGGGCATCGAGAGTCGTCGTTTGGGGCGAGCGATGCCTCCCCCTCGCGGAGCGAGTGGGCTACTTTAACTCACTCGCTTCAGCAAATGTGCAAATCGCCCGCGCCAAATTTTGGGCACATCCGCCTTCAACGTGATCGGCTCCTTCTGAACCGGATGCAAGAATGTTACCGAACGAGCATGCAGCCCGATTCCCGTTCCGAGCGAGAACGGCGAGCCGTATTTTGAATCCCCGTAAATCGCCCGGGCTCGCGATGAAAGCTGCACGCGTAGCTGGTGCGTGCGGCCCGTCTGCGGCAGGATCTCCAAAAGGACTAACCCGTCGTGTTCTGCTTTCACGGTGTAGTGCAAGAGTGCCTGCTTCGCACCTTCCGTCTCGGGCGGCACGACTTCCACCATCCCCTTGACCGCGTCTTTCTTCAGCCAATCCTCCAGAGTTCCGGCCGGTGCGAACGACCCTTTGCTCCCACTTGGCTTGGATTCGACCACGGCCCAGTAGACCTTTTCGACGAGGTTCTCTCGAAACTGTTCGCACAGCCTCGCCGCGGATTTGCTGGTTCTTGCAAAAAGTAGCACTCCGGAAACCGGCTTATCGAGCCGATGCACCACCCCCAGGAACACGTTGCCGGGCTTCTGGTGCATTTCCTTTACGTAGGCTTTGACCACACGGTCCATGGTCTCATCCTGTCCATCGAAGTGCGCGCTTGGCCAGCCGCACGGCTTGTTGACCGCGATCACGTGATTGTCTTCGTGAAGAATGTCGAGCACATCGGCAAAGGACATTCCTTCATGGTACTCGAAATGCCGATTTTGCACCTCGGCGTGGAGGTGATACGATGACCGAAGCCATTCCTCCAACCCGCACCCAAGATGCTCGTCCGCAACTACGTCAAGCGGCAGTGCATGGAAGTCACGCTTCGCGATCTCGACATTCCCGATCCTCCACAGGGCGTGGAACTTGTGCCCTGGAGCCCGGCGTTGATCGAAGCTCATGCCGAGGTAAATTGGCAGAGTTTTCGGCACTCCGTCGATGGCACATTGTTCCCGAACCTCGGCAATTTTTCCGGCTGCATATACTTGATGGGAGAGATTGCTGACCATCCGGGCTTTCTCCCGTCGGCTACCTGGCTAGCCAGGGGGCCGGATGGAGATTGTGGCTGTATCCAGGGCATTGCAGCACCGCGTGGGTGCGGAATGATTCAGAACCTCGCGGTGATCCCTGGAAGCCGTGGCCGAGGGATCGGCAAGGCCCTCCTCGCTGCGACGCTGCTCGGGTTTCAACGAGCAGGCCTGAGGAAGGCCGAACTGGAAGTGAGTACACGCAATACGACTGCCGTGCGTTTGTACCACACGGCCGGCTTCCAGATTCGGAAGACCTACTATCGTGAAGTCCAGTCCGAGTTCGCCGAATACGCTATTTGAGTCGTTTGTTCCCCGACCTTTCACTCCATCTCAACCGTGCCCCAGGATATTCAATCTTTTACTCTGTCGAACGGCCTGACTCTCCTGACCGAGCGAATGCCGCACGTCCGCTCGACCTCATTCAATATTCTGCTTCCCGCTGGGGCCGCCCACGACCCTGATGGCCGTCAGGGCCTGGCTTCGCTCGTCTGCGATCTGATGACGCGTGGGGCAGGCTCACGCGACAATCGCGAATTGACAGACGCGTTGGATAACCTGGGCGTGGATCGCGGCGAGAGTTCCGGCACGCTGAACGTGCAGCTTTCAGGTGCGATGTTATCGCGGAATTTGGTGCCTACTTTTGAGATCTACGCGGACATCCTGCGTCGCCCGCATCTGCCCGAGGATGAACTCGACGCGGCCAAGTCGCTCAGCATTCAGGACATTCAGTCGCTTGAAGACGATCCGCAGCGAAAAGTCATGGTCGAACTTCGCAAGCGGTATTACCCCGATCCCCTCGGTCGCGATCAACGGGGTACGATCGAAGGCGTCGAAGCAGTCACGATCGAGGATGTACGCCGGCAACATGCCGAGCTGTACCATCCCCGCGATGTGATCTTGTCGGTGGCCGGGGAACTTGACCCCGAGGCCGTAAAGAAAGAAGTCGAGCGATTGTTCGGCGACTGGAAGCCGCTGCCGCGACCGCCGATGCGAGTGGCCACACATGTCCCGACCTCCGGACATATCGAGAAAGAACTCGACCAAACACAAATATCGCTGGCATTTCCGAGCGTGCCGATCGGCCATCCGGATTTTTACAACGTGCGTGGTGCCATCGGCGTGCTGTCGCAAGATATGAGTTCGCGGTTGTTCACGAATGTTCGCGAAAAACACGGGTTGTGTTACTCGGTTTATGCCAGCTACGAATCGTTCCGCGACCGAGCCACGATTATCGGCTATGCAGGTGCCCGGCCCGAGTTGGCCCAGGAAACGCTCGATCGAACGCTCGAGGAGTTTCGCAATCTCGTGAACGGTATCGAGGAGGAAGAACTCGATCGCGTGAAGATTGGCCTGAAGTCCTCGCTGATTATGCGACAAGAATCGACGGCCGCGAGGGCAGGTTCGATCGCGTCCGACTGGTACTTCCTGGGCCGCGTCCGTTCGCTGGAAGAGATTCAAGCCTCAATTGACGGCCTGCAAGTTGAGAAGATTCTCGATTATCTGCGACGAAACCCGGCCAAGGATTTTACGGTGGTGACTCTGGGGCCGGCGGCATTGAAGCATTGATCATCTACCTCACTCATTAAACCATGACGTTCCATCAACACACGCTTCCGAATGGCCTGACGATCCTGGGCGAGACGAACCCGGCAGCCTTGTCCGTGGCCGTCGCGTTCTGGGTGAAGACCGGCGCACGCGACGAGACCCCGGACGTGTGCGGTGTCTCGCACTTCCTGGAACACATGGTCTTCAAGGGGACTCCGCGTCGCGACGCCTTTGCCGTCAACCGCGATTTCTCCCGCATCGGTGCGGATAACAACGCCTGGACTTCCGAAGAAAACACGGTCTTTCACGCAGTCGTGCTGCCAGAGTTCCTGCCGCATGTCGTCGATGTGCTGGCGGACATCATGCGACCAAGCTTGCGTGGCGAGGATTTCGCAACCGAGAAGAAAGTCATTCTCGACGAGATCGTTCGCTATGAGGTGCAGCCGGGCTGGGCATCCTACGACTTGGCCCGCAAGAACTTCTATGCCAGCCATCCCTTGGGCAACTCGATCCTCGGCACCTCCGAGAGCATCAACGCTCTCACACGCGATCAGATGGAGGGCTACTTCCGCAAGCGTTATCTGGCCTCGAATATCGTGGCCGTCGCCTCGGGAAACTTTGACTTCAAACGCTTCGTCGATCTGGTCGGTAACGCCTGTTCGGACTGGCCTACTGGAGAAGTATCGCGGACCAACCGAACCGAGCCGCCCGGCGCAGGAGGCATGCACCTCGTCACCAAGCCGGCCGACAAGGTGGCCCAGGAATACGTGACCCTGATCGCGCCAGCCGCACCGGCCGATCACGAACTCGGCTACGCGGGCTCGCTTCTGGCGACCGTGATGGGAGATTACACCGGTAGCCGCATGTTCTGGTCACTGATCGACCCCGGCCTGGTGGATGAAGCGGGCATGGGCATCGACGAGTGCGATGGGGCAGGTGCCTACTACACCTCGTTCAATTCCGATCCCGAGCATGCCGAGGAATGCTTCAAGATCGTACGCGAACTTCTGGACGACGTGCAGGCAAATGGCATCACGCCGGAAGAGTTTCTGCAAGCGAAGACCAAGATCCTCTCGAGGGAAATTCGTGCCGGCGAGCGCAGCGCCCGCCGCATGTTCACGATTGCGAAGGACTGGGTTTATCGCGGCGGATACCGCAGCGTGGACGACGAACTCGCCGCCTGGGACGCGGTGACGATGAAAGACGTGCGTGCCGTGCTCGATCGGTATCCGCTGAGCAATCAGACGGTGTCGGCATATGGGCCGCTCGAAAAACTATCCTAATCTTTCCAATGTCGCCCTCTCGCGGAGCGAGAGGGTTGTGGACGCCCCTAGAGAAACAATTGGCGGGCAGGATCTCGCCGCCCTCTCGCGGAGCGAGAGGGCGACATTGGGAGCCAAGTTCTACGGCTGGCACATTTCTGATTGGCCGCAAGATTGAACAACCGGAACGACTCCGCGTGGGCGACCGAATCCAGTCTCGGACACACATCATATCGCGGGCGAACCGACGCCAAACGCCTCACCAGAACGACACGACGAATGTTCGCCGGGAATGAAACTCACTCCTTGAACAAACTCTCCGGCACGGGATACTCCGCTTTCGCGGGCGGAGCAATTCCGAGCGCCTTCGCGAAGATGCTCGCGATCATCGCTGGCACCACTTCCTCCCGACGAATGCCCGGCTTCACGTTTGGCCCGAAGACCAGCAATGGCACATGCGTATCGTAGGGGTGCGGGCTGCCGTGCGACGTGCCTGTTGAGTATTGCGGATCGCTCTCCAGCCAGTAGGGCTTGAGCACAATCGCCAGATCGCCACTTCGATCGGGATGGTAGGCCTTCCTCATTCGTTTGCCGATGGCATCGTAAGCATCAGCCGGCTGATCCAAATCGGTCCGCGTGAAGCACCGGTCGATACCGTCAAATCGCTCGACAAAACGTGCGAGTGCATGAGCCACATCGGCGTTGCGAAGTTTCATGCTCTCGATCAACTTGTGATTGAGATACACCCAGTGGCCTGTCACATTTTCGATGAACCGAGCCTTGGGATCGAGCTTGGAATCGCGGTCGAATTCGGCATGGAGGAATTCCTCTCCCTGGGCTAGCACCTTCCGGACTGGAAGTCGATGTGCATTCAGTCCCCGCTTGGCCGACAGTTCTGGCAACGGACATACACCGTGATCGGCCGTGAGGCAGACAAGGTATTTCCCCTTGCCCACTTTCTCGTCGAGAAACTTCAACAGGTCCGCCAAGATTCGATCGGAACGCAGCGTGATGTCGAGCACTTCTTGCGAGTCTGGTCCCCAGGCGTGGCCGACGAGGTCGTTGCTCGAAAAGCTCACGCTGAGCAAGTCCGGCACATCGTCCTGGCCGAGTTTCTCGGCAACAATCGCGTCCTTGGCGAGCTGCAGGAGGAATTCGTTCCCGAAAGGAGAATTCGCCAGAGCCTCGTAGTAGGACTTGCCGGGACGCTTGAGGCCGCCGTTCATGGGGTGGGGAAAAGTGGAGCCTTGACGAACGCCTTTACCTTCGCCGTTCACAACATCCGGCCCGGCAAGCTTGGCATAGTCGAGTTCCGGCCGGTCGTGCTTCCAAACAGTGTTGAACCAGGCATCCGCAGCGCGTTTCTTGTTCAGTTCGGCAACCCACGGATGCACCGTGTCTCGGAAAAAAGTGGAACTGACGATCATGCCATCGGTGCTGTCAACCCAGTAGGCCCCATCCGCTTTCGCGCCCACGGGCAGCACCGCGGAGCGATCCTTGAACGAGAGCCCGATGGCTTTGCCCTTTCCCCCGGTCGCACCCTTGAGAGCATCGCCGAAGGTCGGAGCAAGCAAGCGATCGGATGTGCCGTAGGCTCGAACGACTGGCTTGGCCGGGGTCGTGTCTTTTATTGACGGCTCCTCGTCTTTCTTGTTCTTTACCTCAAGGTCCTGCGGCTCGTCGATCAGTTCTTCCTTTGGCAGGTCTTTCGCGATCGGTGGAATGCGCGTGTACCGCGTGCTCTCGGAGCAATTCACCACAGAGCCGCTTTTGCGGTCGTACCAGTTGTTGCCGATGATGCCATGCACGTCCGGCCCGCAACCGGTCAGCATCGACGAATGCCCAGGACCCGTGGCCGTGATGGAGTAGGGATAGTGGCAGTTCGTGTACCAGGCCCCTTCGGACTGCAAGCGGGCAAACCCATCCTTGCCGAAAAGCGGCTGCCACTTCGCGATGTAGTCCCCACGCATCTGATCGAAAACGATCAGGACGACGAGCCGAGGTTTCTCGGACTCGGCGGCGAGAAGGGGAGCGGAAACGAATGCGAGAAGAATAACAGCGCTGCGGGTCATCGAGTCTGCCCCCCAGAATGAGACGGTACAAGGATCAGAATAAGGCCGATGCTCCGACTGCCCAAGAAATCCGCTTGAAGAACGGCATCACGCCAGTTGGTTCGCCACGCTATTCCACCACTCTTCGCAACGCCATCAACCCCAGTTCCGCCATCTGCGTCCGTTTCATCTGCCAGAGCACCGGGTTCATCACTTCCAGTGAAACGTAGCGTTCGTAGCCGATCCTTTTAAGTGTTTCGACGAGCGGAGCAAACTGGAAGTCGCCATCGCCTGGCAGAATGCGATCCGAATCGGTCATCAGTTCACGCGGAATGCCGGCGACATCGCTGAACTGCACGTGGGCGAGATTTTCTCGGGTGAGGCCAGCTAAATCCTCAAACTTGCTGGGCCCCTTGTAGTAGTGGAACAGGTCGAGACAGACGCCGACGTTCGGCTCGCCACATTCGGATACCAAACCAAGGGCCGTGTCCAGACTCGTGCAGAAAGCATCTCCGCCCCGAAACTCAAGAGCAAGCCTGACATCGAACCCGGCAGCCCATTGAGCGGCTTGAGTCAGCGAAACCACGGCACGCTGAAGGGCCGTTGCATCCGGGCGTTGTGCAAAGTCGGCCACGAGAACCAGTGTCGGAATGCCGAGAGACTGACAAAGGCCCAGACGGGTGCGAAAGTGCTCGAAGTGCGCCTGGCGTTGCTCACCTTGAGACAGCAACAAGCCGCCCTGATAGGAAGCCGCGACCGGCGTGAGTTTCAGCTTCGAGAACAGTCGACGTGTATCGTCGAGCGTGTTGCTCACCAGGTGTTTTTCGAGCTTGGTGAGCCAGAGTTCCACGGCCTGCCAACCGACATCGGCAAATGCCGTCAGGTCGTCCTCGAATTTTGCAGGAAGCGTGGTTGCCTGGCTAATGCAGAGTTGCATGCGATCCGATCAGTCCCGTTTGGTCTTTCCTTTGTACTTCGTCGTGGCCTTCTTTTCTTCCTTGTGCTCCGGTGGCGTGGGCGTGCTTGAGGAGGCAAACCAGTTCGTCATGTAGCCGATGAGCAGGATCACGGCCGAGACGTGGAGGCACAAGCCAGCCACAATCCAGACCATGTTCTTGCCGGTGGCCTTCGCTTTCGGCCGCGTTGCCAGCGGTGCGTTGGCGCCCATTGCGGAGTGCTCGAACGTATCGAGGTGCCCATCATCGTGTGCGTGATGTTCGTCAAGCGGATGAATCTCCGGCAGCAGCCCCGCGTGCTTCGCCAACGAAGTCGAGGACATCGGTTCTACTAACGGCATATCGCTCGACTGCGGAATCTCTTCCGCGAATGGGTCGTCGTCCTCGTGGGTCGGTTGATCCAGGTTGCGAGCCACTGGCACCGCGTTGGGCACGTCATCTGGCGTGAACGCCTCGTGGGCCAGGAGAATATCTTGCGGGACGGGTGCGGCCAATCGCTCGCAGTACGGCAGCAACGTAGTCACCACATCGGATGCGGAGGGACGCGAGTATGGGTTGCTGTCGAGAAGGCGACCGACCAATTGAGCAACCTTGGACGGCACACCGGACTTGATACTTTCGAGCGGAGCCGGCTGGCCTTGCTGAATGTCGAGCATCACTTCCAGGTTGGAGTCCCCCGAATGGGGAGGTCGCGTTGTCAGCAGGAAATACAACGAGCCGCCCAGCCCGTACAAATCGCCTGGCTGCGTGCGTTCACCGTCGGTCATTCGTTCCGGCGGAAGGAACCCGAGCGTGCCGAGTCGATCCGATTCGCCGAAGGTGAGTTCGCCGATCGCGGGCCTCTTCGGAGCCAATCCGAACTCGGCCAATTTGACGGACGCACCAGGCCATGGCCGGATCGAGACGTCGCCGTTCGTCCCCGCAACGCGTTTCACGGGTGTTAGCAGCAAGTTGTGCGGCGTAACATCGCCGTGAGCCACACCTTTTTCATGTGCGGCTTGCACTGCCAATGCAGCCTGGCGAATGTATTCACACGCCAAGCCCAACGGCAAAGCCCCCATCTCGTTGACCATGCGGAACAGGTCGCAGCCGTCCACGAATTCATGCACCACAAACGGGCCGCTATCGAGAGTCCCACCATCGAGCAGGTTCGCCAGGTGTGGACTTTGGGCCAGGCTGGCCGCCTGAGTTCGTGTCACATACGCGGAAATTGAATCGGCAGGACTCAGCCACTCGCCACGCAAGAGCCGAATGGAGACGGGCTGTCGCAACGCGGGGTGGAGAGCCTTATAGTGCGTTCCGAACGCCCCTTCTTCGATCTTGTCGAAGATGCGATAGCCGGCAATGTTGAGACGATCGCCACGCCCTGCGATCAATTCCGTGGACTGATAAGGCGTGAGCCAACCACGATCCTGTGCATACTTGGCCAGAGAATCGACATCGCTCCAGAGTGCCTCCGGCCGGGCTTGAAGCTCTGCAATGGAGGGTTCGTCCAACAATTGGCTGGAGCGAATACCGTCTAAAAATTGGCTCGCGGAGAGTTGGGACATCGGCGTCTGGTCGCTCAACGGCGAGGGTGGGAGGGCGGTGCGAAACTATTCTACAAGTCACGGGCCAGAGTTCGAGGGTTCGTGATTCATGCCGCAGTGCCCGGAAGTACACTCCCTTCCGGGCTCGTGTCCATGGTCATCGATCGATACCAATTCTTCAAGGCTCGAATGGCAAACGAAATGACCACGATTCCCGTGGCACACAACACGATGGTAGGCCCAGTGGGCACGCTGCGCCCCGGTCCGCTGAGCACGTGGCTGAGGTACGATCCCCCTGCCCCCGATATCGCTCCGAACATACCGGCGATCAACGTCATGCAGTGTAGTCGATCCGTCCATTGTCGTGCGGCCGCTGCGGGCGCGACTACCAGGGCACTCATCAGAACCACGCCCACGCTTTCCAGGCCGATTACGATTGCCAGGACCATCAGGGCCTTGAGCAGAGCATCCAGCCCCCGGACCGGCAGGCCCAGCCCAGCCGCGAATTCGCGATCGAATGTCAGGACCGCGAATTCCTTCCAGAAGACTAGCAGCAGAGTGAGCGCGATAGCCCCGGCTCCCGAAATGAGCCACAAGTCACGCGGCAACAGCGTCGCGGCCTGGCCAAACAAATAGCGATCGATGCCCGCTGCTCCGGAACCAGGATTCAGGCTCTTGAGAAGCAAGCCCGCACCGAAGAACACGGCCAAGGCACCTGCCAGAGCACTATCGAACGGCACCCGGCTCGTGCGTGTGATTCCCGTGACAAAAAACATGGCCAGCAACCCGGATGCAGCCGCCCCGATGAGCAGTACGAACGGCCACTTGCCGAAGAGCAAAAATCCCAGCACGACGCCGGGCAAGGCTGCGTGCGAGACCGCATCCCCCAGCAAACTTTGTTTGCGAAGAACTGCAAACGTGCCCAGGCAACCGGCGATGAATCCAAGCATCGCCGTGCCGAGCATGACCGTTTGTAGGGAGGTTTCAATCCACATGGGAGGCTCATTGTAGCCCGCACACTCCGTGTGCGTAGGTTCGGCACACTCCGAGCGTGAGAACAAATGCCACTGTCGTGCCCTCGCTTCCCGCTCCAGGCGAGGTTGTTCAAAAACTCCGTTGGGAGCCGGCTGGGCAGTCCGCTGGCCACCCTCATCTCGGTTCCGCCCTCCCGGGCGGTCGCGAGCTCTTGTTAACTCCTCGTGGGGCTTGATTCCACCGGATTTCCCTCATGCTCCTGAGCCTGCTGCAAATGCTCTTGCAGCGAAGCTTCGCTACGGAACGAATCACTGCCGGCACTGGCGCGCATGCGCATGCCATCGTGAGCCACGAGGTTCACATCGACCAGACCTTCATGCGACAGGCTGGCAATCGATTGAGCGAAGAGTTGTTCGAGAAACTCGGTGGGTTGAACGCGGGAGTCGGCGAGCGTGTGATGCTCCCGGCACAGACGATCGAGTTCGCGAGCACTGCCAACCCCTCTGTCGTACAGCCACCCAGGTTGCTCGACAAAGGCCCAAACGTTGCGAACGGGATGGTTGGCGTCGAGACGTTGGTCGAGGGACTCGGTGTTCATCCGGCCCTGCGAACGTTCGGCAAGTCGCAGCCGAGGGGCGGACTCGGCTTTGGGAACACTGTCATCCAAGGGGTGCATCCTGCGAGGAAAGTCCGCTTCCATAAGAAGACTAACGCCCCGCTCCCCATCCGCGAGTGACCCTCGGTAGGAATCGACCTGAACATTCACAAGCTCGGAGTGTGCCGACTACTATGAGGTACTTCACCGCAACTTGCAGAGAAGTTCACAGGTGAGAATCTAATCTGGATCCATTCGCGACAACTCGTCCTCTACGCTTCCGATGCAAAAAAAATTCTCTCCGTCCACGAACCTTTGGCCGGGAAGTGGTGTTTCATATAGTGCTGGACCCCCACCCCGAACCTCTCGCGATGTTGCGAGGCGGTCGTGACTGAAATCGGCCTTTTTCTACGGAGATTTGAGTTGTTTCTCACCTTGCGCACGCTGTTCTTCAGCGTCCCCGCTCTCATCGTGCTCATCGGCGGCTACTTCGTCTCCCCAGAAGGTCGGACACTCGATGAAACGCTCGAACCCGGCAGCTCTTCCATGTTGTCGAACGAATGGCCTTCAAATAAGGACGAAGATTTGGTTCGTTGCGTGGCAATCAAGCATGAGACGATCCTCGATCTTCTCGAAGGTCGCCTGACGTTCGAAGAGGCTATCGATCGTTTCCGCCTGAACTCGACTACGAATCCGGCGGGTGCAAATGAAGCGGATGCCCGATTTATACAGCAAGTAATCTCCTTTGCTCGAGTCCATGCCGCACGAGACCCACGCCGGCATCAAACAGCCTGCTCCGAAATCGAATCCGCCGCACGAACTCTGATTCGCTCGACCGAGAACGCGGGCCGGGATGATTCTGGCGTTCCGTTCGGGTCTTAATTGTTGTTTTGACGTTTTTATCCCACCTTTGGGCAAGAATCGCCCACGTTTCGTGTGTATAATTGGGGGTAGATCGGTGCCCCCTCTACCGGTATCGGACTCGCACTCCTTGCCGTTGTTTCACACGAGCTTTGCCATGAATCGCTTCAGCCGTTTTTTCATCTCATCTCCCACGAAATCGGCTCGACAAAAGCGGCTCGCATTCGATTCGTTGGAGCTTCGCGAGACTCCAGCAGCACGTCTGGGATTGTTCTCCTCTCAGGTGAATTACATCCAGACCACCTTCAATGGTTCTTCTAATTTGATTCGGGTGCAGGTTCCTGCCGAAACGCCCAGCACGCCTCCCGTTGTGGTGCCACCTCCGGCCCTGCCGACGTTCGATCTCAACGCGGCCTCGGACACCGGCATCCTGGGCGATCATGCTACTAGCCTTGTCAGTGTGACATTGAGCGGAACCACTTCGCCAAATACCACTGTCAAGCTCCTCCAAACGAACGCGACGGTACAGTCCGACACCCAGGGAATATTTTCCTTCACGGCCGTTCCGCTGGCAACCGCGAGCACAAGCTTCACCGTTCGGGCAACCGGACCAACTGGTGTTTCTCGATCGTCCTCGCAAACGATCGTGAAAACCGCTGCACCTACAATTCTCTCGGCCCTGGCACCGGTTTCGCTGCCTGCTGGCGATTCCACTACGCTTGACCTTGCGGACAATTTCGACGACGCGGACATCACCAATAGTCTTGTACGGCTGAATACTTCACTCGGTCCTGTTAACATCGAGTTGCTCGACCGGCAAGCTCCGCAAACCGTGGCGAATTTCTTCAACTATGTCGAAGACGGCAAGTACACGGACGCCATCTTCCATCGGTCGGCCAAACTTAGCGGCGGAACGCCGTTCGTGCTTCAAGGTGGCGGTTTCTCGTTCGAGACGAATCCTTCGTCCATCGCGGCCATCCCGACCGATCCAGCCGTGCAGAATGAGCCAGACGCGACAAATCGTTCCAACCTGCGTGGCACGGTCGCCATGGCGAAACTGGGTGGCAACCCGAATAGTGCCACCAACCAATTCTTCTTCAATCTTTCGGACAACGCGTCAATTCTCGACGGGCAGAACGGAGGATTCACCGTCTTCGCGCGGACGGCATCCCCCGCCGATCAGGCTATCGTGGATGAACTGGCGGCGATCCCGACCCAAAACCAAGGGTCGGCGGCAGCCCTCCCGGTAGCACAACAAGGAGTGTTCGGCGAAATCCCGCTGCGTAATTACACGGGCACCTCATTCCCGACGGATACGACGGCCACGAACTATGCCCTCATCACGGGTGCCACGATTGTGCGCCGCACGGAAGAATTGACCTGGAGCGTAACGTCCAACACCAATGTGGCGGTCGCGACGCCGTCAATCGCCGATAACCGGCTAACGATCCAGGCCATCGCCGGGCAAACGGGCAGTGCGATGATCACCGTCCGCGCAACCGATCGTGCGGGCAACTTCGTTGAGTCCAACGTGACCGTGAACGTTACCAGCACACCTCCTGATTGAGTGATCGGGGGGGCCGCACATCAGGACGGGGAACACGCCGTGCGTGGGCAAGAATCTTCTTTGTGTCTTCAGGCCCGGAATGTTCCAGTGCTATGCGTGAGATGTAATAGCGTTTTTGGGGTGTTGCCCTTGGCAAGCCAGGAGGCCTGCCGCCACTTTTGGCTTTGTGAGCAGAGTACTCACTGGCATTTCTTGAGTTTCTTCATGATTGCTTGCTCAATGGCGGTATCTCGTCCCTTGAGTATCCAGCGTTCGCCAGGCTTGTCGATTGGGGATGTTGCAAGCGGATCGACAACCAGGAAGCGGTCGCGGTCGTAAGATCCCGCTTGACCGAACAGCGGCACGGAAGGAACCTGGCCTCCGACCGACGGGTAGTCCTTCAGTTCTTTTCGAACCGTGACCTGTACGAAGTATCCAGCAGGATCCGCTTCCCTAATTCGAACCTCACAGCGGTAGCGGTACGACTGCAACATCACGAGCGTTCGCTCGTATGGATCCGGAGAGCCAGGCTTCCAGAACTGCTCGAATCCAGGGGCAAGGGTTGTCTTGCCGAGGATTCGGCCTTCGTAGCGATTTGTGTACTCAATCGGGAAAAAGTCGTCGACGGCGTCAAGGACTGCCTCAAACAGATCGGAATAAGCCTCGCCCGGAGGACGATTCTGGAGCACAAGAATCGGGTTGTCGTCCGAGACCGACGTGACATCTCCTGGAATACGCGTGGGATTGTCGAATTGCGGGCCGGTCATGCACCCAGCTAGAACGAGTATCGGTAAGCAGGCGATCGGCCAGCGCATAGCGTCCCCCAGGAAGCCGCACCATGCCGTCAACAGTCCGGACTGTCAAGAGGGTTAGTCCAATAGGAGCCCGCACACTCCGTGTGCGGAGAGTCGGCACACGGAGTGTGCCGACTACTATGTAGCAGCACGATTTTCAGCTTCCCAGCCTGCCAACTCGCCCTCATTAACCGAGATTCGCCGAATCAACGTGGCCTTTCCCGTCGATCCGTCCACATCCACAATCGCGCCGCCAAGCCGCACATCGCCGGAGGCAACGTCGAAGGGCATCGGGACGAACGTGATCGCGGTTGCAAGAACGCGATCCACTCTTCGACCAAGGATGCTGTCGTAAGGCCCGGACATCCCAACGTCGCAGATGAATGCCGTGCCTTCCGGAAAGACTTGCTCGTCGGCCGTGGGAACATGAGTGTGCGTTCCCAGCACGGCACTCACCCTGCCCTTGAGATGATGTACCATCAAGTACTTGTCGGCCGTCGCCTCGGCATGAATGTCGACCAGAATGCAACGCACATCGCTCGGCAAGTGTTTCAGAATTCGGTCGGCCGCTTCATATGGGCAATCGACTGGCCGCATGAACGTTCGCCCGAGCAGAGAAACAACTGCCAGCTTTTCGCCCGCTCGGCTCGTGACGATCAGATGATTTTTTCCGGGAGCAGACGCCGGAAAATTCGCCGGCTTCACGATGGGCTCGTCACCTTCGAGAGCAGAGGTCAGGTCGTTTTTTTTGTAAATGTGATCGCCCATCGTGATGGCGTCGACGCCTGCGGTCTTGAGTTGTCGCAACGCGTTCGGGTACAAACCCGAGCCTCCCGAAGCGTTCTCGGCATTGGCTACGACAAAGTCGAGTTGCTCGCGAATGCGCAGCAAGGGAACCGCCCGCCGCACGAACTGCAGGCCAGGCGTTCCGACGATATCGCCGATGAAGAGAATTCGCATCAATCGACCATCGCTCCGTTGATTCTCGAAAGAGCGATTGCTCATAGTAGCCCGCACACTCCGTGTGCAGGAAGCCTGTTCGCTCAGTAACCCTTAGGCTTTCACCCCTAATGGAGCGAGCGTTCACACGAGGCGTTCTAGTAACTATCGTGCAATCTCAATTGTCCGCATCTCCCTCACCACGGTCACCTTGATCTCGCCGGGATAATCGAGTTGCTGCTCGATGGCCCGGGCGATGTCGTGGCAAACCTTGTGGGCCTCTGCATCGGTGGTGCGCTGGGCACTCGCTATGACACGCAGCTCGCGGCCGGCTTGAATCGCGAAGGCTTGCTCCACGCCGGGGAAACCACATGCCACCGCTTCCAACTCTTCCAATCGCTTCACGTACTTCTCAAGCGTCTCTCGGCGAGCGCCCGGCCGCGACGCGCTGATCGCATCCGCTGCCGCAACCAGCACCGTGTAGGGATGATCAACCGTGATATCGTCGTGATGCCCGATAATCGCGTGCAGCACGTCTTTGTTGGTCTCGCCGTATCGTTTGGCTAGTTCAGCCCCGATCTTGGGATGGCCCCCTTCCATCTCGTGGTCGGCCGCCTTGCCGATGTCGTGCAACAGCGCACAACGTCGTGCCAAGCGCGGGTCCAGGCCAATCTCCGACGCCATCATCCCGGTCAAGTGGCACACTTCCAGGCTGTGATTCAGGACGTTCTGCGAATAGCTCGTGCGGAATCGCAGCCGGCCAAGGAGATGAGTCAGCTTCTCGTGAACCGGCCCAACGTCGGCCTCGGTCACGGCTGCCTTGCCGATCTCCATGATGTGTTTTTCCATCTCCTTCTGCGTTTCGATCACCACTTCTTCAATCCGCGTCGGATGAATGCGGCCATCCTGAATGAGCTTCGTCAACGACAAGCGGGCAATTTCCCGTCGCACCGTGTCGAAGGCGCTCACGATAACTATGCCTGGCGTATCGTCGACAATGACATCGACACCCGTGGCTTTCTCGAACGTGCGAATATTTCGACCTTCGCGACCGATGATTCGACCCTTCATGTCGTCCGAGGGAATATCGACCGTGCTGACCGTAGCCTCCGCCGTGTGCGGAGCAGCATAACGTTGAATGGCCGTGGCGAGAATCTCGCGCGCCTTCGACTCGGAATCCGAACGAAACTTGTCTTCGTGACGTTGCAACTTCGCGGCAATGTGCTCGGTCAAGTCTCGCTCGATCCGTTCGAGCAGCAATTTTTCCGCGACGTCCCGGCTCAGGCCGGAAAGCTGGTACAGTCGTTCCGTCTCCTCGCGGATCATTTCCTCGAGTTCTTTTTCACGCAGATCGACCGCTTCCTTGCGATCGTTCACTTTCTTCTGGCTGCTCTCCAGTAATTTGTCTTTCTTAACAATGTCCCGGTGCCGTAGTTCGAGTGCGGACTCCTTCTTTTCCAATTTGCGTTCGACGTCGCGGATTTCGTTCCGTGCTTGCTCGGTTTCTCGGCTGAACTGCTCACGTTTGTGGAACAGGTCGTCCTTGGCCTGAAGCTCGGCATCCTTGGTGATGCGCTCGGCATCCTTAGTGATGCGCTCGGCATCCTTGCGTGCCTGATCGTGGATTTCGCGAGCCCGATCCTGGGCGGCGGATTCTTGATCGCGAGCCTGGGCGTTCGCGTCTTGAACCTTACCTTTCATTTGCTGTCGGCCAAAGGCATAACCGGCACCGGCCCCACAAATCAGGGCCAGCACGATGCCGAGGACGGCGACCTCGGGTAGCATGGGGGACACTCCTTCGCGTGTCCACCGGGTGTCTCGGGGAAGGTTCGGAGACGGCGCAGTCGCACCGAGATCGGCAAGCCGACCGCAGCCAACACATTAAGGCGCACAAGAGTTCCGCGAGGAACACGTCCAACCGCCCTTCCAATTTCAACGGATATCAGGCCGCCACTAGCCCAAGCGGCATTTTGGGATTGAGAGACTCGGAGGATCTGCGTGTAACTAGGTCATCTATATCGACGAGTGCAAACGCACCGCAACCGTGCCAAGCCCGAAAGCCAGGCCGATCCGTCGCCCTTCCCGAATTGGGTCGGTGAACTGGTATTATGCAAACTGGTTAAGATTTGGTTAGTCCGCAACTTCGGCGAAAGTACCTTCGTACAATTTCCGACAACGCGTGTCCGCTCACGCTCGAAAATGCAATCGTGCTGTGCGGCGCTACATCCGTGCCGCTGACTTTGTCCTCCAATCAAGGAGATTCGAGATGCGCCGTACAAACTTGTTGACCGCCGTAGTCATCGCCGCGCTTGCCTCGGGTTCGGCACTCGCACAAGAAACTCTGGATAACCCCGAGTTCGCGAACTGGAAGAAGTTCAAGGTTGGTGCCTCCATCACAGTCCGAACCACGTCCACGATAGCTGGCCTGACTTCAGAAATCCTCATGACGACCCGTCTGGTCGAACTGGGAGCCGACAAGCACGTCGTCGAAACGTCCACGGTGAGCAAATTTGGAGGCATGGAGTTCAAAGCGCCTGCCACGAAGCGTGATGTGCTCAAGTCGATCGCTTTGCCGAAGGGAACTCCGAAACCCGATCCGAAAGCGGCCAAGCCTGAAGGGACCTACGAAGAGGGAACGGAAACTCTCAAGATCGGCGGCGTCGAAGTGAAAACCAAGTGGTACAAGTACAAATCCGACTCGGGCGGGCTCAAGATCGAAGCCAAGACCTGGATGTCCGACGATGTTCCCGGATCCCTGGTCAAGATGGAAGCCGCGACGGGCGGCCTCGCTGTAGGGACCACGAAGGTGGAACTGATCGAGTTCAAGAAGCCGTAGTCGTCGACAGTGTACGCTTCACGCTCCGCGTGATGAGTTGACAGAACACGCTCCAAGCCAGTGTTTCGTCAAACTTGGGCTGAGGGATGTACTTAAATGTAGCTTTCTCGCTCCGCGAGAGGGAGGCCGAAGCACTGCTGAACGCTGAATCGTCGCGCCAACGCTCTGGCAAGCCTCCCTCTCGCGGAGCGAGAGGGCTACATTGGGGCTCTGTAGGGTGGACAACCCACCAGGGCGATTTTCGCTGTTGCTGCCGTGTCTCACGTGGAGCGTGATGAGTACTGCGCGATCAGTTACGCGGCATTTTCGATCAACTCGTTCAACTCGACCCAGCGATCTTCTGCCTCGGTGAGTTGCGAGGACACCGCCATGACTTCATTGTGCAGCCGGAGTGCCTCGTTCGCGTTCGACGTATTCATCAACTGGCCGTTGAGAGTTTTTTTCTGTTCGTCCAGTTGAGCAATCGTCTTCTCGACGATCTTGAGTTGCTTGCGGGCATCCTTTTCGTTTTTGAAGGCCGCACGCGAAGCGGACTTGGCAGGCTTCGCCACTTCTGCTGGTAACTTTGTGCGTGCGCTGGCTAATTCTCTCTCGCCGGCCTCGATCTCTTCATTCACCTTGTCGAGATACGCCTGATACTGGCCGCTGTAGTTAATCACCCGGCCGTCGCGAACTTCCACGATGCACGAGGCCACCTTGTTCGTAAAGTGTCGATCGTGGCTCGTGAAAATCACGGTCCCTTCGTAGGCCACCAACGCGTCAGCCAGCGCCTCGATGGTGTCAACGTCGAGATGGTTTCCGGGCTCGTCGAGAATCAGGATGTTGTAATCGCTCAGGAGCAAGCCAGCCAAACAAAGGCGGGCCCGTTCACCGCCAGATAGGACGGAGATCGCCTTCTGAGCTGCTGGCCCGCTAAAGAGAAACGCTCCGGCCAAATCGAGAATCTCTTGTTCCTTCTTGCCGCGAGCAGCCTGCGAACGCAGATACTCCAGCACGGTAAAGTTCTCTGGCAAGCTCGTGTAAACGTGCTGAGCATACACGCCGAGCTTGCAGCCGAACCCCCAGCGGACCTCGCCGGAAAGCGGTTTCAACGAATCGACCACGGTCCTCAGGAAAGTCGTCTTGCCCTGGCCGTTATCGCCGACGATCGCTGCACGCACGCCGTGATCGATCTCCAGTTGAACGTCGGACGCAATCTCGCGTTCGGGATAACCGATCGACAAATTCTTGCAGCGAAGGGCGATGCCCTTGCGTGGGTCGATGCGTGGGGCCCGGATGTTCGCACTCGGTCCGTCGCTGATCGATTCCGGCACGATCAGTTTTTCGAGCATCTTGGCCTTGGACTGTGCCAGTGCCGCGGTGGCCGCTCGAGCCTTGTTGCGGGCAACGAAGTCTTCGAGGTGCCGCCGCTTCGTCAGAATGGCCTCCCGCTCCCGTTCCCAGCGTGCACGGCTCTCCTTTTCAAACTCCAGGAAGGCATCGATCTTGCCCGGATAGGAAGTTAGCTTTCCTCGCGACAGATCGAGCGTGTGGGTGCAGGTCGAATTCAAGAACGACCGATCGTGCGAGACGACAAGAGCCGCGGCCCGATGGTCTCGCAAAAAATGCTCCAGGAGAATCTGCGTACGAAGGTCGAGGAAGTTCGTCGGCTCGTCGAGAAGAAGCAGATTGGGCTCGTGCAAGAGCAGGGCCGACAGCTTGACTCGCGTCTGCCAGCCACCGGAGAGCTTGGCAATTGGCCCATCGAGATAGGCCCCCTTCAACTCGAACTGGCCCGCGACCTCGCCGCATTTCCAACTCGGCTGCCCGCTATCACGCATCAGGTATTCGAGCGATGTTTCGCCGGGCAAAAACGGATCGTGCTGCCGGAGATAGCCCAGCCGCAAGGTGGGATGGCGAATCACTTCGCCTGAGTCGAGTTCTTCTTCACCAAGCAGGATGCGAAGCAAGGTGCTCTTGCCGGCCCCGTTTCGACCAATGAAGCCAACGTTGATGTTGTCGTTTAGAGTGGCCTCGGCACCATCGAGTAGAATCTGTTCCCCGTAACGCTTGGAGGCTTTGGTGATTTGCAGCAGACTAGCCATCGCGGACAAGACCCTCGGGTAAAGGCTAGATTATAGGGAAAATTGCCGAATTGGCCGAATGCAGACGTGAAGATCTCACGAAAAGACAAGGGCTAGGACTCAACCGGTGTCTAAATGGGGAAGGCAGTATACCGAAAAGCCCAGGATTCGACGCGAAGCGGCGGACCCTGGGTCTGACTTGAAAACACACCGAGCTTACCGCTTCCGCTCGATCGTAAAATGATCGACTTTCCAACCCGTCCCGACCTTGACCATTGTCACCAATGTAGCCAGAAAATCTGGTCCTACGCTATCGACAAACCGAGCTATTGTTGCGTCACGGTTGCCGAGAGCACTTTTGCGATCTGCTCCTTGGTTTCTTCCAGGTGGGCCCTGACTGTATCCTCCGCAAACGGGCCCTTCATGTTCAGAGAGAGTTCGATACGCTTGATGACTTCGCGGAGGTGCATTCTTGCTAGTGCACGAGCATCAGGTACCGTTCCTCGAAGCACCAGACGCGAGAGTGCCGCGATATAAGCACGCTGCAGGTTGCGTCGGGAGATACTGGTTTTCTCGGTGCTGGGCTTGTCCGCGGCCGTGGACAAATCCGCAAAGGTCGAATCGCTGATCGCACGCATCACCTCGGCAATCGTTAACGGCTGCTCGGCCCCTTCAGTCTTCATCGTCAGATCCTGCATGCGGGCAAGCGTGCCGTCGTTGAGCAACTCGGTCAGGCAAACTCGCTGAATGCCCAAGATGCGATCGTTGACCGGAAATGTGACCGAAGCGAAAAAGACCTGCTCGTTGCCCCAGTGCAACCAGCGGTCGGCAGCCAGCTTGCGTAACAAGTCGGGAGGAAAGCCGAAGGACTTGTCTGTCAGAATGCGATCCTGAAGAAACTTCAAGGCCTCGCGTTGGCGGGCGGCCTTCACGGGCACGAATGGATCGCGGGCATCTTTATCTCCCTTGTGATCGCGATAAAGATGCTCACCGCCGACGAACTGGGCAGCAAGAAATGCCGAGTTCCCATATTGCTGCAGCATCAGGTTGAAGGCGACCCGGGCACGTTGATAGCCCTCGCCTTTCTCGACTACGCGATCGGCCAGGCCCTTCATTAACTCCTCGGAAAGAGCCATCCGCTCTTGAGCAAACTTGAGCGGATCGCTGCCGAGGTCCCATTGATTGATGTGCGGATCGGCCGACGAAAGATCCTCATCCGTGCCGTAGTCGAGTCCAGGCTCGGCACTTCGGCCCGCGATCTTGCCCAGTTCCTCCTTCTCGTTGCCAGTCACCGGCTTGTAGCCGAACTCGATCGCCCAGTAGTCGTATGGCCCGAGCGTTGAAGTGAAGAAATCCCCCTGCTTTTGGCCCTTCGCTGAGAGATTCACCGGGTTGTAGTCCATCACGCTTCCAACCAGGCCCTTCGAGCGGGTGATGCCAACATCGTGAAGTTGAGCGTTCGGCAACATCGTGCTGGCTTTGAAATTGTGCCGCAAGCCGAGCGTGTGACCGACCTCGTGCATGACGGTTTCTTTGACGGCCTGCTGAACCATCTCGTCGGGGAGTTTATCCCCAGGCTTCAAATCGAGGCGAGCGGCAATCGCAGCCAATGCGAGGCCGAGTTCGCTCTGCTTGTGAGAGGCACACTGACAGAGTCCTGCGCGATATGCCTTGAACTGTGCCCGCATTTCGCTGTAGGCATCTTCCCCACCGGCCTTGTTGTTCCAACTGGACGCTGATCCATGATTGGCCGTCATCGGCACGGTCCAACCGCGACGGGCCGCCTGGATCGGGCTATCGGGTTCCGTGGTCAGCCCCTTCTCGTTCTTGAAGAGCGTTTGAGAGCCCTTGTAATAGCGGACCATACTCGCATCGAACACGATGTCCGCGTCGATGATTTCGCCCGTGAACGGATTCGCCCGAGAGGGGCCCATTGCATAACCGATATCAGTCGCGATCCAACGGAACGTGCTGTAGTTCACGTCCTCCGGATCGAACTCTTCACCCTCCTGTTGCCGAACTTCGATGGCGTCGCGAAAGCCGACTTTCTCGAAAGCCTTGTTCCATTCGAGAATGCCTTCGCGAACGGCCGCCCGGAATTCGTCCGGCACGGATTTTTCGATCCAGAAGACGATCTTCTTCTTGGGCGGAACGAGTTTGTCTCCTGGCTTCCAGGGGGAACCGTCGGTCCGCTCCAATCGCCAGCGCGTGATGTAGCGGACGAAAGAAGTGTCCTTGCTCTCGCTCGCAAAATCCTTCATGGCGGTGAGGAAGTAGCCCACGCGATCGTCAGCCTCGCGTGGACGGTAGCCGCCGTCTGGCAACTCGACGATGCCGTAATGAATGATGACCGTGTTGCCACGAGCATCGATTACCGAGTCCGGAACGGGTCGCCCCGTAAAGACTGCGGCGACCTGCAACTCCACGTTCCGTGGAAACGTTTTGATCTTGGCCCATGAGGTCCGATTGGGGTCCAATAAACCGAAGTTCAAGTCGGCAAAATTCGTGAAGAACACTTCGTTGAAGTCGATCAACACCGACTGGCGAGTCGGATGAACCGACTTGATACGTAGAGCGAGCAAGACGGAATCGGTGTACGTTGTTTCGAGAGCGCGAGCGATCGGTCCACTGCCAATCTTGTAGCGAACATTGCGGCGAATGACATGTACCTTGTCGCCGACCCGCTTGAAGGAGATGACCCACTGCTCGTCGCCATTGAGCGTGTGGCCCGCCTGATCCATGCCGCCGCGAGCCAGCGAGATCGCACACAGATACGGCCGATCGAACTGGAACGGCTGAATCTCGGCGAACACGTGTTCGTCCTTCTGGTGCAGCCGGAACAGCCCCTCGTGAACCTTGGCTCCCACGACGAGCTTGTCGAATTCCTCGAATTTCTGCGGCTGCTGAGCCTGGGTGACGACGACAATAACGAGCGAAATGAAACACGCAAGGAAGCGAGACATGGTGCAACCTCTTGGGAAAGGCGTGAGCAATGCGTGTAGGTTAGCGGAAGGAAGCACTGACGGACAAGCCGGCTATGCCGGATTTGTGGCCTGGCGAGAACGAATAGGTGGCGTAATCGATACAGAAGGAACCTGAATTGGTCCAGCAACCAGGGAACGATCTCCTGATTGTCAAAGAAACAAAGGCCAACCAGGAGATTGGCGTTTCCAGGAGCCTACCTCAGAGCGGCAGAGAGTTCCCGCACACTATCAATCACCGCCTGCGTACCCCCCTGTTCCAGTTTCTTGATCAGGGCACTTCCCACAATCACGCCGTCGGCGATGTCCTTCAGGTGCCGCACGTGTTCCGGTCGGCTTACACCAAAGCCGACGCACAATGGCAGGTCCGACATGGTTCGCAGGCGGGCCAGTTGCTGGGTCAACTCGGCCGGCAACTTGTCGCGTTCCCCGGTGATGCCCACCACGCTCACGCAATACACGAATCCGCTACAGAGTTTCACGATCTTGGCTGCACGTTCCGGCGTCGTGGTCGGCGTCACCAGCAGGATCAATTTCATGTCACTCTTGCGGCAGAGAGCCGCGAAGTGGTCCGCCTCGTCGGCAACCAGGTCGGGCACAATCAAGCCGCTCAGGCCCGAGTCCTTTGCTGTCGACACGAACGCTTCCGCACCCCGCCGATGAATCAGCGAGTACGATACCATGCCGACAATGGGCGTCGTGAAGTTGGGCAGGGAAGTAACCGAGCGAATGGCCGCGAACAGGTTGGCAATCTTGAAGCCGTTGTTCAAGGCCCGCGTATACGACGCCTGAATCACCGGCCCATCGGCAATCGGGTCGCTGAACGGGAAGCCGAGTTCGATTAGGTCGGCTCCCGCGGCCGCGACTTGGGAAAACAATCTGGCGGTCGTGCCGACATCGGGATCGCCAGCCGTCAGGAACGGCATAAAGGCTTTGCGACCCTCGGCCCGCAGGCGAGTGAATAGTGTGTCGACGAGATTCATATGTGTGGTTTATCGGCAAGGGCGGTTGGAGGCGAGCATGCAAGGAGTACCCATCTCGTCCGCAAATCCCCAACGGTCTATAGTTCGCGGAACAGCGTGCCGCGAACCACGGAGAATGAGGCGACTTTCTGTTCGCAGACCCACGGCCAGAGCAGCAAGGCAAAGACACGGCGAAAGAAGCGTAAGAAGAAAGATCAATGCCCGCGTGTGCTTTGGAAAAAAGCCGAGCCACAAGGACCGCAAATTTGGACGACATTGCTGTGGCATATTGGCATGCACATGCCGTGGAACTCGCGAACGGGTCCATCCACCGCCAGTGAACGGATGCACTTCAAGGAGATTCTCGCCGAGGAGAAATAACGGTTGCCCACGTACCCCATTCCGACCAGTTCGACCAACTGTTCCCTCACGACTCAAGTCTCACTATTCTCACTCGAACGACGGCAGGTTTCAGTACATACTTCGCTTGCGCGTCAAGCTCCAACCCGGTATCCCACGTGTCACAATCGGCCGACTACGCTGAGCTACCCGACAAAGCTCGGCCTCGCTTGCCACGGCAGATTGCCTACATCATCGGCAACGAGGGCTGCGAGCGGTTTTCGTTCTACGGGATGCGCAACATCCTCACGCAGTTCCTTGTCTCGTCGGCACTGCTGTTCAGCGCGTCGGAACTCATTCCCCAGGCGGAGCGTGAGGGTACGGCAAAGGAAGTCTTTCACACGTTTGTGCTGGGCGTTTATTTCTTCCCGCTTCTCGGCGGCTGGCTCTCGGATCGGTTCCTGGGCAAGTATCGCACCATTCTATATCTCAGCCTCGTTTACTGCGTCGGCCAGGGCTTTCTGGCGATGTTCGTGAACGACAAGGCCGGCTTCTTCTTCGGGCTGTTCCTGATCGCTCTGGGCTCAGGCGGAATCAAGCCGTGCGTCTCGGCATTCGTTGGGGATCAATTCGACCAGACGAACAAATCGCTTGCGCGGTATGTTTTCGACGCCTTTTACTGGATCATCAACTTCGGCTCCTTCTTCGCGTCGCTATTGATGCCGGCGATCTTGAAGCACTGGGGGCCGGTGTTCGCGTTCGGCATTCCCGGCGTGCTGATGTTCATTTCGACCGTGATCCTTTGGCTGGGTCGCCGGCTCTACATCGACGTGCCGCCGTCACCGGCACATCCCAATTCCTTCGTGCGGGTCGTTCGAAGTGCGTTACTCGCACGAGGGCCTGTCGGTTCTGGCCGGCCAGGCCTCATGCTCGCAATCCTCGGGGGAATCATAGCCGTGGCGTGCATGGTCATGGGCTTTGTCGATCTGCATCGAATGCTGCTGACCGAGGCGAGCCCGCTACTCGGGGTCGCTCAGTGGTGGTGCCTCGCTCTGGTCGTGGCCATCGGCTTTGCGGGCGTGGGGACTTGGTGGCAACTGGAACGAGCAAAATCAACGCACCCAGCCGAGGCCGTGGATGGTGCCCGCAGCGTACTTCGCATTCTCGTGCTCTTTGCGTTGGTCACGCCGTTCTGGTCGCTGTTCGATCAGAAAGCGTCCACGTGGGTCCTTCAGGCAAAAGGGATGACGAAACCGAGTTGGTTCGAGCCATCGCAGATGCAGGCTCTCAATCCGCTGCTTGTGATGCTGCTGATCCCGTTCAACAATCTGGTGTTGTACCCTGCCCTTCGCCGTTGGGGAGTCGAACCCACCGCACTCCGGCGCATGACGGCCGGAATCGCGTTCTCCGGTCTGTCGTGGGTCGTGATCGGCTTGTTGCAGTCCAGCATGGATGGCGGCGAGCCGCTGTCGATTGCGTGGCAGATTCTTCCCTATGCCCTGCTCACGTTCGGCGAAGTACTCGTCTCCGCAACGGGACTGGAATTCGCGTATAGCCAAGCTCCAGGTCCGATGAAGAGCGCGATCATGGCCTTCTGGAGTTTGTCCGTAACGGTCGGCAATCTGTGGGTATTGCTCGTGAACACGGCCGTTCGCAACGATGGGGTGACGCGGAATATCGAGAGTTCCGGGCTTGGAGTGATGACCTTCCAGATGTTCTTCTTTGCCGCGTTCGCGTTCCTTGCTGCACTCGCATTTGGAGTGTACGCGGCGCGATATCCATTGGCGGACCATTACCGAAAATCGGAGTAGGTACACAGGCTACCACCCCACCGAACTCGCCCCCTTCGGCAGATCGAAGCACACGCTCACCGAGTCTTTCTCCTGGACCCACGTCCCGGCTTTCAGCTCGAGCGGCTTCGTTACTTCCTTGAGGGCAGTCGGCTTGCCGTCAATAACGATCTTCACTGCTCCGCCCGCACGACCGGCCATTCGCACCGTGAAGGCCGGGCAAGCATACGGAGCTTTGAACGTGAGTGTGTTGTCCGCCTTGTCGATCCGCGTCAGCTCTTTCGCGGCCCAGTAACGGGCAATCTCGCTGTTTTTCATCCAGAACAGATTCTGGTAGTGATTGTTCAATCGCTGCACGACTTCCTTGAAAATGTTGAAGCCGACCTTCTCGCCATTGAAGTAGATGCCTGGCCAGTGGCAGACGAGGATTGTGGGTTCGCCGGCCTCGATAACCTGCGGCAATCGGCCACCTTTGCCATCCTTGGTGATGAACTGATCGACAGTCCCGCGTTCCAGACCGTCCCAGCCGCCGAACCAGTCGCCCGTGCAGCCAACGACGGAGACTACGCATTCGGGCTTGTCGGTATCGATCCCGGCCGCAAATTCGACTCGCGGGGCCACGCTCTGCTTCGGGTCGGTAAATAAGTGCCGAAAGTAATGCGGAATCTCGGTCTTGAAGACATCGCGACAAGCCTGATAAGTCGCCCGTGCCAGAGCATCGCGGTTCTTGTTGCCGAACCCGCCCGGCGTCGTGATCCCTTCGCAAACCAGGCCAGCTTTCTTCAGCGGCTTCAGGGCATAGGCGATGTAGTTGGCAAGTTCATCGGCCGACTTATTCTGGCTGAACTCCCAGTTCTCCATGTGCTTGTCGTCCCGCTCGTCGTAAGCCCGGCCAGTTTTCGTGTCGATCGCCCAGGTGTGCGTGACCATCTCGGGATGAATGTCCCAGTTCGGCATCATGAATTCGCGGACGAGCTTGACGCTTTCAAGCAGTTCGCTTTTCGACCAGCCCGGCATATCGCGATCAATCCAGCCGACGCAGGCGGGGTATGGAATGCAGGAGTATTTTCCCTTGATCTCGCGTTCCCGGCACCATTCGCCGAATTCGCGCACGAAGGAATCGGGGATTCCTCGTGGGAGCTTCTTCCAGTCCTGCTTGTACTTGTCCGGAAACACATCTGCGAAGTGTGGGATGCAGAAATGGGCCAGGTTCACCAGGCACGTCGAGTCGTCAATGATGAAGCTGACCGGCACCCGGCCACGCGGATTGAGGACGGTGACGCCCTCCGCCTGCTTGGGGCGTTCGCCTTTGAATTGCGCGAAGGATGGCACGG
Organism: Gemmataceae bacterium; assembly: GCA_009691845.1. Taxonomy (GTDB): domain Bacteria; phylum Planctomycetota; class Planctomycetia; order Gemmatales; family Gemmataceae; genus SIAJ01. Next base: position 42,143 of record SIAJ01000012.1, read on the forward strand.
ACCCGATGGACGAGCCGGCCAGCGTGGCGGCTGAGGTTCGGAGAAAGTCGCGGCGGGAGGGAGAATTCATGCTTCACCTGCAGATTCGTTTGCTTCTGTCACTGTATTAATCTCTGAGAACTCCGAGATTTCGTCAACCTAGCGAAACAATTGGGCGAGGCGTTGCCGCATCGATTGAGATTGCAGATTGGAAACCGCTGGCACGACCAGGGCATGTCTTTCATCTTCGTCCAACCGATCGGGTCGAAGTCCCAGACCCAGGCTTCGCAAACCCGACGCCTTGCAGGCAGCCACTTTTGAACCTTTCGAAATCGAACCCGCTCTCGACAAGAGTTGATGGGGTGACCTTGGCGGAAACCGAGTGAAGGAAAGACCGTCTTCACCGTCTCTCACCTTGAAGTTTTCGCTCGCAATCGGCTTGTCGGGCGGATTCTGAAAGTGGATTCCCCGGGAATGTGGCGAAGAATCCACTCATCATTCAAGATCGGTGTGGGCTCGGTCATTTCGACCTCAGGCGTGGATGAGTGTCAAGTTCTCCGCGATGATGGATTTCAACTCCTCCGGCAATCGAGCGATCGTGGTTCCGAGAACGAAGTCCACTTCGATAGCCTCGTCCGTCTCCGTATTCAAATATGCAAATCCTGCTTGAGTTGGCGAATCGACTTCGAGGTCAAGACTATGCGGCCCCGCATGCCATGCAAACAATACGCCGCCAGTGCGCGTCGCATCAGATAAGGGCTGCCGAGTTGTCGAATCTCGGCGTGCTGCTGCCACAGTCGAATTGCCCCGTCAACGCAATCCGAGTTCGAACGGCTGCCCCGTAGCCGTCCCAGTTTGCGACGGTCTTGCGGGTCAGTTCGAGTTGTTCAAGGACGTTCGGCATCTTGGACCTCCCCCATCTTACCAGAGATCAATCTCAAACGCTATTCCTCATCCTCCCGCAACTTCGCCAGCACGCCGACATCTTCCAGCGTCGTCGTATCCGAGGTGGTCGCTCGGCCTGCCGCAATATCTCGAAGTAATCGCCGCATGATTTTGCCCGAACGTGTCTTGGGTAGCGTCGGCGTGAAGCGAATATCATCCGGGCGGGCCAATGCGCCGATCTCCCTCGTCACATGATCGCGGAGTTCCTTCTTTAACTCGTCCGTGCCTTCGATACCGCCCTTTAATGTGACAAACGCGGCAATGCCCTCGCCCTTGATGTCGTCGGGCCTGCCCACGACCGCGGCCTCTGCCACTTTTGCGTGACCCACTAACGCGCTTTCGACCTCCATCGTGCTCAAGCGATGGCCGGAAACGTTCAACACATCGTCCACACGGCCCATGATCCAGAAGTAGCCGTCGCTATCACATCTCGCACCGTCAGCAGTAAAGTAGTTGCCTGGCACCTGGCTCCAGTATTGCTCCTGGTAACGACTGTCGTCGTTGAAGATCGTTCGCAACATTGCCGGCCAGGGCTTGCGGACGACGAGGAATCCCCCTTCGTTCGGCTTCACCGTATTGCCGGCCTTATCGACGACCTCAGCAACGATGCCGGGAAACGCTCGCGTGGCACTGCCGGGCTTGGTTGCAATCGCACCAGGCAACGGCGAGATCATGATCGCACCGGTTTCCGTTTGCCACCACGTATCCACGATCGGGCATTTCTTGTTGCCGATCACTTCGTGATACCACATCCACGCTTCAGGATTGATTGGCTCGCCGACAGAACCGAGTAGCCGCAACGAGGACAGATCGCGCCCCTTCGGCCACTGATCGCCCCACTTGATAAACGCCCGGATGGCCGTTGGGGCCGTGTAGAACACGTTCACGCCGTATTTTTCGATGATCGCCCAGAACCGGTCCTGCTTCGGATAGTCGGGGGCACCTTCGTACATCACAACTGTGCTGCCGTTCGCCAGTGGGCCATAAACGATATACGTGTGTCCCGTCACCCAGCCGACGTCTGCCGTACACCAGTAAACGTCTTCTTCCTTGCTGTCGAAGACCCACTCGTGCGTGAGGGCGGCCCCAAGCAGGTAGCCCGCGGTTGAATGCTGAATGCCTTTCGGCTTGCCCGTCGAACCCGAGGTGTAAAGCACGAAGAGGGGATGTTCACTGTCGAGTTCCTCGGCCGGACAATCCGGGGAGGCATCGTTCATCAGCTCGTGCCACCAGAAATCGCGGCCCGCCTTCATGTCCACGGCCTGGTTGCAACGATTGAAGACCACGCACTTCTCGACCGTCGGCGACTTCAGAAGTGCCGCATCGACGTTGGCCTTGAGTGGCACGACCTTGCCACGCCGCCAGCCGCCGTCGGCCGTGATGACAAGTTTGGATTTCGCGTCGTTATTGCGGTCGGCCACAGCCTCCGCCGAGAAGCCTCCGAAAACGACTGAGTGCGTTGCTCCGATACGGGCACAAGCCAGCATCGCAATCGCCGCTTCCGGAACCATCGGCATGTAGATGGTGACGCGATCGCCTTTCACCACGCCGAGCTTTTTCAGTGCGTTCGCGAATTTGCACGTCTCGCGATGAAGCTGGTGATAGGTCAGCACACGCGAATCGCCGGGCTCCCCTTCCCAGATGATGGCGGCCTTGTTCTTGCGTGGCCCGGCAAGATGCCGATCGAGGCAGTTAAAGCTTGCGTTGGTCGTTCCGCCCACAAACCATTCGCAGCGCGGCGGCTTCCAGTCGAGCACGCGATCCCACGGCTTGAACCAGTGTAACTTGCGTTTCGCCTGCTCGGCCCAGAACCCCTCAGGATCGTCCTTGCCGCGTTTGTAGAGTGCCTCGTAATCGGGAAGTGAAGGCACATGAGCCGCAGCAGCAAATTCGGCAGACGGCGGAAAGACGCGTGTTTCCTTGAGAACGCTTTCAATGGGAGAGGACATCTCGGCTCCTGAGGTTCCGTAACTGGGAATTATTCAGGATATTGACGTAAAGGTTAGCGGAGCGGCCGAATTACACCACATCAAACACCAACGATTCCCCTTCCTCGACACCAACCAACTCCAATTCCGTCTCATCCGTGATCGCCGCACCGTCGCCGGTCTTCAACGTCTTGCCATTCAGCGTGACGCTGCCGGTTGCCACCTGCACCCAGGCGGCTCGTCCCCTGGCCAGCGTGTGCTTCACACTTTGCCCTGGCGAGAGGGCAGTCGCATACAAGCTGGCATCCTGGTGAAAACTCAGCGAGCCATCTCGGCCATCCTGGCTGGCCACGAGCTTCAACTGTCCCTTTCGCTCGGCCGCCGGATAATTCGTCTGAGCGTAGCCGGGCTTCAGACCTCGCTTGTCCGGGAAGATCCAAATTTGCAGCAAATGCACCGGTTCGGTCTTCGAGGCATTGAACTCGCTGTGTTGAATGCCCGTGCCGGCAGTCATGCGTTGCAAATCGCCTGCACGAATCACGGAGCCGGTCCCCAGGCTATCCTTGTGCTCCAACGCACCCGAAAGAACCCAGGTGATGATTTCCATGTCGCGATGCGGATGTGTGGGAAACCCACCGCCCCCCGCGATCTCGTCGTCGTTAATCACCCGTACGGAATGAAATCCCATGTGGTTGAAATCCTGATACTCGCCAAATGAGAACGTGTGCGAACTCTTCAGCCAACCAAAGTCAACCTGGCCGCGCTCAGCAGCCGGTCGGATGGTAATCATGTTCCATCTCCTTTCGCTCTCTCGGATGCGGGAGAAGAGAATCGGATTCAAGACGGTACTGCGATGAACATGTGTCACGAAAAGCACTTGTACTTATGGAACGAGTTCCCGACCTTACCCAGGCGGGATGGAAGCTGCGGGCGGGACTACTCGTACTTGTACTTCACGACCCATGGGTCGCCTGTGCGCTCTTGGAACGTCTTGAGTTTCTCCTGCAGTTCCTTGAGTGTCGCGGCGTGCTTCGGATTGTCGGCCAGGTTCTTTACCTCGTCAGCATCAGCCGTCAGGTCATAAAGTTCGTAACGAGGCCGCTGGACAAGATCCTTTACGAGCCGCTTGCCGTACCGGGCGTCCGCATCCTTCGAGACACTCCGCCAGGTGGCCGACGCTTCCAGGTCCGAGGCGAAAGGGAACGGGAGTTGGTGGGCCAGGTTCAGGGTCAGCTTGTACCGCGCCGTGCGGATAACACGCATTGGATAGTACATCGTAATTTCGTGGAATGTGTGCGAGGCATAAGCTTCGCCTCTCCCTGTGGCCTTGGGAGTGTCGAGCACATCGAGAAACGACCGACCGTGGAACTCATAGGGCTTTGTTTTCGCGGCGGTCTTTGCCTTGGGGGCCGGACGGCCAGGAAGGTCCGGCCCCGGCTGGCCAACGGCTGGAGGCCCGGCCACTTCCTTGACTCCGGCGAATGCCAAAACCGTCGGCGTAAGGTCCACCCACGACACCATCGCATCGGTCGCCTTGCCGCGGGTCTTCTGGTCGGGACTGCGGACAATCAGCGGCAGTCTCATGCCGGGCTCGTAGAGCGTTGTCTTCGATCCCGGAAACGCCATCCCGTTGTCGGACAGGTACAGGATCAGCGTGTTGTCGTACTCCCCAGACTCCTTCAAGATCTCGATTAACCGGCCGACGCCTTGATCGACGCGTGACACGGACTGGTAGTACTGGGCGAGTTCGGCACGGCAGGCTGGCGTGTTCGGCAGGAACGGGGGGACGGCTAGTTTCGCCGGGTCGTACGGGACTTCAGTTACCCCATCGTACTTCGGTCCGTTCCCGAACCGGTCCGGCTTGTGTGGGTCGTCCTCGACCGTGCCTCCACCACGATGCGGGTCGGCTGTGGCGAAGTACAGGAAGAACGGACGGTCGTCCTTGGCCGCGATCACGCCACGACACTTCTCGGCCATCGAGATGGAATTTCGGCCACCGCCCTGATTGCCAGTCAGGTAAGTCTGGAACCGGTAGATCTCCTCCGGGGCGACGTGGAACTTGCCAATCTGAGCGGTTCGATAGCCCGCCCCGGCAAGGATGACCGGCAGGCTCTTGACCGACGGAAACGAGCTGAAGTGATGGAAGTGGTGCTGGTGGCCATACTGGCCGTTCAAGTGATTGTGCAAACCGCTCAGGATGACCGACCGGCTGGCGCTGCAACTGGCCGTGGTGCAGAAGGCATACTCGAACCATGTGCCGTCTGACGCGAGTTTATCGAGGTTTGGGGTGTGAACGTCGGCGTTGCCGTAGCACCCGGCATCGCGGCCATGATCGTCGGCCACGATCATCACAACGTTCCGCTTACCAGCGGCCGCAGCGGTGGTCGACCCGATGAGTATCAAGCCCACGGCAAATAGAATCGGTAATCGCATGACAAGTCCCCATCAGTTCCGAGAAGGACTGGATGGCGCGCTATCCAGGTGACACGCTCCGGGTCTCGGTCGAACATCGAGTCGGGCCGCCCCACGAACTGCTACTTCATCTCGCTCGTCTGCTTCGCGACTTGCTCGCGTAGGGCCTTCAGGTCTAAGCGTTGCCCGTCCTTCGGGAACGGGTGCTTCAACAGCCACCAGTCCTCGGTGAATGCTGCCGACTCGCCAGGCTTCAGGCGTTCGCGTGGGCCGATCGGTTCGAGTTCGATTCTCGCTCCGGTCGGATACCAGACCGAGAGCGTGAGGCCGGCCGCCTCGTTGTAGACGCGGTCGGGGAAAGTCGGGAATCGCTTGACGAACACGGTGTCGTTGGGCAGCACATAGCCGAGCCAACCGGCATACGTATCGAAGCCGAGTTTCGGCTTCCGTGGTGGGGACAGAATTTCGAGAAACCCGTCGCGATCGCGGATTCGTTCGTCGGTCGCTTTCACGTTGATGATGGCACTATCTTCGTACATCGCATACTTGCTCGGGAACCGGCTGGGACAGTCGCCAAGCGGAATCACGCAAATGCCACCGCCGGGCGAAAACGACCGGCCCCAGTGGCACACTACGCGAATCTCCATGGAGATATTGGTCATCGTTTGCTTGCATGATAGGCCCACGAATTTGTCGTGCACGACGAAGCTGAACTCTCGCACGAGTTGAATCCCGCCGTCGTCGCGGGGGCTCGTTAGCTTCGCAGACTTCGTCTTGGTGATCTCGCCAGTCCATTCACCGGACCATGCTTTCGGGTGCGGCACCACGGTTAACTCCGGCCCGTAGTCGAACCGGCCAGCCGTGATCGGCCCCGGTTTCCCCGGCTGCCAGTTCTTCTCGGCCTCGTCGAGGTACATGGCATCCACGCCGTCAACCGAGAATTCCAGCACGCGGCCGCCAGCCTGCGGGCAGAGCACGGCCCGCGTCTTCCCGAGTTTGAGTTCGATTGCCTGGGTGTAGCCGTGAAAGGGGACGACACGCGCGGATGGCTCTTCGGCGGACAAATTTCCGACTAACCACCACATGGTGGAGAACGAAGCGAGCAGTAGCAATCTCGCGGAGGCAAGTGTCATGAAGTCGCTCCTGTAGTGAGTTCCGGCAAATTGCCCTGAGCATCAAAACTCCAGCTAACCGGCCCGAGGCTCTCAAACTTCGTCGTCGGCTTGAGTTCATGGAAGCACGGCTCCGAGACTTCGACGTATTCGAGTTCGAGCGTGTTCTTGATGCGGATAATCCGGGCGTTCTGCGGCTCGCGCAGTCCTAGGATGCTGAGCGCCGCTTCAATCGCCTGTCGATCGTCATCATACCGCACAGGCAGATTGGCCCCCGACGCGAAGCCGGACGTCACGCAGTTGACTCGCGTGTCAGCGTAGTTCATGCTTTCGATCAAGCGAGTAGTCGTGAAGTCCGCGAAGCCAATGCCGGCCGCATTCCCATGCGTGTGCTTCGACAGGCCACGCACGAAGATAAATCGCATGTCCGGCTGGTTCTCCAACGTGTCGGTTCGCATCGCCCGCTTGCGCCCGGTGACGTTTGTGTCGAGGCCGGAACCGCTGATTTCCTTGCCGATTTCGTCGATGATGAGCAAGTCCGCTTGCCCGAACGGCAGCCGGGCCAGCCATTCCTTGGCCTGGATCAGCAGCCTCTCTTCCACCGATTCAAAATCAGCGGGCAGGGCCGACTCGATGCGAGCGGTCTGCTCGTAACCGTTTTCAACCGTGGCCAGCCCGAACGCGATCGGTGCATTCTGTCGAATCGTCCTGCCGACGGAACGAACGACGGGGTCGTAAGAGTGATCGAGGAAAACGCGATGATACCACGCAGCCCCCTCGCGCTTGCCCAGGCCGATCGCCATCATCTTCAGCCAGCCACTCTCAATCGGCCCACTGTAATTGGTGTGCGGCTTGATGCGGGCGACGACACCGATGTGATCTGCGTTGGCCGCGTGTTTGTCGAGATACACGGGCCAATCTTGCGGAGTTCGGCCAATCTCGACGACCTCCATCGAACTGCGAATCGGCGCGCCGATGAACTCCTCCGTGATACCGTAACTTTCGAGAACCTTCCGCTGCCCCTCGGCCGTACTCCCGCCATGCGTGCCCATGGATGGCACGATGAACGGCTGAGCACCCAAGCCGCGGAGATAGTGGACCGTACTCTTGAGGATGACGGGGATGTTGGCGATACCACGACTGCCGGCAGTCAGAGCAACCGTTTGGCCAGGGCGAATGCGTGTACCAAGTTCACGTTTCGCCAGGGCGTCATGAACGGCAGCAGGAACATCGTCGATGCGAGGTCCGGAGAACGATTGGCGAATCCGGAACATGCTGGGAAGCAACACGGTATAACTCTCGATCGGTAATGCGATATATCGGAATACTTTCAGCGAGACCCAGGCCATTCCACTTCGCCGTGCCGATGGCGAAATAAAAACTGCTCGACGGGGGCTGCTTGCGACCGACGTACCAAACCCGAAAGCTGCCCTCCGGTAACTGCATCAGCGCGTGGCTGGTCGTGAAGATCGACTCCCAGTCATGCTTCGGCTCGGGACGAAACACCGGATTGTCGGCGTGCTTGGTCCAGGCGTGACTATCGTTGCTCACTGCGTAGCCGAGTGCCGTGCGATTGTCGTCGTTCCAGTAGCAGCCGTACAGCATGATATAGACGCCGTCGGACTTGATTACCAGCGGATAGACCTGATCCTTCACTTCCTACTTCTGATCCATGACGACGCACGGCTGCTCGCCAATGGTCCCTTTCGTGGCGACGAGATTCCGATCTGGTTGTGAAGCTGATCGAGATCGGAATCTTGAGCCACGGAAAGAGTGAACACAGGAACGTGATTCGTTGAAATGTCGCCCTCTCGCTCCGCAAGAGGGAGGCGAGACACTTCAAGTACCAGAGGCCCGCACCACGGCCAGCCTCGCTTCCCTCTCGCGGAGCGAGAGGGCTACACAGAATTTCGGCCCGGGGAGGTGAACGGTCGAACCGGGGCACCACGGCGACCGCGATCGGCGAGACCGTCTTCTAGGGCTCGACTACTTACGTTCGGATAGGACCCCAGGCCTGCGGCCGGATTGTTCTCCAAAGTAGTAGGCACACTCCGTGTGCCGTTAGACACAACGGCACACGGAGTGTGCCTACTACTTTGGCCGACCGGACGAACATCATTGACCATTTGGACCATCGCCCACCCGATGTAGACCGACGACCAAGTGCAGACTAACTGTACCGACGCGATCGAGGGAAGTCGCCCCGAATGCACGCAGGTCTCGATTCTTCCGGCATTCCCCTTCTCAAAGTCTTTACCTTTTGGGGGGCGAGTTCGCCGTTTTGCTTGACCGACTCGTCGTCACGGAAAGGTTTTTCAAGTGCGAATGGGGCCTGACCTCGCAAAGCTGTTTGGTGCCACTCGGAGAACCCGAGTGCGATGCCGTAGCGTAAAATCGGAGCCTGGCCAACGAGGTTGATCCATAACAACGACACACGACGTTAGTCCCTTCGGACTAATCGCCGCGGACGGAATCATTATTTCTTCTCCCGTGGATGGGGCCAGAAAGCGGTTCGGCTCGATCCAGTTGCCTGTCCGTCACGGTTCAGCCACAGGACTCGGCTCGCATTCGTGAGTGCCTTATAGGGACTTGAGGATCGCCTGAAATCGCGGATGGCTGTGCAACGCATTCAAGTCGGAGTCGTGCTGGACCCACTTTTTGTGGGCGTAGCTGTGTTTGAGAGCACTTTCCAGACAATCAAGCCCCTTTTCGATCTGACTTTGTAGTGCATAAACACAGGCAACATTGTACAGCGTCACGGGTTCTTCAGGGTCCATCGCCAGAGCACGGCCCGCCCATTCGAGGCCCCGTTCCGTCTCCCCGGACATACACAGGACCACGGCACCCAGATACAGGGCACGAGCATCGTCCCGATGAAGTTCCAGATGCTGGGAGATCACATCCGTCGCACGTCGGCACGCGACCTGGGCGTCCGCCGCTCGGCCCAGGCCGCTGTAAATCGACACGAGGTGGGTGAGAGCCTGGTAATCGTCAGGATCCTGCTGACACGCTTGCTCGAATAGGATCGCCGCTTCCACGAGTTTACCCTGGACCAGGCATCTGCGTCCGTAAAAATAACGGGCAGCAAACAGGGTCGGGTCCAGGCGGATGGCGGTTTGGAACTCCCGTTCCGCCTCGGCAAAATTTTTCACGAGCGCGATGGCCATGCCACGCGCGACATGGGCCTCGGCCAGTTCCGCATCCAGTTCCAAGGCTTTGCGGCTCAGTTCGTCGGCCAGTTGGACGTTAACCGTACTGCGATCCCAGTTTTGGAACAACAGCGAATGGCAATCCGCGATGCCAGCGTAGGCCAGGGCATAGCCTGGATCAATCGCGATGGCCCGAGCAAACATCTCCTGGGCAAACTCAAATGCTTTACGGCGAAACTGATGAAAGTACTGCCGTCCGCGCAGGTAGCATTCATAGGCCTTGACATCGGTGGTCGTCGTCTTCTCAATGGCCCGTTTGTCCTTCTCGCTCAGGATCACCTGCAACGCTTTGGCGATGCTGAGAGCAATCTCGTCCTGGATGGCGAAGACGTCTTCCAGTTCGCGGTTGTAAGTCTCGGACCAGAGTTGATATCCGTCGGTGACGTTCACGAGTTGGGCACTGATACGCAAACGGGCGCCGGACTTGCGGACACTTCCTTCAAGGACCGTAAGCACATTAAGTTGCTCGCCGATCTTGCGAAAATCCTCATTCTTGCCTTTGAAGGCGAATGCCGATGTCCGCGACGTGACGCGCAAGCCCTCCACCTTGGCCAGAACATTGATGAGTTCTTCGGCGAGGCCGTCGCTGAAGAACTCATTCTCCGCGTCGGAACTCATGTTTCGGAACGGCAGAACCGCAAGCGACGGAGCGAGGGTTGGCTGTGCGGGCGGGTGGGACACTCCCAAATATACAGCCGTTTCAAGTTGTGGCTGAGTTCGGGTTGTCGCGGTCAGGGCGTGTTGGCCCAGACCCCGGAGGGCCTGGGCGAGTTCGTGGGCGTACTGAAAGCAGCGAGCGGGGTCCTTCTCGAGGCAGCGGCTGATCACGCGGTCCAACTTGGCCGGGCGATCCCGACCCGTCTGACTGAGTGCAGGAACCGGGTCGTTGAGAATTGCAGCCATCGTATCGGCAGTTGACTGACCGAGGAACGGACGACGGCCCACGAGCATTTCGTACAACACGCAGCCAAACGCAAACAGATCGCTCCGGGCATCTGCCGAGTGCCCACGCACCTGCTCCGGAGACATGTACGCCACGGTGCCCAGTAGCAGACCCGGTTGGGTCTCCAGCATCGGAAACCCGGCTTGTGGGGTCGCGTTCTGGGACTCCAGACGCGCGAGGCCGAAGTCAAGAATCTTCACCACGCCGTCCGTCGTGAGAAAGATGTTTTCTGGTTTGATATCGCGGTGGACGATCCCCTTGGAGTGTGCAACGGCCAGGCCATCGGCAATGGCCGTGGCAATTTCCACGGCTTTACGCTACTCCATGATCCCTTGTTTCATCCGGCTACCGAGGGTCTGGCCCTCCAGCAGTTCCATGACCGCAAACGTGACGCCCTAGTCCGTGCCGATGTCGTAGATGGCGAGAATATTTGGATGGGACAAGGCCGCAACCGCTCGAACCTCGCGGTAAAAGCGAGCCAGGGCACTCGCGTCCTGGGAGAACCGCGCGGGCAGCACTTTAACAGCCACGTCACGTTCCAGTCGTGCGTCCCTGGCTCGATAGACCTCGCCCATTCCTCCTGCGCCGAGCGAGGCCAAGATCTGATACGGGCCGAAGTGGCCATGAATTGCGAGGCTCATCGTTGTTTGCGCTAAAGCGAACCGTTAAATTTTGAGGGGTATCGAAAATTCCGGCGAGCCTGCAAAGTCGTGAGGCTTATCTCAATTCGATCGACGTTCCCAATTGCGGGATGGGGTGGCGACGCCCCGGAATGACAATTTTCCGAATTGGTATCTGCACCCGAGAGTAACTCGCACGACAACGGCATTGGATGGCGGTCTCGGGCTACCGGCCGAGGCGAGTGCGATCACATTCGTGTATTGCACGTGCGGATTGGACCGGTCCGGGAGGTTGTGGCGATCCCGTTGCCCGCGTTGGGAGTGGACGGGAGGGCGAGGCCACTGCTGCGAACATCTTCCCCGGTAGCCTTCGGGCGTCGGTGGTTCTCCAGAATCCGAGAGACTGAGGTTTGAGCCCCAGACTTTTTCGCTGGCTCGGCTTTGGGACGTGGCTTCTTGTTGACCGCCTCGCATCAGAGAGGATGTCGCAGGCCGGTCAATCGGTCGCGCATCTGCTGGATCGCGCGCCGGTGGAATCAAGGCCGCGAGGTCCAGGAGGCGAGTCACGTCGAACCTGCGGACGATTCTACGGCAAGGTCCATTGAACAGGCCCAGCCTTGCAAACTCATCCACGCAACCTCGGCAGGCCCTTCTTTCCGCCGAACTGATTCTGAAACTCGAAGAACTGCTCCACCAACGAATCGGGTGTGGCACCGGGCCGGCCTTCGATGCGAAGGCGGCTTCGTTCGATGTGAATCTTGCCGACAAAACCCGTCACTGTCACGTCACAGGAACTGGCATCACTGGTCACGCGAACAGAAACCCCGGGTGGTGAATCGTCCTCGATGCGGTCGACGAGGGCCTCGACGTCGATTGGTTTGTCAAACTCGAATTCGAGCGATGAGAGAAAGCTGCCGAATACTTTGCGGAAGCCCGCGGAACGCAATACATCCGCGTTCGAGATCTGGCTGACTTCGCGTCGCCAGATAACGCTCGACAGATCCTCGGGGTCAAGACTCACACTCACGGTGAAATCAAAAGCGGGTGTGCGAATGATCGCGAGACCACCAGCCTCCACCGTGGATTCCAGGTCTTTTCGTTTGAAGCCGAGTTGCTCGCGGAGGGAGTTGTAGGTCTCCTCCACGATGGCTTTCAGGTTCTCGGCCGCGAGACGATACGTCCATTTCTGCGAAGCGGGCGACGCGGAAGTCGGGAGTTCAAAGTTCTTCTGATAACCCGCCAGGTTCTTCCACTTGTCCCGCTTCTCGCCACGAAAGACGATCCGCTTGAGCTTCTTCAAGTCGAGTTTCGCCGTGGCTGGGTTCGCTGCGAGGGTCACGTTTGCCAGAACGGCGTCCCTGGGACCGAACACCTGTGGAGTCTGCGCTTCGGGGGAAGAGATCGCCTTACGAATGGCACGCGGCATCTCCTCGTGCGTCCAAGCGAGCAGTGTCTCCGCACGGACTTGCCCGTCCACGATCGCCTTCGGGGCTTTCCCCGCGAGTGCATCGCCGACGAGTTGCAACCAGAGCCGTCGAGCCTTGGCCACGTAGGAAACTTCGCCCTCCATGCAAGCGGTGAGAGCGACAGCCGACCCGTTGTTCGGGAACAGTTCACGCAGTTCTTCGTCACTCGAGCCCGGTGCGTCGACGATGAAACGGCACGTCACATCGGATACACTCAAGACGCGAACCACATCACCAAGTGCAAACGATGTCGCCTCACGATCGTCCGCCAACGTATCCGCACAGGCCAGGAAACTACGATCCGTCGCCACGAAAGCGGGACCCGCGTAGATGAACCAAAGAGTATCGCCGAGCTTGAGGAGTTTTGCGACTTTGCGTAGCCGCGATTCGGCCGCGGAGCGGGTCGCCGTTGGACCGGCAAGAACAAACTGCTGAGCTTTGGCGAAGCCGACTAATTCGAGCTGGCTCGCGAAGGCTAAAACCTCCGCCTCCGCGAATGGGCACGGAGGCAGGCCTTCGGATGCCTCAACTCCCATCAGGATGGCGTATTGCGTGCTCACTCGGTTCCTCGATTACCTTCGATCGCTATTGAGTATCCTACAAGTGTAAGGTTAACGAAGATTCGCCGATTGTCGCCTTTCGCTCCGCGAAAGGCGACAATCAAGCGGAGTGTGATATGCGTGCCGTCGATGTGATCCGCCGAAAACGCGATGGCAAGGAACTCACACACGAGGAAGTCGAGGCCTTCGCGCGCGCGGCCGCCGATGGTTCCTGGTCGGACTATCAACTTTCCGCACTGCTCATGGCCATCTTCCTGAATGGAATGACGCCGGCCGAAGCGGCAACGCTGACCGGTGCGATGGCAAATTTCGGCACACGCTACCGTTGGGACGATGTTCCCGGACCAAAGGTAGATAAACACAGCACTGGCGGCGTCGGGGACAAGACCTCCCTCATCCTGGCCCCACTCGCGGCAGCGTGCGGGGCGATCGTGCCGATGATGTCGGGTCGCGGGCTTGGGCACACGGGGGGAACTCTCGACAAGCTCGAAGCGATCCCCGGCTTCCGCGTCGGCCTCGACGAACAGGAACTGCGAACCGCGTTGAAAACCATCGGCGTCGGCATGATCGGCCAGACGCCGACGGTTGCGCCAGCGGATCGCAAGTTGTATTCGCTGCGTGACGTGACTGGCACGGTCGAGAGTATTCCGCTCATCACTGCGTCGATTCTTAGCAAGAAACTCGCGGAAGGAATCGACTCGCTTGTCATGGACGTGAAGGCGGGCCGCGGTGCGTTCATGAAAACGCACGCGGAAGCCCGAGCCCTAGCCGAGTCGATCGTACGCGTGGGCACCGCGAATGGCCTACGAACGGAGGCCCTGATTACGGAGATGGAATTCCCACTCGGCCGGGCGATTGGCAACTCGCTTGAGGTCATCGAGTGTCTAGAAACGTTGAAAGGTCGCGGCCCGAAGGACCTGGAAGATCTCTCGGTTACCCTCGCGGCCCGCATGATTCGCCTGGCCGGCCTGGCGGATTCGGATAACGAGGCCCAGGCGAAAATCCGCCAGGCACTTACGAGCGGGGCCGGTCTGGAAAAATTCCGGCAGATCGTGCAACAACAAGGAGGTGATCCCCGCATCGTTGACGATTACACTCTTTTCCCGACCGCACCACATCGAACGACCATCGTTGCTGATCGCTCTGGGTATATCACGGACCTCCACGCCGAGAAAATCGGCATGGGCGGCATGATTCTCGGTGCAGGCCGCCAGCGGGCTGAAGACCGCGTGGATCATGTCGTGGGCGTGATCGTGAGAGCTCACCTCGGCGAACAAGTCGCGAATGGTGATGTCGTGCTCGATGTGCACTACCGCGATGAATCAACCTTGGCGAATGCGTTGCCACTGCTTCGAAAGTCGGTAACGATAGGAAACGAGGCACCAGCGTGGAGAGAACTGGTACTGGAAACTATTCGGGGGAACAGTGTATCGTAGTGCCGAGACCCGATGAATTGCTATGATTCGCTCGTTTCCCTTGCACATGGCCTGAACTCGGGATAGAGTTAACTTACCTTCCTGGCCGATCTTCTGGTTGTCGGCCAAGCCACGCCTTCCTCAAAACGAGGCACCTGCCAATGTTAAGCATCTACGGTCGCTCGCATACGCTTTGCGACGGCATTTCCCGACGTTCCGCCCTCAAAATCGGGGCCTTCGCCTTCGGTGCGGCTACCCAGTTCACACTGGCGGATGTTCTGCGTGCCGAGCAAAGCCAGGGCAAGACGTCGCATAAGGCCGTCATCAATATCTTCCTTGGCGGCGGTCCACCACATCAAGACATGTGGGAGATCAAGACCGAAGCTCCGGCCGACGTTAAGGGCGAATTCAAGCCCATCTCGACCAAGGTACCGGGCCTCCAGATCGGCGAGTGCTTCCCGAAAATCGCCTCGATGGCTGACAAGTTCGCGTTCCTCCGCTCCGTCGTTGGCGCGAAGGGCGGGCATGACGGCATCCAGTGCACAACGGGCCGCGACGACCAGGCCTTCCGTGCCGTGGGCGGTTGGCCGAGCATGGGGGCGTTGCTCTCCAAGATGTACGGCCCAGTTGATCTTTCCGTTCCGCCTTTCGTTGGCCTTGCCGCCAAGACGCAGCACGGGCCATGGGGCGACTCGGGCAAGCCCGGTTTCCTCGGTGCGCCGTTCACGGCCTTCAAGCCCGAAGGCGACGGCATGTCCGACATGAAACTGAACGGCGTGAACAAAGGCCAACTCGGCGACCGCAAGACGCTGCTAACGAGCTTCGATCGCCTGCGACGCGAAATCGATGCGAACCCGGCTTTCCGTGGTGCCGACTCCGCTACCGAGAAGGCGCTCGACGTACTGACTTCGAGCCGCTTGATCGAGGCACTTGATGTCTCCAAAGAACCGGAGAAAGTGCGTGCCCGTTATGGCGATGGCAAGCCTTACCAGTTCCAGTACGACGGAGCGCCGACCTGCAACGATCAGTTGCTCATGGCTCGTCGTTTGGTCGAGGCGGGTGCCCGTTGCGTGACCCTGAGTTACGGCCGTTGGGATAGTCACGGCAAGAACTTTGATCTCGTCCGCGATCACGGTGCCAAGCTCGATCAAGGCGTGACCGCACTTGTCGAAGATTTGGACGCTCGTGGCATGTTGCAAGACGTGACCGTGATTGCCTGGGGCGAATTCGGCCGCACGCCGCGAATCAACAAGGACGCGGGACGCGACCACTGGCCACAAGTCAGTTGTGCGTTGCTTGCGGGCGGCAACCTGAAGACTGGCCAGGCCATCGGTAGCACCAACCGCCTAGGCGAACATGCCGCGACGCGACCGGTGACCTTTGGCGACATCTTCGCGACACTATGGCAGTCGATGGGAATCAATCCAGAGACGACGACGATCGATGACCCGAGTGGTCGACCGACGCACTTGGTGGAAGGACATGCAATCCGCGAGTTGGTGTGAGAGTGGCAGTTTTTGAACGTAAGCCAAAATGGGACCAATGGGGCAGAGGGGACAGATTTGTCCCCTCTGCCCCATCTTTTTTCACTTCGCTTGGGTCACCGCACTTTCCTCCGTCGCTGGCGGTTTGCCCTTGGCCAGGAATCCACCGGCCACGAAGACGGCCGATTCGCCAACAACAAGATTGAACACCGGGGCATCTTCCTCGGTCTGGACCACAGACATTACGCGGGTTTCTTGTCGCTTTCCTTCAAGCCACCGCCAGATCACATCGCCCGTCTTTAGATTGCCCGCTGTTTGAAACCCGCCGGAGGCCAGGCATAAAGGCTGCAAACCAGTGGTGCGAAGGGTGCCCGACTCGGTTCGAAGATTAACCAGCCGGTTCGTTGAGCGAAAGACTGAGAGTACGGGCCCGCGAATCGTTGAACCGTCCGAAGCAACCAGAGTCAGGATCTCACCCGGCTTGATGGTCTCGATGGCACGCAAGCCATCCGGAGTGGCGATTGCCGTGCCGCCCGGGAAACAACCGGGGTGGCATGGCGGATATAGATTCTCCTTCTTGGGGGTCGTTTTCTCGCTAGAAGTAGCGGAAGTCTGATTTCCAGACTTGCTCGGCTTGTTGTCGTTGCAAGCCGAGACGCCGATGAGCACGGCGACTGCGAGGAACGGGATTCGATACATACGAGGAACTCCGGCCTGGTAGACATGTAGTATCGTTCGGTTTAGAACTCACCCTGCCTCAAAGGAAGTCAATCGCTTCATCTCTCGCGCATCCACGACTACCCCTCGTTTCGGTTCTTCCGTCGCGCGACCTTCGAGCCAGGTGATTTTCATGATCACGTTCTTAACGCACGTGTTCACAGACCGATTATCGTACCACGGGTAATACAGTGCAGAGCCCCAGACGTTGTAGTACGGGCTGCGCATAGCGCCCGCACGCACATTGGCGAGTGATTGATCGAACGTCATGTGCTGCAACGGCGAGCTTGGCGACGGCAGCGATGGAGCTTGGATGACCCCGGCCGGCCTCGGCCCTATTCGGAAAATGAGTTGGGCATTCGCTTACGAACAGGCGGCGAATAAAAGTGCCGAGACGGCCAGGGTGCGGATCATGGTGTTGCCGAGCAATCAGTTTTCGCTGAAGTCGAATTTCTGGGCTTCGCGGCTCAGCGGGTCCGCGAGAAACTTTCGATGACAGGATGGGCACATGTCGAAACGCATTTTCTTGAATGCCGGAGCCGGCTCAAGATCCATCTCTTCGGCCTCGCGGAGAAGCTGGCCCATTTCTTCCAGATGATCGTCGCCCAGATCGCACTCGTTGATCTCGGCAGGATCGTGTGCGGCAAAAACCTCCATTTGCAAAACGAATCGAGCGGCCAATCCGTCCGCCAGGTCTTTTCCGCACAGGTCGCACGAATAATGCTTCATGCCTCAACATCTCCTATTGGGTCGCCGGGGAGGGTTCTGGTCCCGGTTGGCAAGGAAAGTCTATCCCTCTATGGGTTGCAGTTTTTGGGGCCGTTGTCAAGTTGATTCTCAATCAAAATCGACACAACAACGATCAGCAGAAAAACGACTTGACCAGCGATGGGCGAGTTGATTCATTGCGGACGGGTCGGCACATACTTCGAGGCTCGACAGTCTCCCGCTTTCCAGTCTTGGCATAGGATGATCGGGTGATCTACTTGCTGCGATTTGCGTTCCTCTGCATTATCGGCGCGTGGGCCTTTTTCGCACCCGGCTCGCAGAAGTCCATTTCTCAGGAACGCCCTCCCGACAATGCGACGGCCGCCCAAATCGAGGACGGGCTCGAAAAGGTTCGGGGCGGCAAGTGGCTGGACGCCATCGAGCAATTTCAAAAAGTGATCGACACCGCCGGCGATGAACTCGTTCCCATCGATCGCAACCATCACGCACCGGCCCGACTTGTCGTCCAGGGACACATCGCAAAAATGGGTGCCGAAGGCGTGACGCTCTATCGACGACGCGTGGATGGTCAGGCCGCGACACGATTGCTAGAAGCCAAGAAATCTCACGACGACACGGCACTGCAACGCCTGGTTGCGGACATGTTCGCGGCCAAACCGACCGAAGGGGCGATCCTCGAACTTGCCCAGCACGCGTTCCTTCGTGGCGACTTCGATGCCGCCGAGCATTATTGGCGAATGCTGTTGCCAGCCGTCGAGCACGACGAACGGATCTTGCGTTACCCAAGTCCGGAAACCTCGACCGCCGAGATTCAGGCTCGTTTGCTAATGCTCCAACTATTCCGCGGCGAACGTGCGGAAGTGCAAGCTGGTTTGAAGGAGTTTCGTGCCAAACACGCGGATGCATCCGGAACACTTGCGGGTAAGACCGGAAAATATCTGGATACGCTGACGCATCTGTTGAACAACCCGAACGAAACCACGTTGGCCAAGCCGCCGGAACAAGCGGGCTGGCCGACCTTCGCGGGTTCGCCCAGTCGGCTAGGCAACACGCGGATGCGGCTGCCGTATTTTTGGCCGGACACGCCCACCTGGAAATCGCCGTTGCCGTTCTTGCGTGGCGGGCGGTTTGACAGCCCGCCTCCTGATGGCACGCATCCCCGTTCGCTGGCGTTTCATCCCGTCGTTGCGGATGGCCGGGCGTACCTCCCCGATGGTTCGCGAGTGCTCTCGATCGACCTCATGACGGGCAAGGTTTCCGGTGCCGCCTGGCCGAAGGGGGGCGAGGACACACGAATCCCCACACGGCAAGACATTCGCCATACGCTCACGGAACACGAGGGTATTCTCTACGCTCGCTTCGGTCCGTCGGCCCTCAAGGCTGGCGAAGGGGCCGAGGTGAAGAGTTTCATAGTGGGGCTTGGTCAACCAACTGGTGCGACCGCCGCACGCCGAGGTTGGTGGCTTAGAACTTTAGGAGAATGGCGTGAAACGCTTTGGCAACTCGATCCACCGCTTCTAGCCAACGCGATGACGCATTTTGAAGGTGCCCCACTCATTCACAATGATCGGCTCTACGTCGGCCTTTGGCGGCAATCGGCAGGTGATGCAATTGCGGGTGTGGCCTGTTATCGCATCGACGATTTGAAAACGGCGCCCGAACTGGTTTGGCAGCAGTGGGTCGGCAAGGCTGGCAGCGAGCCGAACGGCGAGACACGCTTTCGGCACGCCCTGCTGAGCGTCTCCGGTCCCAACGTGATTTACTGCACCGATGGAGGAGCGGTGGTCGCTCTGAACGCGAACGATAGCAAGACGGCCTGGGAATATCGCTACCCACGCATCGAACGGCCGACGCTGCCCCGCTATCGCGATCTCTGCCCGCCCCTCTGCGATGGTGGTCGCATCTACGCCGCCCCTACAGACACGGATCGCTTGCTCTGTCTCGATGCCTTCACTGGCAAGCTCATCTGGGATCGAGAAGGAATCGAAGTCGTCCACCTGCTAGGCGTTTCGCAGGGCCGCTTGATCGCAACGATTGCCGGGCAGGTGAAAGGCATCCGCGGCTTCAACCTACGAACCGGTGCCGACAGCGGCGAGAACGGATGGACCATCCACGACGATGGCGGCGAAGCCACATTCGGCCGGGGCCTGGTAAGCGAGGAAGCACTCGTTTGGCCCACCAAGCACGGCCTGCATTTCCTGAACCCCGCCGATGGATCGCCACTCCGCTCGCCCATTCGCGGCAGCTTTGGCAATCTCTGCTACGCCGACGGCGTGCTGCTCGTCACAACCGCCATGGAAATCTGGGGCTATGTGAGCGAGGCGAAGAAACTCAGCGATCGCCGCAAAGCGATCGAGAAGGAACCCGAGAGCCCCACCCTTCACGCGGACCTGTGCCAATCGTTAATCGACGCGGGCCACTATTCGGAAGCCGAGAAAACAGCGGCGAAAGCGGGCGAGGCGGAGGAACGTCTACTGTGGCTGTTGGCGGAACGAGTGATTCGCGAAGGGAACATGACTGAAGCGAGGCGAATCTACGAGGGGCTGGCGAAAGGCGACGGCTCGTTTGCGGCGGCGGGGGCAGTTCGGTTGGCGGAATTATGCAACGACCCGGCCAAGGTTCGCGAAGCGTGGCGACAAGTATTCACGAAGCAAGCGACTATTCGAGATCGGCATGGCGTACCCTGGCCTGCCAAGACGTACGCAGAGATGCATTCACGCGAATTGCTGGTGATGCGTGGAGCAGGCGTGAGGGATGACGATGTTGGAGCTAGTAATATTCGAAGTTCGCCAGAACCTATACCCGGACTCGTTCGCACTGCCGCTGCGTCTTCGGCTGATAGTTCACGAAGGATAATGGAAACGTCGCAATCGGGAATCGTCGCGAGCGGTGAACGATGGCTTGTGTTTCCTGGTGAAGTCGTAGTCTCAGTTCGGGGAACGCCCATCGCCGCCGCGTTTCAGCATGGCTACCTTGCCATCGCTAGTTCAACGGTCATCACTTGCAAGCGAGTCGATGCGGATCGAATCCGCTGGGAACTTAATTATCAGCCGCGTGGCCCGATCCTAACAGGGGTCGACAACACGACGATCCCGGCAGCATCAGGTCATGATGGGCCCGATGAACTGACACAAATCCGGCTAAGCTCGGAAACCGCCTCATTCGTGTACGACAATCGCTTTTTGGTCAAATTGGTTCCACTCGAAGGAGGTGGCTTTGTCAAACCGCTTCCGCGACAACGGGACATCGGGACCCACCATGAACTGAGGAATCGAAATGGCCTCAGAGTGATCCCTGTCGATCACGGCGTCACTGTAGATCGAATCGAGGGCAAGCGAAGAGCGTGGAAACGCGAACCCATTTTCGTCGGCCGCGAACTCGATGACCTGGCCATGTCCGGCGAGCAGTTTTTCACGGCCTCCGCTGGCATACTAACCGCATACGACTGGAAGGATGGCGAACGGCAATGGGAGATTCCGCTTCCCGACGCGGTAGACACGAAGTGGAAGATCACGACCTCGCCGCAGGGATTGCTGGTTCATCCGGCCGAGGCGATCATGACGAAGACCGACTTCGATGCCATCGGCGAGATTCGCAAGGCCGGCTGGCGATGGGACAAACTCCTGCAAGCCGTGGGCAAATCGTATGATGTGTGGACCGCCCGCGAGTTGCCGATCCTCGTGATTGACCCCGCCGACGGACGGTTGATTCAGCGACTCAACTTCCCCGCACTTGGCCCGTCCGCCGGTGTGGCCGTCACGCCGAAAGGCGTGGTCGTGGTCACGGGAAAAGGAAGCTGGACCCTCGCGGCTCGTTAATGCATCCATCCGCAGATTTCACAGATAAGAACAAAGAGCATTTCATCTGTGAAATGTGCGTAACCTGTGGATAAGTCCCTTGGAGCATGTGTGTCCCCACCTGAACTACCCCGTATCGACGTTGATCTCGAACCCGACGACCTGGCTGCTGCCGATCGGCTGCGGGAAGGGGCCGAGCGCATTCTGGCCGAGTGTTCCAAGGTCATCGTTGGCCAGAAGGATGTCCTCGAGCAGTTGCTCATCGCCCTGTTCGCTCAGGGGCATTGCCTGCTCGTCGGCGTGCCGGGCCTGGCGAAGACGCTGATGATTCGGACCTTGGCCGACGCGATGGATCTCTCCTTCAATCGGATTCAGTTCACGCCGGACTTGATGCCGTCAGACATCACCGGCACGGACATCCTCCAGGGCGATCCAACGACGGGCCATCGGGCGTTCAAGTTCCTCAGAGGCCCGCTGTTCGCGAACATGGTGCTCGCGGATGAGATTAACCGCACGCCGCCCAAGACTCAGGCGGCTCTTCTCGAAGCAATGCAAGAAAAGCAAGTGACCGTCGGCGGCAACAAGCATCTGTTGCCGAACCCGTTCTTCGTGCTGGCCACGCAAAATCCGATCGAACAGGAGGGCACTTACCCACTGCCCGAAGCGCAACAAGATCGTTTCATGTTCAATATCAAGGTCGATTATCCGGCCGAAGAAGAAGAATTCCGCATCATCGAAACGACCACGCGCCTGAATCGTGTGACCATCAATCGCGTGGTCAATGCCGACGATTTGCACGTGATGCAATCCGTGGTGCGGCAAGTGCCAGTAGCCGACCATGTCATTCGCTATGCGATGCGCCTTACACGTAAGACCCGCGTGGATGCGGACGATGCTCCGGACTTTGTGAAGAGCTACATCACGTGGGGTGCCGGGCCGCGAGCCAGCCAGTTCCTGGTCCTCGCCGGCAAGTCTCGCGCACTGCTGTACGGCCGACCTTACGTGGCCATCGAAGACATCCGTGCGGTCGCTGCCCCTGTGTTACGGCATCGCCTGATCACCAACTTCAACGCCGAGGCCGACGGCATCAAGCCCGACGACATT
Source organism: Gemmataceae bacterium (assembly GCA_009691845.1). Taxonomy (GTDB): domain Bacteria; phylum Planctomycetota; class Planctomycetia; order Gemmatales; family Gemmataceae; genus SIAJ01. The sequence goes on from SIAJ01000012.1 coordinate 64,563, forward strand.
GTCAAGCGGCTCATTGAGTGTACGCCCGTGGAAAAATAGGAGCGATCATCATGCGCTATTCAGCGGCGGTTCACTTGGTCACCTCCCTCTGCCTGAGTTTTCCCCTGCTCGCGGCCGACAAGCCGCTCGTCGTCGAACTGTGGCCCGGGAAGGTCCCAGACGAGAACGGCGGCATCGGCGAAGAAAAAGTCATCATGTCGAAGCCGAGCGATCGCAAGCAGGTTGAAATCCCCGAATCGACTCGGTTGATTACAAACGTTACCAAGCCGACCATTACCATCTATCGCCCGGACAAGGACACCGGAACCGCGATGCTGATCTGCCCCGGCGGCGGCTACTGGAACCTCTTCTGGCAAATCGAAGGGGAAGAGGTTGCGGACTGGCTCAATTCGCTGGGCATCACTGGCATCATTCTCAAATACCGAGTGCCACGGCGGCCCGACGAGATCAAGGGCGAACCAGCCCGACGTCCGCTACAGGATGCACAGCGTGCCGTCAGCCTCGTGCGGAGCAAGGCCAAGGAGTGGGGCATTGCCCCCGATCGAATCGGCATCATCGGCTTCTCGGCCGGCGGACATCTCGCCATCGCTACCGCGACGAGTTTCGAGAGGCGATCGTACGAGTCGGTCGATGAGATCGACAAGATCAGTTGCCGACCCGATTTTTCCATCCCGGTCTATTCGGGCTATTTGAAGCACAAGGACAAAGAAGAACTCGCTGCCGGTATCCGCGTTCCCAAGGAGACGCCGCCCGTGTTTCTCGTGCATGGCGGGGCCGACCTGATCAGCGACCCGAATAACAGCGTCATCATGTACATGGCCTTGAAACGGGCCGGCATCTCGGCCGAGTTGCACATCTATGCCAAGACCGCCCACGATTTTGGCGTTCGCAAAGTGGACCGGCCCAGCGATGCGTGGTTGCAGACGTGCGTTACTTGGATGAAGGCCCAGGGTTTTCTGAAGTGATTCCTCCTTTTCTGAGCATCGCCCGTAAGGAGGCGTACCAGTGACCGCTTCCTTACGGGCGCGGCTCAGAAAGAGAAAAGACGATTCGATTTACTCCTTCACTTTCAACGCAAACGTACCGCTGTGACCGCGGACTTCCGTTTGGTACATGAGTTCCACGAACGCCGGCGGCACAACGTAGTCTCCTGCCAACTCGGCTAACATCACGACGCGGTTAACCATCGACTGCCCGGTATGCTCGTGATGGAACGCGACGGAGGCCATGCGTTCTTCACGAAGTGCGTACCCCGTGTTGTGCTGAATGTTTGCGAAACGCAAATCGTCAATCGGAATAATCTCGGCCGTGCTCGGCTTCGGGCATTCCATCAGCATAAATCGCATGCCGCCTGGAATGTCGTAAGTCGCGGTCACATCGCAGACGACGTAGGAACCTCGATCGATCGTCTCGCCGTCTTTCAGCTCCCTCTTGATCTGCTTGGTCTTCTCATCCCACAGATGGAACTTGCGCGTGACCTTGATGCCCTTGTCCATCGGCTCGATGTCGCGGCCGGTCTTCCAATATCGCAAAACCATTCGATACATGACACCGGTCATCGCCGTCTTGAAAGTCAGCTTGTTGTCGCCGTTCTTCAGTTCCGAGCCGTCGATGGCGACCTTCTTCGTGAGCTTGTCGTCGAACTTGATCTCCTTGCCGTTCTGGCCGTTGAGCGTGAAGTTCAGCTCGTTCTTGGCGTGCGGGTTATAGTTCGCCTTGGCGAGATAATCGCACAGGGCGAACAAAATCATTGCCGTGTCCTTCGTGCTGTTCCAGCGATCGCCACGCTTGGTGGCGGCGAAGAAGCCGAGGATGCCGTCAATCAGGGCGTCATCCTTGTCGAAGGAAACGATGGCCTTCATGGACGCCGCGGTGATCTCGAATGGATCTTCCCCCCAGCGCGAGAAGCCAGCAGTTTTCCACGAGATGTGCCCGCTCGAGTTCTTCTGGGCCTTCGCTCGCAAGTCTTCGACGAACTTTTTGGCCAGATCCTTCTTGTCCTGAGCCATGCACATTTCGATGCACAGGGCATTGGCGTAGTCGCTCAGCTTACCCTCCTTTTGCCGCTGGGCGAGCCAATCCCAATGTGCTTGTTCAAGCTTCTCGCGGTGCGACCAAACGTACATGCAGTAGATGCGGTCGGCGGCGGGCCCTACGTTGTTCGGATGGTTCATCATGTCGATGAAGTGTTTGAGGCGTTGCAGGCCGCGTTGAATGGCTGTCTCGTTCGGAATCGTGTAACCGGCTTTCTCGGCTTGCAGCAAACCATAGAGAGCGTAGGGCGTCATCATTTCGTGCGTCGCACTACCGCCATGCCAGCCCCAGCCGCCATCGCCTTGTTGCAATTCGAGCAATCGCTTGATGCCTGCAGCCACAACGCCCGGCATCTTCTTGATCAGTTCCGGATGATTGACGTCGTACTGCTTCAAAATCTGCGCGACCTTGATGGCCGGCAGGAAGCGGCTCATCGTTTGTTCGACGCAGCCGTAAGGGTAATCGACCAGGTAGTTCAACGTGTCGGCCAGGTCGGCGGCCAGCGATGGGGCGAAGCTAATCTCCAGGCGAGCGGACTTCAGATCCACGTCGTTCGGAATCGTGAACATGGTCCCCTCCTTCACCTGGCCCGACTTGGTGATGATCTGCTCGGCAGCGGCCCGAATGACCGGCAGCCGTTTCAGCGACGCATCGGAACCTTCGGGGCAATCGACTGACATCAGCAATTGCGTAAAGCCAGGCAGTTTGGCCACGAAGTTCCAGTACACGTTTACGCTCGCCTTGGCCTCGACCCAAACTGTCCTCTCTTCCGGCGACAGAATCTCGCCGTTCTCGACCTTCAGGCGGACCTTGATGTTCTGCCCTTTTTCCGTGCGATTGTGGACGGCACCGAAGACTTCGACCCGATCGCCCTCGACAAACGTGCGTGGCAACATCGGCCACACCATGATCGGCTTGAAGGTACGGAACTGGCTCTTGGTCTGGCCGACGTGCATCTTCTTCGACACGGCCGTGACCACGACCTGCCAGTTCGTCAGCGAATCGGGCACCTTGAAATCGACGAACGCCTTCCCTTCCTTGTCGGTCCGGACGGACGCATTCCAGAAGGCCGAGTCCGAGAAGTCGCGACGAACACTGATGTGTCCCTGATCGGGGCCGGCATCAATCAACGGAGCATTCGCTGGCCCGATTGGCATGTGCGATATGAAACCCTGGCCTTCCGGCATGAAGCTGCCGCTGCTGTTCCCCGAGATCGAATGATGGGAATCGCCACGTGCGCCACCTCGGCCGCCGAAAGCACCGGGGCCCGCAGAGCGTGCGTAGCCACCCATTTGATTGAAGCTGTTCTCGGACGCAAATCGGCCGTAATAGCGCCCGTAATATTGCATCGGGTTGACGTTGACCCAACTCGGGTGCATCTCGTGCATCATCAAGACATCGCCGGCCTGGCCGAATACGAGGTAGTATTCCCCTTGCTTGTGCTCAACGATCTCTCGCAGTGGCTTCTTCAGCAGGTCCTGGGTGTAGTAATTCCAACTGTTGCCGTGATAGGCGTACCAGACGGGGTTCTGCATGACGTCGACACCGGCAAGTCGCATCAGAGTGATCAAGCTCGGCGAATAGAGATTCTTGCTGTTCTTGACCTGATCGATGATGGCCTTCAGGTTTTGGGCCGGCGGATCATTCGGATTCGGGTCCCCCTTCAGGAGATCTTCCGCCTTCTTCAATACTGTTTCGAGTGTCATGTCGCCGAGCTTGCGGCGAAGCAGATCCTTGGCCTGCATGGTGCGGACCCGCTCGTCTGCAAGGTAAAAATTGCGGATATCGACCGACTTGTCCTGGTTGATGCCGAGCAGTGATTGGTCGTAAACCGACACAACCAGATCGACCTCCTCCTGGCGATCGACTTGCAGATTCACGCGGACCACTTCGCCGGGCTTGACTTCTTCCTTGGATTTGGCCGTGACTTGAATCATGCGGTCGGTCGGCGTGATGCGGATCATGCGGCCAATGACGTGATTGAAGTTTTTCTCGTCCAGATAGTGCAGATCGACGTTGCACGCATACTTGATGCCTTCGGGGATCGGCTCGTTAATTTGCAGGATACCCTTGTCGTTCAGCGTGTATGGCTTGGCAAAGCGAATGCCGCTGCTGTCGCGGAGCGTGACCAGCACGCGGGCACCGGCATAACGGCTGAAGATGGTGCCGGAAAGACGATCGCTGGATGTCAGTTCGTCCCTGTCGAGTCGGAGAACGAACGGAGTGAGATCGTCGCCGTTCTTGACGACCAGGCCCGCCTCGCACTGGCTGACTCGACCATCTTCGTGATGCGTGACGGCAACCACCTTGTAGGCACCCGGTTCGGTCAGCTTCAACGTGGCCGCGTTGTTCAACACAGGCAACGCGGTGACGAGTGTGCGCTTGGCCTGCTCTTCCTTCGGCAGGAAGTTCCATCGTTGGCGCGGATAGCGGCCATAGTAGGCACCACGGGCGTTATAAGCGTAGTCGTTGTAGCCATATCCGTAATCGCCAGAGCCACCGGCTGGTGCAGGCGAGAGTTTCATCACCACCAGCGAAGTTGTACCTTCTGCCGGCTTGCCGTCTTCGGTCGTCAGCCTGGCCAGGATCTTCTCCCCCGTGACGAAGATTTCCTTGGCCACGTCTAGCTTCTGTTTCGGCAGTGCCTTGTCGCATTTCAGCGAGATCGTGTGCATGGCTCGTTGTTCGCGGCCATTCGCGTCGGTCACGATGCCTTGCACCTGAATCGAGAAGTTGCCGGTCTTCCATTCCTTCTTCAGGTCGATCGTGTGTTTGCCCGGCTCGGCACCATTGAGGGCGATGTCGTTTTGGAATTGAGCGACGACGGCCTGGAAGTTCCCCGCTCCGCGTGGCGGAACGTTGTCGGCAATCCAGAGCAATCGGTCTTCTTCCGGCAGATCGTCGAGATCGAACGAATAGGCTCCTAGTGCGGAAAAATAAGCAAAATCCTCGGCCTTCAGCGGATATTGCTTGTCGGCCTTGGTCTTCTCTACCACTTGCACCGTGAAGCTGAGCTTGGACGCGGCCACAGCCTTTTCAAGGAAGTCCACCGTTTCAAACTTGATATCGAGCTTTTCGTTCTTCACCTCGCCAGAGATCTTGAGGCGAATCTTGGACTTGCGGTACTCACCGAGCAGCAACTTCGCCGAGCCCTTGTAGCCGGGTATTTGCAAGGTGTAGGTGTCGAGAGCGTCGGCATCGGAGAAGACGTAAGAACTGTTGACCTTGCCGTGTTCATCGCTGGCTAGGCGTATCTTGAACACCTTGGTCTGCTTTTGTTGCGAGACGAGTTGCACGTCCACTTCTGTGTTCGCGATCGGCTCGAATTCGCCGGCTGCGTTTAGCTTGCGAAGGAAGCCGGCAAAGTGCAGCGATTGCGTCGGCCGATAGGCGGTGCGATCGACGATGAAGAAAACACTCGGCTCCTTCTCGGCCACTGATGGTGCAAGCGTGATCGTGTCTTCCAGGTTCTGCTTCCAGCCGAGCAAGAGTTGGAAAGTTGCCTTGGTCGGCTTGTCGAACTTGTACTCCCAGTTAAACGTGTTGTCCTTTTCAAGCTTGAGCGTGGCGACGGTATTCTCTTCGACCCGCACACGAACGCGGCTGCCTTCATAGTCGATCTTGCCGGAAACCCAGCCGAGCACTTTGCGGCCATCGTCTTGCAGGCACAGGCGAACGGGGTTCTTCGCTGGCTCAATGTCGGCAAACAACGGAGTCGGATCGGCGAGCCGTGGCATCGGGCCAGCTTCGGTCTTGGAGGGATTCGAGACCGCCTGCCGGCTCGGCATCAGCCAGAGAACGGCCGTGGCGAGGATGGCGAGGGCACTCAGTGTCGAAACAAGCGACAACCGAGTTCGTCGTGAGAGCGTGTGTCGTGTCATGGTTTCAATCCTGCCGGGTTCGACGGCGTATGCCGCCATTCAATCCTCAGAAAGATACCCGAAATGCTGTAACGGAGGGGTAACTCGGTTGGGTCGCGAACAGCGGCGAAGGTCCCGGGGCAAGAAGATGGTAAACGCGCATCTAGGCGGCGCAAGATGAGCGAGCCTCGCGAGTCGAATTTCGTTGCCGTCCCGGACTGGGCCAGCTGAAAACAGTCGTTGCTAATACTGCAAAACGGTGCAAACGAGTGCAAGTCCATCGTGAAACCCTCCTCGGGCAACATCGCCAATCAACCTGTAATTCGGAGGGGGGCAAAAGTGAACACGATGTGGGAAAATTTTTCGGAATATTGCCGCTTCGATTGTAGGGCTAGCGTCTCGCTTGCCTTGAAACACCAGCAAGCGAGACGCTCTGCTACAGGCCGAGAAAAAACAAGATGCGATCTTCGCACATGGAACCAGAAGTCCACTCGTTGAAGATGTTTGTCAATCCGGTCAGGCCCGTGGCGAAACTCGTCGAGCCGCTGATGAGCAGGTCTTCGCCCAGGCCGCCACCGTTGGCAATTCTGTCGCTGCCGGCTCCGCCGATCAGCACATCGCGATCCGTGCCGCCCGCTAGCTTGTCGTTGCCCGGACCGACGCCGTGCAGGTGGCTACAGGCCGGGAGGCCTATAGCCACGAAAATTCTCCCAAAGGCTCATTCCTGCATCGGCAACGTCAGTGTCATCTTCTTGTCGCCCCTCATGATCGTCACGGATACTTTGTCGCCGGGCTTTCGATTCGTGACTCCGTGAACGATCACGGCGGATTCGGACGTGAAATCAGTCTTGCCGTCGAACTCGACAATCACATCGCCTGCAAGGAAGCCCGCGTTTTTGGCGGCCGCGTGTGGGCCGAACTGGCCGACATGCTTTGCGCGCAGGGCCATGATTCTATTGGGCAGTTTCAGCTTGGCTCGATCTTCCGCTGGGAGGTCTTCCAGCAAAATGCCGCCAGTGGCCATGCGGCGCATGCCCCAGGTCGAGGATCGCCAAGAAAGATCGCCGGTTCTGCGCCAACCGGCCGGAAGAGTCAGGGTAATCTCTTCGGGTGTGCGGCTTCGCTGGACCTGAGCGATCAGTTTCCCACCCTCACCTGCCGTATTGTGGAGAACCCATTGAACATCAGCGATCGATACGAGTGGTTGTCTGGCAAGTTTCAGAAGCACGTCTCCCGCTTTGAGGCCAGCTTTCTCCGCGATCGAACCTGCGGTAACACTTTCGAGCGTCGCAGCTTCCTTGGGATTGAAAATCAGCCCAAGCGATTTTGGATGCGGGTATGGGAACAACACGGCTTCCGGCATCGGCTCTTTTTTGGCACGATAGTACGACTTCTGGGCATCGCCAATCTGGTGGCAGTGGATGCAGCTTTGAAATACGTTGCCCGTTTCGGCCAATTTTGGCCCGTACTTGGCGGAGAGGGCGGGGTACTGTTCCGGCGATGCGAACAGGGGTGCCGGGCCACGCTTGGCGATGAGCAATTCTTTGTTTTTCGGATAGTTGCCATGCAGATCGAGTGCGCCCTGGAGGGCTTTCGCCATGCCAGGCAAGGAAACATCGGTTATCCAGTTCGTGCGGTGCGAACGCGTGCCGAAGCGGCCATAGATTGTGCCATCGGCATTGAGCATGAACACGGCAAACGATTGATCGGTGTCATACTGGAAGAGGGACAAATCGAGTCCGTTCGTCGAGATGATGCGGACGCAAACGAACTTGTCGAGTAGCGGACGAACCACGGGGTCCTGGTCGACCAAATCGTCGTCGAGCTTAACGCATTCCACGCAGGGGACGCAGCGGAGCACGACCAGCATCGGCTTGCCGGACTTCTTGGCTTCGGCAAAACCCTTGGATAGATCGTTGTAAATCCAGAAGCCCTCGGCCTCGACCTTCTTACGGTCGAGCTTAAGCCTGTCCTCACGGCTGACTTTCGGTTGAGCGAGTGCCGCTCCGGCTATTGCCAAGACTAGAAGCGTGGAGAAACGAACCATCTAGAACCCCACAAAATGGCGGTATTGAACATCCGGGCTGAACAAGGCCTGTTGCTCATATCCAGACAATCCACATAATAACTTTTCGACTCGTTGGCACTCTCCGAGACTCTGCATGCTTATCGACCGGCTCGTTCGTCTGCTCTTACCTGCACAGGGGCAGTTCTTCGTTCTTCTGGAGGGCATTGCCGACCAGATTGAGGCAGCCGCGGAGATTTTTCTTGAGCTAAGGGAGGCCGTGGGGCATCAGCAGTTGGAACTGATCTCTACCAAGCTCAAGGTAGTTGAAACGCAGGCGGACGGCTACGAGCGTGAAATTCACCACGAGCTGGACAAGACTTTCGTGACGCCGATCGACCGCGAGGATTTGGCCGCGCTGGCCAAGGCCCTCGACAATGTCGTCGATGCGATGGAGCACACGGCCACCTTTGCATCTCTCTACCAGTTCGAACGCCTGACCGAGCCGATGCGCGAGATGGTGCGTCTGATGGCCGCGACCGCCCGCGAACTGGCCGGGGCCGTGCGAATGTTGCGGAAATACCGAGGCCCGGAGGCTGGCCACGCAACCGCCCTGGCCATCCATATGCTGGAGAGCGAAGCGGACGGTGTCTATCGCAGGGCCGTTGCCTCGCTCTTCACGGAAAGCCTGACTCCTTCGGATCTCGTTCGCCAGAAAGACCTGCTCTTTGAACTCGAAGCCGGCGTGGACCAGTGCGAGGACGCGATGGATGTCATTCGTTCCGTGGTGGTGAAGAATGGGTAGTACTCTCGTTCTGCTCGTTCTGGTCGTGGCCCTTGCCCTGGCGTTTGACTACGTGAATGGTTTCCACGATACGGCCAATGCCGTGGCGACCGTCGTCTCCACGGGCGTGCTGCCGGCGCGGACCGCCATCCTTCTTGCGGCCGTCTGTAACTTTGGCGGAGCTTTTCTCGGAGTCGGTGTCGCGAAAACCATCGGCGGGAACATTGCGGACCCGGCTTCCATCACACAGATCGTGGTTGCGGCCGCACTTCTGGGAGCCATTGCGTGGAATTTGCTCACCTGGTACTACGGAATTCCGTCTAGTTCCTCGCACGCCTTGATTGGCGGGTTAGTCGGGGCAGTATGCTGCCATCGTGTTTGGAACGGGGCCGAGGTCGGGACGTCGCTCTGGGAATTGCTCACCTCGAAGGGCGTGCTTCTGACCCTGAAGGCACTCGTAATCTCCCCGCTCGTCGGCATGTTGGGTGGCTTCACGTTGATGATCATCCTGACCTGGCTTGTGCTCCCACTTCGCCCTCGCACCGTCAACACGAGCTTCCGGTTTCTGCAACTCGGTTCAGCCGGCTTCATGGCCACCGCACATGGTTCGAACGATGCACAAAAGGCGATGGGCATCGTCACCATGGCCTTGGCGGCCTACGCGGCCTCGAATGGTGAGACGACGACCGATTTTTCGGTGCCACTCTGGGTCGTTGTGAGTTGTGCGACGGCGATGGCTCTCGGCACGGCGGCCGGCGGCATGCGCATCATGAAAACCATGGGGCACAAGATCATCAAGCTCCGGCCGATCAATGGCTTCGCGGCGGAAACGTCGGCGGCACTGGTCATCCTCGTGGCGACGATCCTGAAAGCTCCGGTCAGCACTACGCACGTGATTTCTTCGAGCATCATGGGTGTTGGGGCGTCGAAGCGGGTTTCCGCTATCCGCTGGGGCGTAGCACGAAGCATGATGATTGCATGGATCCTGACAATCCCAGTTACCGCTATTTTGGCCGCTGCAATCTATGCGGCACTTAGGTTAATGTTTTGATGGATACCGAGAACTGAACAGCACCTCTTATCGCGGGCGGGCATCCTTGGAGACACTCTTCCACATGCCCGCTCTGCGATACCCGGTATTCAAGCCATGTTAAGCCGGCCACACGATTCGAAGAAGCGGAATCGTCGCGGAAATTGCTCGATGAGCAACTGACAGATCGCAGCGTGCCGGCTACCCCACTCGATTGCTGCAGATGCGAGTGATGCGAAACCCTCCTCGTCGGGTCTAATGGCCAATTGATGCTCGACACCGTTTGGCAGGCGACCGATGGCGGCTTGAGCAGGGCGAATCTAACTCCGAGCCAGGCGTCCGATACGACGCCGTCGGCGATCCAGTTGAGTCTTGCCAACATTGCCGATTCTTGCTGAATTCAAACACCCGTTCGGTCAACCGAAGCGGAAGTGAGCGGCCGAAAAATGTGGGCCAGGATACAGTGATCAGACAGGAGAAAACCTGACCCTCGCATTGATCGTGCCCTTGTTCACTCCGTGCGGCCGTCAGCCAGATTCTCCTGAACGAATGTTTCGGGCATTGCACGCAAAACCCGATCGGCTACCTCTTTCGGACTTCGATCGGGAGGCTCGCCGGGCGTGGTCTGCTTCGACTGGTTTCGGTCTCCGCTCTTCCGGTCTGAGCAGTTTTCAGGAGGCCAACCACTACAAATCTCCGCGTTTTCCCGCTACAACAACCGCTTTCGCCACCGAGTCCGTCACTGGAGCCAGCCGGATGAGCAGTGAGATTAAGGCGACGCACATCACCTGGCACGAGGGAAGCGTTACACGGGACGAGCGTGCGAAACTGCTGAAACAGAAAGGCTGCACTCTCTGGTTCACGGGACTTTCGGGGTCCGGAAAAAGCACGCTGGCAATTGCGCTCGAGCAAGTGCTCATTCAACTCGGACATGCGGCTTACGTCCTCGATGGCGATAACGTCCGCTTCGGCCTCAATGGCGGTCCGAAGATCCTGATGGAGACTCGCGGCTACGGTGAAGCGTCCGCGAAGCGATTTGGGCTCGGGTTCTCGAACGAGGATCGCACGGAGAATATTCGGCGCATTGGTGAAGTGACCAGGCTGTTCGCGGAATCGGGACTCATCACGCTTGCAAGTTTCGTTAGCCCCTATCGCAACGATCGCGATGCAGTTCGGGCCATCCACGAGAAGGACAAGGCCGGAGCGATCCCGTTCCTCGAAGTGCATGTCTGCACGGATATCGAAGTGTGTGAGCAGCGCGATCCAAAGGGGCTGTACAAGCAGGCACGCGCCGCTGTCGTCTCGGGGAAAGGAATGGGTTTTACGGGTGTTGACGATCCTTACGAAGCTCCGGCAAATCCGGAATGGAGCATCGACACTGGAAATAAAACGACTCAGGAAGCAGTAGCTGATCTTGTGTCGTTCTTGAAGCAGCGTGGAATTCTCGCCTGACAATAGGTGGAATTGGGCTGGTTGTAGCGGTCGCCCGCCGATTTTGCCGTCTCGACGGACGTCGCACGTTTCCCAGGCGGTAAGCTTTCGCCAGGTTCCGGATAGTCCGGGGTCCACTGTATCTGTCCCGACCCGCACAGGCGGATGAAAATCAACTCGAAGTTGTCACTTTCCCTCAAGTTCGGGCTAAAGGTTCGTTGACTCCCTTTTTCCCTGAACGTAGACTTCCCGAGAATGACGAACGCAAGATAAGTCGGAAGTGTTGGCCTCGTGCCGAGTTGTCGTTCAGCGGAAGCGGCCTCCGGCACCCAAAACCGTGACGCATCTCAGACGGTCCCCGAACCGATCGAGTCGTCCCCTAGGCAGGTGGTCTCAATGCCTCGCACCTTGTTCTCCACCCTGATGATGCCAACCGAAGGCGTTTACGCCTCGCAGTTGCGGCACCTAAATTCCCTGCCAGTGCAGACATTTCTGCCCACTGGCTACGAATCCAAGTACGCGTATCCCCTGATTGTCTTCTTCCATCAGCACGGCGGAGGGGACGAACAAGTCCTCCGGTTGGCTCCTCGCATCAGCCGTCGCAATGCCATTTACATCAGCTTGCGTGGTCCAGTTCCACTCGATCGGCAAGACGATGATGGCCTGCCAGCTTACAGCTGGGGAGAGCCTGGCGAGCACGATGAGCAGCTGTCTGAGTACCTGCTCAAGGCCGTTGAGCAGACCCGAAACGAGTTTCACGTTCACTCCGAACGTGTGTATCTTGCGGGTGTTGCCGAGGGAGCCGGAATGGCCTACCGGATGGCCCTTCGTCATCCGCAGAAATTCGCGGGCGTGATCTCGATCAATGGCACCTTGCCCCGACCTTCCGAAGGCCCGCTGTTCCGGGACGACGAAGTTCAGGACTTGCGAGTGCTCATCGCTCACGGGGCTGCCAACGAAGTTGTCCCTCTCGAACTCGCCCGCCGCGACTTCTTGGCCCTCTACGGAGCCGGGGCCGACGTCCTACTCAGCACCTACCCGTGCACGCACACCGTCCACCCGAACATGCTCCGCGATGTGAATCGCTGGGTCGTCCGGAATGCGGATTACGATGCCTGCTGGGATGCCGAGGAAGACGACTTCGAAGAGTAGTCGCCGGCTCTTTCTTGATCACGACGAGGCCGAGCCGAGAAATGGCTTGGCCTCATTCGTTCTCCCCTCCCCCGTTTCGGCCGAAACGAAGAGCGGAAGAAAACTCATGCCCCCTTCTCTTCGTCGTCTGCCGCTGGATTCCTTGGAGATGCCATGCGGTGCAAGAATGCCCGGTTAGTCATCTGCGTGTGTTCTCTCGATCGCAAACCGGAAATCTTCGAGTGAGCAATGTCACTTCACCGCGACCATGATGTTCTTGGCCTGCGGAAACGCGACTAGCCAATCACACCAAAGCCGGATGGTCGCCTTAAGTAAGCCGAGCGGGCCCCTGAATGGTGGCCCGGCATCGTGGTAGGATTTTAGATGCTGAAAACCGGCTTGCCTCAACGCTCGCCGAAGCTGTCGCCGCGAGAAACCCAATTCCGTGATGCCGAACGTCTTCGACTCTTGCTTCGCGTGCGGCGAGTAACGGTGCAGCCAGGTCGTTTCGAACAAAATCAGGCAGCCGCCCGGCTTGAGATGAGCGTAAGCACGGCGAACCACTTCCTCGTAGTTCGGGCAATGATGCAAGCAATCGAAGAACAACACCCCATCGAAATCTCGCTTGGGCAGATCGAGTTCTTCCATGTCCGAGACGTGAAACTCGACAGAGAGGTTCTCGTTCGCCGCCCGTTCGCGGGCGATCTCGATCATGCGGTCGGCAATATCGACGCCGGTGACGATGTAACCAGCCTTGGCAAGAAGGTGGCTGGTCCAGCCGGGTCCGCAACCCAAATCGAGAATCGAACCACTCGGCGTATGCTTGAGAAAGAGTTCGAGGGCCACACCGAATTCACGCAGCACACGCGGACAATCGAATGGACGACGATACAAATGGGCCTGATCTGCGACGACTGCATAGTTCTTCTCGTCCTGCTTGGACATGCCCACTCCGTTTCGTGTCGAGTCTTCTGTCTTCGTTCTACATCAGACTGAGGCGCATCGGGAGAGGACTGTGTTCAGCGTCTTCTAAATATCGGCACACGGAGTCTGCCGACTACTATGTTGTCCGATTATCAGCCCACCCAGACGTCCGCGTTCTTGAAATTGCCGACCATCCTGGATCGGTAGACGTGCCCCTTCGGGTCGACGATGTCCTTGCCTTCTTTCAAGCTCATGAACATCTCGGCAGGTTGCGGGGTCTCCTCCCACCTCATGCCCGTGTCGGCACCCTGGCAATACAAAGCATGATCAAAAAACGCATTCGCATGCACCCGACCGTCGTGAATGTGGACAGTGGGTAGAAACAGCTTCGACTTGTCGGCTCGCGGAAACTCGAACGCCATTGGGTGAACTTCTTGTTCCCCTTTCTTGAGCTTGAAAACCGCGAAGCCAAAATCCTTGTATTGCGGCAACTTGTCCCACACGCCTTCGGGAAGCCTGAACTGCTCATCGACACGAGCAAAATCTTTCACGGTCGGCACGAACGAGGCGACGAAGCTGCCAACTTCGACCACCTTCAATTTGGGCACATCCTTCTTCGGTGGCGCATCCTCCTCGCTTTTGGCTCCGCGCGATGGAGGAGGGACGGGAAAGCCCGAATCCATCTTCACGAAGAAGGTCGGATATTTCTCCAGGTTGATGAACGTGACGGCGTCCTCCTTGCTGGCCTTGGGCGTGGGGATCGGCAGGATCATGGCCAAATCTTCGGCAGCCTTCAGCTTCATGCTGTAGACGATGTACTGGCCGGCCTTCGACGGGCGAGCAAAGATGCTGGTAGCGGAAACGTGGGCTTCTTTTGAAAAACAACACATGGGACGGACCTCCAAGCTGGTGAAGTGCGAAGCAGACGCAATCAGCGTCGGGCGAGATGATGATAGAGTTCTAACCAATTCGTCACGCACAGGCGAGCGGAGCGGCGTAAGCCGCCCGATATTGCACTGCATCGGGCGGCTTACGCCGCTCCGCTCGCCGAGACTACCTCAGTCGCTCTTGCCCTTCTTCATACCGACTGCGAGCAAGATCAGAGCCAGCAAGCCGAAGGCCCCTAGCGTCAGCCAGTCGCCGGATTTCTCAAGCAGGTCTTTAAAGCCCTGGGGCACGGCAGCGTTCTTCGTCAGGTCGAGGTAAGCCGGGATCGTATCGCTGAAGTTGAAGAACGCCACGATCATCACCGCAATGGACGCACCTGCGATGTAGCCGGACCCGAGCAGCACGCCTGGGCTCTTGTCTCCTTGTGCCTCCGTGCGTCTGCCGATTTTGTCGGCAAGCCAACGGATCATGCCGCCGACGAAGATCGGGGTAGAAGCCGCGAGAGGCAGATAGACGCCGACTGCGAACGGCAAACTCGGCACGCCGACCAGTTCAAGCGTGAGTGCAATCAAGACCCCGATCAGCACCAGGTCCCACGGCAATTTGGCATCAAGTACCCCATCAATGATCAGTTGCATCAAACGGGTCTTCGGTGCATCAAACTTGAGAGTCTCCTTCTTGCCTTCGTCATCTTCCTTCAACGAGCCATTCACGGCTGGGTCGGCCCGATAAATGATCTTGCCTTCTTCGTTCACGAAGTAGCGGCCAGCAGCGACCTTCGTCTCGCCGATCAAATAGTCTTCGTTTTCGCCGATGTTCAGGACGCGATATTCCGTCGTGTCCGAAGAATATTGCCCGCGGTGCACGTGGTCGGTCGCGGTCAGGTTTTTCACATCCACCACAACCGCCGGCAGCTCTTTCTTCGTGTATGTGGTACCCGCGTTGTTGAGTTGCAAGAGCACATAACCAATCACGGCCGTGGAGGCCAAGGCTCCGATCAGGATCGCATATTGCTGATTCTTCGGCGTGGCCCCGAGCAAGTGGCCTGTTTTCAATGCCTGGGCCGTGCTCCCGCCATTCGAGGAGGCGATACAGACGACTCCTGCGATCATCAGGGCCGTCAACTTGATTTCCTTGCCGATCACGAGCACATCGGCCGCATCAAGTGCGACCAGGATGAGACACGTCAGCAACAAAGTCGCAACGGTCATGCCGGAAATCGGATTGGACGACGAGCCGATCTCACCCGTGAGCCGGCTGGATACGGTCACGAACAAGAACCCGAAAAATACAATCATGAACGCCCCGGCAAATCCCGTGAGCGTCAGGCCAAGGCCGAGTTGCGGCAACGCCGCCAGAAGCCCGACGATGATCAAGCTGCCAATCACGACGACGAGCATCGACATATCGCGTTCGGTCCGCTTCCCAGAACCCTTGCCCTGGCCTCCGCGAAGGTCGCGCAAGCCGCCTGCCACCGCACCGAAGATCACCGGAAGGGCCTTCAACATGCTGATGATTCCACCGGCAGCCACAGCCCCGGCCCCGATATACAGGATGTAGTTCTTGCGGATCGACGATTCGTCCATGTTCTTGATCAGGCCATGATCGACGGCCTTCTTGTTCAGCAACTCTGCGGGAGCGCCCGTCAACAGTGCGAGTTTTTCGCTTTCGACGTTCTTGTCAATCTTCTCAGCCTTGATGGACGATTTGGCAGGAAGCAACGGTTCGTTCACGTTCTCGCCGAAGAAGGCGATTGTTGGAGTCAGCACCAGATACGCGAGCACTCCACCCGCCACCATGATGCTCGAAATGCGCGGACCAATGATGTAGCCGACACCAAGCAAGGTCGCGTTCATCTCCATCGAAGCACTCGCGCCTTTCAAGCCCACGGTCTTCCCGGCCGACGTAGTGAATGCCAGGTTTCGGGCGAGTTCTTCCTTGAAGATGACCAATCCCTTCACGCAGAACTGGTAAACGAAGCCGAGAGCGAACCCAACGAGCACCATCAGACCGGTTACCCCGCCTTTTTCGCCGGCAATGAGTACCTCCGCACACGCAGTTCCTTCCGGATATTTCAGCTTGCCATGCTGCTTCACGATGAACGCTCGGCGAAGCGGAATCATGAACAAAATTCCGAGCAGACCGCCGAGGATCGAGACGGTCATCACGCGGAGCACGTCGATTTCGAAGCCGAGCAACAAGAGGGCAGGCATGATGAGGCCGACGCCGAAAGCGATCGATTCGCCCGCACAACCCGCGGTTTGGGCCGTGTTGTTTTCCAGGATGGTCGCCCGTCTCATGCCGAAAACGCCGAGAGCCCGAAACAGTGTCATCGAGAGGACCGCGACGGGAATCGACGCGGACACTGTGAGGCCAACCTTGAGCACAAGATAGATCGAAGAGGCACCGAAGACGATGCCAAGCAAAGTGCCTGTGACGATCGGGGCCCAAGTAAACTCCGGAATGTTGGCGCCATCCGGGACATAGGGCGTGAACTCAGGTTCCGGCGTGGCAGATGTGCTCATGGCAGGAGGAAGTTTCTGGGGAGGAGGTTGCAAATTCGCGTGGTGCTAGCTTGGCGATTGGAAGCAAAGTTTGCAAGAGGCGCCTGCGGGATTTGGCTGGACAGGTCTCAGTCCCATTACTTTGCCTCCTTATGCCGTCGGCGGTTCCTCTCGCGTCTTAGGTGGCCCGTTACGAAGTTCGATCAGGCCCTGCACCACAACAAAAAAGATCGGCACGAAGAACACTGCCAGCACCGTGGCCGTGATCATCCCGCCGAACACGGCCGTGCCGAGGGCCTGCCGGCTCGCAGCACCGGCACCCGTCGCGAACACCAGTGGAACTACGCCCAGGATGAACGCGAAGCTGGTCATCACGATTGGCCGGAATCGCATGCGTGAGGCTTCGATCGCGGCTTCGCGGATCGAGCGGCCTTTTAAGCGGAGTTCGCGCGCGAATTCGACAATGAGGATCGCGTTCTTGCTGGCCAGGGCGATAATCAGCACCACGCCGATCTGCGTGTAAATGTTGTTATCGAACTCGCGGATATTCACGGCCGCGACCACGCCGAGCAAGCCAAGCGGAACCACGAGGATGACTGCGAATGGCAGCAGCCAGCTTTCATAGAGTGCCGCCAGCACGAAATAGACGAACAGCACCGCAAGCCCAAAGACGAGTATCGCCTGGCTGCTGGTACGGCTTTCTTGATAGGCGATCGACGTCCACTCGAAGCCCATCGAGGGCGGCAACTCTCGTTTGGTGATCTCTTCCATCACTCGCAGCGCGTCGCCCGAACTGGTCCCTGGCGAAGCCCGGCCATTGATCGCGGCCGACGGGTAGAGGTTGTAGCGAATCACCGACAGCGGGCCGATTTGTGGTTCCGCCTCGAGGAGAGTGCCGAGTGGCACTCTGCCTCCATCGCGATTGCGAACTTCCAGACGGTCCAGCATCTTCGGATCGTCGCGGTAGCGAGCATCCGCCTGCACGCGTACCTGATAGGTCCTTCCGAATTTGGTGATGTCGTTTACGTATACGGAGCCCAGGTTTGTTTGCAGTGCCGCGAACACGTCGTCGAGTTTCACGCCCATCTGCTCGGCCTTTACCCGGTCGATGTTCAAGTACACCTGCGGCACGCCGGCCCGGAACGTGCTGGTGATCTGCGGGGCAATCTCGGGCCGTTTCTTGGCTTCATCCATGATTGCCGTCGCCCGTTCTTGCAAAGCTTCGAGGCCGACGCCTTCCTTGTCTTCGATCTGCATCTGAAACCCGCCGGCAAAACCCAGGCCCTGAATCGATGGCGGCACGATGACGATGATGAACGCATCCTGCATCTCCGCAAATTCGATCTGGAGTAGCTTGACGAGTTCCTTCTGCTGCGTGCTGGGCGTCGTACGATTCGACCACTTGGTCCACGAAGCAAACGCGGTTGCCCCGTTCGGTGAATTCGTGCCATCGAGAAGCGACAGGCCGCCCAGCACAAACCAGTGCTCGACCGTGCCGTTCTCCTTGAACTTGCGGAAGATCTTGTTCATCCGCTGGGCGACATCGCGGGTGCGGTCGAGCGAAGCTGCGTCCGGCAATTGCACGGCAATCAGCACATAGCCCTGGTCCTCGTCCGGCAGGAACCCGGTTGGCGTCTTCTGATACCACCAGCCCGTGGTCAAGGCCGCCCCAGCAAACAAGATCAGCACCAGCCACCAGACCTTGAGAAGCTGCCGAATACACCACGAGTACCCGCGTTCGATCGGCCGATAGCCAAGGTCGAAGATCTTCGTGAAGAGATTTCGGCCTTTGTGCGGTCGGAGCCACATGGCGCACTGAGCCGGTTTCAACGTCAGGGCGTTGACGGCACTAATGAAAGCGGTAGCCGCGATGGTCAGTGCGAATTGGCGATAGAACTCCCCCGTGATTCCTGGCATGAACGCGGTCGGCAGGAACACGGCCATCAACACGAGCGTGATGGCAATCACAGGACCGGTCACTTCACCCATCGCTCGAATAGTGGCCGCGCGAGGAGCCAGCCCACGTTCGATATGATGCGACGCGTTTTCCACAATCACAATCGCGTCATCCACGACCACGCCGATCGCGAGAATGAGCCCGAACATTGTGAGCAAATTGACCGAGAATCCCAGGAACGGCATGAACGCGAACGCGCCGATGATAGTGATGGGCACGGTGGTCGCGGGCACCAGCAAGGCTCGCCAGTTCTGGAGGAAAACCAGGATGACGAATAGCACAAGCAGGCCGGATTCGGCGAAAGTCTCAAAGACGCTCGTGATCGCCGCATCGACGAATTTCGTGGTATCGAACGGAATGCTGTACTCCACTCCCGGAGGCAAGGAGGGCCTGAGCCGCTCCATGGTTGCTCGCACATCCTTGGCAACGTCCAGTGCGTTGGAGCCAGGGAGTTGGAAGATCAGAATGTTGGCCGATTCGTGACCGCTACGGGAATTGAAAGAATCGTACGATTGGGCACCCAGTTCCACGCGTGCGACATCGCGCAGATAGACGAGTTGGCCATCCTTTCCCGCTTTCACGACGATCTTCTCGAATTGCTCGGGATCCGACAGGCGTCCCTGCGTGGTCACAGTCATTTGAAACGTCTGGCCCGGCGGGTTCGGCGGCTGACCAACCTGGCCAGAAGCGACTTGCACATTCTGCCGGCCAAGTGCGGCGGTGACGTCCTGAGTGGTGAGTTGGCGGGAGGCCATCTTGCCTGGATCGAGCCAAATGCGCATGGCATAGGAACCGACACCACGAACCATCACATCGCCGACGCCTTTCACTCGGCTGATATCATCGCGCAGCCGCAACATCGCGTAGTTGGAAAGAAATAAACCGTCGTATGGCCCCGGAACGGGGACGACCTGCCCGACATCCGACAGGCGGCCGACCCGTTGGTTCTTGAAGCTCAATCGCGTTTCAAGCAATTTGTCGGCGGCCGCGGGGCCATCGGTTGCGAATCCATCGGGAACGTACACAAGGTACTGATGCGGCCCGTCACTCGCCCTCGGCTCGGTTCTGGCACCCAGGCCGGCCAGAGTGGAGATAACTCCGTCCTCAGTTTGACCCAGCTCTTCGAGCGCTGCCGGATCGAGCGTGAGATTCACGCGATCCCTCGGCGACGGCGAAGTCAAGGAGATGGCCAGGATGATGCTCGACGATTGCTTCTTGACCGTGATTCCCTGGCGCCGAACTTCCTCGGGAAGCACGGGCGTCGCGACCGACAAGCGATTTTGCACGAGTACCTGGGCACTATCGAGGTTCGTGCCGATTTCGAAGGTGATTGTCAGGGAGTAAGACCCGTCCGCGGAACTCGTGGAGGACATGTACATCATGTTCTCTACGCCATTGATCTGCTGCTCGATCGGGGCGGCCACCGTGTCCGCGACCACCTTGGCATTCGCGCCGGGGTAGGTCGTGCTGACGATGACCGTCGGCGGCGTGATGGCCGGATAACGTTCGACCGGCAAGCGATTGATCGCCACGATCCCGAACAGCAACGTCAGGATCGCGATGACATTCGCGAAGATCGGTCGATCGATGAAAAAGCGAGAAATCATGAAGGCTCAACGAATGACGATTCTTCTGTGGCAGTAGGCCTCCAGGCCTGCTGCAATATCGCTTTGCAACAGGCCTGGAGGCCTACTGCCACGATGAACTCCCGATCACTTATCGCTTGGAGTGAGACTCTTCGGTGCTTGCAGATTCCACATATCCGGAGTGACTGGAGCCCCCGGTCGAGCCCGCTGCAGGCCAACAACAACGATGCGGTCGTCGGGTTTCAAACCTTTCTCGATGGCCACGACCGAGCGAACCGGCAGCCGCAACGGAGCGGGTCCCTTGGCGTTGTCGGTGGCAGGCGAAGGATTCGGGTTCGATAGGACCCAGCCAGGCGCGCCGACTTCTCCCGAGGCCAAGGCCTGCCATACGCGAGCGCCCACAGTGACAGGACGCTTCTCGACGACGTCGCCGGCTCCCAGCACGAAGACGAAGCGGCCTTCCTGCCCGGTCATCAACGCCTCTTCGGGAATGACGAGCTGTGGCTCGGGCCCGCCTGCCAGGACGCGAACACGTGTATACAAGCCGGGATAGAGAACACGAGAACTCGCGGTTCCCGGATTCGGCACCCGGCCACGCAAGCGAATCGTACCGGTGCCCGGATCCACCTTGTTCTCGCGAAAGTCGATCTTGCCACGGTGCGGATAGCCGACCTCGTTGGTGATGCCGACTTCCAGCAAGACTTCCGGGTCGCCACTCTTTCCGGAAAACGTTCGTTGGTATTTGCTCAGATCACGCTCCGGTGCATCGAACAGGATGTAAACGGGATCGACACTCACGATCGTGGTCAGCAATGTCGTCTGGTCCTGGCCAACCAGATTTCCCTTGGTGACATGCGTGCGGCTAATGCGGCCTGCAATCGGTGCGCGAATGTCCGTGTAGCCGAGCTGAATGGTTGCGGTCTGCAAGGTGGCCGCTGCCGACTCCTTGCTGGCCATGGCGACGCCGAGTTGGGCAACGTTGACCTCGACCATCGCTCGAGCCTTGTCGATCTCGGACTGAGTGACCGACCCAGCGGGAAGACGCGTCAGGCGGCCCAGTTCGGTTTCGGCGAGCTTGATTTGAGCTTTCCAGTTGTCGATCTCGGCCTTTGCCTTCGCGAGTTCGGCGGTGTTGCGAGCAACGGACGTGTTGTATTCACGCGGATCGATGGAGTAGAGCGGGGCATTTGCTTCGACTTCCTCGCCCTCGACAAAGTGAATTTCTTTCAGCAAGCCCTTCACGCGCGCCCGAATCTCGACACTCTCGACCGCGTCGAGATGACCGTTGTACTCGTAGTAACCTTGCACCATATGAGAGACGGGCCTGGCCACGGTCACTTTCGGCGGCGGCAAGTTGGGCGGAGCGGCCGCTTCCTTCTTACAGCCAACCAGGCTCGCAGACGCCATCACAAAGAGGCTCATCGAGATCAGGATTCGATAACGTGCAATCAACATGGCGATCCCCGGATCTCGTGCGGCCAAAGTAGCCCGCACACTCCGTGTGCGGAAGAACGGCACACGGAGTGTGCCTACTACTATCTCAATCGTCACGACGCGGAGCGTCGGGCCACTCTAGCAAATGGCTAGTTTGGCGAAAGGCATAAGGCTTAGTTATATTCATTCGCCCACCGTGCCACCGCTGAACCAGACCGACATATAATATTCGCAGTGAAACACGTTTCTTCGGAGCCACTCATGTCTTTTCTCCTCTCACGCCGAGAGTTCGCTGGAGTTGCCGCCGCTGCGATGGCGGCCCCCAGCCTCGCGGCCGACAAGCCCAAGAAACTCGTCCTGATCGCTGGCACACCTAGCCATGGGCCCGGTATGCACGAGTTCAACGCCGGCGTGCAGATTCTTGCCAAGTGCCTGAAGAACTATCCCGGCGTCGAACTGAGCGTCAACCTCAGCGGTTGGCCACGCGATGAGTCCGTGTTTGATGGAGCCGCCGGCATTCTGATCTACGCGGATGGCGGCGGCGGACACCCGGCCGTGCAAAAAGATCGCCTCGCGTTTCTTGGCGTCTTGATGAAAAAGGGCGTCGGCCTGATGTGCGCCCATTACGGCGTCGAAGTCTTGAAGGACAAAGGCGGCAAGGAATTCCAGGATTGGATCGGCGGCTACTACGAACACGAATTCTCGTGCAATCCCCTGTGGAAGCCGGAGTTCAAGGAGTTTCCCAAGCATCCCATCGCGAACGGCGTGAAGCCATTTGCCACGGAAGACGAGTGGTACTTCAACATGCGCTTCCGACCGGAGATGAAAGGGGTCACGGGCATCCTGACTGCGACCCCAACCGACAAAACACGGGACGGACCGTACGTCTACCCGCGTGGGCCATACAAGCACATCCAGGAGGCAAAGGGCCGGGCCGAGCACATGATGTGGGCAGTCGAACGCGAAGACGGCGGCCGCGGCGTCGGCTTCACCGGCGGCCACTTTCATTCCAACTGGAAGAACGACGAGTACAGAAAAGCTGTGCTAAACGCCCTCGTCTGGATCTGCAAACTCGACGTACCCAAAGACGGCGTCGAGTCGAGCGTAAGCGATTTAGACATGAAGGCGTTTTTGGATGACAAGGGGAAGAAGAAGTAAATGAGAATGCCAGCCGTTGCGGGCGGGCATTCTCAATGAATTCACTTTGCCATCGGCGTCACACGCTCCACGCTAGCCAGCATGCCGCCGGGTGCAGCCCCGGCGATGACTACGAGAGAGCCATCCTTGCCGGCGACCATTCTCGCCACGAAGCGGCCCTTTTCCAGCTTGCCGACTTCTTCCCAGGCATCGTGCTTGGCGGATAGGCGATAGATGCTCCCATCGGTCGGCGTCAGGAACAATCGGCCCGCTTGCACGGCCGAGGCGGGAGTGAAGCCGTTCATCTCCACCCCTGGAACCGGCGGACCTTCGGACCAGGTTCCGGATTTTGGATCAAAAACGTTCACGATTTTCTCCGACTTGCCGGCCGCACTGAGCCCGCAAATCACATAGACCTTTCCTCCAAATGCTGCGGTGGTCAGCGCTCGGCGTTGAAAGGGCTGCTTAACCAGTTGCCATTTCGTCCCCGGCTTCGCCAGATCGAGGCTGAGGCCATGCTCGATCCATACGCCTTTGCCAGTCCCTTTCAGAGTCCAGCCGCCGAACACAAAGAGAGAGTCGCCGACAACGACAGCATCGTGCGACGAACGTGCTTCCGGAAGTGGCTCCAGGTCGGTCCATTTCTTGGTCGCCGGATCGAAGCAAGCAAACGAGGCTTGCGAGCGAATGTCGTTCTTCTCGGTTTTGGAGTTTTGCGGTTGCATCCCGCCGACGCGGTAAAGCTTCTCGGCATGGGCGACCAATGCCAGGCCTTGCATCTTCGGCCCACCTGGAAGTTCTTCCCATTTATCAGGCGATTTCAGGTTCAAACGGCGAAGATCGCCCAGGGTCGTTTCGGTTGAGTAGCTATGTGCTTTGCCGGAATGGCCACCATACACGTAGACGTGGTCACCGATGACAGCCGCTCCAAAGCTGGAGAAACCGATCGGGAGGTCAGGGTATTTCAAGTCTGCGGCTAGTGCGGAGGTGGAGGCAACCAAGGCCAAGCCGAGAAAGAAAGCACGCTTGAACATGGGACGACTCCTTGTGCTTGGGACTGCAGTCCTCGATTAGTCGGCGGAGACATCCTACCGATCGGACTGGGCATCCGTAATCCCCGCCCACTTCGCCATCCTCCCGAATGCCGTGCGATTCTCCGTTGAACGTGTGGTCGCCAAACCTTACCAGTCGTTGCCAACCACTTCGCCGCCGGCACGCGTGCCAAGGGCTCTCCAGGTCGACTGACTGATGCTGCTGCCGAAAAATCGCACCGAGCCGTCCATCAGCAAGGCATTCACGCCCTGGGCGTGATAGCTCCGCGAAGTTACGGCGGCATAACAAGTCAGATTGGTCGACTTGCCTTCACGGGCCGAGTTGAAATCGATGTCGTAAGCAACACCTCCGTTCGTGTAAGAAACTTTGGTGTTCGGTGGAAACGTCGTCGTGAAACCGGTTTGATGCACGCGTGCATCCACCCATTCGGTATGGCCGGAGTCCGCCTTAAAGTTGCCACCGTAACCGGCAATCGAGGACGGGTTACTCGGCGGCGGCACGTGCAATCCGGCAGGGCTCCCTCCGTCGCGGAGATAGGGTGTGTACGCCTTCACTTCGGACATGCCGATCGTATTGCTCAGGCCGTCCGCAAAATCCGCTGTGCTGGAAGTGCGATTCACGACGAGCGCTCCATCACCCGATTGTTGAGTGGCGGGATCATAAACAAACCAGGTTCCCATGTTGGCCGCATAACTCAGCGGAAAATGCATCAATGCGCCGTCCTGTCGCAATCGGGCATTGATCTCACTCGGACAAATGTAAATGGGAACTTTCTGCTGAGTGACCTGGGGTTGGCTCGAATAACAAGTCGAAAAATTGATGAGGTTCTTCAGATTGTCCTGCTCGACATACGGGAGAATGTACGCCAAGAGGGAATAGGAATCGCCCGTCGCCCCAACTGGGTATCTCGCCGCCGAAGGGAATACTTGATTCGTACCTTCGTAGTTGTGGAGAGCCAGCCCAACTTGCTTCAAGTTGTTCTGACACTTCGCGCGATTGGCCGCCTCACGCACCTTCTGCACGGCCGGCAGGAGCAGGCCAATCAATATCGCAATGATCGCGATAACGACCAATAGTTCGATGAGCGTGAAAGCGGTGCGACGCGGCATGAGAAGTCTCTCCCGGAGGGCGGTAAGGCAAAATCCGGAGTTGCGTTGCGAGAGGGGAGACGGAAACCTCCCTGCGTTGGCGGAGCATACTCACTAATGTTGAGATTGTGTCTCAACTATAAAAGTATAGTACTTGTACTCTTTACGCTGGCAAGCTCGAATGGCCATTTTTTTGGCGAGTATCTCGAGGAAATGGACTTCAGTAAGTTCCTACAGTTGAAAAACAGCCCCCGAAAGATAATTTATTGGTGACACTGAGTCTCAATTGCAATACCATTCGTTTTGGAAGCGGGACGGCATATGGCAGACGAAAATGATCGCGAGGAGCCTCCCGAGCCGGAAGGAACTGGGCCAGGGACGATCATCAACGTTTCCAAGTTATTTGGAGATCGCCGCGAGATTTGCCTGGAACTGGACGGGGCTCTCTATCGACTTAGAATCAGCCGTAGGAACAGGTTGATTTTGCAGAAGTGACCGATGCTCTCTCGATTCATCTCGCTGCTGATTGTGTGCCTCGTTTTGGGCGTTGCGTCTCTCGCATCAGCCGACCTCCCCAATCCGAACTACGCTCCAAGCCCGCTCCCGACTCCCGCGCCGCCCGAACCAGCACGCTGTGGGCAGGGGCTGGCGATTTCCTTGGCCCTGATTGGAATTGGGTTGTTGATCCGACAACGCCGGTGGTCGAAATCGCCAGCCTGATCGAACGTTCGATCTTGCAAAGAGATGAAACGATAGTGCTACTTCATCACGCGTAGCAACGGTTCCAATAGCCAGCGGAAGCTTCCAGATAACTGGGCCGCGAGCACGCCCGCCACGGGAACGATGTACGTGAGGAACGAACCCAGGAAGCCGCTATCCAGCGAGAATTTTCCAGGCGTCGTTCGTGTCACGCGGCTCACCACTTCGTCGCGGTTCATTTCAACCAGCACATAAACGATTCCGGCCATGCTCGCTCCGCTCAGGCCAATCAGCCCGATGAGGAGCAGTTTCTCGGGATGGAACGGGTATGACGTGGCTGCCACTAACAATAACGACGACGTGGCCACGGCGGCCCAAACGAGATTGCGAAGCTGTACGAAGAACTGCGAAATGAAGATGACGACCTGCGTGGCCGCAACCGATTCGGCGAGGGCCACCCACGCAGGATCGTTCGAGGTGTCGGGCTTCTTTTCGTCCTTGCCTTGGCCTCCGCCGAAGGCTTCATCCACGTTCAAGTCTCTTCCACGCGGAGCAAGAAGTGCGAGACAGAGTCCCGCAACTCCCGAGAGCCGATCGCGAACCTCACGCTCAGCCCGTCGTGCGACACCACGTTTCCGACCGGCCGCGAGTTGCTCGGCAAGAATGGCGTCAATTTCGTCTGCAGTCTTACCGAGATTTCGCAAGGAGTCCGGGGCCTGCGGGTCTTTTTCGACCGCATCGATTAACAATCGCAATTGATGTGCTGGCACTTGCAAGTGCGATAGGCGCGGCTTCTGCGCGAATAGGGACTTTCCGAAAACTTCAGTCACTTTCGTCGGCAATCGTCCGAACGCCCGCATCATCGGCTGGGCCGCGATCGCGTCCAGTAGGCCCTTCACCTGGCCCCAGAGAAAGAACAGTCGCACAAGGGTAGTTGCGGAAAGCAGGAATAGCCCTGAAAAGCCCGCAAAGAAGACAAGGTCCCACGACCAGCCTTCGACCGTCGGCAGCGATTGAAGCCAAATCGCCAGCCCGAATGCTCCAAGGGCGATCATCGTGCCGGCAATGGGCTTCGCGTGGCGAAGTGCGATGGCCTCGTAAGTCACCTCGTCGCGCACGGCTTTGTCGGCCACGTGAATCCGGCGAAACTGTTCGGTCGTTGGATAGGGCGAAGGAACGCTGAATCGCTCCGCAATGTGCGTTCGTTTGAGCTGAATGAACCCCCAGGCCGAGAAGCCGAGGCAGACGAAAAAGAGAGGCGTCATCGGAGACAAGCCTGTGCTCAGATCCACCGCACGCACGAAGAAGAGCACCTGCCGAGCGAAGTCCGCGTACATGAAGAACCGTGCCAGGAACACTGCCCCAAGCCCGAAGATGGCAAGCAACACCCCGGCGTTCAGGACAATCCAACTCGTGGTTTCAAGTGGTGTGTCTCGAGGAGTCGTCGGCAAGACGGCCGATTCTCCTGCTAACGGCTTGCCTCGCAACAGGCGAGCCACGCCGCGGCGACACAACGGTTTGATGGTTCCCAGGGCCAACGCGGCAAGGCAGAACATCGTCGTTCCGACAAAAACGACGGGCCAGGTCGATGAAAAGCCCTTGGCCTCCGCATGCGTCCACACCGCACACAGCACCGGGACGGCAAGGATCGCCTGCGAGCCGAGAATGATGTTGCGGTAGAACAGGTCGGGCAGCGAGAGCAACGAACCGCCCTTCCAGAACATTCGCGTGTATGGGCTTCCCCATGCGCGAGTGATGAGGAAGCTCCACCAGACGAGGAGGCCCAACCCGATCGGCAGCATGGCCCCGGGATAATCGAGTGCCGCGAAAATTCGGCTAGATTCCGGATCGGACTCGGACGGTCGGCGTGCGACATAGCCACTCTTGTCGTCGAACTGTGTGTACAGATGCAGCGGCACGATCGCTCCGTTCGGAGCAACCATACTGATCCAGATGGGGGGCCTCTCGTCCGCGATCTCTGCCTGCTCCATGCCCTGAAGGGCAAAACGCGGGGCCCGGTATTCCAGAAGCTGATCATTCAATCCGAACTGCATGAGTGTCGCGTTGAAGTATCCCTGGGCTCCGACGGAGGGGAACAGAACGCGTTCGGTCGTGGTTTCTTTCACCCAATTCTGATTGCGTGGCACGAGCGGATACGTGGAGCCGATGATGACGCCGCGCATGTAGTACCGGTATTCCGGATGTGTGAGCATTAAGTCGCCGTCCGTGACGAATACGCGAACATCGGGGCAGTACTCGCGGATCAGCCGAATCAGAAAAAGCTTGTCACGCGTGTCGCTAGCGATGACGCCGACATAACGGCACTGCTCGCGTGAAATCGTCGTGAGAATCCGGGACAGCACCTGCCCATTGGCGGCCGTTGTTGCCGATCCGCCTTGTGAAGGGACGCCCTCGCCCGAGCCTTGATCGTCCGTGATGGATAATGCGAGCAGCGGGTCTTCCTCGGAAAGGCCACTTTTGCGATCCTTCTCACGGGAGGCGTTGTTGTACTCGTGCTTCACTCGGGAAATATGAAGCGGGAAACGCAGGCTCAGCACCTGATCGTTGTTCAAACTCGCGAAAGCCTTGCCGAAGCCCGTGCTTCCTTCGGTCAGTAACGCCACCTTTCCGGGAACGAGTTCAACTCCCGATGGAATTCGCTCCGAGGTCGACGAGCCATCACGGCGAGTGAGAAAATGCAGCACGGCCCCAAGAGTCGTGCGTGCGGGGATGACCGTAGACGAAAACTCCACGCCATCCTGTCGCCAGGCTGGGAACTGCTCCTTGTTGGCTTCAAAAGAAAAGAATTCGTTCTTGCGGATGGCCGTGGCATTGCCAGAGATGATGTTGAATCGAAAGACCGGGTGAGGTTTGACGAGCGAGTAGTTGGAATCGCCCAAAGCCCACCAGTCACCGAGCACGAATTGCAATGAAGTCTGCGAGCCTGAAAAGTATGGCCCGACCACCCGAACGGGAACGTGTTCGGGATGCCCCACGTCCGTCATGATCCGCAGTGATTCGTAAAAGGCTTGCTTATGAATGCCCCCCATTGGCGTTTCGCCAACCAGGAAGACCACGCACAGACCGGGCTGTTCGACTTTCTTATTCTTGTCGCGGCCATGGCGAAACAACAGGATACCTGGCTTGGTCTCACGCAAATTGCTCGGCGGTTCGCCCGGCTTCGGCTTCGCCTTGCGATCGAGTTCCCACGGCAACCAGGAACGGTCCAGAATGTAGCCGTCCTTCTTCTCGATTGCACGTTGAATCGCGTCCACGGTTTGATCGAAAGCGTGCCCATACGGCGAATCGATCGGGTCGGGTACGGTGGCAATCAAGAACTCGGTCTGGTAGCCGTGAATGTTGCGACGGATTTCTTCCGCAGGTGTGAGCGTGCGATGGTCGTGGCTTTTGTGAAAATCGAATACGGGCTTCAGGGGATCGTCGTATGCGACTCGAGATGTAATCGCGTCGTCTTTTTTCTCTTCCTTCTTGGCGGCGGACGTGGGCGTATTGGATCCTGTTTGAGGAACACCGACCGCAAACACGCCCAGCAGGCCGGTCAGCAACAGCCAGGGAAGCGGGGTGGACTTGGTCTTGTCGGGGTCAAGCACGTGTCGCGACCAACGGGAGCAGCCGTGAAACCCCGACCGCGACGCGCGAAGGCTCCCGGCAAGGCGCGTCCCTGCGTGGCCGGTGAAACAGGGCACAGTGTAGCCCAGACCCCGGAAGTCGCACAAGATGGATTGCCAAAGGCCCACGAAGAGTCATATCGTGAACCGAATCGACGATCACAAACCAGGAGAGACAAAGATGGGAAATCCAGCAGGCATGAGGATGAAGAAGAAGGAAAAACGTCGCAAGAAGCAAGATTTGCGGCTCGCGGCCAAGGCCACTGCGGCCCCGGTCAAGAAGTAACCTTCGAAGCCGACAAACGGAGCCGCGACCGTAAGGGAGCGGCCGACCGCTTCCTTACGGTCGCGGCTCCATTTGTCTTATTCTTCCATCATCTCCGGCGTAATGTTCGCGTTGCAAAACACGGTTTGTACGTCTTCGTAATCGTCCAAGATGTCAATCAGCTTCACGACCTTTCTTCCGATCTCGACATCCACCTCCATCCAGCTCTTGGGGACTTGTTCCATTTCGGCCGATTCCGGCTTGATGCCCGCAGCTTCCAAAGCCGCTTGAATCGCGTTGAACGCCGTCACTTCGCACGTGACCACGAGGTTCTCGTCTTCGTGCCGGAGATCCTCGCCACCCGCTTCGAGAACGATATTCATCAGGGCGTCCTCGGTGGTTGAGGCGGCTGGAATCACGAAGACGCCTCGACGATCGAAGAGGTAAGAAACGGACCCGGGCCCGCCCATGTTGCCGCCCGCTCGCTCGAAGAGCTTGCGAACTTCGCCGTTGGTTCGGTTGCGGTTGTCGGTGAGAATGTCGCAGATGACGGCCGTTCCGCCCGGGCCGAAGCCTTCGTAGACCAATTCCTCCATCACGATGCCTTCGAGTTCACCCGTGCCTCGCTTGATCGCCCGTTCGATATTGTCGCGCGGCATCGAGACGGCACGTGCCTTGTCGATGGCATAGCGCAGTTTCAGATTCATGATCGGATCGCCACCACCCGCTCGGGCCGCGATGATGATGTACCGACTCAGCTTGCTGAAGTGCTTGGCACGTACCGCGTCCTGTTTGCCCTTGCGAGCCGCAATGTTCTTTGAGTGTGAATGCCCAGCCATGAGTTCTCCTCGGCGTGGGGCGTGTGGCCGCCCCCGAATGATTCAATTTAGGACGTGGTGCAAAGGTCGCAAAGGTCATCGATATGCTTATGCGGCCGCGGTACGGATTGATGCTAACCAAGTAAGGGAGGCAACCCCTGCCCTCGTTTACGCGTCGGGTGAGTGCGGGATGTCTCCTGGCTTGCCGCACGCAGAGAATGCGGCATCGCGTGACGGCACTCCCACTCACTTCTTCTCAACGACAGGCTCGAACTGGCTGATCGTGTGAATCGGGAACAGCCGGTAGCCTGCGGGAACCGTTCCAACGAAGCCCAGGAGTGTCGCAGGCTTTCCATCGATTGGGAACGAGGCAGGCAAGGAGACGGACAGGTCCATGCCGTCCTTCTGCTTCAACTCGCACTCGGCCGTGTGGTCTTTCGCGTTGTAGGCTCCCACGGTCAGTCGGCCGATATTCGCGATCTCGACCTTCAGCGTCTTCTTGAACATCAAATACGGGAGGAGTTTTTCTTCCGTGTTGCTCGTGCGATACAGGGCCTGGAAGCCGCTGGCCTGATAAACGGCCGGCCCGCCTTTACTCTTGGCTTCAGGCGGAACAGTGAACGCGAATGCCGGCCCGGCTTCCGGCATCTTCTCCGGTGCTTTCGCATTGGGAAACTTGATGCCGCGAATACCACCCTTGATGGGGCCACCTCGAAAACGCAGGTCGGCCACGCCGGACTTTCCTTGATCGACCTCGGCCTCGATGGTCAGCACGTTGATGTCCTTGTATTTCGTGGTGCCGATCAACGGCTTCTCCAGCCCGGCCACCCGAACGGTCATGGTCTCCTTTTCGTAGTCCCAAGTTACTTCCTGAACCCGGGACATGGCTACGAACGTGATGATGCCATCCTTGAATGACGTGGAGCCGACCTCGCGAATCTCGAATGACTCTGGCTTCCCTTCGGCCCAGGAGAGCTTGCGGGTGCCAGCGACGATTTTCCACTTCTTGAGCGTGAGTTCCTTGCCCGCCGAATCGGTGACCGTCGGCATTGGTTCTTGGGTGAACGCCAGGCCGGTCACGAGCAGGCTCAACACGATGGAAAGTCGAGGAAGCATGAGGGCATTCTCTGCGGGGCGGGCGAAGCCTATCGAGCACTCGGATGCTTTAGAGATTTCGGCTTTTTCGGACAGAGACCGCAAAGTTCTCCCAATCGTTACAGCCCGTCCATTAAACCACCCCAGATAGGCGATTCCGCGAACCAATATTCATGCGGGCCGGACTTACCGTTTTACAATTCAGTGCGAAGGCCCCAATTCAGAGATGCAACCATGCGCGCCCGTACACTTATCGTAATGTCTGCCCTCGGCTGTGTGATGCTGGCCGGTTGCCGAAATACGCCTCGCCGTAATCCTGGACCTGCTTATCCACAAGGAATGGGGATTCCGCCTACCAATATTCCAATCGGCCCACCGCCCATGGCCCCGGTGCCCAGCAAACAGGCTCCTCCAGGGGACGCGGGCGAAACGTGGTTACCCGAGGATACGCCTCCTGGCAAATCGAAGTCCGAATACCCAAAGAAGATGCCGCCTGGCAAACAGGGCGTTCAACTCGGCGAACCGGACTACGTCGAAAAACCGAAGGCGTTGGAGGATGAAAGCTCCAAGGGTACTCCAGTCGAACCCAAGAAAGTGGAACCGGTCGATCAGGCCAAGGGCATCCCGGAGTTCACACAAATTAAGGACGGCGTGAGTGCGGGTCAACGTCCGGAGATCGAAGGTCTCGATTGGCTGAAAGCGAACGGCTACAAAACGATCGTTTTCGTTCGCAAGGCAGGCGACGACGACACGACCGATCGCCGTCAGGTCGAGAAACGCGAGATGCAATACGTCGGCCTGGTGGTCGCTGCGGACACGTTCACGCAAGCGTGGATAGAAGAATTCACTCGTGTCGTGGGTGAATCCAAGTCGCGGCCGATATTCGTCTATGGCGATCCAGCGACAGTCGGATCGGTCTGGTATCTGCACCTGCGAATGGCCGAATTCCTAACGCACGACGAGGCACGAATTCGCGCTGGACGCCTTGGCCTCACGGATGAAAAATCCGAGATGTTTCAGGCGGCACTGAAAGTGTTGCCGCGAAACTAAGGACGGCGTAGCTGAATTCGTAAGAATTCAGCTCTTCGACTGGGTGGCGGCTGAATTCTTACGACTTAGCTACGCAGTGGTGACGAATCGAGCAACCTCGGCCATTCTTGCCAGTTGTTCGCCTGCCGCCAAAACGCTAGTGGGTTTTCGTAGACGACCTTGCGAATCTCCGCTTCCGCGTGGCCACGACGTTTCATTTCTTGAATCAGTTCCGGAACGGCCAACGGGTCCGACTTGCCCCAATCGCCTGCCGAATTCGCCATGATGCGGTCGGTTCCGACCATCTCGATAATGTCGCAGGCCCGGGCCGGTGTGCATTTCGTGGTTGGATAGAGGGTCATCCCACACCAGAAGCCGTTGTCGAGCGCGAGCTTTACCGTGTGCTCTTCCACGTGGTCGATGCAAACCCGTTCCGGCTTGATGCGACGATCCGCCTTCAGCATGTCCACGATCATCCGCGTGCCCTTGTATTTGTCCTCAAGATGCGGCGTGTGAATCAGGATCAACTCGTTGGTCTTCATCGCCAGGTCCATGTGCTCTTGAAAGACGGTGGCCTCGTTGGCGGTGTTCTTGTTCAAGCCGATCTCGCCGATGCCCAGGACGTTTGGGTTCTTCAAGAACTCCGGAATCAGTGCGATGACCTCTCGCGAGAGGGAAACATTCTCAGCTTCCTTGGCGTTGATGCACAGCCAGGAATAATGGCGAATGTGAAACTGGGCCGCCCGTTTCGGCTCGACCTCGGTGAGGTGCCGAAAGTAATCGTGAAACCCGGCCGCCGTGCCGCGATCAAAACCCGCCCAGAACGCTGGCTCCGAAATGGCCGCGCACCCCGCATACGCCATGCGATGATAATCATCCGTGGTTCGGGAAATCATGTGGATATGCGGATCGATGTAGTTCATGGCAATTCTCTGTAGGGCCGTTCCGATCAGTCTACTTGATTACACAACCGCTCAACAAGTAAGCTTGATCGCAGTTCCGTAGCACAATCGTCTCGGTTGTATTTTTGCACGCACAACCCTACCCAGGTTTTCCGATCGCACTCACCAGTCGTTCGCGCAACGCCGAGGGTGCGTCCACACCCAGTCGATTCAAAAAGTCGAGGTGGTTCGAATCGGCACATCGAGCGGCACCACGCGATTGGGCTCCACGATGTGCAATGTTCCGGCCAAGGCGTTTGGCACGCTAGTGCTATGTCATAGCTTAGGAACCCAGGCGAAATAAGTTCCCGACTCCACCCCGTGTGGCAAAGACAGTTGCATTCGCCGCGGCTCGCAAAGCAAGCGTCTGTTTTCAGTCCAACGGACTGAAGACAAAAACGATCGAATCTCCATAACGTAGGAGGTTGC
>SIAJ01000146.1 GCA_009691845.1 Gemmataceae bacterium
AACGGCCGGATACGACTACGTTGAAGATGTTGCTCGGGCCTTTGTGCGCGGCGTACTGGAATGCCCTCCGGGCGCCACGATCGCGGACCTGCCTAGCGAACCGGCAACCATCCAAGAGGTCGTGCAATGGATCGAGCATGCGGCCCCAGCTTCCCGCGGCCGCATCACTGTTTTCGGCCCGCCCATTCCTTCGAATGTTCCAACGGAACCGCGAGACATCCGTCGGATTCTGCCCGATTGGCAGCCGACTAAGCTCGCAGAAGGCATCGCGAAGACGATTGCTTTCTATCGAAATGCAGAGGGGAAGGCATGACGAATCCCGTCGAAATTGGAGAGCTCGTTCATTTCGCCCGCTCGTGTTTCCAATTTGTTGGAATGAACGAATTGAATGCGCACGAGGCCGCCGAGGCCCTGGTCATCACCGACGCGATGGGGGTCTTCACGCACGGAACGAAGCTATTGGCGGGATACCTCAAAAAACTTCAAGGGGGAGGCTACCACCCGACGGCTGAACCACGCATCGAGCGTGAAGGTCCGGGCTGGGCGATCATCGACGGGCAATCGGCGCTCGGTCAGGTTGGCAGCCTGTTTGCTATTCGCACGGCTATTCAAAAAGCGAGACAGGTCGGAATCGCCTATGTCGGTCTAAGAAACACCGGACATATCGGAGCCGCAGGATACTACGCGTCACTCGCAGCGCGCGAGGGGATGATCGCGATGGCGACAGGAAACGACATTCCGAGCGTCGCGGCTCCCGGCTCTCGCAGCGCGGTCCTTGGCAGCAATCCGCTCGCCTATGCTGTCCCGGTGCCCGATGGTGATCCGATCCTGCTCGACATCGCGACTGCCGCTGTTGCTGGGGGAAAAGTCTACGCGGCGATTCAACGCGGCGAGCCGATTCCAAACACCTGGCTCATCGGTCCGGATGGCCTGCCCACGACCGACGGAAGGCTCTACCCTCAACACGCAGCGCTGGCCCCGATGGCCGGCCACAAAGGCTACGGATTCGGTTTGTGGTGCGAAATTCTGTCTGCGATCCTGCCCGGCGGAAACATGACCTGGCAGGTCGGCAGTTGGATCTTCGACGAGCCAGGCCGACCCTCCTGGCACAACGCCTCGTTCACGGTGATCGACGTGGCCGCGATGTCGCCCATGGGCGAGTTTCAACAGCGAATACGACGTTTGATTGATGAGTTGCACGGCGCGCCCACGGCAAACGGCATCGAGCGTGTGTTGCTGCCCGGCGAACGGGAGTGGAATAGCTATCGTCTCGCGCAAACGCAGGGCATCACCCTGCCGCCCGACGTCCAAGAAAAACTGAAGCAAGCGTCCGAGATGACCGGCGTTGCGTTCTGAGATTTCGTCATCACTCGATAGCCTTGGATCTTCACTATGAAAATCATTCGATACCAAACCTTGACCGGCCAGATCGCATACGGGCGTTTGCACGCCGATGGACGCACCACGCGACTCACCGGGGAAATTCTCGGCAAACTGACCGACACGGGCGAACCGGCAGCCGTCGCAAAGATGCTGGCTCCCCTGGAGCCGCGCGATATCATCTGCATCGGCTTGAACTATCGAAAACATGCTGCTGAGGGCAACCAGCCAATTCCGGAATGGCCCGTCGTTTTCATGAAGAACAGCGGCACGCTCCAGCACCCGGGCGACCCGATCATCCTGCCGCGACTGCTCAAGAGCGACTCCGTCGACTACGAATGCGAACTGGCCGTGGTGATCGGCAAGGAGTGTTTCAACGTTTCTAAGGCTGACGCCATGCAGTACGTGCTGGGATACACTTGTGCCAACGACGTCAGCGCTCGCGACTGGCAGATGAAGTATGGCGGCAGTCAATGGTGCCGCGGCAAGACGTTCGCCACTTTTTGCCCTCTTGGCCCGTGCCTCGTCACCCTCGACGAGATCCCGAATCCGAACGCACTCGGGATTCGGACGATCCTTAACGGCCAGACAATGCAGGACTGGAACACCAACGACATGATCTTCGATGTGCCGACTCTCATCCAATTCCTCAGCGGTAGTACGCGACTGGCTGCGGGCACCGTGATCTTGACGGGAACGCCGCACGGAGTCGGCGGTGCTAGAAAACCTCCCGTGTTCCTACAACCCGGAGACAGCGTAACCATCGAGATCGAAGGCATCGGCTCATTGACGAACCCTGTCATCGCAGAAGGAGAATCAGCATGAACTCAACTTTACCCCTACTATCGGCTTCTTACTGGAACTGGTCATTACTAGTTGCCGTCATCTTCGTGTTGACTCACGGTGTCA
This sequence comes from Gemmataceae bacterium, assembly GCA_009691845.1. Lineage (GTDB taxonomy): Bacteria > Planctomycetota > Planctomycetia > Gemmatales > Gemmataceae > SIAJ01. The sequence continues at coordinate 2,290 of SIAJ01000146.1, forward strand.
ATGCGTGGAGTGAGGAACCCCGATTCATTGACCATTCACTACTGATCGCTCCGGAGTATCCATGTACCTGGCCAAGCCATCCGTTCCCGCGATTCGCGATTGTCCATCAACGAAAGATCGGCCCCGAGTCGGCATACAACATCGACTCGTTTCTGATCGACGGGAACACCGGAACACAACTCGATGTGCCACCGCACTCGGTCGCTCGGCCCGAGTTAAAGAGAGAGAAATCAGGCCTACTCGGTCTGGCCTACACCGACAAAATCGAGCCGTGGCAGTTCGGCGGCGAAGCCTGTGTCATCGATGTGCGCTACTTACTGGACAAAGCTCCCAAGGGAATCAGCCCCTTGGTAACGCCGGCACATATCGAACGATTTGAGAAGCAGCAGCGGAAGGTTCGCTTTGGCGATGTTGTGCTCTTCCGCAGTGATTACTCGGATAAATACTATCGTCCGCTTCCCGAAGGGCGGAGGTTTATCGCTGATATTCTCGACCGCAAAGCTCCCGGTTACCCCGACCCAAACCCAGACTGCATGGAGTTACTAGGCAAACGCGGTGTGCTCGCGCTCGGAACGGACAGCGCTAGTATGGGGCCATTGCCCGATCTTGCGGAACCGACGCACTATGCCGGCCTCAAGTACGGCATGATCTGGACCGAAGGAGCAACAAATCTTGGCGAACTCCCCCCAACCGGTTCGTTCTACTGTTTCCTCGGACCGAAACACGAAGGCGGCCCCTACAGCGAAGGGCGTGCGTTCTCGATCTCGGGTGGCGATTTGCCCAAACGTTTAATCGAGTCATGTAAGAATAAACGGGCCATTGACCTGTCGCCAACATTGTCGCCGAAACTGCCGCTAACCTCACCCGGCATCGGCACGGGGAACCATCGCCAAGTCTACCTGAAGGTTGATTTCCTATACGCGAAGTATCTCGATATGTGGCATCACGGACATTACATGGATGCGATGGCTGGTACCCATTTGGTTCCCCCTGCTTACTCGCTTCCCGACACGGATGAACCCGTTGGTTACGAACCAGAGGTTCGTGGTTGGCTGGAACAGTACGAGAAGAAGTATGGCAAACGCGGGTCCAGCAAAATCACGACAGAGAAAGTTCCGCTCGATTGGACTTCCGGCGAAGCTCGCGTGATTGATGTCCGGACTCTCGTTGGCAAGACCAAACAACAAGATTGGCCGGCATCCCCAGAAATCACCGTCGAGCACATTCAAAACTACGAACGCAGCACCCGCAAACTTCAGGTTGGCGATGTCGTGATCTTCCAAACGGGGCACAACGATAAACACCTCAAGCCTGAACCGGCAGACACCGGGATGTGGCTTGACCCACTCTCTGGCAAAGCAGAGGGCTGGCCGGCCCCCGGTCCCGATGCGATCGTCTACCTCAAGGAAAAGGGCGTTCGCTGCATCGCTAGCGATGCACCCGACCTCGGAGGCGTTGACCCTCGCCGGGCGCAGATGACTTACTGGGCCCTCGGATGTCGAGAGATGGTCGGAGTAGAAATGCTAGTCAACGTGGATAAGATTCCGGCAAAAGGTGCATACTTCATATTCGCCGCAGTCAAGGTTCGTAACTGTCACGGAGGCCCGGGGCGAGCTATTATCTTGCATTAAATGGTGAATAGTCCTTACGGATTTAACTTTAAAGTCTACAAAACTTGGCCCAGTCTAGATGAAGAGGTGCGGTCGTGCGATTAAGGCAAGCGAATAATCAGAAGATTCCGGAAAATCGGAAGATTCTGGGTTTTCGCCTTGACCGTGGTGAATGCACCGTCGAAAATGCCTACAGCAATACAATGCCGGTGCCGGTTGTATGATTTACCAGTTCGGCGGCAGAGGCGGATGGACGGCCTCGAACACAGGCAGCGCAGAAACTCCTTTTGCTTTCGACGGTGCGCCCGCAAAGGATTCCCATGAAAAGCGAGGCAGACCCCACGGCTGAATTTCCACCTCACTCGCGGGGTCCACAACCGGCTAGTCGTCGTGAGTTCCTGAAGATCGGGAGCCTTGGTTTTGGCGGACTCACGCTGACTCAATTGCTTCCTCTTCGTGCCGCTGCCGAGAGCGAGGTGCTGGCCAAACCCAGGTCGATCGTGTTGCTGTTTTTGGAAGGTGGTCCTTCCCAACTCGAAACATTCGACCCCAAGCCAGACGCGAGTTCCGAGTATCGCAGCCCCCTCGGTTCGATCAAGACGAGCCTTCCTGGCGTGGAGTTCGGAAGCCTGTTTCCCAAAATGGCTGGGCTTGCCAACAAGATGTCCGTCGTGCGTTCGTTCACCCACGGCGATGGCGATCACGGCGGTGCCGCTCACTGGGTCAAGACAGGCCACCCCTGGCCGCCACCTTTTTTCGGGCAAGCGGGGCTGCGAGTCCCGCAGTTCGCTCCGTCCATCGGTTCGGTCGTCTCCCGGGCACGCGGCACCGTCCATCCGCAGATGGGTGTTCCTGCCTATGTCTGCGTGCGCACGGTCCCCGGGTATGAAGGGGATGAAGCAGCCTGGTTCGGTCAAGCGTTCGCACCGTTCCGCTTGGGGACGACCAACGGCACCAACACCATGCTCTCGAATATGACCTTAAAGGTCTCGCGCGAACGCCTGAATGATCGCCTGGCCTTGTTAAGTTCCTTCGACCGGATGGGGCATCGACTCGATACGAGTGGTAACTTGCAGGCGCTGGATGACTTGAGAGCGCAAGCCCTCCGAGTCGTGGTCGGGAAGGCGAAGCATGCGTTCGACCTGTCGCTTGAAAGCGATCGACTTCGAGACAAATTTGGCCCTGGCCTGGGGCAAGAGTTGCTCATGGCCCGACGGCTGTGCGAAGCGGGCGTCAGTTTCGTGACCATCAACAACAGCTACAGCGGAGACATCGACGGCTGGGATCATCACAAGAAAATCGTGTCCAGTTGCCAAACGATGTGCCCACCCGTGGACCATGCGGTGTCGGTGTTCATCGAGGATTTGTACGCCCGCGGTCTGGACAAGGATGTGCTGCTCATCATCGCCGGGGAATTCGGACGCACACCACGGCTCAACAAAGATGCTGGCCGCGACCACTGGGCACCCCTGGGTTTTCTCGTCTTCGTGGGGGGCGGGCTGAACATGGGCCGCATCATCGGCGAATCGGACGCCAAAGCCGCGTACCCGAAGTCGCGGCCCGTCTCGCCGCAGGATTTGATGGCCACCTGCTTCCGCGTTTTGGGAATCGACCAGGAACTCCAGTTCGTGGGGCCGGGCGGCCGACCGGCCTACATGATTTACGAGGGAGGCAAACCGATCGAAGAGTTGTTCTGAGACGAAATCCTTTGGAGATCGTCACCGTCATAGGATACGTATAAAAGCACGCCGAACCTGGCGCTGCAGATGACGCCGGGGGCATATAGGTTTTCCGTGACTTGAAGCTCACTCGGCCCCCGCAAACTTCAAATTGGCGATGTTGTGATCTTCCAAACGGGGCACAACGATAAACACCTCAAGCCTGAACCGGCTGACACCGGGATGTGGCTTGACCCACTCTCCGGCAAAGCAGAGGGCTGGCCGGCCCCCGGTCCCGATGCGATCGTCTACCTCAAGGAAAAGGGCGTTCGCTGCATCGCTAGTGATGCACCCGACCTCGGAGGCGTTGACCCTCGCCGGGCGCAGATGACCTACTGGGCCCTCGGCAGTCGAGAGATGGTTGGAGTAGAAATGCTAGTCAACGTGGATAAGATTCCGGCAAAAGGTGCATACTTCATATTCGCCGCAGTCAAGGTTCGTAACTGTCACGGAGGCCCGGGGCGAGCTATTATCTTGCATTAAATGGTGAATAGTCCTTACGAACTTAACTTAGAGCCTACAAAACTTGGCCCAGTCTAAGTCTTCTTCAACTCCTCCATTCTAACCTTTGGGTGTTGCACCTACGGGATGAGTATTACCGTCTCTCACGCATCCGGCTCTGAATGCAGTGCCTTCCTTCCGTGAAATTCCGTGGCCAGCCTTCTGCCTTTTCTTCATT
>SIAJ01000147.1 GCA_009691845.1 Gemmataceae bacterium
CCACGAGCGTAAGCCCCCCAAGAACCGTGAGCCAAACTCACGATCACCAGGCCCGAATCGACAATCGGCCCGGAAACGCGGCCACCATAGCCTGTCACGCGGCCAAACTCTTCCGTCAGTTGGCGCTGCCAAAGGATCTTGCCGGTCTCGCCGTCGAGACAGACGAGGAAGCCACCGGAGGTATGAGCGTAGATTTTTTTGGTTTCCGGGTCGGCACTCAGCGGTGCCCAGCCGAGACGAGAAGTCACGATGTCGGCCAGGAACACATTGAAACGCTGTTCCCAGAGCACCTTGCCGCTGCCGGCATCCATGCACACGATTCGTTCGCCGGTGACGAGCTTTTCCGCGTCACTCTGCGGACGCGGCACATCGCCGATGGTCGAGGTCACGTACATTTTCCCACCCATCAGGATGGGGGTCGATCGGAAGCCGACGGGGGCTTTCCAGACCAGGTTGTCCTTGCCAGGCGTGAACGGCTCAAATTCCGAAGGCAAGCCGGTATCGCGAGCGAAACCCATTTGCTCCGGGCCACGCCAGTGGATCCAGTCGCCGGCTTGGGATTCAACGCTCAGGAACAGAGAGCACAGAGTAGCTAGGAACAAAGTCCTGCACCAGTTGCTTCTCGTCATGGAGAGTACCTCAGGTATGTGAACTCATCAAACCTATGTATCGGATGGGACCCATCCACTCGTGGACTAGCTATTCTTTGTCGCAATCTCGGTTCGCTCGACCACCCGTTTCGCCTTCATTTCATAACGCGGCAGCGATCCAACGGCCACCGCCGTCACGGGAACGCGGAATAACAACTCATCCCGGATCGCACGAGCCACGGCTTCCGCGAGCGCGTCGCTCACGTTTTCGTTGGTTGGCTCGATCTCCACGCACAAGTCGGCCAGCGGTCCGGAACGATCGACGACAATCCGGAATTCGGCCACCTCCACGAAGCGACGAACCACGGACTCGATGGCGGAAGGATACAGATTGTTCCCACGAACGTGAATCATGTCGTCCGTTCGGGCGAGAATTCCCGCTTCCAGGAGCATACCGCGCGATGTCCGCCGACCTTTCACGAGATCGCCCGTTCTGTAACGAATCAGCGGAGAACCCACTCGGCCAAGGTTGGTCAAAACCAACTCGGCCAGTTCGCCATCTCTTGCGGCCTTGGCCCCATTTGGCTCGATCAGTTCAGCAATGTAATGCTCGTCCAGGACCAGAAGATTTCCAGGTGAATCAAGCGGTTCGATTGCCACCGGGCCGATCTCGGTCATGCCGTAATGATCGATAACCCTTGCCCCCCAGACCGCTTCGATCCGGGCCCGCGTCGCCGGGATACAGCCTCCGGGTTCGCCGGCAACAATCAACATGCGCACGGGCGAACTCGCCAACTCGATCCCTTCGCCGGCCGCGAGTTCCGCCAAATGAAGTGCATAGGTCGGCGTGCAACAAACAACGGTTGCCCGATGATCCATCAGGAAGCGCAGCCGCGCGGTGCTCGTCATCCCGCCGCCTGGCAAGACGCGATGGCCCAGGCGAGCGATTGCTTCGTACGCGGTCCAAAAGCCCAGGAACGGTCCGAACGAAAAAGGAAAGAAGAAGACATCGTCGGCACGAAGTTCGAGGTGGGACAGGCAGGTCTCCCAATTTCCCAGCAGCCACTGCCACGATTCGTGGGTGTCCAGCCAGCGAAGTGGCCGACCGGAAGATGTTCCGGAAGTCTGGTGCAGCCGTGCGTAACGTTCCAACGGAAAGTTCAGAGCCGAGCCGTAGGGTGGATGATCGAGTTGATCCTGAGTCAACTCGGCCTTGGTCGTGAAAGGCAGGCTTTCGAAGTCGTCGAGCGAGCAGTCGCCGAATTTCCGACGATAAAAACCGTTGCCGGGCACCACTTCCTTCAGCAGTGCCCGGACTTGTTCGGATCGTGAATCGTCGGGAGGTAGCAGAACTTACTCCTTGCCATTCACGTCGTAACAGAAGAGCCACTCGTACTCACGCAAATAGAGCTTGCCATTGGCAATCACCGGATGAGCCCAAATGCCGCCGTTGCTAAAGGCTCGGCGAAACTGGCTCTTCTCGGGGATCGTGAAGCGACCAGTTTCCAGCCAATCCTTCGAGTCCGCCTTCACCAGCACCACTTCGCCCTTGGTCTCGCCGTAAGTATACAGGCACCCATCCGCAAAGCTGACCGAGCCCTTTTCTTGTTTCTTGCTGGTCCACTCGGGTTTCGGGCCATCGTTGTCGCCGGTGGTCAAGAACTTCAAACAGGCCCACTCGCGGTCGGTATGGCCATAAAGGTAATCGCCCACTCGCAGCACGCCGCCGTGGTGATTGGCTATGACCTTGGCATCGTAAACTTCCTCGGCCTTGATGCCGTCGCCGTTTTTGGAGAGCTTGATCAACTTGCAGCCGGCACCATATCCGGCCGTGGCGAAAACGTGGTTCTTGTAAAAGACTGGCGTGGGACAGACTGCAATCTTGTAGCCCTTGTTCGCGACATGCCACAGTCGCTTGCCATCGGTCACGCTCACGCCGAACGTCCCTTGCACCGATTGTTGGATGTATTGCTTGACCCCGTCTACCTCGGCGAGGATCACAGATGAATAGCAGGCACCATCAGTGATTTCTTTGGACTGCCAGAGAAAGGTGCCGGTCTTCTTGTCGAGTGCCGCGAGAGTACCTTTGCCACCGCCGGGAGTGCAAACGAGCTTGTCGCCATCAATGAGCAAGGATTCGCTGTAGCCCCAGATCGGCACGGCTCCGCCCAGGTCCTTCACCATGCTCTTGGACCAAACTTTCTTGCCATCCTCGGCCTTCAAGCAAATCACATCTCCCAACGGCTCGACCACATAAACCAATTCGCCGGCGATGGTGGCCGTGCCGCGTGCTGCGCCGCCTCGATTCATTTCTTGCTTGACCGATCCAATCGGAGTCTTCCAGATCTCTTTGCCAGTGGCGGGATCCAGGCAGTAGACGACGACAGTGTCTCCGTCAGGCTTTGTTTTCGAGGCGTTCTCGGCCCCGACGATGATCATGCGCCCGCCAGAGATCGCGGGGCTGCCATAGCCCGGGCCGATCGTATCGGTCTTGTAAACGAGCTTCGGGCCGCCTTCCGGCCACTTCTGCAGCAGGCCTGTCGAGGTCGAGTGGCCATCGCGGTTCGGGCCACGCCACTGTGGCCAGTCGCCGGCTGCAGCACTTCCTTTGGGTGCGGGGGCCATCGTAGTCAGCAGCATGGCAGCAAGGGAAAGCGACGTCATGGAACCTCGAATTGAGACGCGTCGGGACGAAAAGGCAGGCGGGAGAAGCACTTCCTGCGCAATAGACGAGGACGGCAATCTTTGTATTCGGCCAGAAGGTCAGTATAGGTCCGACCTCTTCCACGACAAGAAAATCAAGACTTCGACTCAGCTGCAAAAAGAAAGCTAGACAAACGGATTTTCGAGGGTACTCTGTTGAAATCCTTTAGGGAGAGGCTCAGCAATCCGACGCGTCCGACTCGCGAAGAAGCGTGGCCGAGCGTTTGATGGATTGGCAGCTCCAAGGCTTTCTCTTCACGAATCTTTTTCAGGGACGAACCATGACGGTGACTCTCACTCAAGAACAAAGCCGCCAAATTGCAACGGCTTCGAATCCACTCTCTTACGCGATCGATCCGACCTCTCGACGCCGATATGTCCTTTTGGGATCGGACGTATTCGAACGAATGCGCGGCCTGATTGGCGAAGCGACACTGCAGGACGTCTTCACCTCATCGTGGGCCGAGAGCAGTGACGAAGGCGGACTCTAAACCGATTTTGATCGAATGTGACGGACTTCCTCGGGACGCAGCCAACGAACCTCACCGTTCGTTGACTCGATTTCAAGGTGTTCGAACGACATGGATCGCAATCGCCCGTCGCTCTCGTCGGCATTCATGAACTCAACCGTCACATTGTGCCCCTGAATGCCTAGCCGGGTCGTCCATTGCGATTCCAGTTTGGCGATCTGGCCGTTCCGAGCTAGTTCGTATCCCTCGTCCAGTTTTTGGACGAGAAGGCGAGTTACCAGTGCTACCTCGAATGACCGATCCGTAAGTTGGTGCAGCGAAGTTGCATCCGGTAAGCCGTGGGCCTGGAAGTCGGCTGATGTTTGGTTCACGTTTAGGCCAATACCCGCCACGAAGTACTGAGTACTCGGTTTTTTCACTCCGCTCTCGATCAGGATCCCCGCGATCTTCTTCCCCGCAACGAGAACGTCGTTCGGCCATTTGATCGATGGCTCCTGCCGAGTCAGTTCCGAGACAGTCTCAGCGACAGCCACGCTTGCAAGTGCGGTCAGCACAGCTGGCTTTCGGAGTTCTTCAGGCGGGAACAGTAAGACCGAGAGAAGAACATTGGTGCCTGGCTGGCTGTGCCAAACTCGGCCATGTTGCCCACGGCCTTGTGTCTGCACGTCGGCTGAAATCACGAGGCCTGCGTTGGCCGGGTCGTGTGCGAACTCCGCAGCCCGATTATTCGTGCTGTCGGTCGCTTCCAGATGGATTTGTTGAGTGCCGATATGGCGGAATGTCTTCATCTGCTTCAACTTACGATGGGATGAGAGTGAGGTTCATTGTGGTGCCCGACAGAATCCGGAAAAAATTGTCCAAGTTCGCTTAACAAATGACCCCCTCCGCGCTATTTCTATGTTGTGGTCGGTGAAGGGCACGAAGGGATCGAGCCTCGGATGTCCCAGTTCGAAAAAGTAGTGAATGGCCCGGGCAACATCTCGATGAATCAGAGGAGGCGACCATGCGACACGTCATCCTGCTTATCTTAGTACTGGTTTCCACGGCCCGTGCCGAGACGGACGTATGCGTATACGGAGGCACCGCGTCCGGCGTGGCGGCCGCCATCCAGGCTTCGCGAATGGGCAAGTCGGTCGTGCTCGTTGAGCCAAGCAAGCACATCGGCGGACTCACTTCCGGCGGGCTGGGCTGGACCGACTCCGGCGACAAGTCCGCCGTGGGCGGCATCTCACGCGAGTTCTACCAGCGCGTCAAGAAGCACTACGACAAGCCGGAATCGTGGAAGTACGGCAAACGCGAGGATTACAAGTCCTACCGGCCAACCGACGATGCGATGTGGACTTTTGAGCCGAAGGTCGCGGAACAGATTCTTCGGGACATGCTTGAGGCACACCACATTGAAGTGGTTCTGTCCGAGCGCGTGAAGGACGTGACCTTCGATGCTCACAGCCATCGGATCGGTTCGATGACGATGGAATCTGGCAAGCAATTCGCCGCGAAGGTCTTCATCGATGCCACCTACGAGGGCGACGTGATGAAGCGAGCCGGCGTGAGTTACTCCGTCGGACGGGAAGCGAACTCCAAGTACGGCGAGACTCTCAACGGCGTGCAGAAAGCCGCCAACACGCACATGCATCGCTTCACCGTTAACGTCGATCCGTTCGTGAAGCCTGGCGATCCCGCAAGTGGCTTGCTCTTCGGCATCGAGAAAGACCCGTTGCCCAAAGACGGCGAGGGGGATCATCGCCTGCAAGCGTTCTGCTTCCGCATGTGCATGAGCAACGTGAAAGAGAACTCGGTTCCCTTCCCGAAGCCTGCCGACTACGACGAGGCGAAGTACGAACTACTCTTCCGCAACTTCGAGGCTGGCGACCTGCGCTTTCCAATGAAGCCCGACATGATGCCCAATGGCAAGACCGACACGAACAATAACTGTGCCTTCAGCACCGACTACATCGGCCAGAACTACAAGTACGCGGATGCCTCGAATGCCGATCGTGCCAAGATTATTTTGGACCACGAGTCGTATCAGAAGGGACTGATGTGGTCGCTCGCCAATCACAAACGCGTGCCGCAGAAGATCCGCGACGAGATGGCCAAGTGGGGCCTGGCCAAGGACGAGTTCACCGACAGCGGCAACTGGCCGCACCAGATTTACGTTCGCGAAGCTCGCCGGCTGGCCAGTGATTACGTGATGACGGAAGTGGATTGCCGCCGTAAGCGAGTGACGCCGGAGCCAATCGGCATGGGCTCCTACAACATGGACTCGCACAACTGTGCCCGCTACGTGACGGCGGAAGGCTTCGTGCAGAACGAGGGGGACGTGCAAGTCAGTCCCGGTGGGCCGTATCAAATCGGCTACAAGTCGATCGTACCGAAGGTCGGCGAGTGCCCGAACTTACT